>JAGVLE010000022.1 GCA_020049895.1 Alphaproteobacteria bacterium | reverse complement strand
GCACTTCTTGCAACTAAGATCTGACATTCTTCCGGTCTCCTTTATTGGTTAGGAGTCCAGTATATCACATCATCGTCCTTTAGTTAAGTGTCTCAAAAATATACTTAAAGGGAATTTTAATATGAAATTAATAAAGTTATTGTCTGTTCTCACTCTCCTCAGTACAACTAGCCACCTGTGCAAAGCTGTGGGAGATGAAGAAGACAAAGATCAAGCGGGCGTACATATTGCTGCCCCCCTCGCTCAACAACCTGCTGTAATTGAGAGATTTTGTAGCTTTTTTGAGTTGACAGCGTCCAATCAAGCTGCGATTGCAGGGAGCTGGACTACTGTTAAAGATCTCATACACTTAGAGTGGGCTAGCACAAGTGGTAAGGTCAGAAATTTCCCTTTTTTCTCAGAACAGTATCAGGCATGGGTATGGAAAAAACTGACAGAAGCTTATCCCTTTATCAAAAAAAGGGACGTTCCTCTTAAAATAATAAAAGAAACGGTCAAAAAAAACGAGCTAGGTCTCCTTGTCAATCTCTCTGAAGACAAACAAGAGACAATACGATGTTTTATTCGTAAAGGTTACGTTGGAGAGAATGAATTAGAAGTGTATGAGCATCCTCTGCTAAGCTTAATACACGGAAAATTACTCGCATGGATTGGGATGGACCCAGAAGAACCTACAAAAACAAAAATTGAGAACGTGTTCAAAGATCTATTTGATAGGCAAAATAGCGCGGCTATTCACTACTATCTAGCGCAGACTTCTTCAAATAAAAAAATATTCAATGATATCCTAATCAATAGCACCACCGTAAGCAAGAAGAAAAGACAAGCCGCACGCGAAAGAGAAGCACTATACGGAGGAATAGAAAAAGTGTGGGCGCAGGACCCCAGTCACAGAGTCCCAGTGTGGATGGATTGGAATTTGGCAGAAAAACATAGCGCCGATATGAACATACTCACTCCCATATTTAACGAAATATTTCGCGAAATATTTCGAGAAGTCATGAATGGAAAGAACCCTAATGCGTTAAAAAATTATATTGAAGCTAGTGAGGAATCTTTCCCTGTGCTCGCATATGTCAAGTCCTTAGCTCAACAATACGGATTGTTCGGGTATGAACAAGATCCTCAAGATTCTAAAGATACAATTCGTAAATATAAAATTCGCTTTTGATCTTTTAAAAAAGGGAAAGCTATTGGCTACCTAAATAGCTAAGAGCTCTTGCAGTTTATGAAAGGGAATCACACTTGCAGGAAAAAGGGAAAGGGTAGCTAGATCTTCCCAGGCTACCCAAGCTACCTTTTGTCCCTCTGCCCCATAAGGCTTGCCCTTCCACCGACGACACAAATAACAGGTCATCGAGAGTTGATAAGCTTCATATGGGTAAGAAACGGTTGTAAAAAGGTCTAAATCTTCTTGATTGACATCAATCCCTATCTCTTCCTTAAGCTCTCGCACAATAGCTTCTTTAGGAGTTTCCCCAGGCTCTATCTTCCCGCCAGGAGGCTCCCACACCCCTGGCATTATTCTGCCTTCTGGACGCTCGGCTAAGAAGATTTTTCCCTCTTCATTAATCACAGCAGCGGTTACCGCTTCTATCGTAATCAATCCTTGTTTTTTATAATGGGATCTAAATTCTTCTCGCGTAAGGGCATAGGTAACTGCTGGCTGTAGCTGATCACAGACACCTGACGGGCTTTCTTTTGTTCCCGTCTCACGAAAGCCTAACCCTTCAAAAATACGACGGGAAGCCCTGTTGGTTTCCTTAACAGTGCCAACTATTTCTTCCGTTTGAAAGACACTGAAGAGAAACCGAATAAAATCTCGAACGGCCTCTTTTCCATACCCTTGCTCCCAAAACTCCTCCCCAAGCCAATACCCTAACTCACAATACCCTTGCTCACTCTCACACCCGATCACCCCCATAAACTTTTTATCAGCCCGTCTCTCGATGGCCAGAAGAAGATGTTCCCCATTCTTTATCCCTTGTTGAGAAAAAGAAATGAACTTATACGCGTCCGCCAAGGTATAGGGGTAAGGAAGTCTCGCAAGACGGGCGGCCACGTTTTTGTTGTTGGCAAGGGCTCTCAGCGCTTCTGCATCACTTTCTCGCAAAGGACGCAAGGTCAAGCGATCATCTGTCCCCAGTGGCAAAAAAGGACGCTGAAGAAGGAATTCAGGAAATAAGAGCATTTAATTTTCTTTCTCTCTTCAACAATTAAAAGCATTGCCCCCTCACTGCCCTTCTTATTTTTGGTTCAAATACTCTCTTGCTAATTTTTTACCTTCTTCAACAGCAGGCTGATCAAAGGCATTTACCTGCAAAAAAGACGCCGCCAGGATTGTTTCAATAATGAAGTGCATCATGAGGGCCCCTAAGTGATATTCATCTAATCGATCAAGGGTGATCAACCGCGTTGGACAATTGTGATTAAGGAGGGTTTGATAGGTTGCTTTTTGCTCTGCAAGCAACAGCTCTCCCATCGTTTTCCCTGTAAACTCAGGTATATCCAAGCTTTCAATCCGTGGCCCCTTATTTTCCCAATTCACCCCTAAAAGGGTAAAGAATTTGTCCTTGGGCCCCTCTAAATAAAGCTGTAATTGGCTATGCTGGTCCACTGTTCCCAGAGCCTGGATAGGCGTCGTCCCCTTCCCTTCTTTCCCAACGCTTTCCGCCCATAATTGCCGATACCAAAAGGAAAAAGAATTTAACTGGTCCGCATAAGGCATCATCACAGAAAGCGTTTTGTGCTGATATTTTTCTAAATAAACTCCCATAGCCGCCCCCAGAAAAGCGGAAGGATGGGGGGAGTTCAGATGATCTTTAAGAACATCTTGGCCGCCTTTATGAAAAACTATAGGGTCCAAACCTGCTAAAATGAGGGGAATAAGCCCTACCACAGAAAAACAAGAATAGCGCCCACCGACGTTTACAGGATGATCCAGACAGGCCCAGTGATGCTTTTCTGCTAATGCTCTTAAAGGATTGTCCTTTGGTTCTGTAATCACAAGGACTTGAGAGGGACTTATAGGTCCAAAATGCTGCAGAAGAGTGAGCATTTGCATCAACGTTTCCACCGTCGACCCTGATTTAGAAACTACTAAGACGCCAGTCTTTTGAATGCTAATCCTTTGAAAAAGAAGCATAAAAGTGTGAGGATCAATATTGTCTATAAAATGCAAACGCGGCTTTTCTTGAGAGGAAAGAGCATAAAGAGTTTTTCCTCCGAGGCTTGAGCCGCCTGTTCCGAAAATAAGGATATCCTCAAAATGTGCTAATCGCTCAGCCGCCTGTTGAAACAGCGGAATTTCTTCTGGGTGATTCACACAGCACACTGGGGGGAAGGCCCCTTTGACGGCTGCAGCTTGGAACTCTTTTAAGACTTCTGAAGTTAAGAGATCGTTTATGGCGCTCTCTTGACCGTGATAGTGATAACATCCTTCAAGATTTTGATAATAACTCATTGATTTTCTTTCTCATTTTTTCGCAAGACAGCTTGCTCTTTGCGTTTCCGCAAATTTTCCCGCAAAGCCTTTGCAAGGCGTTGTTTTCTTTCTTCAGCTTGTCGCTGGGAAGAAGGTTTGTGGGGAAGTGGCCCCTTCATTTACCGTAATCCTCTTTTTAGATGATGCAAACCATATCCGGTTTTCCTCTCTGTTGTCATGTATTTTTTAGCAAGGGGACCCTTGATTCAGGATAAATCCTATGGCATGGTACCGCACTTAAGCCGCCGTAGCTCAGTGGTAGAGCACACCCTTGGTAAGGGTGAGGTCGAAGGTCCGATTCCTTCCGGCGGCACCATCCTAGCTTTTCAGCACCAACAATGCTCCCCCCCACAAAAGTCCTGCAAGGATAGACGTAAGCACTAGTTTAAGCCCAATACGTGGATTGTCTGGCGCGCTTGTTGCTTGTCCAGGCGTTAATGTATCCGAAACCCGCACCCCCCATGGGAGAACAAGAAAAAGAATAACCATCCAAAACATAGCATAAATAAGAATTCCCACAGAAACTGACATACCATCCTCCTACGCTGGATATTTCCCTAATTTATAAAAAACACATCTTTCTTTAATTATCGCTTCCTACACTAAAAAGAATTTAGGTATATTAGAAAGATATCGACTCGAGACAACACATGAAAAAAAGACGTTTAAGGGCCCATCTAAAGAATTTGTTTTCTGAAATGGGCGGGCAAAAGGTTTTTGTCCTTACCTTATTAGCAGCCATCCTCTCATTTACTGCCCCTTATGGCCTTAATCTTTTTCTTGCTCAAACATTTACCCCTGAAGAATTTGGAGAAATTTCTGCTATCCTCTCTATCTCTGGCTTTCTCGCAGGATTCATCCTTTTAGGCAGCGATCAGTCTTGCATTAAATTTATTCCACAATATCTTGCCGAAGGCAATTATTCCAAACTCCATGGATTACATAAATTTTATTGGCGCTACGTCATTCTTTTGTGCCTTTTCCTTCTTATAGCAGGCCTTGGAGTATCTTCCCTTGTATGGGGATTTCATCAAACTCTTTCAGGATTTGAAATTAATATTCTGTGGGAGTACCTATGGCTTATTCCGCTCGCAGCCCTTTTATCTTTCTTTACGATGATTCTGTGCGCCCTTAGAAAACCTGTCGATTCCACACTGACATATTATGTCTTTCCCTCTCTTTTCTTAGTAGTGGGACTTATTTTCTGGAAAAATATTTTTGACACATTAGAGATAAGGACTGCCATATTTTTGTATGGTTTTGCTGTGCTATGCGTTGTCATTTACCAAATTGTTAAGATTAAGAAAGCTCTACATCCTCAAATTTTCCGTTCTCCCCCAGAAAACCATAACAGGGTGTGGCTTGTTACAGGGGTTCAGCTCTTATTTATCCTTCTTGTCACATGGGAAGAAGGGCTTGTTAATTTCTTGTTTAAATTAACGCGACAAGATTCCGGTGATTCCTTAGCTATTTTTAATGCTGTTGCAACCATAGCTGATTTTATGTGGATTTCTTATTATACCTGCAGAGTTTTACTGGACAGCACAATCGCACCAACGGCTCTTCTTTCTGGAACGTCAAAATTCCAACGCCTCATCAACAAAGGAAATATTGTTATGTTTTCTTTTGGTGTCTTGTTTTTAGTTGTATTTATCTTTTTTGGAAAAACATTATTGAGTCATTTTGGGCCCACATATATTGCAGGGTATCCCGCCCTCCTTCTTATAGCTACAGGATATCTCTTTTCCCTCTGTGCCGGACTTTCCTGTGATATCATGGAATATGCGGTAGAGCCTCGTATATTTATGCTTGTGAATGCCTTAGGATTTATCGCCATCTGTTTCTTAGGATTTTTCTTAATCTATTTTTGGGGGCTTTACGGAGGTGTTGTGACGCTGATTCTTGTTGAGACTGGCTCCACACTTGTTTATGCTACCATCATAAGAAAAACTCTAAAAGTTAATGTTTTTGGAATATATTAAGAGTTCTATGAATATAAAATGAAAAAATCTTCTTCCCTCTGGTTATGGGGAACACATGCCTGCTTGGCAGCCCTTGAAAACCCTAACCGTAAATGTTTACGGCTCTTGATGACAGAAATTACCCACAAAGGGTTATCTTCTTCCTCACTATTTTCCAAAGCGCAAATCTTGGATAATGCTTCTCTTGCGCGCCTGCTCCCTACGGGGGCTGTTCACCAAGGGATTGCTATGGAAGTACTCCCTCTGCCAGAGCCCGATCTTAAAGAGTTAGCCGATATTTCTCAGGGAGTAATTGTTGTTCTTGATCATGTGACTGATCCTCATAATGTGGGGGCGATTTTAAGGACTGCCAAGGCTTTGGGAGCCATTGGTATCATGATGACAGAACATCACGCCCCTCCCCTTTCTGGAGTTCTTGCAAAGGCTGCCTCTGGAGCCCTTGAGCTCTTACCTATCTGGCATGTCACAAATCTCTCCAGAAGCCTGGAAGAGTTAAAGAAAGTAGGATTTTGGACTGTAGGGCTAGATGAGCAAGGGCCTACCTATCTTTCAAAGGCTCTTCTTCCTGAAAAGATTGCCCTCGTCATGGGAGCAGAAGGCGAAGGATTGCGTCGACTGACTCAAGAAAAATGTGATTTTTTGATGAAACTCCCCACGGCCCCTGACTTTTCCACATTGAATGTATCTGTTGCCACTGGCGTGGCCCTATATGCGCTAGGAACAAGGGATTAACATCAGAACATTTAGTTAGAGCAATAATGTTGATAGCGAATTCCCCAATATAGCTCTTCTAAAGTTTTTACGGTTAACGTAATATACATTATGTTAGCCTCTCATAGGGGACAAGAAAGCATGCGGATAGTTTCCAAGATTGTGTTAGCCACCACAGGTATAAGCTTGATATTAGCTTCATCTTGTCTAGCAATGGACGAAGAAGAACGAGAGACAATGTATAGTGTTAAGCTCTCTGAAGTACATCCTCCATGTGAAGTCCCCTCAGAAGCTCCCTCTGCACGTACGCGCTCTGCCAGTCTTTTGTTTCCGCATTATCCTCCTCCACAGGATTCGCGTAAGCGTTCTACAAGTATAGGAGGATTTAGCACCTCTCAAAAAGGTGCTCCCAACGTTTTTAATAATCCTAACAAACAGTATGCTGGAGGGCTTACGTTCCTTCATATTCTTGCGGCTGCGCCTATGCTAGCAGAGTCGGCTAGAAAAAATATCGAGCTTGCAAAAAAAACCCGTTCCGCTGCGAATAAGGCTGTAAAAATCGCTCAACAGCTTATTAAGACTGCTAAAAGACTATCTGATAAAGGACCTGTTGAAAATGCTATCGGTGAAATCTTATCTTATGAAAATCATAGTGAAGACAACGTTTCAAGATTTACTAGTTTATCTGATGAGTATGACGCCCACATTAGGCAAGATACAGATGCCCTCAGCTATGATTCCTATATCACCCCTCACATTAAACAAGCTACGCAAAGGGCCGTACTTGCTATCAGAGGCGCAGCTGAGGCGCTAACCATCTCTCAAACTATAGCTAGGGAAATGCGGGATACACTCTTTAATTTAAGCAAACTCGCGAAAGATTGGCAAGTTTTTCTAGATGATCTTGCAAGAAGGGCGACCTCTGCAGAAGCTCTGGCAGAGGCCTCAGATAAAAACGTCAAAGAAAGTGAAAAAGAAGGACGAATAGTTCTTGTGCGTGCAAGTGAATCTGCTGCCACCGCACATCAGCTTATGCAAGGGGGAGCACTCCCCAATATTCAAGCTTTGAATCGAAAGACACCGCTCCGAATTGGCATTGAAACAGGAAACATAGATTTTGTGAATATTTGTGTTGAAAATCAGAACGTTGATCTTGATATACGACACGAAGATGAAAACACATTTGTACATTTAGCCGCACGTTTGGGGCATGTGGATATTGTAAAGACTATCCTCACAAAAGCCCCCTTTCTCGTGAATGCTCCAAATCATAAGGGAAATACACCCTTTCATGTTGCTGTTGAAGTCGCCCACCTTCATATGATGCAAACACATATCATAAAGCTCCTTTACAGTTTTGGGGCAAATCCTAGCCTTTCCAATAATGACGGTATTTCACCTCTTATCCTTGTACAGCAGATGGTACTAGAAGAAAATGAAAACACACCAAGTTTGGCTAGTATGGAATGGAGACGTAATGAGATGCTACGTATACTAACTGAATTAAGCGATCAACACGAGAAAGGAAATACTCCTCTCCATACTGCTGCAGATAAGGGGGATTTAGAAAGCGCACGTTTATTCGCCACAATAAACCCCTCTCAGGTATACGATAAAAACCATGCAAACGACAGCGCCATATGTCTTGCTGTAAGAGCAGGCCACCTCCCTATTGTAGAGCTTCTCATTACGTTTAGAGCCGCTGTTTTCGAAAAAAACCTCCTTCTTGCAGAAGCCACGAACCTAGAGTCTCCAGAAGCGAGGCGTGCTATGATAGCGCTACTAGAGAGGGCTAAATAAACTCTTTCCTCCTGATCTCACAAAATACTATGTGCTCAGTTAGCTCATTGAAATTTCTACTTAGCGCTTGCTAGGGCCTAATCAGGCCGTCCCTGAATAAATTGCTGAACGTAGGGATTATCACTCTTATTGATATCCTTAGCTGGTCCACACCAAATAATTTTACCTTCATAGAGAACAGCAATCCGATCTCCAATAACACGGGCGCTTGTCATATCATGGGTAATGGTCAAAGCTGTTACTCCCAGCTCTTTTACCGACTTTTTGATTAACTGATTGATTGTACTGCTAAAAATAGGATCAAGGCCAGATGTCGGTTCATCAAAAAACAAAACCTGAGGCTGGCTCGCAATCGCCCTAGCCAAAGCCACACGACGTGCCATCCCTCCTGAAATCTCAGAAGGATAAAGGTCTGCAACATTTTTTTTGAGACCAACAGCCGCTAGCTTTTGAAGCGCAATTTTTTTGCTTTCCTGACGCCCTCTGCGTTCTGCATAGAGCAAGCGAAAAGCCACGTTTTCCCATACCGTCAAACTATCAAATAAGGCAGATCCTTGAAAAACAACTCCGATATCCTTAAGTCGGTCTTCGTTTTCTTGCGCGTTTTCCTTAAGAATATTTTTTCCATCCATCTCAAGGACGCCCGAATCTGCCTGCATCAGCCCTAAAAGGCATTTAAAAAGGACGGATTTTCCTGTCCCTGAGCCCCCAATAATAACTAAAGACTCCCCTGGAAAAATCTCTAAATTAATTCCCCGCAGCACCGAATGAGTACCAAACGTTTTGTGAAGATTTTTTAAGGAAAATTTAGGTGTCATGAAACCCCTTGCTCAAATAAAAGAGAGGTCAGGATGTAATTCGCCACTAGAATAAGAATAGAAGCGGACACCACCGCATGTGTTGTTGCTTTCCCTACTCCTTGAGCCCCTCCCTTCGAGGTAAACCCATGGTAGCATCCCATCAGGGAAATAATAAAGCCAAAGACCGCTGCTTTAATCAATCCAGAGGTCACATCTTGAATCTCCACAAAATTAAGAGTCTGCTCTAGATAAAGAGAGGCATTAAATCCCAAACGATACACGCTGACACAATATCCTCCGAAAATGCCAATAATATCAGCGACAACGACAAGGAACGGCAGCATGGTAATGCCTGCAAAAAGGCGAGGCATAATGAGGTACTTCTGGGGATTTGTTGAAAGCGTAGTTAGGGCATCAATCTGCTCGGTTACCCGCATTGTGCCAATTTCAGCCGCCATAGCTGCCCCTATACGCCCTGCCACCATTAATCCTGCAAGGACAGGGCCTAGCTCACGTGTCATCGAAAGAACGACAACGTTTGCAATGGCGTTTTCAGCATTAAATCGAGAGAATCCTGTATAGCTTTGAAGAGCAAGAACCATTCCTGTAAAAAGGGCCGTCAGCCCCACCACCGGCAGAGAGAGATACCCAATTTCCCATATCTGACGAAGGATTTGCCGACCATAGTAAGGTGGACGCAAGCCTTGATTCAGGGCTTGCAGCAGAAAGAGAAACAACCGTCCTGTCGTTGCCACAAAGGCAAGGAAAACACGGCCAAGATTTTCAAAAATCCACGTCACTGGTTGCCCTTAGATCATTTTTATTACCCCAGACAATACCACAAGTCTGAGCATTTGCACGGAGAAAATTTGGACACCTCAACCTTTACAAGGGTACTCTTGTTTGATACCCTTGCATCCACATGCGACTGATTAGCAAAGGACTTTACATGAAAAAAGTTGTTTTCCTTACGTTTCTTATGGTTGTCGGGCTCATCCTGCCCGTACAAGCAGAGCTCCGTATTGATGTAACAGAAGGAATATTTAAACCTATTCCTATTGCTATCACACCTTTCAGTGGCGGTGGGGACGCTGAAATGACCAAGCTTGCACAAGATATTACATCTGTCATTGTCTCTGATCTTGAAAGCTGTGGATTATTTAAGGTTGTAGATCCTGCCGCTTACATACAATCAGCCAATGATGTCATGACCAACCCACGCTTTGCGGACTGGCGATTGTTGCACGCTGAAGCCCTTGTAGGAGGCCTCATACGTCGCCAAGGATCGGGATTTCAAGTTGATTTCCGCCTTTTTGACATTTTCACAGAATCCCAACTCACAGGGCTTTCCCTCAATACTGAAGCCAATAATTGGCGCCGTGTAGCTCACAAAATTGCTGATGAAGTTTATGAGAAGCTAACAGGAGACAAGGGCTATTTTGATACACGTATCGTTTACATTCATGAATCTGGCACGGAAATGAAACGCAAGTACCGCCTGGCCATTATGGACCAAGATGGTGAAAGTCATCAATTCTTATCCAGTGGAGAGAGCATTGTCCACACCCCTCGCTTTTCCCCAGATCGTACAAAAATTGCCTACATGAACTTTGGAAAGAATAATAAAGAGCCAAACCTTCATATTTTTGATCTTCAAACCGGTCAAACAAGTTCTTTAGGCGCTGTTCATGGGCTTAAACTCACCCCTCGCTTTTCCCCAGACGGAAATACGGTGATCTTAAGTATTGCTGAAAAAGGGACAACATCTCTTTACACAATGGATTTGGCCACAAAGCAAATGACAAAAATGACGACCTCCTCGGGAGCGATTGATGTCTCACCCTGTTATTCTCCTGATGGAAGACAAATTGTCTATAGCTCTGATAGAGGCGGGAAACCTCAACTTTATGTAAAAAACGCTGGCGACCCAGGTGAAGGAGCGCGTATCAGCTTTGGTGCAGGACTTTATCACAACCCTGTTTGGTCACCTCGTGGAGACCTCATTGCGTTTACAAAACAAAAGGGAGGCGTGTTTTCTATCGGTGTCATACGCCCCGATGGCTCAGGTGAGCGCCTTTTGGATTCAGGATATCTCTTAGAAGGCCCTAGCTGGTCCCCCAATGGACGGGAAATTATCTACACACATCAAGCCTCTTCTCGTAGCAAAGTGGCCTTAACCTGTGTCGATATCGTTGGTTTTAACAAACGAAAAATAAAAGTACCAGGAGAAGGATCTTATCCTACATGGTAGCTCTTGATCCTTCTCAGGAAACAGAGTATATTACTTTCACGGTGTCTTAAGTCTTCGGACTAAGCAAACAATTGCATAGGGCCAAGGCATCAAAAAAAGAGACTAATTTTAACACTTTATTAAATATTCCTCGATATAGTGAGGGAACTAAAACAAAAAAAGGAGAAAAAGAATGCGTTTAAAAATTACAAGTCTTCTCGCAGTAACTGCGTTGGTAACTGCTTGTGGACCTTGCCCAGAAGAGTGCGTAACAGCAACTGGCCAAGGCGCACTAGCTGAAGAAATTGCAGAAATTGCTGCAGAGTCACCCTGTGTCCCTGGTTCACAAGCTGATTTCGTAGAGAATGTTGGAGATCGGGTATTCTTCGATTTCGACAGATCTACCCTTCGTTCAGAAGGAATGGAGACCATTCAACGTCAAGCTCAATGGCTTGCTCAATATGCAAATTATGGCGTAACCATTGACGGACATACTGACAACCGCGGAACAGTTGAGTACAACTTGGCTCTCGGCGAGCGTCGTGCACATGCAGCTAAAGAAAAGCTTATTGCACATGGCGTTTCTCCTGAGCGTATCAGAGTTATCAGCTACGGTAAGAACAAACCAATCATTGAACAAGATGGCAGTGAGTGGGCTTACCAACAAAACCGTGTTGCAATCACAGTTTTGCAATAAAGACCTTCGGGGAGGTTCCCTCTGGGAATCCCCCACTTTAAGACTAAAAACACCACCTGAAAAGGTGGTGTTTTTTTTTAGCTATAACAGACTCCGGCCCTTACATTTCACAATGACACGCAAAGAGAATTGTTGAAGAAGAAGCATTGAAAATGCTAATTTAATTATGACATCTATGTCCATGCTGAGATACATGATAGAGGAACAGGTAATCCTGGTCTTACTTTAGAAAATAAAGACGTAAAGTCAAAGGCAACGGGTAAGTTAACAGGTATGATAAGTAGTCCGGATGTACTTGAAGAAGTACGGAGCGAGATGCTTAAGAACTATGATAAATATAACGGGGCACTTAATATAAATTTTACTGTTATGGAAGTAAAAGCAAAAAACGGTTCGAGGCTACCTGACCCTTATGGACCTCAAATTGAGAAAGAGACTCCCCCACACACGTTTACAAAAGACGATTTAAAAAATACCACGAAACTTAACGATTTCTTTAATAACATGATTATTAAAGTTAGCAACGGTGAAATTTCTGTTAATTAGAGCGTTTTTGATTTAAGTAAGCACATAGCCTGAAGAAGCGAAGTAATTTTTACACTCATCTAGAGAAAAAGCATTCAGCAAGTTTCCAATTTCGTTCCAAAGAGCATCAACAGTGCGATGTGCTGCTTTTCTGAGCAATGCCTTGAGTTTTGCAAAAAGCT
>JAGVLE010000007.1 GCA_020049895.1 Alphaproteobacteria bacterium | reverse complement strand
CAAATGGGCTCAGGCTAAATCCTATAGACGAAAAACCAATTGTTCTATCGATCAACTCTTCCAATCAATATGATCGCTTTATATAGATCAGGCTATAGAGCTCGACCCTTCTCTGTCCGGAGAGGGAGTATTTTATGGTGTCTTGCCCTTAACAGGAAGTCAATATGAGGCCTATTGTAAAAATCTTTAAATGGACCAAGGAGGCTGTGGGGGGCCTCCTTCCTGTTCAGTAGGATAATTAGGAGACGCAAGGCCGGGTTGCTCCTGAGGAAGAGGTTCTAAAGAAGACTCAGACAAAGGAAGAGGCGGCAACGGAGAAGAACCAGGAAAAGGGCTTGCAGCAGGAGACGTTACATTCATTGATTCCGTCTGCAGTTTTTCTTCCAAAGGAGGCGCAAATCCTGCCTGATCAATCACAGAATCTGTCGTAACACTTGCAGCTGCCGCCAGAACACATCCCATAAGCTTTACTTTAACATCCAGCAACGTTGCTTGAACGTGCGTCTTAAGCTCTGCCTCAGAGAAAGACCCTCCTGGGTAGAGTTGAGAAAATTGAGCTTTTTTCTGTGGTTGCATGAACTGTTGAATAAGCCCCAGACGCACACAAGCTGTTTGAGCCTCGTAACACGCGCCCTGCGCTTGAGCATTTTGATAGCCTGGCGTATCATAAAGCACTGTATAACAGTCAATAATTTGTTTTGGATTCCCACCCCCACCTGAAAACACAGTATTTGATAATCCTGGAGGAACACGAACGGAGGGTGAAAAAGAGGGGTGAAGATTGTTAGAAGATTGAGAAAACGCAGGAGCCTTAATAAAGCACAAACACAGAAAGCTCATATACAAAAAGCTATAACGATTCATCCCGGGCCCTTTTATAAATGTTAAATACTTACATACCACTTCCTCGAACGAAAGGAAACACTTGCTGTATTCTTTTTTTTAGGGTAAACAAAATCAGTGAATTCATGCGAACGAAAGGTTAGTAGTAATGGCAGTTCCTAAGAAAAAGACATCTCCTTCTCGCCAAAAAATGCGCCGTGCTCATCACGCACTTAAGCCTGTTATTGGTGTGGAATGCCCTAATTGCGGAGAATATAAACGTCCTCATCACATTTGTCCTTCTTGTGGATATTATAAAGGACGACAAGTTTTAGGTACTTCTTCTAATGAAGCAGTTGCTTAACTTTCGCCTTCCATAAAGGAGAGTCTTTGGTGACAATCCAATTAGCTGTTGATGCTATGGGAGGCGATAAAGCCCCCCAAATGGTTATACAAGGAGTGGCTACCGCCGCAAAACGGTACCCTGCTGTTCATTTTCTTCTTTTCGGAGACGAAAATGTCATTAACCCATTGTTATCTAAAGAAAAAATTTCAAAAGATCGCTTTACACTCATTCATTGTGACGAGGTTATTAGCCCGGATACACCGCCAAGCGCTGCCGTCCGAGGCTTTCCCAACTCCAGTATGCGCCAAGCTATCCTAGCTGTCTCAAAAGGGACCGCCCAAGGAGTGGTGTCTGCAGGAAATACAGGGGCCTATATGGTGCTTGCAAAAATTATTCTTAAAACCATGCCGGGCATTGATCGTCCTGCTCTTGCTGCTCTTGCCCCTACCCTGCGTGGAGAAACGGTTTTGTTAGATCTGGGTGCAAATGTGGAATGCTCAGCTAAAAACCTTCAGCAATTTGCGATTATGGGAGAATTATTTGCGCGCCATGTCCTTCACTTGCCAAAACCAACTGTTGGCCTTGTCAATGTGGGGTCAGAAGATATCAAAGGCAGTCCTCTTATCAAAGAAGCTGCTGATCTTATTCGAGATTCTTCCATTCGTGACAATTTTTATGGGTTCATCGAGGGTAATGATCTCGCTCGCGGGACCGTTGACGTTGCAGTTATGGATGGATTCACAGGAAACGTCGTTCTGAAGGCAGGGGAAGGGATCATGCATATGGTTGTCCATTACTTCAAGGAAGCCTTTAAAAGTTCGTGGATGGCCAAGCTTGGATACTTATTCGCTCGGCCTATGCTAAAAAAGATGTCTCTTCGCCTTGATTATCGTCGCTATAATGGCGGAATGTGGCTAGGTCTCAATGGTATTGCTATCAAAAGTCATGGAGGAACAGATGCTTTTGGATTTGTGCATGCTCTTGATCTAGCCATAGAAATGATAAGCTCTGAGATGAATAAGCATTTCCGTGATGAATTTGCCTCAAATGCTGAAGCTCTCCAGGCCGCCTCGCGATGACCTTACGCTCTGTCATTTTAGGAACCGGCAGCTACCTTCCAAAAAAAAAGGTAACAAATGATGAGTTGTCTCAGTATCTTGACACGTCTCATGAATGGATTGTGGAAAGAACAGGTATTTGTGCACGTCATATTGCCGCCGAAGGAGAATACACCTCTGACCTTGCAGTAAAAGCGGCCCAACAAGCTTTAGAGGCGGCTCACCTTACTCCTCAAGATATTGACTTAATTATTCTTGGCACATGTACGCCTGATCATACCCTCCCTGCAACGGCTACGCGTGTTCAAGCCAAATTAGGCATGACAAAGGGCATAGCCTTTGATCAGGCTGCCGTATGCAGCGGGTTTATCTTTGCCCTTGCAACAGCGGATGCGTACCTAAAGCAAGGAATGGCAAAAACAGCTCTTGTTATTGGAGCTGAAACGATGAGCCGTGTTATTGACTGGAATGACAGGTCAACAGCTGTTCTCTTTGGAGATGGAGCAGGAGCTGTCGTCCTCCAGGCTCAAAAAGAGACAGACCGGGGAATTCTGGGAAGCCTTTTGCGCACAAATGGCGCTGGCTATGATTCTCTCTGTACAACAGGGGGACCCAGCACAACTCAAACGTCTGGCTTTGTCAAAATGAGTGGTCGGGACGTCTTTAAAAATGCCGTTCAGTCTCTTGGAGAAGCCGTAGAAGAAATTCTCAAAATTCATGATCTGTCTCAAGATGAGCTAGATTGGCTTGTTCCTCATCAAGCTAACAAACGCATTATTGACGCTACCGCCAAAAAATTAGGGCTTCCTGATGAAAAAGTTATTCATACCGGGGCCGAGCAAGCCAATACATCCGCTGCCTCTATTCCCTTAGCTCTTGATAAAGCTGTAAGAGATGGCCGCATTAAAAAGGGAGACCTGGTTTTATGCGAGGCCTTTGCGGGTGGCTACGCCTGGGGATCCACCCTTATTCGCATGTAAATCCCACATTTCTTGTACGACTCCCCACACTTGCGGAACAGAAAGAGACGTCATGTAACAGATATGCTCTGTTTCCTTAACCTGACGAATATTACCTGTAAAAGGTTCGCCTCGAATAACCCGGTGAGGGGAAGGACTTTCTGCCGAAAAAGGGCCAAAAATCTTCTCATTAGACGGCCCAAACAGGGCAATAGTGGGGGTGTTTACTGCCGCACTCACATGCATTAAACCTGAATCATTTCCTAGAAAAAGACAAGACGAATGGATGAGCGCCGCACACTCTAAAAGGGGCCACCCTCGTGTATCCAAATACTGATCCTTAGGAAGGGATTCCACCAATGACTGAATTATTTCCACTTCATGAGGAGCGACAAAGACTGCGACTTGTGCTTCTGGATAGGCTTTACAGAATTTTTGAAGGAGCTCTTTAAAATTTTCAAGTGGCCACTGCTTTCCTTTCCATCCTGGGATAGGCGCTACTGCAAACGTCGGACGCTTTGGCTTTGTGCGAGCAAGCCGTTCTGGAGACAACCATAGGGTAGGAGAAAGAGGCGTTTCATATCCAAAACAATCGGTCACTTGTTGCACAATATGAAGAGGAGACTCTGCTGAATCTTGCCACACCATGTGTTTTTTTGTTTTTAAGAAATAAGGAAGGCCCGCTTTTCGGAAATTTATAATTCGGTCCCAGGATTGTCCCCGCGTTTCTCTCCATACGTCAATCCAATGCTGATTCCAAGGCTTTCTTTTGAGGACGATTAACTTTTCCATATTTGGCAAGTCCTCAAAAAGAGGAGCCGTCTGTGGGTTAGCAACGACCATCGATGATTCATCTTTGAATTGATCAATGATGCCAGAGGCCATTAGAATACAATCGCCAATAAACGTAGGAAGGATATAAAGGCTACTCATGTTTCCTTTATTTTTCCAAATTTTCCCAACGTTCTTGTACGACTTCCCACACGGGAGGTAGCTTGAGAGATCCCATATAATTGCTCGTATCTGCCTGCGTTTGGCGCACATTTCCTGCAAAAGGATCCCCGCGAAGCGTGCGATGAGGAGAGGGGTCAAGATGAGACCACGGACCATAAATCTTCTCATTAGAGGGCCCAAACAAGGCAATGGTTGGGGTCCTAATCGCAGAACTTAAATGCATAAGGCCTGAGTCGTTCCCTATGAAAAGGCGGCAAGACTTAATGAACGCTGCGCTATCTATTAAGGGCCCCCCTATGGTGTCTACGCACTGGTCTTTTGGCAGGGCTTCCAACAGGGGAAGAGCCAGTGACTTTTCGTGAGGAGCGGCAAAAACGGCGACTTGCGCCTCTGGGTAGGTTTTACAGAATTTTTGGAGAAGCTCTATAAAATTTTCAATCGGCCACTGTTTTCCTCTCCATCCTGGAACAGGCGCTACCGCCAGAGTGGGGCGCTTTGGCTTAAAACGTGCCTCACGTTCTTTTGAGGTCCAAATGGTGGGAGGAAGAGGAGTCTCACTTCCAAACACGCGACTTATTTGATGAATTTTATGTTCACGATCATCCGTGTGCGTCCAAATATATCTTTTCTTAGCCTTTAACAGAAAAGAAGTTGCTGAGCCTTTAAGATCAAAAACGCGGTTCCAAGATGTCTTGCGGGTTTCTCTCCATATATCAAACCAATGCTTTTTCCACGGTTTTTTATCAAGAATAATCAGTCGCTCTAAATGCGGAAGATCTTCAAAAATACCTGCAGATTTTGATGCCGTAATAATAACAGCGGGCTCATCATTATAATGATCAATCCCCCCCGTCGTTAATATCGTGTCCCCCAAAAGAGAAGGTAAAATAAAAAGATTCGCCATGAATGCCTCACGATTGAATTAGTCTCGGCCTCACCTTACTCGCTCAGGTTATACTTTTCAAGAAGACGAGGGGGATGTGCTCTCCCAAGGAGTGATCTATACCGCAGATGCATCCTCAGTTATTATCGTCGTCAACCCAGCCGTTACTGCTGCTCACAGGTAGCTTCTTCCTCCCCGGGCTTGCTGCAGAAGAAGTATGTATAGAAGAAGGAGGTGTGCGGTATGTAAAATTTTGAACAACTGCGTCTGAATGGTTCACTTTTCTCATGTTTGATCTTAAATTTACCTGGTTTAGTTCGAGAAATTGTTGGGGTGAGTTTCCAACAGCTGTTCCTGCGTTCGACTTTTCTTCCTCATCATCTGATATTTCTGCCATTGCATTCGAGTCTTCCGATACTGATGCCATTGCATCCGACTCTTCTTCCTCATCATCTGATATTTCTGCCATTGCATTCGAGTCTTCCGATACCGATGCCATTGCATCCGACTCTTCTTCCTCATCATCTGATATTTCTGCCATTGCATTCGAGTCTTCCGATACCGATGCCATT
>JAGVLE010000024.1 GCA_020049895.1 Alphaproteobacteria bacterium | reverse complement strand
CAAATGGGCTCAGGCTAAATCCTATAGACGAAAAACCAATTGTTCTATCGATCAACTCTTCCAATCAATATGATCGCTTTATATAGATCAGGCTATATTATTTCAAAAACAACTTAAGCCTTATGTTTTTTTCTCTCATTGCGGCGCTTTCTTATACGGAGTATATTAGAAATTAGTTCTTATAAAGAAAAAACAATAAAGGAAAAAAATGAAAATACGTGCAGCCGTTATATTCCTTACCTCCACCTTCTTTCTCGCAGGGTGTGAAACATCTCCGCCGCTTCCTAGCCCTTTTTGTACATGCGACTCTTGTGCATGCGCTGAATGCGTCTGTGGATCTGAGGAATCTTACTTTAAGCTCCACCCTTGTCCCCCCTGTACCCTCCCACCAGAGGAAGTGTGCAACTAACGCTGTTCTCTAGAACAAAGCTTCTTCTTTTTTTAATTTTTCAAAGGAAACACAAGCTTTTTAACAAGTTGTAATTTGTCTTCCCAGACGGCTGCTTCAAGGGCTTCACCTGCGTAAACTTGCTTGGAAACTTCAAGAAAGAGAACACCAGAGAAGCTTTGGAACCACCTATGTCCTATTTTTTCCCAAGCACGCACCATACTCAACAGGAGACTGGAACGAAAGGGCGGAATATACAGAGCATACTCGCTATGTAGGGGAGTAAAATTGTTTTCTTTCATAAATTGAGCCAGCTGAGGCAAGCTATAGGTCTGGCCTTGCCCAAAGGGTGTTTTATCCACCCGAGCCCACAATCCCGATCGATTGGGAACAACAAGTAACAAACGACCTCCATCTTTCAGAACACGCCAAATCTCACGAATCATTTCTCGTGGATAAGACGTAAATTCAAGGCTATGAATAACCAAAGCAAGATCAATTGATTTGTCGGGAAGGGGAAGTTGTGTTTCCTCGGTCAGAACAGCAATATTTGGATTTTTCTTTGACCACGAAAGAGCGCCCTGTTCAGCAGGCATAAAGGCTACAAGATGATGAGATTCTTCACGATAATATCTTAAATAAGGGGTTGAATAACCGAGCGCCATAACGGTTTTTCCTTTTATGTCAGGCCAAAACTCTCGAATTCTTCGACGAATCATACGCCGTGCGATGTGTCCCAAGCGACTTGAATAAAAGTTACGTAATTTTATGACGTCAGGCCACATGAGCCCTCCCTTTAGAAACCTAGGCGTTGGCTCCAGGTACCCTCTTTGGTTTTAGTGATAACCGGACGCAAATCCTTTCCCTCAACTAGCAAGTAGCTATCCGCATACCATTCACTTCCTGGAAAGTTGTGTCCCAAAACTGCAGCCACCGTATGGGCTTCTTTTGTAAGTCCCAAAGCCGAGTAGCATTCAATAAGTCGATGAAGAGCTTCGGGGATGTGAGTCGTTCTTTGATAAATATCAACAACTGTTTGGAATCTATTAATAGCTGCAAGATAATATTGATGACGCATATAATAGCGCCCAACTTGCAATTCCTTGCCTGCAAGGTGATCATACACCAAATCCATTTTAAGCTGAGCATCGCGAGCATATTTTGTGCCAGGAAATTTTTTAGCAACTGTTTCAAGGGCCTTCAGCGCTTCATGGGTGTATTTTTGGTCGCGCTCAATCCCTAAGATTTGATCGTAGTAACACAAGGCTCTTAAATAATAGGCATAGTCAATGTGCGGATATCCGGGATGAAGCTGAATAAACGCATCAAGGGTTCCAATAGCTTTCTCAAACTCTCCCTTCAGATAGTGTGCGTAAGCCCCCATAAGCTGACCCTTGCTCGCCCATTCAGAATAAGGATGTTGGCGTTCTACTTCGTCAAAGGCCTCTGCTGCTTCCTTATACTCACCTTTAACAAGGTCTTGATACCCCGTCATATAAAGATCAGTAGCCGGCTTTTCCACATAAGGTGCTTCGCTTTCTGTACACGCAACAACACCCAAGAGAAGAATAAGAACCCCTGTAAACTTTATTAATTGATGCGGCATTATTATGTTCATGTTGTGCTTATATCGCTTTTAAAGTCCTACAGCAATGGGAGAGTAAACCAGTTCTACCGAAAAATCGTATTCACTATCTTAACACAGACTTTTGAAAATTTTTAATCCTCATGCATTTTCAAGGCAGCAAGAAAAGCGGACTGGGGAATTTCAACGTTTCCGATTTGACGCATACGTTTTTTCCCTTCTTTTTGTTTTTCTAAAAGCTTGCGCTTACGGGTAATATCACCGCCATAGCACTTTGCTGTAACATCCTTGCGAAGAGCTGAAACCGTTTCTCGTGCAACAACTTTCCCTCCAATGGCCGCTTGAATCGCAATTTTAAAGAGCTGTCGAGGGATTAACTCTTTGAGCTTGCTGCACAAAGCGCGGCCGCGGGATTCTGCATGAGCACGGTGGACAATCATTGAAAGCGCATCTACTGGGTCTGCATTCACAAGAATAGACAGCTTAACAAGCTGGCCATCTTCATATCCATCAATATGATAATCAAAGCTTGCATACCCACGACTAACGGATTTAAGGCGATCATAAAAATCAAAGACAACTTCATTTAAAGGAAGGCGATAAACAGCCATTGCCCGATTTCCGACATATGTTAAATCCACCTGAACGCCCCGTCTTTCTGTACACAACGTAAGAATAGACCCTAAATAGGTATCAGGAACAAGAATTGTGGCTTTAATCCAGGGCTCTTCTATGCGATCAATCCTGACAACATCTGGCATATCCGCAGGATTATGAAGCTCTATCACACTTCCATTGGTCATATGAATTTTATAAACAACGCTGGGCGCTGTCGTCACGAGATCTAAATTAAATTCACGTTCCAAACGCTCTTGAATAATTTCAAGGTGAAGAAGGCCTAGAAATCCGCAACGAAACCCAAATCCAAGAGCTGCAGAAGATTCAGGCTCAAACATAAAGCTTGCATCATTCAAGCGTAATTTTCCCAAACTTTCTTTGAGAACATCAAACTCCGCCGCGTCTGTTGGGAAAAGGCCGCAAAAAACAACAGGAACGCTCGGCTTAAAGCCAGGAAGGGGCGCCGCTGCCATGCGTTTTTCTTCTGTAACCGTATCCCCCACATTACAATCCGCCACAGCCTTGATGCCAGCTGTAAAAAAACCTACTTCTCCCGGATTTAAGGAAGCAAGTGTTTCTCTTTTGGGGGTAAAAACACCGACTTGATCAACGATATACCCTCCCCCTGTAGACATCATTTTAATCTTCATCCCAGGCTTAAGGACCCCATCAACAATACGAACGAGAATGATCACGCCTAAATAGACATCATACCAACTATCAATTAACAAAGCCTTCAAGGGAGCAGAAGCATCTCCTTTAGGTGAGGGAAGACGGTGGACAACGGCTTCCAATACTTCATCTATTCCAATGCCTGTTTTTGCTGAAATTTCAATAGCATCACTAGCATCCAAGCCAATAACGTCTTCGATTTGCTCTTTCACCCGATCTGGATCAGCCGCTGGCAAATCAATTTTATTCAAGACAGGAATAATTTCATGATTGTTATCAATAGCTTGGTAAACATTCGCTAAGGTTTGAGCTTCTACCCCTTGGCTTGCATCCACCACAAGAAGCGATCCTTCACAAGCGGCTAGGCAGCGGCTCACCTCATAAGCAAAGTCTACGTGACCAGGGGTGTCCATAAGGTTAAGCTGATAGATGAGACCATTTTTAGCTGTATACTTCAACCGTACGGTTTGAGCCTTGATGGTGATTCCTCGCTCCCGTTCTATATCCATAGTATCAAGGACTTGTTCCTTAAGCTCTCGGTCTGAAAGCCCTCCACAACGCTGAATCAAACGATCAGCCAGGGTGGATTTCCCATGGTCAATATGAGCAATAATAGAAAAATTGCGAATGAGTGAAAAATCAGTCATGAAGGGGTTATATCAACTTATTGCGGACCTGGAAAGACCTCACTCGAACGACCAGCAAGGTAATTTGCTACCATTCCCAACCACTCTCGAGAACCTGCGTGCCACGCATCCAGATTAAGCTTCAATCCTATACAAAAAAGCGGCTCATATTTCCCAGGCGTATGATAATCCGTTGGAAAAGGAATAACATTGAAGCCCGCCTTGCGGAAAAGACCAACGGAACGAGGCAGATGATAAACAGAGGTCAGCAACATCCATTTTTCTTCTGGCCGCGGCTGAATAAGCGTCGCCGTATTTGATGCGTTTGTTTTCGTATCTAAAGCATTGGCTTCAAAAATAACTCTGTCTGGATTAATGCCCAACACTAAAAGTTCTTTCTTTGTGGTTTCTGCCTCAATCTTGGTTCCCGTAAAGACAAGCTGCAGCTGAGGATACCGGCGCGCCAACTCTACAAAGCGAATCAACTTTCCCACAGTCAAATTATAGGCTGGTTCTTTGCGCGCAGACATTGTCCACAGATCAAAGGTTCCTCCTAGCAAGATAATTCCTTTAACATCTGCAGGAATGGTTTCAACCTTAGGAAAACGATTTTCGAGGTGTTCTAAAGTCCATAGACCCACGGGGATAATTCCGAAAAAGGCAAATCCACTACAACTTAGAATAAGCAAGCGTTTCCCACATTTCTTTTTTTTAAGAGCGAAGAGAAGCCCTGCTCCCAAAAGAAAAACGAGGAATAACATATCCACATTAATAATCCACCAGCCAGCCAACCGATAGATAGATTCCCATAAAGCCATTGAGAACTCCTTTTGTTTCAAAAAAATATTTATTTTTAAACTTTTACACCATCAGCCGCGGCAGAGGAATCTTTTTAAGGTTAGCATCGATTTGAAGGTTTGAGGGAAGGCTGGATTGAGCACCGGCCTGAAGACACGTCAATCCACTTGCTACAGAAGCGCGTTGCAAAGCAAGAGGAAGCGTAAGACCCGCATCAAGGCTTGCTGCCAAAACACCAACAAAAGCATCCCCTGCAGCAGTGGTATCAATGGGGTCAATCTCCATAGCTTTCACAACCCACGTTCCCTCGGAACAACAGGCAATAGCACCCTCTTTCCCTAAAGTAACGATACAAATAATTCCATAAGTTGCCGCAATCCGTCGTGCAGCAGCTGTGGGAGAAATCACGTCAAACCCAAGGTGAAGCGCCAAAAGGGCCGCCTCATTCTGGTTGAGAATTAAGATATCAAGGCTACAAAGACTATCTTCAGGGATAGGATGGGCTGGAGCGAGATTCAAGAGAACACGAGCTCCCTGCTTCTTGGCCCGCTGAATAAGCTTCCAGTTCTCCTCGGCTGTGGTTTCCATTTGCAGAAGAAGAATTGTTTCCTTTGAGAAAAGAGAATTGGGAATGTCAGCTTCTTGTGCTTTCAAATTTGCGCCGCTAGCAACCACAATCATATTTTCCCCTGCTTTATCCACGCATACCATGGCACAGCCTGTAGAGGCCTCAGAAATTGAGTCAACCCCTTGTAAATCAATGGAAGACGTTTTGAGAGCTCCCAAAACAACATTTCCAAAGTCGTCTTGTCCTACTTTTCCAAAGAGTTTTACAGGGGCACCAGCCTTAGCCGCAGCAAGAGCCTGATTCGCGCCTTTTCCCCCGGGGACAAGACGATAATTAGGGCACAAAACGGTGTCTCCTGGATGAGGCATGGTCTCAATTTTCATAACCATATCAACATTGAGGGAGCCAAAAACAATGATCATGCGCGTACCTTTTGAAAGCTTTTAGAAAAATATAGAGAAAGCTTAACTTTTGTCTAGACAAAAACGCAAAAGCCGTGTGTTATATAGAGAGTTATCATAAAATTTTAATGAGTTAAGGATGAGAGCATATAAAAAGCTTGTGCTCATGAGCTTATATATCTGGATGGCATGCAGTGTCATCTTTCCTGCCCAAGCCTGGGCTCGCAAGACTTCCTTCATTGTTGTTTGTGCTGAGACAGGAAAAGTTTACACAGCCTCTGACCCTGACCATCCTATCCCCCCCGCTTCTCTTACCAAAATGATGACCCTTTATCTTACCTTCAAAGCCTTGCGGGAAGGTAAGTTAACGATGAACCAAAACCTCTCCATTTCCCATCACGCGACTCTTCAACAACCTTCTAAATTATGGCTAAAAAAGGGAGGAACCCTCACAGTTCGTCAGGCGATTCTAGGCATGGTTACGAAATCTGCTAATGACGCGACAGTTGTTCTTGCTGAAGCTTTAGGAAAAGGCTCCGAAAAGATTTTTGCTGTCCACATGACAAACCAGGCTCACAAGCTGGGAATGAAAAATACGGTGTTTAAAAATGCATCAGGTCTGCCAAACAAGCGTCAAATAACAA
Source organism: Alphaproteobacteria bacterium (assembly GCA_020049895.1). Classification (GTDB taxonomy): domain Bacteria; phylum Pseudomonadota; class Alphaproteobacteria; order UBA9655; family UBA9655; genus UBA9655. The sequence goes on along the minus strand of JAGVLE010000024.1, from coordinate 101,248 downwards.
CAGCACGCGACATGGCCACCCTCTCTCGAGCTCTCTACAAGCATTTCCCAGAGTATTTTAAATTTTTTAGCACAAAAGAATTTCGCTATGGAAAGACCGTCCACCGGAATCATAATCATCTCTTGGGCAAGATAAAGGGAGTAGACGGTATAAAAACAGGCTTTACCTGTGCCTCAGGATTTAATCTGGCCGCATCTATCGTCAGAAATAATCATCGAATTATTGCCGTCGTGTTGGGAGGCGAAACAAGGCACGCACGCGACAAGAAAATGACTAACCTTTTGGAAGCTGCTTATACAAAAATTCAGGGGAATCCAGGAAAGAGTCGTCCTTCCATCAGAGGGCTCATTCATGCGCACACACTTTCAACGCAAAAACCGCCTAAAAAGCCTACTTTAAAGAAACACCGTAAGCATCGTAAAAAAACAAAACTTATAAAGGCTAACTACAGCACATTGAATGAATTATTCCATGATCTTGAAGCCTCATCCTCCCGGCCCCTTTCCTCTCTCCCTCTCAGGGCACATTAACCTCCCCTTTCCTGCATCTTGATTAAGCAGTCTCTGCAAAAGGTGTTTTCTTATTCATTTCAGACAACCCCCTTGTTCAGAAGCTTCTGATGAAATGCAAACTTATTTTTATGAGATATTAACAATATTATTATATAAAACAATCTAAAACAAAATAAAAATGGAAAAAAATAATAAAAAACTCTTCAAACATTATTAATAAGTGCTTGCCTCTGGCAAGGAATGCAGGGAGCGGCCTCCGCAGCCTGTGCCACCTCGACCTCTACAACTCAAATTCAGGGATGCAGCTTCCAGAGTCATTGCGCGAGCAATCAGATCCAGTGTGGAGGGAAGACGGGGAATAACACGAGTACTGGCTCCATGGGTTGCGGGCAGGTAGGTCGTTTGATAGGTGCGATCTGTTGCTGCAACAAGTAACCCAGACTTGGGAATCCTTCCGCTCGACGGGATGTAGCATTATGAGGGAACGGATGGCATTCAGGCTTACTTAGACGTGACCACAGTTATGTTTCCACCCCTGGGAAAGAGAACGTCACCTTCAAGGAGTCATTTATGTCGATCCCATTGCGCGCAAAGATTCACTCCACTATTTGTTCTTTTAGGTTTTTTATAGTATATTGGCTTTTAACTCTTTTAATAAGACTAGGTCCTATCTATGAAAAATATTCTCCTATACTTTACGGCGTGGCTCGTTGCTAGCTTTTTCCTGCCTATTTCTGCAGAGGCTCTTAACACGTCGCCTGTCACCGTACAGCTTATAAAGGGAGAACAAAAAAACGGCCATATTCAAGCAGGCGTGTTGCTAACCATCCCCCAAGGATGGCATGCTTATGCACCAACTCCTCCCGGAGAAACTGCAGCTGGATTTGAGCCAAAAATAGGCTATGAGACATCTGTTAACCTGAAAACATTAAACATTCTCTGGCCTTCTGCCCATAAAGCACGCGTACAAGACCAAGATTCATACGTTTATGAAGGGAAAACACTGATCCCGCTTGATATCACTTCTCTGGATGGAAAAACTCCTATTCACCTCACTATAAAAATGTCTTTCCTAGCGTGCGGAGCCATATGTGTTCCCGTTGAAGAGACCTTATCTCTTATTCTAACCCCAGGGGACGCCCCTGACCCTCTTTTTTCAATAACGCCAGCAAAGAAGGCCGATCTTTCTCTTCTGACCCTTCTTGCCATCGCTTTTTTGGGAGGACTTATCCTGAATTTTATGCCCTGTGTTTTGCCAGTGCTCTCTTTAAAAATCATGGCTCTGATTAAGCATTCAACACAAACTCTGGATGTCCATGTAAAAGAGGGATTTTTTATTACAGGCCTTGGCATTATAACCTCTTTTCTCTTTCTGGCGTTGGTAACAGTGATTTTAAAAGGTTCAGGAGAAGCCTTTGGCTGGGGGATTCATTTTCAAAATCCGCACTTTCTTTTGTTTGTCTTCCTTGTACTTTTAGCCTTCTCTGCAAGCTTATGGGGAGTGTTTGAAATTGATCTTCCCTCTGGATGGGGAACGTGGCTCATTACCCACGAAGGAAAAGGAAGAATTAAAGACTTTTTAGGAGGAGCCTTTGCCACCCTTCTTGCAACCCCTTGCTCAGCTCCCTTTGTCGGCACTGCTTTAAGTTTTGCCTTGGCACGAACGATCTCAGATATCTTCCTCGTTTTCTTCTTCTTAGGACTAGGCTTTGCGTTTCCTTACTTTTTAGTGGCAGCCCTTCCTGCTCGGTTTATCCGTCTCCCTCGCCCAGGACCGTGGATGATCAGGATGCAAAAAATACTTGCACTGATCCTTGCTATTACGGCTGTATGGATTGGTTGGATTTTAAGTTTCCACCTCCCCTTGTGGGCTGTCGGCGGGAGCACACTTCTCTGTTTGATAGCAATTTCACTCTTCTGGATTAAACACCATAAAAGGCCTATGCTTAAACCTTGGCTCTTGGCCACGCCTCTTTTCCTTATCGCTTGGTCCTTCTCTTGGGTTGCGTGCGGAAACCTTTCCCACAAGAAAGATACTTCTTTAGAAGTGTGGCAACCTTTCCACCTCGAAACCATTCCCTCTCTTGTCAGCCAAGGGAACGTAGTATTTGTTAACGCGACTGCAGGATGGTGCGTTACTTGTGGTGTGAATAAAAAACTGGTTTTAAATGATCCGGCTGTTACCCAACTCTTAGGCCACCCTAAGGTTGTCGCAATGGAAGCTGATTGGACAAAACAGGATCCTGTTATTAGCGCATTTCTCCAAAAATATGATAGGTACGGGATCCCCTTTAATATTGTTTTTGGCCCTCAAGCTCCCGATGGAATAGTTCTTCCTGAGATTTTAAGTGTAGACGCTGTCCAGGATGCTTTCGCAAATGCCGCCCAAAAACCTTAGGTATAGCAAACTACTTTAAAAACGAACTAATGAAATAGTACGATAATGAGGGAGCTCTTCGAACCTGATTGTCACCCTAGGATTGCCCTAGTCCTACAGCCGTCAGCTGAGCAATAGCCTTATAAGCGAGCGTTCCTGAGCGAGACACAACTCCAATTTTCTGGTCCTCCCTTGATATTTATTTTCTCGCTACTGCAAGCAAGTTAGTAAATTTCTGAAGGTACAAGATAAAAGAAAAACTACCTTTTTCACTCCGCAATCTTTTCCTAAACGGAACCTCAATAAAATGATAAACAATCACACTTACAACAAGGGTTAAGATAAAAGAACAGGCCCATCTTATCGAAATATTTTCATTGTTTTTTATCAAAAACCCCTTAAAAAGGCCAAATGATACGAATTGAGATAAATAAAATGAATAACTAATTTTCCCCAAATACTGCATAATGGAATTCCCCAAAAAAAGAGAAAGAAATCCTTTTGATAAGTGCGCAGATGCAATAAATGATAAAAAGAACGGAACGCATATAAACGAATACAAACCATAGGATATATGTTTTAAGGGAATTGATAAGAATACAATAAAAAAGACAAATAAACCCGTAAAAATCTTAGGCGAAGCAAGAATAATGTTTTTATGCTCAATCGTTAAAATATAGCCCATCATCCCAAGTAAAAATTCAGGAAGCCTTAGCATTGGGTTATCATATATCATAATCCTAATTGTGTTATAATCTGTCTCCTGAGAAAAAAGATAGAAGCCTAAAAATGGGGCTATTGAAAAAATGAAAACTAATACAATCATCAAGTTAAGAGTTTGCGTTTTTACTCCATTTAAGAGTTGTCTAAAAAAAGGGAACAAAAGATAAAAGAAAGCTTCAACACTTAACGACCAAGAACCACCAAAATTCCAGTACCCAAATAACGATGGCAACCACGCCTGAAGCATAAAAATAAATAAAAACAATGCATATATAAAATTAATAACGTCGCGTAACGTTCCCCCGAAAACCATGAATTTATATTCAATACTCTGTAAAAAAATCATAGGAATTGAAAACAAGCCATACGCAAAATAACAAGGGTATATTCTTGAAAAACGCTTTAGGTAAAAATCTCTTATGTCAAAAGACCCTGTGTTATAAACATGGGTTAAAATCCAACCAGATAGAATAAAAAACAAAGACATTGCCGTTGCGCCATTATCAATAAAGGACGCTAAAGGCTTCCAAGAAAAAGCCCGCCCCAGATGAATTTGGCAATGAAATATAAATACATAAAATGCTGCAACCCAACGAATACCGGTAAGAGATTTAATCTCATCAGGAGAAGACGAAGAAGACATTTTGTGATTACTCCAACTATTTTAGAGAGTTTTATACCTAAAATATTTAAGAATGTCTATAATATTACACTCACAATCTATGATTTGAATATGGAAGTCCTAAAAAGAGGTAAATATTATGTAATAAAGGAATAAAAAAGACGCTCTAAAAATGAGATGTAGATGAACCACCAAACTAGTGGTTAATAACATTAAACAATTAATATAAATTTCAGATAGTTTGTGATAGATATCTATCAGATATTTTCATAGGATTAGATATTGTTCCTTTTTATGCTTTTATAGTATGCTATTTTTTATCTAAGGTGCGAGCCATTGTTTCTCCTATACACGCAGGAGAATCCGCCACAGTAACGCCCGCACGCCTTAAGGCCTCGATTTTATCTTCGGCTCCGCCTTGCGTACCAGAAATAACGGCACCCGCATGGCCCATACGGCGCCCTGGGGGCGCTGTGAGACCCGCTATAAATGCGATCACAGGCTTTGGGTTCTTTAGAGATTTTAAAAAGGCAGCAGCATCTTCTTCTGCTGTCCCACCAATCTCGCCAATCAAAACAATAGCTTCTGTATTAGGATCTTGATGAAAAAGCTCTAGACAATCCACAAAGTTAAGGCCTTGGATGGGGTCTCCCCCTATTCCTATACATGTGGATTGCCCTAATCCTACAGCCGTTAACTGGGCAACAGCCTCATAAGTGAGCGTTCCTGAGCGAGAGACAACTCCAACCTTTCCGGGATGATGAATAGATCCTGGCATAATGCCAATTTTGCATTCACCCGGCGTAATAATTCCCGGGCAATTAGGACCGATCAAACGCGTGGAAGATCCCACAAGGGCGCGCTTAACCTGCAGCATGTCCAAAATAGGAATCCCTTCCGTAATACACACGACAAGCGGCAACGCAGCATCAATAGCCTCAAGGATAGCATCCGCTGCAAAAGGGGCCGGGACATAAATAACAGACGCTGTTGCTCCTGTTATCTCCACAGCCTCTTGGACCGTATTAAAAACAGGCAACCCAAGGTGTTGCGTTCCCCCTTTACCTGGCGTCACACCTCCCACCATTTTTGTCCCATAGGCAAGGGCTTGTTCTGTGTGAAACGTCCCTTGGGCCCCTGTAATTCCTTGGCAGATAACTTTCGTTGCTTTATCAATGAGAACGGTCATACCCCAACTTCCTTTACAATACGTTGAGCAGCACTCGCAAAGCTTTCCTCAGCAATAATTGGAAGTCCTGATTTTCTAAAAATTTCTTTTCCTTCTTCGCTATATGTCCCTTTCAAGCGCACCACTAAGGGAAGCGACAGGCCGATTTCTTTAACAGCAGCAACAATGCCCTCCGCAATGACATCACACCGCATGATCCCCCCAAAAATGTTGACGAGGATACCTTTGACATCCACATCGGAAAGAATAATCTTAAAGGCCTCTGTGACGCGTTCTTGGGGAGCCCCGCCGCCTACATCCAAAAAGTTAGCAGGCGCTCCTCCATAAAGCTTAAGAAGGTCCATGGTTGCCATGGCAAGCCCCGCCCCATTCACCAAACAACCTATATTTCCGTGTAATCTGATGTAGCTTATTTCATGTTGGGAAGCTTGATATTCGCTAGGATCTTCCTCATTCAAATCTCTTAACCCCTCAATAGTTGGATGGCGGTGAAGAGCATTTTCGTCAAAACTCATTTTCGCGTCTAATGCCATGAGTTTCCCTTCCTCTGTAAGAACCAGAGGATTGATTTCAATCAGAGTAGCATCAAGGGCTATAAAGGCCTCATACAAGCTTTTTGCAAAGCGCACAAAGCTGCTCACCTGAGATCCCTCTAACCCTAACCCGTAAGCTAATTTCCTGCCCTGAAATGCAGAAAATCCAACCACTGGATCCAACGTCGTCCGAATGATTTTATCTGGGTGGGAGTGAGCTAATTCTTCAATATCCATTCCCCCTTCTGCAGACGCAAGAAACGTAAGGCGGGAGGTCTTCCTATCAACAAGCAAACTGAGATAAAATTCTTGGGAGAAAGACGTGGCTTCTTCTATATAAATTTTCTGAACCACTTTCCCTGCATCCCCTGTTTGAGGGGTCACAAGGGTCATTCCTAAAAGCTGAGAGGCAAAAGTCATCACATCTTCCAATGACTTGGCCATCTTTACGCCACCCGCCTTTCCACGACCTCCGGCATGGACTTGTGCTTTAAGAACCCAAGGGCCTTTTAGCGTCTGGGCCACGCTCCGAGCCTCTTCAACCGTAAAAGCCACTCCGCCCTGCGGAAGAGCTGTTCCATAAGAACGCAACAAAGCTTTTGCTTGGTATTCATGAATATTCATTAGCTATTTGCCTTCGTTATTTCTCTGTTGTCTTGGCGGCATCCAAAGAGGGAGTCAAGATCTTTTTCCTAAACGCCTGTTTTAAAATACGTTTCTGTTCTTTTTATAATGTCTTGGGGGGAACATTTGTGGTCGAAATGAGCAATATACTTACCCTCTTTATCCATAAGATAAATAAGGGAGGAGTGATCCATTAAATAATCAGCTTCTCCCCTTCCCTCTTCCACGCGGGCAGCATGCACACGAAAAGCCTTAATGGCTTGCTTAATCTGCAAGGAAGACCCGGTTAACATAATAAAATCTTTAAGAAAATTCTGAAAATAATTCTCTAATTGAGCCGGAGTATCGCGCTTCGGATCAATGGTAATAAAAAGGGGTTGAAGAGTGGCTTTTCCTCCCAGCTTTTCTACGGCTTGGCTCATTGTATAAAGAGCGGTAGGGCAAATATCCGGACAATATGTATATCCAAAATAGACAAGGAGAGGTTTCCCCTTAAAATCACTGTTTTTCCAAGTTTTCTTATCTTTATCAATGAGCTCAAAAGGGCCTCCAATAGCGAGTTGACCATGAGGGAGAGACTCTTGAGTCTCTGCTACTTTTTGAGTCCGGAGAATTCCTATAATGGCGCAACAGAAAAGGGATATAGAAATGATCCCTAAAGTTAAGAGGTTTCTGGTCTTGCGACTCACCTACCTCCCCAACCTTTCCTTAAGCAATTTATTCACAAGTTCAGGATTTGCTTTCCCTGCCATTACTTTCATGACTTGGCCCACAAAAAAGCCAAAAAGCTTGTCTTTTCCGGCCTTATATTCCTCTACCATCGCTGGATTGTCTGCGAGAATCTTGTCGATTGTTCCTTGAATCGCAGTATCATCAGAAATTTGCTGCAAGCCATGCTCCTGAATAAGGCTGGATGCGTCTTTGCTAGTCTCCCACATCAAGGCAAATACTTCCTTAGCAATTTTTCCAGAAATAACCTCAGCTTGGATCTCATTAATAAGCCCCGCGAGTTGCGCGGGAGAAAGAGGACAACTGTCTATCGTTTTATTATCTCGATTCAGCGCCCCAAAAACATCGCCAATAAGCCAATTTGCAAGAAGCTTAGCCGCCTTAGGCGTCAAAGGTTTAAGGTGGTGTAAGGCCTCTTCAAAATATGTCCCAATTTCACCTTCCGAAACGAGAACAGAGGCATCATATGCTGATAGTTCATAGGTGGTGATAAAACGTAATTTCTTCGCATCTGGAAGTTCTGGTAAGCTTTGGCGAATCTCTTCTACCCACGCAGCCTCTATCACAAGAGGCGGTAAGTCTGGATCAGGAAAATAGCGATAATCAGGAGCATGCTCCTTGCTCCGCATAGCGCGAGTTATTCCTTGAGACGCATCAAACAGCCGAGTTTCCTGCTGAATTTCCCCGCCCTTTTCAAGAATCTCTACCTGGCGTTCTGTCTCAAATTCAATAGACTGAGCTAAGTATTTGATAGAATTTACATTTTTAATTTCTGCGCGCGTTCCAAGAGGACCACCCGGCCGACGCACAGAAACGTTAACATCCACACGCATACTGCCCTGATCCATGTTCCCATCGCAGGTTCCAAGGCACCTTACTAACGCCCGCAGCTTACGCACATAAGCTGATGCTTCCTCAGCGCTTCGCATATCAGGCTCTGACACGATCTCCATTAACGCTACCCCCGAGCGATTAAGGTCAATATAGGATTTGTCAGGATGCTGATCGTGCATGCTTTTTCCTGCATCTTGCTCTAAATGCAGACGTGTAATACCTATTGTGCGAGAAGAACCATCCTCAAGTTCAATATCTAAATGCCCTTTTCCAACAATGGGGCGCGTATATTGAGAAATTTGATATCCTTGAGGCAAATCCGCATAAAAATAATTTTTACGGTCAAAAACCGAGATAAGATTGATCTCTGCATTCAACCCTAACCCTGTTTTTACCGCTTGCTCTACACAGTAAATATTAAGAACAGGAAGCATACCCGGCATGGCGGCATCAACAAAAGAAACTTGGGTGTTAGGATCGGCTCCAAAAGTCGTTGCAGCTCCAGAAAAAAGCTTTGCTTTAGAGTTCACTTGGGCGTGAACTTCAAGCCCAACCACGACTTCCCAGGGGCCTGTGGTTCCCTGATAAAAATTTGAGTAAATATTCATGATATTACGTATGGTATTATGGTGTTTTTAACTAACCTCACGCTACACCGAAATCTTATTCCTGTCCAATGCTTCTTGTTATGCGTGTCATCTTATGAGCCATTAAAAAGCTATTCCGATATTCGCAATGAGGAAATAATTGTTTTTATCTTGAGCTCCATTAAGCTCTTGAACAAGGTATCCTCCGCCTCCTATTTGGAAGACCCATGTTTCTGAAGAAATCCACAAAGAGGGAGCAACCGTAATGATGTTTCCCCCTGAATCAGGCGCTGTTTGGCCATTGATCTGACTTTTCCGAATAAACTGACCATCTACTTCCATCAACACAGCAAAAATCCAACCAGACTTAAGAGTCAAAATATTTTTTCCCAATCCAAATTGAGAAAGGAACTCATGCCCTACCCCGACTTGCCCTAAACGTGACCCTAACAGAACACCTTGAGAGGTAAACCCATACCATTCGGGGTACATACGCGCAAAGACTCCTCCCAATAAAACACGTGTGTTTTTCCCTCCCTGCAAAAGTCCAGAATTTGTCGACGCCGTCGGAGGAGAAACAGCCCCCGCCAAACTTATAATTTCTTCAAAGGAAGTTGTTGAGCCCGTATATAAAGCATAGTTGACTTGCAAACCTATATTGCTCCATCCCGTCGTCTTTTGATCCCTGTCTCGTACTCCTTCGGCACTTGGAGGAGATAGATAAATAGCCAAGTCATCGGTGATTCCATACGCCACTGAACCTCCAACCGCTTCTTGAGTTCTATTGGTTCCTCTGGTCGTCTCTCCATGAGCATATGTTTGGACCCTATTTTCACCAATAAAATTGAGCCCAAATCCGATAAGAGGCCCTGGCCGCTGCGACGTGGGAACCAAAAAATTTCCAACAAAGGGAGGATGCTTTTCGTCAGAGGATATTTTTGAGTCTTTATCTATCCCTCCTTGCCCTTTTGCAGCCAATACGGGAGATGAAAAAAAGAAAAAGACAAAAAGGAAGAAAAAAAGAATTTTCTTTTCAATTGAAGCGCCCTTCACATCTTTTCGTAAGTCAGGGAAGCTTAAAGGGTGCATCAGAAATTTCTATTTTTACATATTTTAATGTCCTTACTATGGGACAAAAATTTGATTTTATCAAAGACTTATTCTTATCCTAGCGCGTAATCCATCCACCGCCAAGGACACGAGAATCTTGATAGAAAACACAAGCTTGGCCAGCAGCAACGCCGTATTCGGGTGTCAAAAAGTTAACGTGAGCCGATCCTGTTTCACAAAAAGTCACCTCAGCCGGAACGGGAGGGCGCGTAGACCTTACCTTCACCTCACAAGAGACAGGAGCGTGGGGGATTTCCCCCAGCCAATTCACGTCTTTAAGACGTATTTCCGAGCACGCAAGGGCTTCATACGGGCCAACAATCACTTGGTGTTTAAGAGGATCAAGGCGAATCACGTAAAGAGGCTCCCCGCCTCCAATTCCAAGACCCTTTCGCTGACCAACCGTGTAATTAATAATGCCTTTGTGATGACCTAAAACCGTTCCATCAATATGGACAATCTCTCCTTCTTCCAAGGCTCCTGGGCGCAACTTTTCAAGAACACTCACATATGAGCCATTTGGAACAAAACAAATATCTTGGCTGTCTGGCTTATCAGCAACCTTTAAGCCAAATCGTAGGGCATGGTCGCGCGTCTCTGTCTTTGGCATTCCGCCTAAAGGAAAGCGTAAAAACTCAAGCTGTCCCTGAGTTGTTGCAAAGAGAAAATAACTTTGGTCGCGACTTGGATCGATAGCCCGGTGAAGTTCTGCTTTTTCGGCCCCCATAAAGCGCTGGACATAATGCCCTGTCACCAGAGCTTGCGCTCCCAAGTCTTTAGCCGTTGTCAGAAGATCTTTGAATTTGACTTGGCTGTTGCATTTGATACAGGGAATAGGCGTTTCACCTCGCATATAACTATCAGCAAAATCATCAATAACAGCCTGACTGAAGCGTGACTCATAATCTAATATATAATGGGGAATCCCAAGCTTATCACAGACTTGACGAGCGTCATAAATGTCCTGTCCTGCGCAACAGGCCCCCTTTTTACCAGCAGTCGCTCCCTGGTCATAGAGTTGAAGCGTCATCCCAACAACATCAAATCCTGCCTCCACCATAAGCGCTGCAGCAACAGAACTATCTACACCGCCAGACATGGCAACAACCAGACGTGTTTGAGAAGGAGAGGTCGGAAAATCAAGCATCGAATAAATAATAATCTATAATTAGAGGTTAGTAATTAGAGATCTTGTGTTATTACATATTGTTCTAATTTACAACAACTAAACACTACCTTATCGGTTGTCCCGCTAGGGTAATATGATCATAATTTTTCAAATCCTGAGCACGAATCATCCGTTGAACATCTTGGACATATGCGCTCTTACGTATCGAATATGACAACAGCCCACTTGCTAATTTATGACTATCTAAAGGTTGTCCCTTTTCCCGCATATCCTTACGAATATTGCGAAATGTTTTATAGGCTTGGTGGCGGTTTAAGTTTACCATGTAGGCCCGGACATTATCTAATAAATTTTTAAAGCTTTCAACTTGTGTCTTGGTCCGCATATATCCAAAAGTAGAGTTTTTTAAACGTGCAGCCGAGGATGCCCCTCTCCCTGTTTCAATCCAAGCTTGGGAAAGGGCCAGCGATGGAGGAATAACATCTACGTGGGCCAATAGTGTTGTAACTTTTGTAGATTTACACCGGTGATCTGCTGCTAGCTTAGAAATCCAGCGTTTTTCCGAGGAACGCAAATGCCCGCCCGCATCCAAACGAGTTTTAAGAGCCAAAAGGCGATTACGATCTTTCATAATTTCTTCGTTTGCTTGCAAAATATGAGGGAGAAGAGCACGAATAAACGTCTCCTTTTTTGCCCGCTGCATGTCTTTGGGGAGCTTGGAAACCAATAACCGAGGAATTTTTCCTTCACTCTTGGCAGCAGCAAGCGTAAATCCACATTCAGAAAATAAAGCGTTTAGCTCTTTTACGCTTTTGCATGCAATCTGTTGCTCTTGAGGTACCCTAAAACCAAAGGCTTTGGCTGAACTCTCGTGGCTAACCTGTTGTTGAGGAACACTTACAGCGTCAGACTCGCAGCAGTTCTTATAAAACACGACGCTAAGATGGCTAAGAACCATCACGCCAAGGGCTAAAAGAAAAGAAATATGAAGCTTTGATTGTTTTATCATCATTAATATTCCTTATAATTACAGGTCAACAGCTCGAACTTCAAGAACTTCGGGAACATAATGCCGTAGCATGTTCTCAATCCCACTCTTAAGCGTTTGTGAAGAACTTGGACAGCCAGAACATGCTCCTTGGAGCTGTACATAAAGCACCCCATCTTCAAAATGATCAAATACTATATCTCCTCCATCCATGGCAACCGCTGGACGAATACGCGTATCTAAAATCTCTTTAATCTCTGCCACAATAGGATTATCCTCAGGCGCTTTTGACGTTTCAGGTGCTTGTGTATAAAACAAAGGCTGCTTAGAAACAAAGTGTTCCATAATCGCCCCTAAAATAGAGGGCTTAAGCACCACCCACTCAAAAACGTCTGTCTTAGAAACCGCAATAAAATCTGAACCAAAAAATACTTTTGTAATCCCTTCTTTTTCAAAAAGCTTGAGGGCAAGGGGAGATTGGCTAGCCTCTTCCTTAGACTTAAATTCCCTCGTCCCTTCTTCCATCAAGAGACGCCCGGGAAGAAACTTCAAAGTAGCAGGATTAGGTGTTTCTTCAGTCTGAATAAACATTTACTTAATCTTCCAAATGAAAAAATGATATCTTTTCTATACATAACATTAAATAATAAAGCAAGCTATTTCAAAAAATACGACCAATTTAAAATCTATCTATTTCATTTATAAAGCATTTGAGATACAGTCGTTGCCATCATTTATCTTGCTGAGGAGGACTCTATGCGGTCACTTTTGTTAGCTCTTTTTTCTTTTATCTTATTCCCCTTTTCAGGAAATGCACAGACGGGTCTCTTGAATGCGCTCCCCCAAACACCTCTTCCTCCTAACCCCATAAAAGTGAGCGAAATTAACGCAAATCTATTTTCTGCTCTCTATGATATTATTCAAATTGCTGCGAACGACCTTCTCCAAGCCTTTGTTTCATTAGGAGATTTTGTTGCAGTAGGAAATTGGATTCTGGCGAGCCTTGAAGTGCCCGAAACATACGACCAAATCATTTTCTTTGTTTTACAGCTGCCTGTTACTTTAACCGTAACTTTCTTTCTAGCTAAAGGGCTTTCTTTTTTATTAAGATCAAAAATTAATTCCCTTTTACAATCTAAAAATGAACCTTCTTTTGAAAAAACAAACAAACTTTTTCTATCTGCTTTTCTGTCCATTCTTATTCCCTTTATCTTTGGCTTTTCTTTTTATGCTCTTTCCCGACTTATTAGTCCTGACAATGAGTTTTACCTAGCCATTACACGCATTTTAAGTTCTGGAGCTGTTAGCATTTGGATTCTTTTAGATCTGGCCAATCTTTTCCTAAGACCTTCCCCAACTCAACAACATATCCCTCTTTCTCCGGATGTTCTTCACTCAACTTATATTTGGATCCGACGGATGGCTCTTATTGCTCTCTTAGGATATTTTGCATTGGAATTAGGCGGGCTAATTAACCTACCTCTTGCAGGAAAAAGACTTCTCCACCAGGGCTCTGGAATTATTGTTATGCTTATGGCTATTTTCATGATGGGAAACCTGCACAAAGAAATTAAGGGTTGGGTACGAACTCAACAAAAAAAGAAATCTCTTTCTCCTCTGAAAAGGGCAATGTTGCCTTATCTCAAATACAGTTACTTCCCTGTCATTATCTTTATCGTTGTAGGGTATGCAAGCTGGACAACACGAAATTATGACTCCTCTCTCCTTATTGTCTGGAAAGGCCTTATTACTCTTGCTATTTTCCCTGTCATACGTCTTTTGGCTTTTTGTTTGCGAAAAATTCGCATTCTCTACATTTACAATTTTCTACGGCACACAAGCCCTCTTTTAACTAACTATATTTCTCTCTATAGCCGCCAAATCGACCTTTTTGTTGTTATTTCTTTAAACATCTTGGTCGCGATTTTTGTCTTAAATATGTGGGGAATAAATCCTCTATCCCTTCTCCTTTCTCCCCTCGGGAAAATATTGATAGAGCGAATCATTAGTATTTGTTTTATCATGATCGCTTCTCTTGGAATTACACGCGCGGGGAACAGCCTTCTCAATCGATACCTAAAAGCTGCCAAAGCAACTGATGATGAGGTCAAACTTCAAAAATTAGCTCGCTACAAAACAATTCATAGTGTAAGCCGAAACGTCTTACGTATTGCGATATGGACCCCCGCAGTTCTTTTAATTGCCATTGAACTAGGGGTTAACATCATTCCCCTTCTTACAACTGTTGGAATTCTTTCTGTAGGTCTTTCCTTTGGAATTCAGTCTCTTGTTAAAGACTTCGTCACAGGCTTTTTTATGCTTCTTGAAAATAGCTTTGCGGTAGGAGATCTTGTCTCAATTAATGGTCAACAAGGCCGGATTGAATCACTCACAATCCGTGTTGTCCGCCTCAGAGCTACCGATGGGTCTTTATATACCTTTCCTTATGGAAACATTGACACTTTATGCAACCAAAACAGAGATTTCTCGGCTGCTGTTATGCTTTTCCAAGTGGGTATTGGCGCTGACCTCACAAAGGTCTTTGATATCTTAGAGAAAATCTCAAAAGACCTTCGCAAAGACCCCATTGCGAAAACTCTCGTTGTCGGACCCATTACAATTGATGGCGTTAACTCTATCAGTGATTGCGCTCTTGAAATTCGAGCGACTCTCAGAACAAAACCCGGGGAATACTACAAAGTACGGTGGGCTTTCAATCGCCTTCTAAAACAATACTTAGAAGAGGAAAAAATCCCAGCAGGAACCCCTCGGCAGCTTTCCTACAACTATCCCGTTGAAAAATAACAATTCTTTTTTAACCATTTGTTAAGTTTTCTAACCCTCCAATTTTAAAGCATTCTTTTTGCTTGACTTTTGAAGAACGTATAAAAACCAACCCATTGAAAGGGGGTAGCATTAGTATAAAAAAAATGATATACATGTATTATTAGTAATTTTGATGTTAGTTATTCGAATTCTTACATATTTCAAACTATATACTATTCATTAACAACGAACGATAGGTGCACCATGACAAAATCATCTTCTTTTTCCTGTGGAAATCATGTTATTTACCCCGCTCATGGTGTCGGCAAAATAAAATCAATTGAAACATTTTCTGTAGGGCAAGAGTCCATAGAAGTGTTTGTGATCTCTTTTGAAAAAGATCGAATGATACTGCGCCTTCCGGTTGCAAATGCAAAAACTTCCGGATTGCGTCCTGTGTCTACTATAAAAGAAATCACAGCCGCAATTAACGGATTAAAGGCGCGTGGGCGCACACGTCGCGCCATGTGGAGCCGGAGAGCTCAAGAATACGAAGCAAAAATTAATTCTGGAGATCCTGCTTCTTTAGCAGAAGTCATTCGAGAACTTTATAGAAACGTAAATCAACCCGAGCAATCCTACAGTGAACGTCAGGTCTATCAAACCGCCCTTCATCGTTTAGCAGGAGAAATCGCAGCTATTGAAAGCATTGATACAGATTGTGCGATTCAAAAAGTAGAAAAAATCCTCGAGGCTGCATAACGTCATGACAATCAAAAATCTGCTCCAGTTGTATGCTTTGTGCGTTTGCTTGGTTACCATGCTTGTCATTATTTTTGGTTCAGGGTTTTGTTTAAATTACGCGATGGATTTAGCTATCCCAGAGCGCATGCACTATGCGAAGATAGCTAAGTATGAATCCAATGATGCCTATCTTAAGTCTGTAACTGACGAATTAGTTGATGCTGCCTCTGGAAATGAATCTGACTCTCTTAAAGTCAAGCTTTCCACGCTTACTAGCCTTTCTCCTGACCAGCTCACAGCAGAGCGAGATCGAAAGAAAACACAGTATTTGGAAAACGCCAAAGCTAATAACCTAGCCAGCCTTATCAGCACGTCTATGTGGGTTGTTATGGCTCTTTTTTTCTTTTGTTGTCATTGGCGTCTTTTCAGGAAAGCAAAATGAACTTCCCTGAGCTTACGCTCGTCGTTTTACCTCACATGTTATAAAAGCTGGAAATGTGTTGACATCTACCTCTAAATGCCTATACTTCGCATAGAAAATTTCTTAAGCTTCTGAAAAATAAGGAGACGTGAGTGGCACGTATAGCTGGTGTTAATATCCCAACCCAAAAGAGAGTGGAAATTGGGTTGCAGTCAATTTATGGTATTGGGCCATCAAAAGCCCATGACCTTTGTGAAAAACTTAAAATCCCTGCGGAACGTCGTGTTCATCAACTGACGGATGCAGAGATCCTAAAGATTCGTGAAGCCATCGACCAAAATTACCAAGTAGAAGATGATCTTCGTCGTGCAATTTCTATGAATATCAAGCGTTTGATGGATTTAGGCTGCTACCGCGGCCTTCGTCACCGTAAGGGACTCCCTGTACGTGGGCAAAGAACTCATACAAACGCACGGACCCGTAAAGGAAAAGCCGTCGCAATTGCCGGCAAGAAAAAGTAAAGATTAGGATTTAGGAATGGCTCAAAAACCAGCGCAAAGAATTCGTCGTAGAGAGCGGAAAAATATTGTCTCTGGCGTCGCACATGTAAACGCAACATTTAACAACACAGTTGTGAATATTACAGATGCTCAAGGAAATACTATTTCCTGGTCATCTGCCGGAACGAAGGGATTTAAAGGATCTCGTAAATCCACACCTTATGCTGCCCAGTTGGCTGCAGAAGATGCTGGGAAAAAGGCTCAAGAACATGGGATGAAATCCCTTGAAGTCGAAGTAAAGGGACCCGGTTCAGGCCGTGAGTCTGCTTTACGAGCCCTTCAGGCCTCAGGGTTTGTAATAACATCTATTCGAGATGTGACCCCTATTCCCCACAACGGATGTCGCCCTAAAAAGCGCCGCCGCGTGTAATTAGACTAACTATTAACAAGTATTGACTGCTGAAAGGGTAGACTCGTGATACAGAAGAATTGGCAAGCCCTAATAAAACCTTATAAATTAAATCTAGACCATAGTGAGGATTCACAATACGTCGCCACCATTACGGCTGATCCTCTTGAGCCTGGCTTTGGCTTAACTTTAGGGAATGCGCTCCGTCGTGTACTTCTTTCCTCTCTTCAAGGTGCAGCCATTACTTCCTTGCAAGTTGAAGGGGTTTTGCATGAGTTTTCAACGCTTCCGGGCGTTAATGAAGATATTACAGATATCGTACTCAACCTTAAGGGAGTGGTTACAACACTTCATAAGGAAGGGCCCGTGCGGGTTCACCTCCGCGCAGATGGACCTTGCGTAGTCACTGCAGGGATGATCGAAACTTCAGCAGATTTGGAAATACTTAATAAAGACCACTACATCTGTACCCTTGGACAAGGGGCAAAGCTTTCAATGGAACTTACCATCAACACTGGGAAAGGGTACGTTTCTGCAGAGAACAACAAAAAAGTTGATGCGCCTGTAGGCTTTATTCCAATAGATGCTCTTTACAGCCCAGTACAGAAAGTTTCTTACAAGGTAGAAAACACCCGTGTTGGTCAACAAACAAACTATGACAAGCTTATCCTACGAGTGGAAACAAATGGTTCCGTCCGTCCAGATGATGCTGTTGCCTTAGCAGCGCGGATTTTGCAAGACCAACTCCAGAAATTCATTACATTTGAAGAGCCTAAAGAAACCCTTGCAGAAAAAGAAGATTCTCTTCTTCCTTTTAGCCGCGCTCTTCTTCGTAAAGTAGACGAGCTTGAACTTTCCGTTAGGTCAGCCAACTGCCTCAAGAATGATAACATTATTTATATTGGGGATCTCGTTCAAAAGAGCGAATCTGAAATGCTCCGCACGCCTAACTTTGGACGTAAGTCTTTGAATGAAATCAAAGAAGTACTGTCTCAAATGGGCTTGAATTTTGGCATGGATGTTTCAGGATGGCCTCCAGAAAATATTGAAGAATTAATCAAAAAGCTCGACGAACCCTTTTAAGAAATAAGGAACCTCAATTATGCGTCACGGTATCAAAGGTCGTAAACTTAATCGTCATTCAGACGAAAGAAAAGCTCTTTTTAAGGGGTTAGCTGCGTCACTGCTTAAGCATGAACAGATCAAAACAACCCTTCCAAAGGCAAAAGACCTTCGTCCTTTTGTGGAAAAGATTATTACACTTGGCAAAGCCGGTGGGCTTTCCTGTCGTCGTCAGGCTATTTCTATTTTGGGAGATAAGACCATTGCGGCTAAGATTATGGGATCCCTTGCAGAGCGTTACAAAGAAAGACCTGGAGGATATACCCGCATTATCAAAGCCGGCTTTCGTCCTGGAGATAACGCACCTATGGCTATTATTGAGCTTGTAGATCGTGATCTTACGGCAAAAGGGAAAGATTCTGGTCCCACCGCAGAGAAATCTTCTGCTGCAGAAGACATAAAAGAGTAACCTCTCTTTTTAATTTATTTCTTATTCTTCCCCATTTTTATAGGGGTGAAGCATAAGGGAATGCCGTCTCTAAAAAGAACTCTTCATAGGAAGTACCTTGTTTATCTAAATTTTTTTGCATAATATAAGCTTGTTTTTACTATAAATAAGGAACCGTAAGGAATTGAGTACGACGAAAAATCTTCCTAAAGGACATATTACTCAAGTTATTAGCGCAGTAGTAGATGTTCATTTCGAAGGAAGACTTCCTGAAATTTTGACAGCCCTTGAGACTGAAAACAACGGAAAACGCCTGGTTTTAGAGGTGGCACAACATTTGGGCGAACAGACTGTCCGCACCATTGCTATGGATGAAACAGAAGGACTCGTTCGAGGGCAAGTTGTTATCAATACAGGAGGGCCTATCCGTGTTCCCGTAGGCGCACAGACTCTTGGCCGCATTATGAATGTAGTCGGAGACCCTATTGATGGTCTAGGCCCTATAAAAGCCACTGAATACCTTCCTATTCACCGAGATCCCCCTCTTTTCATAGAACAATCAACTGAAACAGAAGTACTCGTCACAGGAATCAAAGTCATTGATCTATTAGCCCCTTATTCCCAGGGAGGGAAAATAGGTCTTTTTGGAGGTGCAGGCGTTGGAAAAACTGTCATTATCATGGAGCTTATCAATAATATTGCAAAAGCGCATGGAGGATACTCAGTTTTTGCCGGCGTAGGAGAGAGAACCCGCGAAGGAAATGATCTTTACCGTGAAATGATAGAGACGGGCGTTATTAATCTTGAAGATAGCACGTCAAAAGCAGCTCTCGTTTATGGTCAGATGAATGAACCCCCTGGAGCTCGTTTCCGAGTAGCTCTTTCTGGACTTACAGTCGCTGAATATTTTCGAGATCATGAAGGCCAAGACGTTCTTTTCTTTGTGGATAATATTTTCAGATTTACCCAGGCAGGCGCTGAAGTGTCCGCTTTGCTAGGTCGTATCCCTTCTGCAGTAGGGTATCAGCCCACTCTTTCAACAGAAATGGGAGAACTCCAGGAACGAATTACCTCTACCACAAAAGGTTCCATTACAAGCGTTCAGGCCATTTACGTGCCGGCTGATGATTTGACGGATCCAGCCCCTGCTACAGCCTTTTCTCATCTTGATGCCACAACCGTTCTTAGCCGCAAAATTGCGGAGCTTGGAATTTATCCAGCGGTGGATCCCCTTGATTCCACCTCTCGAATCCTTGATCCACGAGTTGTCGGAATCGAGCATTATGAAGTCGCCCGGAATGTTCAGAAAATCCTTCAAACCTATAAATCATTGCAGGATATTATTGCAATTCTTGGGATGGATGAATTATCTGATGCTGACAAGCTGACTGTTGCAAGAGCTCGGAAGATTCAACGCTTCCTCTCTCAACCTTTTCATGTAGCAGAAGTCTTTACAGGAACACCGGGCGTTTTTGTAAACCTTGAAGAAACAATTGCCGGATTTAAAGGGATTATTGACGGTCTTTATGATGACCTTCCAGAAGCTGCCTTTTATATGGTGGGAACCATAGATGAGGCCATTGAAAAAGCTAAGTACCTTGACCAAAGATCCTTCTAAGATGGCCTCTTTTCAATTCAACCTTATTTCCCCTGAAAAAATTCTCTTTGATCAGGCCGTAGAAATGGTCGTTGTTCCTGGCATTCAAGGAGATATAGGCGTTCTCCCACAGCATGCACCTCTTGTAACCCTTTTACGAGCAGGTGTTATCACAATTTATGAAGAAAATAAAAGTGTGATTAAAATTTTTGTAGACGGTGGTTTTGCAGAGCTAACTCCAGACAAGTGCACGGCTCTTGTAACATCTGGAATTTCCTTAGAAGCCCTTGACAAACATGCTCTAGAGATTGAAATAAAGAACCTTCTCGAAGACACGGGAAGAGATTTGACCGCGGAAGAACAGAAAAAAGCTAATAAAAGCTTGGCAATTGCGCAAGCGAAATTGATGGCAGTATTATCCCCTCCTCGATAGAAACTTTTTTAGCTAAAAAGAGGAAGACGTATTCACATTTTTTCTTCTTTAGTTTATGAAAACTTAAGAAGATAGAGCCTAAAAAGCGAAAGTAAGAAAAATGATAGGACCCTGGAGATTTGAAGATATTGATTGGTCTCTATTTGACGCTGCAAAGGTAAATCCTGATCTTCTGCAGCTGATGAAAACGGCTGGGGTCGTAGAGCGTAATGGATCCGATTATGGGACCTATCTTACAAACGTCTTTGCAGGCGATACTCTTCTCCAAAAAGAGATTAAGGTCTGGGCTGAAGAAGAAGTAAAGCATGGGCAGACTCTTGCGACATGGGTAAAACTTGCTGACCCTCAGTACAACTTTGATAAATGTTTCCAATCATACATTGAAAGATTTCCAATTCCCGTAGACTCAACAGAATCTATTCGTGGGTCTCGAGGATCTGAATTACTTGCCCGGTGTATGGTTGAAATTGGCACAAGCTTCTTTTACACATCGATAAAAGAAAGAACTGACGAGCCTCTTTTGAAACAAATTTGCGCAAAGATTGCAGCCGACGAACTGCGTCATTATAAGCTATTTTATACTCATTTCCAACGTTACCAGGAAAAAGAGCACTTGAATCTTTATCAGCGATTTAAAGTGGGGTTAGGGCGAATGTTTGAGAGTAATAGCGATGAATTGGCCACCGCTTATCATACAGCAAATGAGCTACAAGAACCTTATGATAGAAAATATCATACGAAACGCTATGAAAGTATGGTTTACAAATATTACAATATAGCTCATGTGAAGAGATCAATGGCCATGTTCTGTAAAGCAGTTGGGGTTAATCCTCAGGGATGGGTCCATAAATGTCTTTCTTTTATGGCGATGAAAGTATTATCTTTTAAAACCGCAAAATAGCTTTCCGAAGCTCCTCACAGGTCACGTATGCTTAAAAAATTGTATCCCCATCTCCTTTTAGTCGTGATGTGTGGATTTTTAGCTGGTTGTTTTGCTCCTCCTCCTCAAGCAATTGCTCCTGTCTATCCAGATCTTTGTACGCCCGCCCCAAAAAAAGCAACGAGTCGGCCTTACCAAATTAAAGGAATTTGGTATCACCCCCAACCTCATTTTGAATACGAAGAAGTGGGAATTGCCTCTTATTATGGAGGAGGAGACGTTTTTCATGGTCGCCCTACCGCTACGGGAGAAAGATTTGATATGAACGGATTGAGTGCAGCGCATAAAACGATCCCCCTTCCATGCGTTGCTGAAGTGACAAATCTTGAAAACGGCCGACAAATTAATATCAAAGTGAATGATAGGGGGCCATTTATCGATGGTCGTATTATTGATGTCTCTCGTCGTGTAGCTCAATTGCTAGGATTTGAGAGAAAAGGAACCGCTCGCGTACGTGTCCGAACTCTTGTCCCAGAAAGTCTAGCCCTTAATGGGTTGTCTCCTCCAATAGTAATGCTTGCTGAAGGTGGCCCCGCAGGACTTTCCATTGCTTCCCTTATTCCTGATACATTCTCTTCACCCTCTCCAAAGAAAATAGATTATGTCGCCACACCTACTTCACCCTCTCAAGGAAGATCTACAGGCATCTTTATTGATGTGGGAGGGTATACAACACAAGCTCAAGCTCACGAAGTCTGTAAAAAAATATCTAATTTTGGCAATTCACCCCTTCAGCCTATTGAAAAAAGGGGAGAAAAGCCGTACGTTGTACGAATGGGGCCCTTCCCCAGTATGATTGCGGCTAATGAAGTGCTCGATCAACTCGGGGGGTCAGGACACCTCTCTCGACTCGTTATTATACGCCCTTAAAGGAAACAAGGATGCATATCTTCATTATAGCCCTCTCTCTTATCTGCAGTTTCATTTCAGGAACTGTCGCCCTTGATCTAGCCGCTCCGCAAGCCTATATGGTTGATTTTAATACAGGAACGGTTCTTTTTGAAAAGAATGCGGACCAATCCATGGTTCCCTCTTCGCTCTCCAAAATTATGACGGCCTATATTGTTTTTGAACGGCTAAAAAAGGGTGAAGTCAAGCTTACTGATACATTCCCTGTAAGTATAAAAGCTTGGCAAACAGAAGGCTCACGAATGTTTGTGAATGTTGATTCTCAGGTCAGTGTTGATGACTTGTTAAAAGGAGTGATTGTCCAATCAGGAAATGACGCTTGTGTGGTTTTGGCTGAAGGCCTTGGGGGGAGTGAGGCTGATTTTTCTGAAGAAATGACACGCAAAGCTCATGAAATGGGAGCAAAAAATACAACTTTTCTGAATGCTACAGGACTCCCTGATGAGGGGCACCTTTCTACAGCAAAGGACCTCGCCATTATTGCAGAAAGAACTATTCGAGATTTTCCAGGATATTATGCACAATATTATTCTCTTAAAGAATTTCAGTATAACAATATCACGCAAGGAAATCGTAACACCCTGCTTGGAAAAAATGTAGGTGTTGATGGTCTAAAAACGGGTCATACAGAGGCCGGAGGATATGGAACGGTTATCAGCGCAAAACAAGGAGATCGCAGAATTATTATGGTTCTCAACGGTCTTCCTACAGCGAATGTGCGCCATGTGGAAGCGATGCGTTTTCTAAACTGGGGATTTAACTATTTCAAAAACTATAAGGTTGCTGATAAAAACGTGCCGATTGATGTCGTGGATATATGGGGAGGAGAAGAAAAAACGGTCCCTATTGTTGCTGAAAACGACGCTATTATCACTCTCCCTCGTCATAACAGACGCCATTTACAAGTTAAGTTGATTTATAATTCCCCGATACCAGCGCCTGTAAAGGCAGGAGATCGTGTGGGAGTTATAGAAATCACTGTTCCTGGGCAAAACGTTCAGCAAATTCCTTTGGTTGCAGGAAAAAATGTAGGGAGAGCCTGGTTTTTCCAACGTCTTAAAAATTCTATTTCCTACCTTTTGATGGGCAAGTAGCAGATTATGAAAGCTCATCAGTCTCTCTTTATTACGTTTGAAGGGGGAGAAGGATGTGGAAAATCCACGCAGATTAAGCTTCTATCGCAAGCTCTTTTGGAAAAAGGGCTTGATGTTGCCTTATATCGGGAACCTGGAGGAACAAAAGGGGCTGAAGAAATTCGTGCTCTTTTGCTTTCTGGCATTCAAGAGAGATGGACACCCACAACAGAAGCCCTGCTGATGAGTGCCTCTCGGGCAGACTTAGTACACAAGTGCATTCTTCCTCATCTTCAAAAAGGCGGCATTGTCTTATGCGACCGCTTTACCGACTCTACCCTTGCTTATCAGGGCTTTGGCCATGGTTTAGGGTATGAAGCTACCTCCGCCCTCAATCAGTTTACTGTTGGCTCCCTAACACCTGACCTTACTTTTATTTTTCAGCTCGACCCGATCATTGGCCTCGAAAGAACAGAGAACCGTGGAAAAGGAAAGGATCGCTACGAATCTTTTGACCTTTCTTTTCATAAACGGGTTCAAGAGGGCTATGCAGAGGTTCTCAAGAAAAATCC
The DNA here is from genome assembly GCA_020049895.1 of Alphaproteobacteria bacterium. Classification (GTDB taxonomy): domain Bacteria; phylum Pseudomonadota; class Alphaproteobacteria; order UBA9655; family UBA9655; genus UBA9655. Next base: position 77,417 of record JAGVLE010000024.1, on the reverse strand, counting down.
TGATCGGTGCGTCGCCATTGATGCCCTTCTGGATATAGAGAGCATCGCAAAAATGATTCTTGAGGAAATTTGTAGGAAAGTACAACAAGAGTATCCAGTGTGAACGTCCTTGTTGTAAGCGCTCTGGGCGCTCCTTGTCCCTTATACGCTACGCTATAGACCCTAAGTTATGATTCGCAACCCGTGCGTAAGCATGAAGAGCAAGCTGATGAAGATGAATTTCTTCTACTTGGCGAGCAAGGGTTTCTTGTTGGGTGCTAAGCATAGACCCCAACTTTAAAAGCGCGCTTTGAAGGGTATTAAGATCAGTTTTTAAGATTTGGTCTGAAGCAAGGTCAATATCTTGCACTTGTTGAGAAAGGTGAGTTACTGTCTCTTCAAGAGAAGTAAGCTCTACCAAGGGCTCTTTCTGACAAGATTCATACAAAGAAGAAAGTTTAAGCGTCGCTTCTTTCACAAGATCTTTGATTATCATGGGCGCCTCTTTGGTTTAGGAGTGTATAAAAGGTAGTGTGATATTATTGTAGCACATTTGAGCAAAAGAGATAGAAAATTTTTATGTACAGTATCAGTTTTTTCCCTTCCAGCTTGCCATTTCTATCCCCCTGGGGTAAAAAAGACCCGCTATCACTCAACAATGACCCTATCCCTTTACGGAGGCCATTACTACTATGCCAATTGAAATTTTAATGCCCGCCCTTTCACCCACCATGACAGAGGGAAACCTTGTAAAATGGTTAAAAAAAGAAGGTGAATCTGTTAAAGCGGGAGATATCCTTGCAGAAATTGAAACTGACAAAGCCACTATGGAAGTGGAAGCCGTGGATGAGGGAATCCTTGGGAAAATTGTCGTTCCTGGAGGGACAGAACAAGTCAAAGTCAACCAACTCATTGCTCTTGTGCTGGAAGAGGGAGAAGATCCGTCAGCCCTGGAAAAGGCTATAAACTCCCCTGCAACGTCTACACATGAAAAGCCCTCAGCCCCTCCCCCGCCAGCAGGAACAGCTACAGCTCATAGACCAGCCCCAGCGCTTTCTGGAGCGCGCGTATTTGCAAGCCCACTGGCTCGGAGAATAGCTGAAAATTCAAAAGTTAATCTTGCTTCCCTCAAAGGGACAGGCCCTCATGGACGGATTGTAAAAGCTGATGTGGAACAAGCCCTTGCCCAAGGTCCTTCACCCTCTCTAGCAACAGCCTCCGTCCAGCTTTCAGGCTATGAACCTGCTTATGAGGTTATTGCCCCCTCTGCAATGCGCAAGGTCATTGCCAAGCGCCTTGTGGAAGCAAAGCAAACGGTTCCACATTTCTATCTAACTGTAGATTGTGAACTTGATTTGCTCTTAAAGGCTCGCGCCGCCCTTAACACTCAAGCCGGTCAGGGAGGGAACAAGCTTTCCGTTAATGATTTTGTGATTAAAGCGTGTGCGATGGCTCTCAAGCAAGTTCCAGAGGCTAATGCTTCTTGGGTCAATGATCAGATTTATCAATATAAGTCAGCCGACATTGCGGTAGCGGTAGCCATTGACGGTGGCCTCATTACCCCTGTGATCCGTCAAGCAGAAGATAAAGGCCTTACAAAAGTCTCCTCTGAAATGAAAGATCTCGCATCCAAAGCACGTGCAGGAAAGCTAAAACCTGAAGAGTTCCAAGGGGGGACGTTTACCCTTTCAAATCTTGGAATGTATGGAGTCAAATCCTTTTCAGCCATTATCAATCCTCCCCAAGGATGTATCCTAGCCGTAGGCCAGGGAGAAGAACGCGCTGTTGTTAAAGGCGGGGCTTTGGCTATCGCCACGATTATGACGTGTACTCTGTCCTCTGATCACCGGGTCGTAGATGGCGCCGTAGGGGCCCAATTCCTTAAAGTTTTCAAGGAAATGATTGAAAACCCAGTCGTTATGATGCTGTAGGATCCTCTTCTTTCTTTAAGAAAGAGATTTTATAAGAGAAATGATGGGCTGCATAAAAAAGAAGGAAAACACAAGGCACACACGCTGCCGCCGTTACCGTAAAGAAAAAAGGCCACACCAAAACATCTGCTAATACCCCTGCACCCAAGGAAATCACTATTCGTGCCATGGATCCGAAGGATGACAATAAGGCAAAGTGTGTCGCGGTATGGGGCACACTACACAAACTGGAAAGATAGGCAATAAAAGCAGTCGCCCCAAATCCACAGGTAAAGTTCTCCACTCCAATCGTAATGACAAGGACGCTTAAGTCATGTCCCACAAGGGCTTGAATGATAAACATTAAGCTAGAAAGAAATTGTAAGGTTGCACAAAGAATAAGGCTGGGCAAAATTTCAAACCGATTGATAAAAACACCGCCAACAAAGCTCCCCACAACCATCGTAGAAATACCAAAAAATTTAGCAATATTCGCAATTTCAAGCTTGCTAAAGCCAGTTTCTACCAAGAATGGTGTATTCATCACACTCAGAGTTGTATCCCCTATTTTGTACAAAAAAATAAAGGTCAGCACGATCCGCAAATCATAGGTACCCCAGAGTTCTCGTAAGGGAGGAAGATATGTTTGTGAAAACCAATTCCAAAACCGCTGGTGAGAGCTCGCTCGAAGAGACAGATGAGGGGCTGGACTAAAGACAAGAGTTATTGGCGTAGAACTGCATACCGTTGTCACCACACCAACGATCATAAAAATTGCCATCAGAAAATACGCTGTTTCCCAAGAAAAAAGTTCTGCGATGAATAAGGCCCCTACACCAGAGATCATCAGACCTAAACGCCATCCTAGGCTCATCGCTGTAGCTGCAGACCCTTTTTGGTCTTCATCAATAATTTCAATACGATAAGCTTCAATAACAACGTCTTGAATCGCTCCACAAAAGGCAACACCGAATGCCCAAAAAGCTGTTGCAAAAATATGAGTCTCAGGCTGGGAAGATCCAAGGCCTATCAACATACCTATAATGGCAATCTGAGAGAGCAAGGCCCAGCTTCGCCTTTGTCCAAGTAAAGACCCTAAAAATGGGATCTTCACTTGATCAACAATAGGCCCCCACAGAAATTTAAACATATAGGGAAAAGTAACCCCCACAAACAATCCGACTGTTGTGTTATTCATCCCCAATTCTTTAAGCCAAATCGTAAGGGTCGATAAGGTCAACAAGAAAGGAAGTCCGCTCGAAAATCCAAAAAAGAAAATCGAAAGAATCCGTTTATCAAAAAAAGAAAGAAAGCTTGTTTGCCAGGTACGAATCATATTTATTTCTCAAGCACAACAACAGGTATTCTGGCAAAAATTCGTCATTTTAATAACGTCGAGTGAAGCGAATACTTTTCCAGAGTTTGCTCAAATATAGCACAACTCTCATTATATACCAAAAAATCTTCTTACTCTCTCTTGCCTGATCCCCGAAAATGGCCAATCAGAAAAATTGACTCGCGCAAGAAACAAGGTACAATTACACGAAAAATCAAAAATGATAGAAAGAAAAAAGATGATTAACGAAATTTATATGAAGGTTCTCATTATTGGCAGTGGCCCAGCGGGTTATTCAGCTGCAATTTACGCCGCTCGCGCAAACCTAAGCCCTGTGTTGGTATCAGGGCTTGAGCCGGGGGGCCAGCTCATGATTACAACGGATGTAGAGAATTACCCAGGCTTTGCAGACGTGATTCAAGGCCCTTGGCTTATGGAGCAAATGCGTCTCCAGGCAATACACGTTGGGACGCAGCTTGTGCAAGCGACCATTGTAGATGTTGATCTTTCCAAACGACCTTTTATTTGTAAAGACGACAATGGAACACTTTACAAAGCCGAAACTCTTATCATCTGCACAGGCGCCCAAGCTAAATGGCTTGGCCTTGAAAGCGAGACAAAATTCAGAGGTTTTGGTGTGTCTGGCTGCGCCACTTGCGATGGGTTCTTTTTCAGAGGAAAAGAAGTCGCCGTTCTCGGGGGCGGCAACACAGCCGTTGAAGAAGCTCTTTATATGACAAACCACGCCTCAAAAGTGACTCTCATTCACCGCCGCGATCAATTGCGAGCTGAAAAAATACTTCAAGATCGTTTGTTCAAGAATCCAAAAGTCCATGTTCTCTGGAATCAGGTTTTAGAAGACATTAAAGGAAAGGAAAACCCTCTCGCTGTTACCGACCTGCTTTTGCGAAACCAAAAATCTGGAGAACTTTCGACCCTTCCTGTAGAAGGAGTTTTTATTGCCATTGGACACAAACCTAACACTGCCATTTTTCAAGGAAAATTGAATCTAGATGAGGAAGGCTATATCATAGGATCACCCACGTCCTCTGAAACGAATGTAAAAGGCGTATTTGCTGCAGGAGACGTACGTGATAAAGTTTATCGTCAAGCCGTTACGGCTGCAGGGATGGGCTGTATGGGGGCGCTTGATGCTGCAGCGTTCTTACAGGAAGAAGGAATTCTGTAATCCATGCTAGATTGGGACAAACTTAGAGTTTTCTATAATGTCGTAGAATCTGGGAGCTTTACACAAGCCTCTTCTCGCTTGAATATTGGCCAATCGGCCATAAGTCGACAGATCAGTAGCCTTGAAAACCGAATTGGTTCTCCACTTTTTTATCGCTATACCCGAGGGCTTCAGCTGACAGAACAGGGAGAGCTTCTTTTTCGCACAGCACGTGATGTCTTTTCAGATCTTGCCATGGTCCAAGCCAGAATTACAGAAAACGTTCAGATTTCCCAAAATACGCTTACTATTGCGTCAAGCATTGGATTTGGAACGTCTTGGTTAACACCCCGTTTCCATAAATTTTCGGCGCTTTATCCTCATTTTCGCCTTACAGTACGGCTAAGCGATGATCCCGTAGATTTAACCCTTCATGAATCAGACGTTGCCATTACTGTGACAGTAACGGACGATGAAAATCTTATTTATCACAAGCTATTAAGCCGTCCTCTCTATATTTATTCGAGTCGTGAGTACCTTTTGAAATCTGGAGTTCCTCTGAGCCTGGATGATCTTGATCACCATCGCCTAATTATATTTGATGGAAAGGATATGGTTCTCTTTGATAATGCAAACTGGTTTTTAACCTGTGGAACGTCTCCGGGAATAAAACGAGAAGCTTATCTTGCAATCAATAATTTACATGGAATTGCCCGAGCCGTAGAGGGAGGAAGTGGCATTGCGTGCTTGCCGCCTTATATTGCCAAATCCTGCAAAAATCTTGTCCAAATTCTTCCTGACGCTCCTCTCCCTGTCGCGCATTTTTATTTTGTGTATCCGCGTGGGTTAAAAGACCTTAAGAAAATAGAAACGCTGTGGAATTTTCTCAAGGCAGAAGCCCAGGCAGAAGACTCTTTAAGCGAGGAATTGCTCTCGCAAAATCCTCTCCCCCAGGTTATGGCTGGGATCAAATAAGAGCGTGACAGCGTGATTTTTTATTTGCCGAACTGAAACAGAACAAATATCCCGCACTTCAGTAAAATCGGCAACAGCGCTAACAGACCGCTTGTCAGGCTCAAGAATCGTAAAAGTAACTTGAGCTTCCTCAGGCAAAAGCGCCCCCTTCCACCGCCGGGGGCGAAAGGCGCTGATAGGTGTCAGCGCTAACAGGGGAGCTCCCAAAGGAATAATCGGCCCATGAGCAGAGAGGTTATAGGCCGTGCTCCCTGCAGGAGTAGAAAGCAAGACTCCATCGCACATGAGTTCTGAAAGCCGAACAACCCCATCAATGCTTATTTGAATTTTAGCAGCTTGGTGAGTTTGACGCAAAAGCGAAACCTCATTAAAAGCCAACGCGTTAACTGTCGTCCCATCTCTTTTTTGCACCTGCATTTCCAAGGGATAAAGGGAGGTAGGGTTAGCTTGTTGCAAATGATCAAGCAACTGCTGTAGCTGACATTCATTCATAAGAAATCCTACACTTCCACAATGAATCCCATAAATAGGGATATTAGCGTCCAAATAAGCATGCATGGTCTCAAGCATAAATCCATCCCCACCTAGGGCAACTAGGACTTCCGCCTCTCGGGGCGACACTGGTGGGTGCAAGGCTTCAAAAGCTTCTTTTGCTTTGAGGGCTTCTGGTGTTGAAGAGGAAAGAAATGCAATTTTTGTCATAAAATATCCCTATTCCCGGCGCCAGCTCGTGCCTTGAGAACTATCTTCTAAGACAATCCCTTTAGCCAACAACTCATCCCGCACACGGTCTGCTTCGCTAAAGTCCTTAGCCGCTCTGGCCTTGTTGCGAGCATCAATCAGCTCCAGAATGGCGTCCTCTTCGCCTTTGTCGGCCCCTTTAAACCACATCTCTGGATCCTGTTGAAGCAAGCCAAGCCAGGCACCACTTGCCTTAAGCTCAGAAGCCAGAGTATCTTTTTCCGCATCACTCTGCGCTTTGTTCACTCGCGTAGCAATTTCATGGAGAGCCGAGATGGCTAGAGGCGTATTAAGATCATCTTTAAGCGCAAGCTTTACAGCCTCTGAAGAAGGAACAGTTTCGTTTATCTTCCGCCCTCGCAAAGCATTATAAAAACGATCCAGGCTTTGATGGGCTTGATCAGCAACTTGCGTATTCCAATCCAGTGGTTGGCGATAATGAGACGACAATAGCACCAGGCGAACTACTTCCCCAGGAGTTGTCTCAAAAAGCTGGTGAATCGTAATAAAATTCCCTAAGGACTTAGACATCTTCTCGCCATCCACAGTCACCATCCCATTGTGAAGCCACATTTTTGCAAATGTTCCTGATCCAAAACACGCCTGAGACTGAGCGATTTCATTCTCATGGTGCGGGAAAATAAGGTCATGGCCTCCCCCATGAATGTCAAAAGTTTCTCCCAAATATTTCTGAGCCATGGCCGAACATTCAATATGCCAGCCTGGCCGGCCATACCCCCAAGGGCTATCCCATCCAGGAATTTCAGGAAGTGAAGGTTTCCAAAGAATAAAGTCTTCCGCATCCCGCTTATAAGGCGCTACCTCTACCCGAGCTCCAGCGAGCATTTCATCATGATTACAGCGAGAAAGCTGTCCATAGCCTGCAAAGCTTTTAACGGAAAAAAGAACATGCCCGTCACTCTCATACGCATGACCAGCCTCAATAAGATGAGAAATCATCGTGATCATCTCTTCTACATGTTCGGTTGCCAAGGGCTCTTGCGTCGGAGGAATATTTCCCAAAGCCTTCATATCATTCCGATAGTACTCAGTCGTCCGGCGAGTCAGATCCATAATTTTTTCTTTGTTTTCTTGTGCCGCCTTTATAATCTTATCATCAATATCCGTAATATTCCGAACAAAGGTGACTTCAGAGTACAAACAGCGCAAAAGCCGCGTTAAAACGTCAAAAATAACGGAAGGCCTAGCATTGCCAATATGAGCAAAATCATACACCGTTGGCCCACACAAATAGAGGCGCACATTGTCAGGATCAAGTGGCGTAAAGGTTTCTTTTTTGCGGGTAAGGGTATTGTAGAGAGAGAGAGGCATTTATTTTCCTTATTCTCTTGCTGTTTGGAGACGATTCAATACTTTGCCTCGCCCCATCAAGAGAATCAAGTCTTTCAACTCAGGGCCGTGGCTTTGCCCGGTTAAGGCATGACGAAGAGGCATAAATAATTCCTTCCCTTTGCGCCCTGTCTCTGCCTTGACATCCCCTACCCATACAGAAAAAGTTTCAGAATCCCAAGGCTCTGGGGGCAAAAAATGCTCAGCAATCTCTAAAAATCGAGGATCATCCGTAGGAAAGGATTTATGACCATAAAAAATATCTGCCCATTCCTTAACCTCTTGAAACTTCTCTATGTTTTGCTGGACAAGAGCCCAAAAGGCAGGTGTTGCCTGATCTATTCCTATTTGAGCCAAGCGCGGAGAGACCTCCTCAAAAGAGAGAAGATGCAAAATTTGCTTGTTCATCTGCCATAAGTCTTCTAGTCCAAGGCGGGGAGAAGAACGGCCAAATGTGCTAATATTAAAGTCATCAAGAATATTTTCCATGGCTGTCTGGGGAATAATAGGGTCTGAGGTTCCAAGCTTTGCAAGCATACTTAAAATCGCCATCGGCTCCATACCTTCTTGATGGAGGTCCAAAAGACTAAGACTTCCCTCGCGTTTAGAGAGTCCTTCTCCTTTACTTCCAGAAATAAGCGCCAAATGTCCAAACTGAATTGAGGTAGGCTTATCCACCAAGGCTTCCATGATTTGGATTTGAATGGCTGTATTCGTCACATGGTCTTCTCCTCGAAGAATATGCGTAATCCCCATATCAAGGTCGTCCACGGACGTCGCTAAGGTAAAGACAGGCGTGCCATCTTCTCGAATAAGAATGGGATCGCTCAGATGCGCGCCTTCAAACGCCACCTCCCCACGGACAAGGTCATTCCAACGAATTTTTCCTGTATCCAATTTAAAGCGCCAATGTGGCTTTCTGCCCTCTTGTTCATACTTTTCAAGCTGATCTGGCGTTAAAGAAAGAGCGGCTCTATTATAAATGGGAGGTTTCCCTGAAGATAAAAGCACTTTTCGTTGCAGATCAAGTTCCTCTGCAGTTTCATAGCAAGCATAGAGTCGCCCCTTGTCTCGCAAAAGCGCAGCGGCCTTTGTATAAGCCGCAAGACAATCAGACTGCTTAACAAGCGCATCATAGGTCAATCCTAACCATTTAAGGTCTTTCTCAATTTGATCCACATATTTTTGTTCGGATCTTTCCTGATCTGTATCATCCAAGCGGAGGATAAATTCTCCCTTATGGGCTCGAGCATAGAGCCAATTCATTAACGCTGTACGAATATTCCCCAAATGGAGATAGCCTGTTGGAGAGGGAGCAAATCGAAGTTTTATCATCTACCTAAAAAACCTTTGTTGTAAAATTATTATTTATCTTTCAAAACCACTAAAAATATCAATTTTCAACAGGAATATAGCATGAAGAACGCACAGAGAAAATGAAGAAAATTTTTGTATACCAACCTCCTCCCTCTGTCATGCTTAGCCAGTACAGTGGAGCACTCCCACTGTCTCACACCTTTCTAACCTTCTACATTTTTGATCCACAGTTGCATTATTTGTTTCGACAAACTTATGTTTATCTATTAAAAGCACTCTATAAGGTCTTTTGTGAATCTCACAGCTGTTACCTATTCTTACTGATTCATTGTTGTAAAATTGTTACGCTTTTGAAAATTCTTTAATAAATCGTTAAAATTTTTCTAAAAACCGCCGAAAATCCATGGTATGGGTATAGTGTTAACTTCAGAAAGGATATATTAACATGAAGAAAATTTCCCTACTAACAGCTGCATTGTTTACGTCAACAATCGCTGCTGCAACTGCACAAATGGCTGTTCCAGTCGTTCCTGCTGCTCCTTGCCCACCAGCTCTTTGCCCTTGTCCAAAAGCTTTCCAAGGGTTCTCCCTCGGAGGTAACTTTGGTTACGGTATCGGTGCTGTAAGAAAGTATACTGTAAACTCTGATGCTACAAGCTGGGATAAAACCAAAGTAGCTGCTCAAGGTTTTGATGGCGGTCTTACCCTCGGGTATAACTATGTTTTTACCAACAAATTCGGTCTTGGACTTGATGTTTACTTCAACTGGGCAAGCACTTCAGGAAGCCACAGCTCTGGAAACACACCAACGATCAGAGAAACTTTTTCTCTTAAGAACGCTATCCAAGTCCGCGTTCCTTTCTCTTACGTAATTTGCAACCTTGTGGCTCCAAAAGTTTACGTAGGTTGGGATAATGCAAGATGGTCAGGATCTTATAACCAAGATGATATCTCAGGATCTAAATCAGCTCGTTACAATGGCTTCCTTTGGGGTGCTGGCGTAGATTTCTTGCTTGCAAAGCATGTTATCTCAGGTCTTGAATACACAGGTGTTATTTCTCAAAACAAAACGTTGACAGCTAGCAACGGAACATCCGTGTCTGTGCGTCCAATGTACAACACAGTTAAAGCAACACTTAAGTTTATCTACTAAATTTAAGTCGAGCCTTTGTGTTCTTAAAAACCCCCGTGAAAACGGGGGTTTTTTTACGAAAGAATAAAGATTTTAAAGTCTTAGTGTCTGTTAGAATTTAAATCCAACGTTCCCGTAGGGATCGCTATCATCAGAATCATCTGTTTCTGAATCTTGAGTAGGATATTCAAAAGGATTCTGCCATAAATCCATCGCTCCTGTGTAACAGTTCCAACATTGCGTACTTTCCCCATTACAGTCATTTCCACAGTGATCTGTAACAAAATCATCAATGTCATCCATTGCCTGCAAAGATCCCATAAATCCTATGAAGATAACTCCATTTATTAAAATTTTTTTCAGCATTTTTCTCTCTTTTCTTGCTTTTTTACGATGGCTTTTTTTAATGTCTTCAGCCTTTGCAAGACATATGCCTGCGTGACTTATGTATGCCTTAGGCTTAAGCGATCTTACGTGAGTTTCCCAGACTTTGACAATAATAACTTCTTATCAAGAATCGGTATCCGAATGCCGCTCTACTCTTATGGAAAAGTTGGGATTTGCAGTGCAGCAGCCTTACACGCACAAGGCTTTTCTGATCCTTGTAAAACGAGTGGTTGCATAGCTTCTGCTTCTGCCTTTGCTGTGCCATTTACCCCAAGAATTACTACAAACAATAACAATACATATTTTATAATCACAATAAAACTCCTTATATGTTTATATAATTATTATATGCTTATAATGTAAATAAATTATTAATTTTTATTGTTAAGAGAATGTTTTTTTAATTCTTCTATAAAATTTTTTGGAGGAGCCGCCTCAAACGTTAAGGTATTTCCTTGAGGAAGAGGAATTACTAAGGACCGAGCATGCAAATAAAGATCTGTCCTTCCAAAAGGAATCGCTTCTCTCCCTCCATATTTCCTATCCCCCAAAATAGGAGTTTTAAGACCCTCCCAACAATGAACCCGCAACTGGTGAGTTCGTCCTGTGGTAGGCGTTAACTCAAGCCAAGTCACATTATTTTTTGATGTTTCTAGGACACGAAAACAAGTCATTGCAGCAAGGCCTTTGTCTTGATCCACCTGCATCTTTTCAGCTGTTGGTTTTTTTAGAAAGAGATAAAGAAATCACCCCCTGGGATACCTCAGGAACTCCATAAACCAAGGCCCAATACGTCTTTTGAACTTTTCTTTCCCTAAAAGCTTGTGTCAACCACCGCGCCATAGGAAGAGATTTTGCAAAGACAAGAATACCTGAGGTTTCTCGGTCCAACCGATGGACCAAGCGAGCCATGTATGCGGTCTCGTAAGACTTCATCATTGTATCCAAGGATTTTGTAATCCCTGTTCCCTTTTGAACAGCAATTCCCGGCGGTTTATTCAAGACAACAATATCGTTATCCTCATACAAAATGAGACTCTTAAGCCAAGAACGATCTTTTCGGGTCAAGCCTACAGAAGGTGCCGCAGGTATATTGGAAGCAAGAGAGAGAAAAATTTCAGGGAAAGAAATACTTTGGCCCTCATTCACAAGATGGGATGGCTTAACCTTTTTCCCATCAAGCTTCAAAAGCCCCTTGCGAGCTGCTTTTTCAATCAAACTTTGAGCCAATTTTGGAATCCAAAGGCGTAAGCACCGATCAAGACGCACACCGCTTGCTTCTATAGGAATGATTTTTGTGACAGATAGTGTTTGGTTTTTATTCATCTTTTCTTTTATTATCACACAGAACTATGATTATCTACGCATGATGACACTTTTTAACACTCATAGCCTTCGCCTTCATAAAGAACGTTCTCAAAAAACAGGGAAGGATCATGCTTTTCTCTTTGCTCACGTTGAGAAAGAGATGACTGAACGAGTTCTTGAAACACATCAATCTTTTGAAAAAATTATCAAACTTTCTCCAGAAATATCATTCCCCAAGGAAGAACCGTTTGACCTTATTCTTAGTTGCCTACAGGCTCACTGGACTCATGACCTCCCGCAGTTCCTCACTACCATTCGACTCTCTCTCACCCCAAAGGGTCTTTTTTTAGGCGCATTATATGGGGGCCAAAGCCTTTTTGAGCTTAGGGAAAGCCTTCTTCAAGCAGAACTTGCATTGACAGGAGGTGCGTCTCCCCGCGTAGCCCCTATGGTACAACTCTCAGATGCACCGATTCTTCTAAGTCGAGCTGGGTTTTCTAACCCTGTGGTTGATATCGAAACAATTACGATTACCTATCCTTCTCTTGTCAGTCTCATGCATGATCTGCGAGGAATGGGAGAAACAAATATCGTCGAGGAACGCCAGAAAACGTTTACATCCCGACATTTATTTGAAAAAGCAGAAGCTATCTATAAAGCGTCCTATGGCCTTGCTAATGGCACCCTCCCTGTGACCGTCCAAGTTATTTATTTAACAGGGTGGGGATCAGGATAGAAGCGCCCATACTTCTTTTGCAAGCTCTTGATAGAGATGAGCTTCCTTTTCAGAAAACTTGTTTGCACCTAAAGGAATTCCTTGTTCTGCACTTTCTCGAATCTTCATATGTAATGGAATTTCTGCTAACAAGGGAACACCGAGCTTCTCAGCCTCTCGACGGACGCCACCGTGCTCAAATATATCAGAGCGTCCTTCACAATGAGGGCAAAGGAAGTAGCTCATATTTTCAATACATCCGAGCACAGGAACATCTACTGTTTTGAACATTCCTAAAGCCTTTCGGGCGTCTATGAGAGCAAGGTCTTGTGGGGTGGAAACAATAAGCGCACCTGAAAGAGACGTACTTTGTGCAAGCGTTAAGCAAATATCTCCTGTTCCAGGAGGCAAATCAATGATGAGCACGTCCAGCTCCCCCCAATGGACCTGGCGTAACATTTGCTGGAGAGCCTTTTGAATCATAGGACCCCGCCAAATCATAGGAGAGTCTTCCGGCACAAGAAACCCCATGGACATGGCTTTCAATCCATGGGCTTGTATCGGATTCATGGTTTTTCCATCAGAGGTAGGTTGTCCCGTAATTCCTAGAAGGCGCGGAAGAGAGGGGCCATAAATATCTGCATCTAAAATGCCTATTCTAAGCCCAAGGGCATGCATAGCATATGCCAGATTCACTGCTGTGGTAGATTTCCCTACCCCTCCTTTTCCAGAGCCCACCACTAAGATATGAGCGATTCCAGGAACGTTTTCTTTCGCAAAAGACGGGATTTTCTTTTCTCGCTGCGTAGTTAAAGCCACATAAACCTCTTTTACCTCTGGAAGTGCCTTTATAAGAGATTCAGCTTCTTCTTTAAGGATCCCCCCTTCTTTTATAAAGCTTGGCTTTATATCTAAGACGAACGAAACAATACCTTCTGTCGTCATAGAAAGCCCTTGGACAAGACCTGCGCTCACAATATCTTGGCCGGACTCAGGATCCTTTAGGCTTTTTAAGGCATCGATGATGAAAGAAGTAAGAGGCATGAATAATAATACACTATTAGATAAATAAATTTTAGAGAAAAACAACGCGTACTTCAAGAGTGTTTTTCGAGAAAAGCATTATTGTATTATAGTATAACCTCAATATCTTTCTTTATCTTCCTACGAAAATCTTTTCTGAAAAAAAGAAAATAATTAAAAAAAAATAGTTGCGTTCTCCTTTTTTGTGTAATATAGCTACGTATGAGTTACTAAAAAAAGGAAACTATACCATGACAACTACAACTAACAATCCAGACATGACAGCTATGGTAGCTGAAATTGTGGCGGCTTACGTCTCTAACAATGCAATGGAGCAAGAAAATCTTTCTGCCTTCATTCAGCAAGTTTATCAAAGCCTTAGCCGCTTAGATTCCAAGCAATCTTATCTCTTTTCAGCACGCTCAGAGCCAGCTGTGCCGATTGAAGATTCGATTCATCCAGACTACATCGTTTGTCTTGAAGATGGACTTCAATTAAAGATGCTGAAGCGTCATCTTAAAACATCTTATAACATGACCCCTGAGCAATATCGTGAGCGTTGGAATCTTCCTTCCAATTATCCTATGGTTGCACCGAAGTATGCAGAACGTCGGAGCAGCATTGCAAAAGGTATTGGTCTTGGCCGGACTCGTAAGGGCCAGAAAAAAGCTGCTGCTTAACAGCTCTTGTCTGAGGGCCTCTCATAGAGAGGTCCTCAGATCTTTACCTTAGGGCTTCACAATGGATTCCTCCAAGGCTCCTCTCCCCTTCTTTGATTCTCTCGACTATATTAAAACCTGTTCCCCTCCCCAAACCTTATCCCCCGCACAAGCCAAAGACTTTAATGTCTGTATTGCTTTTTTAAAAAGCTATGTTGGAAGCGAAGGAACCTTTAATTCCTACCGACGCGAAGTTGAAAAACTACTTCAATGGTGTGTTCACAAGAAGAAGGGACTCTTCTCTCAATTAAAACGTGAAGATATTGAGGCATTTATTCATTTTTGCCAAAACCCGCCAGCAAACTGGATAGGGGTAAAAAAGGCCCCTCGTTTTATTAATGGCCAAACATCTCGCATGCCTAATCCCGAATGGCGCCCGTTTGTTGTGACGGTTTCTAAAGCTTCTTTCCGCAAAGGAAATCGTCCTAACATGAAGGAATTTGAGCTTTCTCTTGGAAGTACAAAAGAAATCTTTTCAATCTTAAGTACGTTCTTTAATTACTTAGTCCAAGAAGAATTTGTTCCTACCAACCCTGTAGCCCTCATTCGTCAAAAGAGCAAATTTATTCGCAAACAGCAGGGAGGGCCTAAAATTCGACGGCTTTCCGACTTGCAGTGGCAGTATGTCATTAAAACGGCTCAAAAACTGGCAGAAAAAGAGCCAGAATCTCATGAACGCACCTTTTTCATGATGTCTATTTTTTATACTATGTATTTGCGCATTTCCGAACTAGCCGCCAGTCTTCGCTGGACTCCCACGATGAATCACTTCCACCGGGATAGTGAGGGAAACTGGTGGTTTACGACTGTTGGAAAAGGAAATAAAGAACGCCAAATCGCCGTCAGCAACACAACTCTGGAAACACTGAAGCGTTGGCGCACATATCTGGGGCTAGCTCCCCTCCCCTCCCCCGCAGATCACTCTCCTTTGTTTCCTAAAATTAAAGGAAGAGGGCCAATTACAAGCACAACCTATATTCGACGCATTGTCCAAGAATGTTTTGATGCCAGTATTACGGAGCTCACGAAAACAGGTTTTGAGGAAGAGGCTGAATCCCTTGCAGAAGCCACCGTTCACTGGCTTCGCCACACAGGCATTTCAGACGACGTCAAACGCCGTCCTCGAGAACATGTCCGAGATGATGCGGGGCACAGCTCAAGCGCTACCACAGACAAGTATATTGATATCGAACTCAGAGAGCGTCACCGAACCGCAAAGAATAAACCTTTGATGGGTAAATAAGATGTTTTTTAAGGATTTACTTGATATTTTAAGGGATTCACTCGTATAGTATACTATGAGAAAACCACGTCTTGATATTAAATTAGATTTCTTTGATACGCCTTCTCCCGCTGAGCGGACGTGCGAACAAGAGGGCTGTGCGGGAAAAGGGGAGTTCCGCGCCCCAAAAACCCCTCATAATTTAAGAGATTACTACTGGTTCTGCTTAGATCATGTCAGGAATTATAATAAGTCTTGGGATTTCTACCGAGGAATGAATTCTGAGGAAATTGAATCCAGCCGAGTTTCTGATGTGACCTGGAATAGGCCTTCTTGGCCTCTTGGATCTTGGCGGACTCTTCTCGAGAAAACTCAGTGGTGTGATGGACTTGACACCTTTATGAAAGGCGCGCAGCCCCATCCGTCTCTTCCTCCTGAAATTCAAAAAGCCTTATCTACCCTTGATCTTAGCTTCCCTTTGACACAAGAAACCCTGAAGAACCAATACAAAAAACTTGTTAAATGCCATCATCCTGATTTGCATGCAGGTGATAAGCTCGCAGAAGAACGCTTAAAAGCAATCAACACAGCTTACCAGACTGTAAAAAAATACTTACTGAATGATTCCTTTACAAAACCCATTGCCCATTAGGCAAGTTTCTGGCATCGTGTTTTAGAAAATTTAACAGAAGGAAAAACCCATGACAACTTTTGATACGTTACTCATTGGCAGCGCTTTTATAGCCCTCTTTTATGGAGCTTTCGCTGCACGCAGTGTGTTTGCTGCGGGGACAGGCACCCCAAAAATGCAAGAAATTGCAGCGGCTATTCAAGAAGGGGCTAACGCTTATCTTAATCGTCAATATACAGCCATTGGACTCGTCGGTATTGTGGTCGCAGCTTTCCTCGGCTGGGTTTTAGGAACGCATGCTCTCATTGGGTTTGTGGCCGGCGCTTTTCTTTCTGGAATCGCAGGGTATATTGGGATGAACGTATCCGTACGAGCTAACGTGCGAACAACAGAAGCAGCTCGTAAAGGCCTTATTCCTGCTTTGAATATTGCCTTTAAAGCTGGCGCTGTCACAGGAATGCTTGTGGTCGGGTTAGGCCTTTTAGGCGTTACGTTATACTATATCTATCTCCGCAACGCAGGAGAACCCATCCGTCATATCATGGAAGCCTTACTTTGTTTAAGTTTTGGAGCCTCCCTTATTTCAATTTTTGCTCGTCTTGGTGGCGGTATCTTTACCAAGGGTGCTGATGTAGGCGCTGATTTGGTTGGCAAAATTGAGGCTGGTATTCCTGAAGATGATCCCCGCAACGCCGCTGTTATTGCAGACAACGTGGGAGATAACGTAGGAGACTGCGCTGGTATGGCCGCTGACCTCTTCGAAACTTATGTGGTCACTATTGTTGCTACCATGCAATTGGCAGCTTTGTTCTTTGTGGGAGAAACCCAAGAACACCTTATGATGTATCCGCTCGCCATTGGGGGTGTTTGCATCGTTGGCTCTGTTATTGGAACTTATTTCGTCCGTTTGGGAAAAAGCCAGAATATCATGGCTGCTCTTTACAAAGGATTGATTGCAACATCCTTAGTCTCTGCTGGACTTATCGTCTGGGTGACAATTCATCTTGTGGGGTTGGATCAACCTCTCATGGTTGAAGGCAAAATCTTTACAGGACTCAACCTTCTTTACAGCGCCCTGACAGGTCTTGTTGTGACGGGGCTCCTTGTCTGGATTACAGAATACTATACGTCAACCAGCTATCGCCCTGTTCGGAGCGTCGCCAAAGCTTCCCTTACTGGACACGCTACCAACATTATTCAAGGGTTAGCTGTCTCTATGGAAGCAACAGCGCTTCCTGTTCTTGTCATTTGCGGAGGAATCCTTGTGTCCTTTATGAATGCAGGTTTGTTCGGCATTGGAATCGCTGCAACCACCATGTTAGCCTTGGCAGGTATGATTGTAGCTCTTGACGCTTATGGCCCTGTCACAGATAACGCAGGAGGAATCGCGGAAATGGCGAATCTTCCCGCTTCTGTCAGAAAGGTTACGGATGCTTTGGATGCTGTTGGAAACACAACAAAAGCTGTGACAAAGGGATACGCCATTGGGTCCGCAGGTCTTGCTGCCCTGGTGCTTTTTGCAGCCTATACAGAAGATTTGCATACCTTTTTCCCGGATCTTGATATCCAATTTAAACTCCAAAATCCGTATGTGGTTGTAGGACTCTTTATTGGAGGGCTCCTCCCGTATCTTTTTGCAGCTTTGGGAATGATGGCAGTGGGTCGCGCCGGCGCTGAGGTAGTCGTTGAAGTCCGCCGTCAGTTCAAGGAAATAAAAGGCATTATGGAAGGAACGGCAAAGCCTGAGTATAGCAAAGCTGTGGACATCCTTACCAAAGCCGCTATTCGAGAGATGATTCTTCCTTCTCTCTTGCCTGTTTTGGCTCCCCCTGTCCTTTATTTCGTTATCTTGTGGACAAGTGGCCAAGCTGAAGCATTTACAACTCTGGGTGCTATGTTGCTCGGAACCATCATTACAGGCCTCTTTGTCGCCATTTCCATGACGTCAGGTGGAGGTGCTTGGGACAATGCTAAGAAATACATTGAAGATGGATTCCATGGTGGAAAAGGCTCAGAAGCTCACAAGGCTGCTGTAACAGGTGATACTGTTGGTGATCCTTACAAAGATACCGCAGGTCCTGCCATTAACCCGATGATTAAAATCATCAACATCGT
This sequence comes from Alphaproteobacteria bacterium, assembly GCA_020049895.1. Taxonomy (GTDB): domain Bacteria; phylum Pseudomonadota; class Alphaproteobacteria; order UBA9655; family UBA9655; genus UBA9655. The sequence goes on along the minus strand of JAGVLE010000024.1, from coordinate 59,389 downwards.
GGCTCTTCTCTTGCTTGCGATGCTCGTAAAGTAGGGTAGAGACAAAGGAGTAAAGATGAGAAGAAATCAGTGGTTGCTAGCTGCGTGTGCAGCTGTCTGGTGTTTTACATCTTCTCTTCAAGCAAAAGAACAGCACGGCTATGCCAAGCATGGGGATCTCAAATATCCTGTGGAATTTTCTCACTTTGATTCCATAAACCCGAAGGCTCCCAAAGGGGGAGACCTGAAGCATGCTATTGTGGGCACGTTTGATACGCTCAATCCCTTTATTTTAAAGGGAACTTGTTCTCCTGGCATGCGTGATATTTATTTTGAAACCCTCCTCAAGCGATCCCCTGACGAGCCCTGTAGTGTGTATGGGCTTGTGGCCAAAAGCCTCGAAGTAGCGCCTAATGCTTCTTGGGTTATCTTTAACATTAACCCAAAAGCAAAATGGCATGACGGAACACCCATAACGTCTAAAGATGTTGCCTTTTCCTACCATACGCTTCTTGAGCACGGGACACCTGCAGCAAAGATGTATTACAAAAAGGTAGAAAAAATAGACGTTCTTAGCCCTCACAAGATCAAATTCACCTTTAAAAAAATAGATGGCGAGTATGACACAGAAATGCCCACCATTATCGGCATCATGGGGCTTGTTGCCGAACATGACCTAAAGGGCAAAAATTTTGAAAATACAGGCATGCTTCCCTTGCTTGGAAGCGGACCTTACCTCATCGATAAGGTAGAGCCTGGACGCTACCTTTCTTATAAGCGCAACCCTACCTATTGGGCAGCTGATTTGCCTGTCAGTCGTGGGTATTTTAACTTTGATACTATCCATTTTTATTTCTACAAGAATGCAGCCGTTGCCTTTGAAGCCTTCAAAGCAGGGGATGTCCATATCCGAGAAGAATCAGATATGGGAAAATGGGCCAACCAATACACATTTCCTGCTCAACAAAAAGGATCTGTAAAATGTCATGCGGTTCCTCACACTCATCAAGTGGGAATGCAAGCGTTTGTCTTTAATACCCGCCAGAAGATTTTTAAAGATCCTAAAGTGCGTCGTGCCTTCCTTTACGCCTTTGACTATGATTGGCTGAATAAGAACCTCTTTTATGGCCAGCTTACACGCACACAAAGCTTCTTTGACAACACGTCTCTAGGATCTAAAGATCTGCCCACAGGCAAAGAGCTCGCTCTTTTGGAACCCTTCCGAGCCCAGTTGCCCCGCGAGGTTTTTGAAGAATCCTATGCCGTTCCTAGCTTTACACAAGGAAATCGCGAAAATCTCCGGATGGCACGTAAGCTTTTGAAAGAAGCAGGGTGGATTTACAAAAATGGTAAGTTAATTAATGAAAAGACGGGCGAACCATTTGTGTTTGAAATCATCTTAAACGTTCCTGAGAATGAGAAAACGGCTTTAGCTCTTGTGCGAAACCTTAAGGACCTCGGCGTTCAAGCAACAGCAAGAACTCTTGAAGCAGCCCAATATGAAAACCACCGCATTAATATGAATTTTGATATGATTATGCATATGTGGGGCCATTCCCTTTCTCCTGGTAATGAGCAAGCCTTTTACTGGAGCTCAAAGGCTGCAGATGAGCCCGGAACTCGCAATTACCCAGGAATAAAGGACCCCGTAGTGGACGCCCTCTGTCAAGCTGTAGCCACTGCAAAAACCCGGGAAGACCTGGAAGCGGCAACTCGCGCGTTGGATCGTGTTCTCCTCTGGGGGCACTACATCATCCCGTTAGGTCATCGGACAAAGGATTATGTAGCCTATTGGAATACAATCGGCCACCCTCCTTTTAACCCTGCCATTGGCCTGCCAAGTATTCATACCTTGTGGTCAACCCAGCCAGGAAAATAGGTTTTAATAATTTCTATTAAGAATAGGATGTTAGAGTCCTCCCCTCTTTACGGGCTACAACAGTATTGACACCCGATACGTATCAGGGTACAATCAGAATATTAAGATAGGTATCTTTAATGATTATCTCCTTTAAACATAAGGGATTGAGGGTATATTTTGGAACCGGAGATTCCTCAAAGCTTAACCAAAGTCACTTAAAGCGCCTACGCCTTGTGTTGGCACAACTACATGCTGCAGAAGAGATAAGGGATATGGACTTCCCAGGATCGGGGCTTCATTCCCTCAAAGGAGATAAAAAGAGCCTGTGGTCTGTAAGTATAAGCGGCAATTGGAGACTTATTTTTCGCTTCGAAAAAGGTCATGCCTATGATGTAGATTACATGGATTACCATTAAGAAAAGAAAAGGAAAAACAAGATGTCTATAATGTATTCCCCACCTCATCCCGGAGAAATACTCAAGGAACTTTATTTAGATCCTTTACAATTAACAATTTCTGAAACTGCAAAAGGACTTCAAGTTACAAGAAAAACTCTCTCTATGCTTGTCAATGGTCATTCTGGAATAAGCCCCGAAATGGCCTTAAAGCTTGCTAAAGCTTTTAATACAACCCCCGAGAGCTGGCTTAATCTTCAACAGCAATATAGCTTGCGAGAATCAGAAAAACATGTTGATACCTCCAGCGTAAGACTATTTTCACACATGCATCTCGGGAAAGAACATAGATTTTAATCTCTAAAATCAGATGTCCATTTGACGTTACCTCTAGCTCATGGCACACTGCAGCACTTAATAGATGATGTGTCATGACGAAAGATTACAAAGCAACGATTTTCCTTCCTCAAACTGACTTCCCCATGAAGGGTGACCTGGCTCAAAAAGAGCCAGAAATTCTTCAGCGCTGGAAAGACATTGATTTATATGGTCTTACCCAAAAGGCAGCAGAAGGCCGTGATCTTTTCATTGTTCACGATGGTCCCCCTTATGCCAATGGTCAAATCCATCTTGGTCATGCCTTGAACCATATTTTGAAGGATATTATTAATAAATCTCAATTTAAACTTGGGAAATTAACCCCGTTTGTGCCTGGCTGGGATTGCCATGGCCTTCCCATTGAAGCCAAAATTGAAGAAAAATATCGAGAAAAAGGAGTCAAAAAAGAGGACGTGCCTCGGCTCCAGTTCCGCAATGACTGTAAAGCCTTTGCGGAACACTGGATAGCCATTCAAATTGAAGAGTTCAAACGATTGGGTATGCTTGCAGAGTGGGACAACCCTTATACCACCATGTCCCCTGCAGCAGAAGCTGAGATCATCCGTTTACTTGGCATTTTCCTGATGAACAAGGGTCTTTATCGCGGCATTAAACCTGTCATGTGGTCAGTTGTCGAAAAGACAGCCTTAGCTGAGGCCGAGGTCGAGTACTATGATCATGAATCTTTGTCCATTTATGTTCAGTTTCCTATTCACACAAGCCCGCTCCCTATTCTTAAAGGCGCAAATGCACTCATCTGGACAACGACTCCCTGGACCCTGCCTGGAAATCGCGCGATTGCCTACGGAGCCGATTTAGAGTATGTGGTTGTTCGCGTTGACGAAACCGCAAAAGAGTCCCAAGCCAAAGTGGGCACTACTCTTCTCCTTGCAAAAGACCTCCAAAAATCTGTTGAATCTGTTCTCAACATTACGGGAAGTACAGTCCTTGCAACTTTTAGCGGAGCTGAACTCAAAGGAACCCTTGCTCACCATCCTTTTTATGGAGAAGGCTACGACTTTGACGTTCCCCTCCTCCCCGGAGAGCATGTCACCTTAGAGGCCGGCACAGGTCTTGTCCACACAGCTCCAGGTCATGGAGTAGAAGACTTTGCCGTTGGAAAAGCCTTTGGCCTTGACGTGCCTGAAACTGTTGATGAGGGAGGCTTGTTTTACGAGCATGTTCCTCTATTTGCGGGAAAGCATGTGTACAAAGTTGGCCCTGATATTGCCCAAAAACTTAACGAAAGAGGCGCCCTCCTTTATCAAGGAAAAATTGTTCACAGCTACCCTCATTCATGGCGCTCGAAAAAACCATTGATTTACCGCACCACCCCCCAATGGTTCATTAGCCTTGAAGTAAATGGTCTACGACAAAAGGCTTTAGAAGCCATTGATAAAGTCACCTGGGTCCCTAAAAATTCACGCAATAGAATCCGTTCTATGATCGAAAATCGCCCCGACTGGTGCCTTTCTCGCCAGCGCGAATGGGGAACTCCCATGACTTTGTTTGTCAACAAAAAGACAGGTGACGTCCTAAGGGATCATAAAGTCATGGAGCGAATTGTTCAGGCCGTGAAAGAGGAGGGATCCAACGTATGGTATACAGCCGATCCTGTTCGCTTTTTAGGCCCTGATTATGCTCCTGATGAGTATGAGCAAGTCCAAGATATCTTGGACGTTTGGTTTGATGCGGGCTGTACGCAGAGCTTTGTCCTCCGCAACCGTCCTAACCTTAAATGGCCCGCAGATCTTTATGTAGAAGGATCAGACCAACACCGTGGTTGGTTCCAATCCTCCCTTCTTGTGAGCTGTGGCACCCATAATGAAGCCCCCTATAAGCAAGTCATTACCCATGGTTTTATCGTGGATGAGGATGGGCGCAAGATGTCAAAGTCCCGAGGAGATGCAGTCTCCCCTCAAACCGTCACCAGTACGATGGGGGCAGATATTCTCCGTCTGTGGGTTGTAGGAAGCGATATTTATGAAGACCTTAAGGTAGGTCCTGAAATCTTAAAACGCCAGCAAGACATTTATCGCAGATATCGCAATACTTTCAGATACTTACTCGGAGCTCTTTCAGGTTTTTTTGAAGAAGAGAAGCTCAACTACGAGTCTATGCCTGACCTTGAAAAATGGGTTCTCCATCGCTTGTATGAACTTGATCAAAAGGTTCGCGAGACTACAACTTCTTATGATTTTAAAGCGCTTTACACTGAACTTCATACTTTCTGTGCCGTTGATCTCTCTGCCTTTTATTTTGATATTCGTAAAGATTCTCTTTATTGTGACGACCCCATGGACACAAAGCGACGGGCTAGCCGGACCGTCATGGATGTCGTTTTTGAATGCCTCACGAAATGGCTAGCACCTGTTCTCTGCTTTACTGCAGAGGAAGCTTGGCTGACCCGGTATCCAAGCGAGAAAGAAAGCGTTCACCTTGAGCTTTTTCCAAGGCTTCCCTATCTTTGGAATGATCCTGAGGTAGAAAAGCGAATAGAGGGCCTTCGCAACATTCGGAAAGTGATGACGGGAGCTATTGAAGTTGCACGCAACTCAAAACTTATAGGCTCAAGCCTTCAAGCCCATCTTACTCTCTTTCTTGATCCCTCTCTCACGCCTTTTATTAAAGACGTGGACCTTGCTGAGCTTTCAATTACGTCAGCAGTAGAATTTAAAGAAGAAGTCGCCCCGACGGGTGCTTTCACCCTTGAAGATATCCCTGGGGTCGCCGTAACAGTCTCTCTGGCCACCGGAGAAAAGTGTGCTCGCTGTTGGAAAACTCTTCCGAGCGTGAAAGGATTATGTTATCGCTGTGCAGACGTAGTAGGATCCCATGGCTCATAAAGAACACGCCCTCTCTCAACCCCTTTGCCGCCTTCTCTGGGCTTGTTTGATTACTTTCCTCGTGATTGCCATCGATCAGGCTTCAAAAGCGTGGATTCTTTATGATATTATGAATCCACCGACAGTTCTTCCTTTACTCCCTTTCCTCGATATTATTCTCACATGGAACCCAGGGGTTGGATTTGGTCTTTTTAAAGCTCATTCTTTAGGAGGAGTGATTGCTCTTACGGTCCTTGCTTTAACGATTTCTATAAGCCTAGGAACCTGGCTATGGCGCACAACAGATAAATTCTTACTGGTCTGTCTCAGCTTAATCATTGGGGGAGCCATAGGAAATATCATTGACCGTCTGAGATTCGGCGCCGTTCTTGATTTTATTTATGTGCATCTTTACATTTTTGGATATCATTTTCCTGCCTTTAATGTGGCAGATAGCGCCATTAGTGTAGGAGCCGTTCTTTTATTGTTAGAAAGTTATATGAGGAATAAAAATGATTCAGCCCATTCATCTAATAAATATTAGCCTTTTAGCAGGGTGCCTCTTGTTACAAGGGTGCCAATCAATGAAATCTACATTTGGAGTAGAGAGGGACCCACCCGATGAATTTTCTGTTCTCCCAAATTCTCAACCCCTTGATATGCCTCCAGATTTTAATAAGCTCCCCCTTCCTCAGCCAGGTGTCCCTAGTCCAAAAGAAGTAAGCGCAAGGAAACAACAGCATAAGAAAGTCTTTGGAACAAGCTCGGGCCACAAAACGCCTGGACAGAAGGAACTCCTTAAACTGGGAGGCACCGATAAAAGCAAAGCAACCATCAGAAAAGAAATCGATGAGATTGCTGAAATAGAAGAAAATAAAAAGAAGATTCCAATTCTTGAAATGGTAGGCGTCAATCGCCCCGCAGGAGACGCTATTAATCCTACAGAAGAGGTAAAAGAACTTCAAAAGAAAGGAATCCCTCAACGGGTTCAGGTACAAGAAACAGAGTAAGGAGAAAAACTATGTTGCTAAAAAGACTTTTGCTTTGTTGCAGCCTTTTGATTTCCTTTAGAGATGAAGGATATGCCATGACAGTTTATCTTCTTTCCAACCATGGTAATGTGGGAGATCACAACCAAGTTCTCGGCATTTTCACAGCTCTTCAATCTCTTTCTCAGCAGGATCTTGGTGTAAAAGACTTTGATACCAAAACAACTTCTCCTGCTGTCCTTAAGGAAGCCATAGAAAAAGACCTCACTCATGAAAAGGTCATTGTCATGGGAGCCGGAGAAGGCGGAATTGACGGAATAGCTGACCTTTCTTCTAACCCAAACCTGATTATTTGTCTGTCTTCCCATATGTTTTTAGAGAGATACAAGGACCCCGCCCTTTTAGAGAAAGTTAGCTTTATTGCCCTTCCTACGCATGTTTCAGCAAACATAAAGAAAAGACTGGGAAGGAAGCTCATCGAAACCGTGGGAGTCGCCCACAACCGACACCCTGCAGAAGCCACTAAAGTTTATGAAGCCTGGGAAGCAAAAGAATTGCCCTCGTCTCCTACATATCTTGGAGTCATCTTGGGAGGAGATGCCCCCGTTCCTGAATCAAAAGAAATCAAGCTGTTTTCTGAAGAAGACGCCAACAATCTTGCTGAGTATATCGCAAACAATGCCAAGGGAGCCTATATTCTTGTCCTCAATGGCCCTCGTACCGGAAAATACGACAAAAATAGGAAAGAAATTTCCACCATACACAAAAAAGGACAAGCGGACTCTATTACTAATTTTTTCAAAGCAAAGCTTTCTAAAAAAGGCATCGCTAAGGTAAAAATCTTTGATTTTCAACACAATACCCCTGAAAATAAAGCTTGGGTTTCTCCCTACAATTGCTTTGACCTCGTCGCAGGCGCTCTTAAAGCTACGGGCGGAAAAATTCTTGTCCCTGGTGAGTCCTCCACTTCTATTTCAGAATCTGTAGATGTCCTCTCTCCAACTCAAGTCATTGTTTACAAGAACAATGCCATGAATGAGGTTCATAAAGACCACGTTGCAAGCGAATTTGCAGCTGGAAGGATCTCTATTCTTGAAGATTATCAGACTGTTAGGTCTGGGTCTTCTCCTTCAAAAGAGACCTCCCCTGCAGCTCTAACTATTGCTCAAAAACTCTTAAAAGAAAGTCGGTAACTTATGCATCGGAATCGCTCAGCTAAAATCATTGCAACCTTAGGTCCATCAAGCTCGACAGAAGCCATCATTGAAAAGCTTTTCTTGGCAGGAGTTGATGCTTTTCGTCTTAACTTTTCCCATGGAACGCATGAAGAACACAAAGAACGCCATGAAATGATTCGCCGGGTTGAAAAAAAGGTGGGACGTCCCATTAGCATTCTAATGGATCTCCAGGGCCCTAAGCTACGTATTGGTAAATTCAAAGACACCTGCGTTATTCTGCAAGAAGGGCAAACCTTTGTCCTTGATCAACAAGATGCACCTGGCGACCAGACGCGTGTCTCTCTGCCCCATCCAGAGATTTTTAAAGCTGTAAAAGAGGGAGATAATCTTCTTATTGACGATGGAAAAATTCGTCTTCGTCTTTCGAGCGTGTCGCCAACACGTCTTGAAACCCTGGTCATTACGGGAGGTCCTATTTCTGCCCACAAAGGTCTGAACGTCCCTTCAGCCGCTTTAGAGATTTCTGCCATGACGCCTAAAGATAGGAAGGATTTAGACTTTGGCCTTAAGCTTGGAGTCGATTGGGTCGCCCTCTCATTTGTTCAACACCCCAACGATGTTTTAGAGGCTAAAAAGATTATTGGGACTCAAGCTGGAATCGTTTCTAAACTCGAAAAGCCTATGGCCATTGATCATTTAGAAGAAATCGTTCGTCTCTCTGATGCCATTATGGTTGCGCGAGGAGATCTTGGCGTTGAGCTTCCCCCCGAAGAAGTCCCCACCATTCAAAAGAAAATCATCAGATGCTGCCGTCAGGCTGGCAAGCCTGTAGCGGTTGCTACGCAAATGCTTGATTCTATGATCAAATCCCCCACACCGACACGAGCGGAAGCGTCAGATGTGGCCACAGCGATTTATGATGGCGCGGATGCTGTTATGTTGTCTGCAGAATCTGCGTCTGGATCGTATCCCATTGAATCCGTTACAATAATGGATAAAATTATTTCTTATGTGGAAAAAGATCCCTTCTATAGAACAGTCCAAGATGCTGCCCTGCCTGAGCCTGAAGCAACCCCTTCAGGCGCTATTACGGCAGCTGCACGGCAAGTGGCTCACACGTTACAAGCCTCAGCCATTGTAACCTTTACAAGCACAGGAACCACTTCCTTAAGGGCTGCACGAGAGCGCCCTACAGTGCCCATCCTTGCTCTTACTCCTTATATAGAGATAGCCCGCAAGCTTGCGTTGGTATGGGGCGTCCATGCAGTTAAAAGCCGTGAAGTTCATCGTTTTACAGAAGTTGTAGAAGATGCTTGCTTTTTTGCAAAAGAAGCTGGTTTGGCGAAAGATAAAGATAAAATCATTGTCACTGCTGGGATTCCATTCCAAGTGGCCGGATCTACAAACATTCTAAGAATTGCTCAAATTGGGGAAGATAGTTCTAAGGAATAACCTACATTTCATCTACATTGCTTAAAGCTAAGAAGTCGGATATGATTTGCCCGATATAAATAAAGGAGCTCGTAGCGATGAGTTGGAAAGACGAGGGTGGTCCTTGGGGACATGGGAATGAGGATAAAAAAAATGAGTCCTGGTCTCAAAAACCTCAACATCGGAAAGGGCCGTCTCCAGAAATGGAAGATTTTTTTAAGCAATTTAAATCTAAATTCAAACAATTTCATTCCAAGAATGGGAATAATAATCCCTATTTTCTTGCTTATATTGCTGGAGGAATTTTTCTTCTTTGGCTCTTAACAGGTATCTATACTGTGCAACAAGATGAGCAAGCAGCTGTTCTGCGGTTTGGGAAATGGGTCAGAACAACAGACCCCGGACTTAACTATCACCTTCCTTTTCCTATTGAAACCGCTTCTATCCGGAACGTTACATCCATTAATATTCTCACAAACATAAACCAAAATCATGAATCTGAAGGATTGGGTGGAGAATTAATGCTAACAGGCGATGAAAACATCGCTGATGTTCAATTTGCCGTTAACTGGCGCATTAAAGACCTAGGAGATTTCTTATTTAACGTAAAGTCTCCAGAAACAACCATTCAAGCCGCCGCTGATAGCGTCGTCCGTGCTGTTATTGCGCAAACCCCTATTGCCCGAATTCTCTCAGAAGGACGGAGTAAAATTAACATTCAACTCCGTGAAATGTTACAAAAGCTTGTGGACGAATACAAATTAGGCGTTGAAATTTCTCAAGTAGAGCTTTTAAAGGTTACGCCTCCTACAGAACAAGTGAATGATGCCTATCTGGACGTCCAGCGCGCTAAGGCTGATATGGAAAGAAAGCGTAACGAAGCTGAGTTTTACCGGAATTCCATTGTTCCTGTAGCCCGTGGTCAGGCAAAAAAGATTATTCAAGATGCAGAGGGCTATAAAGCAAGGGTCATGGCAGATATTGACGGAGAAACAACCCGCTTCCAGCTCGTGCTAGATCAATATCAAGCGGCACCTACTGTTACGCGTACCCGGATGTATTTGGACACCCTTCAAACTATTCTTGAAAATACTCCAAAACTTATTATGGAAGGAAGTAAGGGCCAAGGGGTACTTCCCTATCTTCCCCTTCCTGAACTTAAGCGTGTTCAAGAAAAACCTGTGGAGACCCCCTGATGAACTCACGATCACTCATTGTTTTTTCAATCCCCCTTCTTGTTGTTTTATCCATTCTTTTGGGCTCTCTTTTTATTGTGCAGCAAACTCAACAAGCGCTTATTCTTGAATTTGGAAAATTGGTCAGAGTCATTAAAGAGCCTGGATTTTATGTAAAAATTCCGTTTTTGCAAAACATACGGCTTTATGACAATCGCATCCTTGATTTTGACCTGTCTGCTATCCCAGCGACTCTTGGAGATCAAAAACGCCTCTTAGTGGCTACATTTGCGCGTTATCGCATTGTAAATCCTGCGCTTTTCTATAGAACCGTTCAGAATGAACAAGGCGCTGAACAACGGTTGCGTATTTTAAATCAATCCATTGCGCTCGGTGTCTTAGGCCAAAGTAACCTTACAGATGTTTTGTCTCCAAAGCGTGCAATTATTGCCAAGATCATCCGAGATCAAATGAATATTGCCGCAAAAGCCTTTGGAATTGAAGTGGTGGACTTGCAGTTGCGGGGAACGGATTTGCCTCCAGAAAATAGCGAAGCTATTTTTAACCGTATGATTAGTGAGAGGCAGCAAGAGGCACAGGAATTCCGCTCACGAGGAGATGAAATTTCTCAAGAAATTAAGTCCACATCAGATAAAGAGAGAACAATTATTTTAGCCGAGGCGCGGAAACAAGCAGAAAAAATTAAAGGAGAAGGCGACGCCTATGTCACCGAAAAAGCTGCAAAAACCTATGGAAAAGACCCTAGTTTTTACGATTTTTTTGCGTCTCTTCGCGCCTATCAGAAGGCCTTGAATAGTCAAACAACAACTTTTATTCTATCTCCTCAGGATAGTTTTTTTAAATATTTAAATCGGTAAGGAGCTACTTAACAAATGACCTTTTTCTCGTGTTTAAGAAAAATTACTTTATTTCTTTGTCTCTGTCTCTCTTTTGAAAAAGAAGCCCTGGCAGAAGCGCAGAAACCCGTCACTTCTCCGCTTGCAGCTAATATTCCCAGCAGTTTTGCTGATGTTGTAGAGCCTCTTCTTCCTGCCGTCGTCAATATTTCTTCGACAACCCTCACACGTGGAAAAGCAGATCATAATCAATTCTTTGATGTTCCTTATCCAAAAGGATCCCCGCTCGAAGACTTATTCAAGGATTTTCTTGATCGCGTTCAACCTGAAGGGCCTAGAAATGTTACAGCCTTAGGCTCAGGCTTTATCATTGATTCAAAAGGATACATTGTCACCAATAACCACGTAGTGGCTGATGCTGACCAAATCACAGTGATCTTGAACGATAACACAGAGTTGAAAGCTACTCTTGTGGGGCGGGATCGCCGTACCGACATTGCCGTTTTAAAGGTTAAGACAGATAAAACCCTGCCTTTTGTTGAATGGGGAAATTCAGAAAAACTCCGGGCGGGAGATTGGGTTATCGCCATTGGAAACCCTTTTGGGCTTGGAGGCACCGTAACAGCGGGTATTGTCTCACACGTTGCCCGGAATATCTCAGAAAACCTACGTACTTCTGACTTCATAGAAGGGTATATTCAAACAGATGCCTCTATCAATCTAGGTAACTCTGGCGGCCCTATGTTTGATGTAGGTGGCCGCGTTGTAGGCGTCAACACATCCTTTTTCTCACCCACGGGCAATAGTGTTGGAATTGGATTTGCCATTCCCTCTGAAATTACCCGCAAAATTGTAGATCAAATCATCCAGTACGGAAAACCTAGACGTGGATGGCTTGGTGTTCATATACAACCCGTCACATCCGATATTGCTGAAGGCCTTGGATTAAAAGAGCTGAAAGGCGCTCTCGTTGGCAACGTTGTTAGAGGAGGCCCTGCTGCCAAAGGAAAACTTCAATCTGGCGATGTTATCTTGAAAGTCGGCACTGTTGACATTAAAGACGAAAAAAGCCTTCCTCGCATTGTTGGAAATGTCCCTGTGGGATCTCAAATTAAGGTCACCATTTGGAGAAAAGGAAAAAACTTTACGTTTCCTATTGTAGTGGGAGAATATGAAGAATCCGAAGAAGTCGCCGTGATTTCTTCTCCTGATAGTGGCAAAGACGTGCCAAAAGGCATAGAAGTTCATGGAATGACCCTCCAGCCTCTGACAAAAGATATTCGTCAACGTTTTGATATTGCAAAAGACGTTGAAGGAGTCCTTATTGTCGATGTGATACAAAAGTCTTCAGCTGCCGAAAAAGGCCTTCGTCCTAGCGATATTATTGTGGAAATTGGCCAAAGCGAAGTTAAAACCCCTCAACACGTCCTTGATCACCTTAAGAAGGCAGAGAAAGCTAAACGTAAGTCTGTCCTGCTTCTGATCGATCGCGATGGCGAGTCACGTTATATTTCACTTAAACTTTCTGGAGATGCAGAAAAACAACAATAAAGAAAAGGGTTGCAAGCCTTTTTCCACAAATAGTCGAACACAGTTCTTGATTAAAAAAAAAGAAGTGTCTAAGGTGATAATCAGTAATTACGTTGCTCTAGCGTTTTTTGATTAATTTGTTAGTAGGTTGTAAAATTTATGATTCTCATTCAAAGAAAATTCCTCTTTTTAACTCTTTTGTATAGCGGCCTTTTGGCTTTCCATCTTCCAACGTCAGCGAATGCTATGGATGAGCAGGAAAAAGATGGGAAAAAAGGCATTATTAGGCCCCAGCAAATGGATAGAAGCAGCAGAGCCCCTGCAAAGCCCTCTAGCAACAATTCTTTTTTGTCTTGTTGCTGCGATGATGAAGAGGAGAAAAAGGGATTTAAGCCGCTGCCTGATGAGGAAGTAATTGCTTTTTCCCCTCAAAAGAAAAAAAGCAAAAATATTGAAGCTGCACCTATTGAAGCTGCACCTGCTCCTGCCCCACGTACGCAACCATCTGTTGAAATTACAGCCCTTCCCCGCAAGGTCAGTTTTGAAGTCGGAGAAGACCTTGAGGTTGGGGTCACTGATCATCAAGACTCATCTTCCTTTCAAGTAGTTGAGGATGTAGGTGCGCTCTCACGTAGTTTCCTTATCCAAGAATCCGGTGATTCTTCAATTCAAGAACTTGCACTTAAAGATCTCATTACCCAATTACTGAATAGACAAACACCCTCCCGAGTAGATGTTTCCCTTATAAACGTCGCGGGAAACAACTTGGGCAATGCAGAGTTTTGTACTTATACCTTCGGTACTGAGCCTAAACTTCCTTCCGCTAAAGGCAATACCCTGATTACCCCAGTCCTCGATAACGAACCCTTTTCGGAAAAGATGATTAATAAAACGTCTAGCTCAATAAACAGACTGCAGATAGAGGACACTGCATGGATTTATGCACAACATTTCTTCGCAGAAATAAAAAAGAAGCAAGATGAAAAGGTGAAATTTTCTTATTACGGCTATAAACTTCCTGAAAGACTTGCATTCGCTAGACTAATAACTCCAACTATTGTCTATGACTTAACACTGCCTCGGAAAGAGGGAGTTGGCTCTGTAGCTACTCATAGGACAAAGTCTTCTGTTAGCAGTAAGAAAAACGGTCAGGTTAACTAGACTAATATTAAGGATTAACTATGGATCCTTCAAGACGTGTATAATAATTTATACAATTTCTTGACTTTTAAAAAGTAATGTGTAAATTAAGAAAAGGTAATGAGACCCCTTTAGTGTTTTCGTATTAAAATTGTAGAGTAATTATGAGATCCATTGATTTAAGGAAATTTCCTTTTCAAGCTTTTTTGTATAGTGTTTTCTTTGTTTGTTGTTTTCATACACCTACAGATGCACGGGGAACTACCTGGTTCTCGTTTTTGTGTGGATGTGGTGGTGAGACCGAGAACGATAGGAAAAATATGCCTAAATCCCCTCCTAAGCTATCACTGCACACGATGGAGAGAGGAAAGGCACCACATAGTTCCCAAAAGAACAAAGAGTTAGCTGTTTGTGACAAAGCTGAAGAAGCTATCCCACTTTTGCAAGCTGAGAATGGTATTCTCCACGAAACCTCCGCTGATGAAGAACAACCTGTCTCTTTAGCTGGGGATGATACAGCTTCGATCTCGATTAGCCTCTCTATCAGAGAACCTGATGGTTCTTCAGTTCTAGAAGATCACGGTCTTAAAAGTCACATTACAAGCTTACTGAATAGAGAAAGACCCTCCCGACTAGACGTTTCTCTTATAAACAAAGCAGGAAACTGCTTAGGCAATGCGCAATTTTGTACTTATACCTTCGGTACTGAGCCTAAACTTCCTTCTCCTAAGCCTTCTAGGTCTTCTAAGGCTTCTGCTAAGGACACCGAAGAGATGAAACCAGTCCTCCCTGACAAGCCCTTTTCAGAATTCTATATTGGTAAAACGTCTAGATCAATACAGGGGATGCAGATAGAGGACATTGCATGGACTTATGCAGAACATTTCTTCAACGAACTAGAAAAGAAAAAAGATGACAATCTGCGCTTTTCTTATTACGGCTATAAACTTCCTGAAGCCCATGCATTCGCTAGAATAATAACTCCAACTATTGTCTATGACTTAACACTGCTTCGGAAAGAGGGAGTTGGCTCTGCAGCCAGTTGCTCTACTGTTCGAACAGCAAAGAAATATAAGTAACTCACCTTCGAATTATTAAATTAATTCTTTATACATCTTAAAAAGATTTATATAAGATTATTTATTGTTGATTTAATTCTTTTTTTTATTTTTAATAATAACCGTCGTAAGGTACAAACAAGCAGCAGCATACTCCCCAACACTATTCCTATTTGATATTTTCCGCGCCATCTCCGCCTGTCGAATCATCTGGGAAAATGTAGGCTTTTTCATACACTCCAAAGATATTCTTTTTTCTTTTCGCATAATTTTTCCTTTCTTTTCTCTATGAATATGATGACTTTTCTGTAGAAAATTAAAAGTTTAAATTTTTTTAATTTTTATCGTTTATAGTGTTATAAATAAAATATACCATGATGAAATAGGTGGAGGTAACCATGCCAAGCGACGAGACTCTTTTAAAAGAAATAAGCCATCTTCTTGATGCCGATCCTGGAATCAATGCAACTCATATTATCGTTACTGTAGATGATGGGGTGGTAACCTTAGCAGGAGAGGTTCATAGCCAAGAAGCAAGATGGATGGCAAACGCAGCTATAAAGCACCTAAGTGGGATAAAAGAGATAATTGATACGCTTTTAGTCACTTCTTTTACCTAATCCCTGCTGGATAAGGCTCCCAACCCTGTCTTCCTTACCTAGATAAGCTCCGCGCGCTCTTTGAGCAAGCGGTAGCGTTCTTGGGCGAGGATCTATCTGCTACGCGGCTCCCTAAACCTTCCCAGGAGGGAGTAAGGGGCCTGGGAGGTAGGCCAGGAGAATTCACAATATATAGAAAAATCACTTTAAGATCGAAGCGCTCTTCAAGCGATGGCAACACGACAACTGTCATTGCGAGCTCTGCAGAGGGCTTAAGCGGGATCTTAGGAGTGACACCCGCTCATCTCTTCTTTTATCTCTCCGGCCGATCTTTCAAGGGCTGCTCCTGTTCCTTTGATATCAGCCCCGACACCTTCCATGGTATTACACCCCTGTAATAAGCACAGGGACAAAAGCCATATATAAGTGAATTTATTCATCATGGTTACCTCCTATAATGATAAAGATGCGTAGATAGTGTTGATAAAGTTAGATTTAAAAATCACTCCAGACGTTTGAATATAGGTAAACAACACAAGACCTATTCCTATCATTCCCATATGCGAGACAACATGGACCATCTCGCGACAGTACCCCCCTTTCCCCAAAGGGATAGAATTCACAGGAATAAATGAAAACAAATAAGGTTATCAAAAAGATCGGAGCTTCTAGTTCTATAAAAAAACTTGATTTGTTCATCTCATTCTCCGTCTTCTTCTTAAGAAAAAAAGTGAGCTCACGCTCACTTTTTTCTCTTTCCTCAACGCACTTTTCTTGCTGTACAGGTTGTTGTTAACTCTCCTGCCACACCTTGTTGAATAACAACCAATCCGTCCTCATCCGCAGATAAGTTGTGGCATGACCCTATTGGAAAAGACACATCCGTAGGGACGACTGCAGTAACGGGCACAACGGCTCCATTGGCAGTTACAGCAGCACCATTGACCGGCATGTTTGTAGTGAGTGTCTTTCTAGCCGCAAGGTCATAGCGAGACTCTCCAACTAACCCTAATTGGTCTCTTTGCACGTTGAGAAGTTTGACATCCCCAGCAGAGAGAGTCGCAGCTTGAGCCGCTTTCCCGGTGTCTCTTCCTCTCACATATACGTCGATTGGACCCTGGGTTTTATTTTGGACTTCTACAGTTTGGGCAAGAACCCCGGAACCTGTAAGTAATGTAAATAAGATAAGAGTATTTTTTAGTTTTTTTTCATCCTTCTTCTCCTTTTGAAGAAATTAACATTATTTTTTTTCTTGTCTTACTTTTATGAAAACACAAAATTTATTGTGGTAAAAGTTTAAATCCATAAGGAAATTCACCTGACCTTATCTTTCCTTTTAGAAAAAAATATAAAAATTTACGAATTTTTAAGGAGATTCATTCTTTAATATGGATTAAAGGCAATAATTTTAGCCAAAGAAACAAAACATTTAAGAGAAGGATAATAATCATGGCTAGTTCACAACATTTACTGGATAAAGTGCGTCCTCCACGCGTACAGATTACGTACGACGTTGAAATTGGTAATGCCATCCAAAAGGCAGAACTTCCATTTGTTATGGGAGTATTAGCTGATCTTGCAGGAACACCTGCCACCCCCTTAGCCTCCTTAAAAGATCGTAAGTTCATCGACATTGATAGAGATAATATCAATGATGTCATGGCATCCCTTACCCCCCAACTCCCCATAAGAGCTCAAAATGTACTGGGAGGAAAGGCACCTTTCCTGGATATTCTCTTATCCTTTAACTCTTTACAGGATCTAAACCCTCTAAGTATCGTTAAGCAGGTTCCACTTCTTAATGACCTTTACACAAGACGAGGTCTTCTTTCTGACCTTTTATCAAAATTAGATGGGAATGACGCATTAGATACACAGCTTAGAAGCATTATTGATAATCCAGATATTCTAAGCCAACTGCAGAAGTCATTAAAATCTTCATCAACTCCTGCTGCCACTACGGCTAGTTCTGCACCAACTTCTAAAAATGGAGCTAGCGCGCCCGCATCTTCAAAAGGTGCTTCGGCCCCTGCAAGCAATCCTAATCTCTTAGGGGCTATCATTCAGAATGGCCGTTTAGCCAGAGATCCTGCCCAAACTGATTTAGCTAAAGCTATGATTGGGGAATTCGTGAACCAAGTAACGGCGGCAGCAAAAGGAAGCGCTGGAAATGATGTCTATTCTTTCATCGTAAATTGCATTAGTAAGATTGACGCGAGTCTTTCCTTACAAATGGATCAAATCGTTCATGATTCTGCTTTCCAAACCTTTGAGGCTTCTTGGAGAGGCTTAGCTCAACTTGTTATGGGAACAGAAACAGGCGAAGGCTTGAAAATAAAGCTTCTTGTGTTAACAAAACAAGAGCTTACCGACGACCTCACCCTGGCTGTTGAATTTGATCAAAGTCAGCTCTTTAAGAAAGTCTATGAAGAGCAATATGGTACATTTGGAGGCGTTCCCTTCTCTTGCCTTATGGGAGACTTTGAGTTCGGAAGAGATCCTCAAGACATAGAGTTAGCAACGCTGATTTCTAATGTGGCAGCCTGCGCTCATGCTCCTTTCATTACAGCAGCAGCCCCTGGACTCTTTAACTTTGACTCTTTTGCAGAACTAAGCAGACCTCGGGATCTTTCAAAGGTTTTTGATGGAACAGATGCGATTAAATGGCAAAGTTTCCGGGCGACAGAAGATTCTCGCTACTTCGTTCTTGCCTTACCTCATGTCTTAATGCGATTGCCCTATGGGAACAATACAACTCCTGTAGAAGGCTTCAATTATGAGGAAGCTGTGGATGGAACAGACAACTCGAAATTCTGTTGGGGAAATGCAGCCTATTCCCTGTCTCAAAACATTACAAACGCCTTTTTCCTCTATGGATGGACGGCAGCTATTCGTGGTGTTGAGAACGGTGGCCTGGTTTCTGACCTACCCGCATACACCTTCAAAACGAACGATGGGGATCTTGTTGTAAAATGCCCAACAGAAGTTGCGATTACAGACCGTCGGGAGAAAGAACTAAGCGATCTTGGGTTCATGGCCTTATGTTACTGTAAACACACAGATTATGCGGCATTCTTTGGATCTCAGACAGCTCAACAGCCTAAGCTTTATAATGAGAACAGCGCTAATGCCAATGCACGCCTTTCAGCGCGCTTGTCTTATATGCTGACAGCCTCTCGGTTTGCTCATTATATCAAGGTCATCATGCGTGATAAGATAGGGTCCTTTATGTCTCGTCAAGACGTCTCCCTCTATCTCAATACGTGGATCGCTCAATATATACTTTTGTCCGATATTGCCCCTGAAGAGATTAAAGCATCTTTCCCTCTCCGTGAGGCTCGGATTGATGTCGTGGATGTCGAAGGAAGCCCAGGAAATTATAAGGCCGTGATCTTCTTACGTCCTTTCTTCCAATTAGAAGGGTTAACAGTTTCCATCAGATTGGTGGCCGCACTCCCTCGCCCTGGAGCTGCCTAAAATAGGATAACTTAATCATAAAAATAAAAGAGGAAGAAAAAATGACAAATCTAACAATAAATGAAATTAAGAGCCCTACAATCAATAGCTCCAACATGTACATTGATGTCAATGGACAAGGAAAAGGAACGCTTACAGGAACAGATGTTGATCCAGACCTCGTCAGTGCAAAAGTAGAACGGCTTTTAAGTTTTAAAGAACACATGACAAGAGAAGTTAACGAGGCGTCTGAAAGTAACTTGTTTTCTGCCGGACAAATTAATGCATTTCCCGTAAAAGCCACAATTCTGAAAACGCAAGTTGATCCTTATGTGCGGCAAGCCTTTTACAGTGCAACCTGCATTCCTCAGATAACAATCTATCGAGTGAGTATTATTTCAGGAGTATACAAAATTACAGAAAAAATAGTATATTCAGATTGCTATATCTTGGAGTGTGAAAGTGCTCAAAGCACTGAAAATTCAGCTATACACACAGACCTAACGGCTCTTGATTTTGCATTCCGCGCAAATCAACGAGAAGAAACTCTTTATTTCTTTGATCAAGAGGGTACTCCTCAAGGTCAAAACGTTACGAAAATCAACTTTTCTCAAGGTACGCTTACTTCCAGTACTGATGGCGGCGGTGGGGGAGATGCAGCAGTATCTTAGGCTAAATACCTAAGAGGCTCCACGATGATAAGGATGGTTCTTTAAAATCTGTTGAGCCCTGTAAAGTTGCTCCATTAAGAGAATTCTCACCATAAGATGAGGCCACGTTAATCGTCCAAAGGACACAGATTTCGTGGCTTTTTCTTTTATAACAGGTGAAATTCCGTCAGCGTCCCCAATAACAAACGTCACTTTCCCCTGATGGTGTATCTGAATTTCCTGCAAAAGAGCTGCAAAGTCTTCGCTTGTTAGGAGATCTCCTCTCTCATCAAGCGTAATAAGGAAAGGAGAAGGTGGTAGCTCTGTATCCTCTTGAAGGATTATTTTCCATTCCAACCGCTTTTTATATTCTTCATAAAGAGCCTTGAGGGAAGAGTCCTTTAACTTTCCTTGGACAGCAAGCGTAATGTGCATTTACAAAGAATCGGAAGGGTGTCCCTCAGGGCCCCATATTCTCTCAAGATGATAAAAGTCTCGAACTTCTGGGCGAAACACATGAACAATCACGTCTCCCGCATCAACCAGCACCCAATCACATTGAGGCACCCCCTCGATATGAATATCTTTAAGGCCTTTTTTCTTGAGGTCTTCACGCAAAAGTTGAGCCATAGAGCCAACCTGCCGCTGAGACGTTCCTGAGGCAATAATCAGATAGTCTGCAAGAGACGATTTTCCTAATAAATCAATAGAAACAACGTCTTGTGCTTTCTTAGAATTCAGGAAATCTTCGATAAATTCTTTGAGAGCTTGAGGAGATAATACTTTTGTCATAAGCTTTATATAGGATGACTTACCCCCTTAATGCAAGGGGGTTGCTAGGGGCTAGTATTATAAGAGCCCACCCCTGCCGTCATTGCGAGACTCTGCAAAAGGTATCCCCCCGAACGTCATCCCGGAGCCTAGACTTTCTTCTCGAGCGAAGGGAGAGTTAGAAAGGCTTGGCATCCCAGAGGCCACGAGACATCCGTTTGTCGCTTCTGGATCCCGGATAATAAGGAAATCTAACCCTCTTGCTTCGCAATCGCTCGGATTTCCTAATTTCCGGGACGACGGAAACCGGGCAACCTTTTCTTCTCTATTTCACACAAACACCTTTTGCAGAGGCTTCCCTTAAATCGAACCTTAAAGATTGATTTAGTGTAACAATCCGTCATAATCAGTGATTTGCCTCTCCTTTCACTTTATTTTATTCTTATAATTAAGAAGAATTATAAGGAGATCACTTTGGCTAGTTTACATTCCATTGCTACGAAAAGAAATCTCTCTTCTGTTGCGCATCGTCCTTTTGAAAAGATCACACCTCTTACTATTTATCAAAAGACAATCGCTCATATAGTTTCATGTCAAGGCATTGGTGTGCATTCAGGTCTCCCTGTTACCCTCACCCTTTATCCAGCCTTCTCTGGCAATGGCATTACCTTTATCCGCACAGATGTAGGCGGGAAAGAAATCAAAGCTAATTGGCAAACTGTGGTCGACACCCGTATGTGCACCACTGTCGGCAACAGCCAAGGCATAACCGTCAGCACTGTTGAACATTTAATGGCCGCCTTGGCAGCCCATGGAATTGATAATATTCGCATTGAACTCGATGGACCTGAACTTCCTATTATGGACGGAAGTGCGTCCCCCTTTATACGCCTTTTGGAAGAAGCAGGACTTAAGCAACAACAGACACCGCGCAAACTTATCCGGGTTTTGAAGGAAGTGACCGTAGAAAATGGAAGCCAAAAGGCTTCTTTATCCCCCGCTTCCTCTTATGAAATTGAGGTAGAGTTTGATTTTGCTGGCCGTACCTCACTTCAAGCTCAAAATTTTACCTTCTGCCCTTTTAAAGATAGTTTTGAAGAAGATATAGCATCTGCGCGTACGTTTGGGCTTTTAGAAGATGCTCAAAAAATATGGGCAATGGGACTCGCTAAGGGAGCCTCTCTTGACAATACACTTGTGTATGAAGGAGATCAGGTCCTCAACGAAGACGGAGTGCGCTATACAGACGAATGTGTCCGCCACAAAATCCTCGATGTTATGGGAGACCTCCATCTCGCAGGTGGCCTTATCCTGGGGAAGTTCCATGGCATCCGCCCAGGTCATACCCTACACTCTCAGCTTCTTCATGCTTTATTTGCAGATTCTACTGCGTGGGAAGGGTAAACTCCCCCGTCTGCTACGCTTTTTCAGTTCCTAATGACTCGCTCTTCCCATCTTTACAAGCGGAATAGACCCTACAGACATATGCCTATCCTGGAAGGTAATGGGAACGTTGATTTGCTTTTCACCCCCTTTACCAGAACGACTCAGCATGTTCAGAACAAAGGCCACCATAGCCGCATTCTTTTGCTTTACGAGACCACCCTTAACGAGATGATTAAGTCCCTCCTGAAAGCCCATAATGCGTGTTGAAAACGATCCCAAAGGATACATATCCCCATCAAAGGTGAGGGTTCCCTCCCCCGCTATATCAAGGGGAAGCCAGGCCAGACGCAAAAGACTAATATCCAAAACACCTCCTCCATCACGCCACTCTTCAAGCGAAGCAGGGAAAGGCCTATTTTCCTGGAATCCTGAAAGATGGGCATCAAAAGAAAAAGCGATAGGCTGAGAGGATGGTGCTTCTTGAAGAAGAGCGTCAACCCCCTTGAGCGTAGCCGTTAGATAAATCTGCGTAGTAAGAAGATCCGCCATCTCTTTTAGATTAAGCGTCACTCCTTCCAAGGAAATAGGTTGGAGGTGTGTTCCCTTAAAAAAATTAAGCTGATTTGCAAGAAGCGAGAACTGATCAAGCGTTTGCTGGGATGTCCAAGTTATGTTCCCGTGAGCGTCTCCAAGGAAAAACTCTTTAAGGGGAATAGAGTCTAGCCGAAGCGTAACACGCTGCTCTCCAAGCAAGCTATACGTAGCTTTTTGCCACTGCCAGGGACGCATAGACAACTTTAGCTCCGCTCCTTTCCACTCAATCCCTCTTTTTGGAGATTTAAGATGAAGATCTTGAATGACGACACTAAAAGAAAGAGGGGCCCCATAAATTTTAAGAGCAGAATACTCAACCTCAAATCCTTTCTGCTTCAGATTTATCTCTACCAACGCTAAACTCTCTTCTACGCGATAAAGAGTATATTTATAGAGGCCAAACCACCCCAGACTTCCTAAAAGGAGAATAATGACTCCTCCCACGAGCAATTTCTTTTGTTTTTGTCGCATATTCTTATCCTTTTTTTATAAGTCGTTGCGATGTTGATTCGATGTCTTCCTTTAATTTCGTCATGAAATCGTGGCGAGAAAGACCTGGCTTAATAGGATCCAAAAAGGCCAGAGTAATGGTCCCTGGATATTTAAGAAAATTTCGCCGAGGCCAGTAAAGACCAGAATTTAAGGCAACAGGCACCACGGGAACATTCAAATGGAGGTAAAGACTTGCTACGCCTGATTGATAGGTGCTTTCCTGACCTGGATAAGAGCGAGTCCCTTCCGGGAAAATAAGGATAACCCTCCCCTTCTCAATTGCACGATGAGCATGGAGCAGCAGCTTCTTTAAACTTTGAGTCCCTTTTTTCTTAGAGCGAGACAAAGGAATTGAACCACTTTTTTTCAAGTACCATCCAAAAAAGGGAACCCACATCAACTCTCGCTTTAAAACAATTGCAGGAGCCTGAAACAAGCCATGAAAAATAAATGTTTCCCACGCCGACTGATGTTTTGACGCTAAAATAAAAGGAGCGGGAGGAAGATTTTCTAGGCCCGTGATTTCAAAATGAAGCTTAAGGACATGAACATTGATCCACAATACCCCTTTTAACCAAAATCTTATCCCACCTACTATATAGCGATCAGGAAGCATTAAAAAAGGGATGAGAATAATTAAGCATACAAAAGTCCATCCGTAAAAAAGAATATTAAAGATGAAAGATCTTATCCACAAAGCCATCATTCAATACTTTTTTGTATGTCTTCAATAAGATGACGAATCGCTGAAAATAAAAATTTATTATACTCATACATAACAAGAGAGAGGGTATGCCTATTCCTCCACCAGGCAGAGTCTGAAAAATCATCGGTTATCACAGGTTCAGGAATTATGTACACGTCAGGCAATAAGTGCCGAAGCTCAAAGAGACTCCGTGGCATATGATAATTAGAGGTAATCAACCTTAACGTATTGATATTATTATCTTTTACCCATGCGGCTGTTTCTTCAGCATTTCCGAGAGTATCTGCCGCCTTATAGCCCAGTGTAATATTGGGATCATTTGAATCAGCCCCTATAATATCACGCAAGGGAGAGTCAGGATTAGCCCCTGAAATCAGAAGGTATTTGCTTGTCTTTTGGTGAAAGAGAGAGAGGGCTGTTTGCACCCGCGTCTTTCCCCCTGTAAAGATAACCATCCCATCTGTAGGGATAAACGAGGGCTCAGAAGCAAAAGGAATAAAGCGCGCAAAAAGAACAAGCCCTATTATCCACATAATACCTAGAGCCAAACCTCCCCCAACAATTCTTAATCCATACATTTTCATAGGCTAACTTGCGTAAGATGCGTGACAGCTTCAAAAAGATCCTCAAAGATCCCTACAGGTAAAAGTCTTTCTGGCAAACCTTTAGCAACGATATCGCTGCCTTTTCCTGTCTGAACCAAAATACGGTGACACTCTGCTGCTTTCCCTGCTTCAAGATCCCGCAAATCATCCCCAATTATGACAACATCAGAGTATGTGACGTTAAACATTTTCAAAGCTTCTAACAGCAATCCAGGGTTAGGTTTACGACAAGGATGAGCAGGGTCAGCAGACGTACACACAAAAATATGATCTACAAAAGCCCCTTCTTCCTTTAAGAGGTCTTTCATATAGGCATGAATCTCTTCTAACCCCTCTTCCGACAAGTCTCCACGCCCCACACATGCTTGGTTGGTCACAACGGCTATGGGAACAGAAGCCTCATTTAATAGTTTGATGGCCGCTGCCGCCCGAGGGAGCAAGCAAAACTCTTCCTTCGATTTCACTGAGCGTAGGCAGTCCCTATTAATGACGCCATCTCGATCAAGCAAAACAAGCTTCATGTATAAAGTCCTTTGAGTGCGGTATGACGTGCAAAAAACATCATGAAAAAACTTGTCATAAAGGGAGCCAAGGTAAACACACAAAAGGCTTGTACAAAGAAGGTCGCTTTAAACGCAAAGGAAAATCCTATGTTTTCCAATAAAAACATAATTCCCCAAAACGTAAGAAAGGCTAAGGCTGCCCCCAGTGTACTGGCCACAAGTCCCTGTTTTAAAATATGAATTTGAAACTGCCGTGCGATATATTCATCTGTAGCCCCTATTAAATGAAGGATATCAATGACATGCCTGTGAATTAACAAACTTGTCCGCACTGCAAATTTAGTCGCAATAAGCGCTGTTAAAAGAACAAGTAACGTGAGGGTTGAGGTGAGAACAATCGTTGCCTGAATAAGCGTTAAAACTTGAGCTTGCCAGGCCCGATGATCCATAAGTTGAATTTGGGCATCCATATTTTTTAAGTGAGCTTCCAGATTTTCAATATCTATGGGCTCTTCTTCTGTAAGAGCTACATCAATCAACACCGGCAAGGAAGGCAGATCCATGGAACTCGTCGTTCCCACAAGGGAGGTTAAAAGACTCTCCAGCTCTCTCTGTGGCACTGCAGCCGCTTGCCGAATCCCTGGCGTTTTATTTAAAAGTTGAAGAACCCGCGCTTGCAACGTATCCGACGATTCACTAGGAAGTCTAGGAATCTCTATTGTGACATGAGTCGTGAGCTGCTTTTTCCAAGAATGGGTGGCATCAAAGACAAAAAAAGTAAATACGCAACAAAGACAGCCTAAATAAACCATCAATCCCACAATAATGGGTAAAAAGCGGGCAGCAATGTCATGCGTTAAGGGAAGGTCTTGACGATTTTTCATGAGGATTTCCTCTGAGGGGAAGTTTTAATAATAGTCCCCTCCTTAATAATAAGAAGAGGGTTTGGAGACTTTTCTAAAAGGTTCTGATTGTGGGTTGCAATAATGACTGTCGTTCCCATCTTGTTCAATTCCTCAAAAAGATGAAGCAATTTAAGGGCAATTTCATCGTCCACATTCCCTGTAGGCTCGTCTGCCAACAAAAGTTGAGGCCGGGTTACAATGGCTCGTGCAATGGCAACTCGTTGCTTTTGCCCTCCTGAAAGAATGGAGGGATAGACGTTAAGCGCATCGCTTAATCCAACCCAATTGAGTAGCTCTTCTGCATGCTTACGCGCTTGCCTAGCCTCTATTCCGCGTACCCGTAAGGGAAGAGACACATTATCAATCACCTTAAGGTAATCCAATAGTTTGAATTCCTGAAAGACAACGCCCAATTTTTGACGCAAGAAAGGAAGGGACGATGGCTTCATCTTGAGAGGATCTTCTCCAAACAACCGTAGACTTCCCCACGTGGGTTTTAACCCCAGGTACAACATCTTCAGAAGAGAGGATTTCCCTGCTCCACTGGGCCCCGTCAGAAAATAAAAGGATCCACTCTCAATATCAAAAGTCACTTTCTTAAAAATCTCGGGACCTTCTTCGTATTGATGACCAACATCGTTGAGCTGAGCAATAAAATCTGACACGCATTCATTCCTATATTATTCAAGAAGTCGTGGCTTTAAAATGGCATAAAAGAAGGTTTTCGTCTAGCTTGCACCCTCTTTTTAAAAAGCATATAACTAAATGGCAAAATGAGGGAAGAGGATTCTTAAATGATCGTAACATGCTCTAGCTGTTCTAATCGTTTTACGCTTAACGACTCACTGCTTCCCCCGGAAGGCAGGCATGTTCGCTGCACCGTTTGTTATTATACATGGAAACAACTGCCAGAAAAATCTTCTTCTAAGGTCCCTCCCCTTATAAGTCTTGATAACTCTCCCGATTTTATCCCTCCCCGCGCTTTTCCTAAAAAACGTTTTAGATGGACAGGATTTGTTTTATTTCTTGCAATCCTCGCCATTTTACTTAATATAATTGTATTTGGACGGGATACGATTGTAGAAACATGGCCAGAAGCTGAAAAAGGATATTCTCTTTTAGGGCTTTCAACCACTGTCCCAGGTGTTGGTTTGGTAATATCTAATATTACTCCACGTCTTAATGCAAATGGAGAGATAGAAATGCTTGTTGTGGAAGGATATGTTACCAATACATCGCATGACGTTCGAGAATTTAGTTCTTTGAAAATCAATATCATAGGGGAAAAAGGCTCCCCCAAAACCCGGCAAATCCTTGATCATTGGGAGCATTACTTGCCAAAATCATCTCTAGCCCCGGGGGAATTCATTCATTTTGAAACAGCCCCTAGGCCTAAAATTGCAGGAGGGGAAGTTGTCACAGTTGAATTTTAACCCAACCGATTCTTCATTTAATCTTCGCTCTTTTTATGACGCAGAGAAAGCCGAGCATTGCCAGGTCGCTGAGGATAGCTTTGTCGAGCTATTCCCTGAATTTTCAGCCTGGGTAGAGGCCTGTACCCAAGCCCTTCAAGCAGGAAGAAAACTTCTTTTCTTTGGGAATGGGGGAAGTGCGGCTGACGCTCAGCATTTAGCGACCGAATTTGTGGTACGTTTTAAAACAAACAGACGTGCCCTTGCAGCCCTAGCCTTAACCACTGACACCTCATTATTAACCGCTGTTGGAAATGATCTTGGATTTGAACACCTTTTCGCTCGTCAAATTGAAGCTTTGGGAGCAAAAGGAGATATCGCCATTGGAATCTCAACGTCAGGAAAAAGCCCAAACATTCTTGCTGCCTTAAAGGCCGCGCGCGAAAAAGGCCTTGTAACCGTAGGACTTACAGGGGGAACGGGCGGTGAACTTCCTTCTCTTTGTGATATTTTGCTAAAAATTCCCTCTTCGACAACGTCCCGTATTCAAGAAATGCATATCACTTTTGGGCAAATGTTATGTGGAGCTATTGAACATAAGTTGGGGCTTATTTAATGGACGTATCTTCCCTTTTCGAATCCTTCCCAACAACTCGCATTCTGTGCGTGGGGGATATCATGATCGACTGCTTCATCAAAGGGAAAATCTCTCGCATTTCCCCAGAAGCGCCCATCCCCGTCCTTCATACCCAAGATGAAATGGTTATTTTAGGCGGCGCTGGAAACGTTGTTCGTAATCTTGAGGCTCTAGGGGCTTCTGTCACTTTTCTCTCAGTCGTTGGAGATGATAGAGAAGCAACTTCCCTAGAAACCCTTCTTAAGACTCTTCCTAAGGTTACGTTTTCTCTTCTTAAAGATAAAACGCGCACAACAACCCTTAAAACGCGCTTTATTGCGGATAATCAGCAGGTTTTGCGTACAGACCGGGAACATATTTCTCCTATTCATGAATCCCTTGAAGACAAGCTTATTAACCTTTTTAAGCAAGAAATTTCTAAGCACGACCTTGTGATCCTCTCCGATTATGCTAAGGGAGTTTTGACCCCACGGGGACTCCAAGCGCTGATAAAAGAAGCTAAAGCACATAATAAACCCGTGCTCATAGATCCAAAGGGGCGCGATTATACGCGATATAATGGGGCCACCCTCTTGACTCCCAATCATCATGAACTCATCGCTGCGATGGGTATTTCCTCTGATTCCGATAAAGATCTTGTGGAAGCCGCTCAAAAAGCGCTGAAGCTTTATGACCTTCAAGCAATAATCGTCACCCGCGGGGCACAGGGAATGACCCTTGTTAAGCCCTCTGGCTCTATTGAGCATCTTCCTACAAAGGCTCTTGAAGTCTTTGATGTCTCAGGAGCAGGGGACACAGTGATCGCAACAATTGCCATAGCGCTTGCTGCAGGTGCTACGCATTCTGAAGCCACTTCCCTAGCCAATACGGCGGCAGGGATTGTCGTTGGTAAAGTAGGAACGGCTGTTGTCCATCCACAAGAATTATTGGAAGCCCTTCATGAAAAAGAAATTCATGGGTATGAAGAAAAGATCGTTTCTCGCGAGCGCGCCGTAGAGATTGTCAACCTGTGGAAACGTCGAGGACAGGATGTTGCTTTCACAAACGGGTGCTTTGACCTCCTCCATCCTGGGCACGTTTCCCTTTTAAAACAATCCAAAGCCCGCGCAAACAAGCTAATCATAGGGCTTAATACGGATCATTCTGTCCAACGTCTCAAAGGTCCTACTCGCCCTGTTCAGCAAGAAATAGCACGTGCATTCGTTCTGTCTTCTCTGGAATGTGTAGATTTGGTGGTTTTATTTGATGAAGATACCCCGCTTGAACTTATCCAAGACCTCAAGCCAGATGTGCTGGTAAAAGGAGCCGATTATACGATCGATCAAGTTGTCGGCGCTTCATTCGTTCAAAGTTATGGAGGGGAAGTTTTCTTGGTCAACCTTATCGAAGGTCAAAGCACTACCAATATAATCTCTAAAATGGCAAGCTAAGGCGAAGGCACCTTGTTCCCTCAAGGCCAATCAAACATTGGTAAGCCAGCCAAAGAAAAAATCTCTACTCTCTTTAAAAGCCTCTGCAAAAGGTATTTGTGTTCTCTCCCACCCCTGTCTTCCTTGCCTAGATAAGCCCCGCGAGCTCTTTGAGCAAGCGATAGCATTCTTGGCGAGGGCCACAGGGAGGGCCTCAATCTAGGTCCCGGATGCCAAGCCTTTCTAACTCTCCCTTCGCTCGAGAAGAAAGTCTAGGCTCCGGGATGACGTTCGGGGGAGGATACCTTTTGCAGAGGTTTCTATATAGAAAAACTATCTATCCTTTTGCATGTCTTCATCGCTGGTGACTCACTGTGGCTTTCCATAAAACATCCTATAATTTCCATTTTTTCCCATTGAATCCCATAATATCCCATGCTATACCATAAAGAGGTCTTGGGGGGCTTGTAGTCTGATTGGTGTTTTTGTCGTCAGAAATTCTAAAAATGGTGATCAACATTTGAGGAATTTATGACGATGAAAACATTGATAGAGAGGAAGAGACAAGGACATTTTTCCATTTAAGGAAGTACTACACAAAATGGCTTTATTCCTGTCTACCTTTGTTAATAAGCTTGATAAGAAGGGCCGAACCTCTGTGCCCGCTTCTTTTCGTCTCGTTCTCAATAAACAGGCGTTTCAAGGAGTTGTTGGGTTCTGCTCTTATACTCACCCCACGATTGAAGGAATGGGCGTTGATCGTATGCAACGCTTAAGCGAGAGCGTAGATCAACTGAAAGTCTTTTCAGAGGAACAGGACGATCTCGCCTCCGCTATCTTTGCAGACGCACAAATGATGGCTTTTGATGGAGAAGGACGCATCATCATCCCATCGCTTCTCCTTGAACACGCTCACCTTGAAGATAGTGTTGCTTTTGTAGGGCGTGGTGCCACTTTCCAAATATGGAATCCCAAGCTCTTTGAAAAACACCGCCAACAGGCCCGCGCGCGCGTTCACGAAAAGAAGGCGACCTTCAAAATTTGGGGATCTGATGCATAACCCTGTCATGTTGAATGAAGTTGTAAAGCTCCTCTCTCCTCGTTCCCATGAAACCTATATTGATGCAACTTTTGGAGAAGGCGGTTATTCAAGGGCTATCCTTGAAAAATCAGATTGCTCTGTTGTTGCCCTAGACCGTGATCCTGACGCTTCTCCTCGTGCAGCCCTCTTTACTGAAAAATACTCTCCTCGTTTTACCTTTATTCCCGGTCGATTTGGAGACATGAAGACTCTGGTCCCCCCTGGAGAGTATGATGGCATTGTCTTTGATCTTGGCGTGTCTTCCCCTCAGATTGATGAGGCCGTTCGTGGATTTTCCTTTAAGCAAGACGGTCCTCTTGATATGCGTATGGACAAGAACGGCCTCAGTGCTGCGGACGTTATCAACACCTATGCAGAAAAAGAGATTGCCAACATCTTGTGGCATTATGGGGAAGAGCGCCGCTCACGCGCTATTGCTCGTTCTATTGTAGAGGCTCGCAAAACAACCCCTTTTACCACCACCACCCAATTGGCTGAATTGGTACGAAAAATTGTGGGCTTTGAAAGGGTAGGATTTGACCCAGCGACCCGCACATTCCAGGCTCTTCGACTATATGTGAACAATGAGTTAAAGGAAATTGAAGCAGGACTTCAAGCGTCCGAAGATCTTTTAAAAGAAGGGGGAAGGCTGATTGTTGTAAGTTTTCATTCCCTTGAAGACCGCCTTACAAAATCGTTTCTTAAAGAAAAGAGCGGGGCTTTGCCACGTACCTCTCGCCACCTTCCTGAAGCCCCCCGAAAAGAAGCAAGCTTCATGCAGCTCGATAAAAAAATTACGGTACCGGGAACGCAAGAGATAAAAGAAAACCCTCGCGCACGGTCTGCGCATCTGCGCTGGGCCATTCGGAGGGCTAAATAATGCGGCGCTCTACCCTTTTCTTTGGAATATTTGCCTTGGCGCTTGGGTTTGTTCTTTTAAAGGTAAAACATGAAGTTTTGAAATCAGAGCAAGAGCTTTTCAAGACAACCGCTCAGATTCATCAAGAAAAGGAGCATCTCCATATCCTTAAAGCTGAGTGGACACACCTTAATGAACCACAGCGTTTGAAAAAATTAGCTATAAAATATCTAGATATTCAGCCCATTAAGAAAGGCCAGGTAGCAGCGATTCTTTCTCCAACAAAGCCCTCCCCTATTCCCCAGAAAGGTGTGCAATGATACACCGCAAGCTGTATACACCTCATGCCTCTTCATCTGCCGCTTCTTGGCAAGATACGCATTCTTTACGACAAACCCTGGATAGAGCGCATACCCGTCTGTTCATTATGTGTTGCTCTTTTATTTTTATTTTTGTCGTCATCTCGGCGCGCCTTATTGATGTAACCCTTCTAAGGGGGGATGGTGAAGAAAATTTTATGCGTGCGGATGCCTTAAAGCTTCCTAGATTTCGTGCGGATATTGTTGATCGGCAGGGAGAGCTTCTTGTAACAAGCTTGAAAACCTCATCCCTTTATGCAAATCCGCGGGTGGTTCTGGACCCCCATGAAGTCACTCTTAAGCTTTCTAAAGTTCTTCCTGAATTGAATTGCAAAGCCACTCTTCAACGTCTTCAATCTAAAAAAGGCTTTGTATGGTTGGTACGTCATCTCCCCCCTCAGAAACAAGCAGAGGTCATGCGTCTGGGGCTCCCAGGCCTTTATTTTCAGCAAGATGAGCGACGCGTTTACCCTCACGGAGAATTGTTTGCTCATGTTCTTGGCTATACGGACGTCGACAATCAAGGCCTTGGAGGAGTTGAACGAGCTTTCAATACTGATTTGCTGAAGAAAGACACTCCTTTGGCGCTTAGTCTAGATCTTCGCATCCAGCATGTTTTGCGTGATGAACTTTCAGAAGGCATTGAGAGGTTTGAAGCTCAGGGCGGGGCCGGCATTGTGATGAATGTCAAGACGGGCGAAGTATTAGCAATGGTTTCCTTGCCAGATTTTGATCCAAACCACGTAGGGAATTTAGGAACAGAGAAAGACGCTCTCTTTAATCGCCTTACCCTTGGCACGTATGAAATGGGGTCAAGTTTTAAGATTTTTAACACAGCCCTTTATTTAGAACAGGCAAATGCTAACCTATTCAAAATGTTTGTTGTTACGGGACCTTTGCGTTTAGGCCGCTTTAGAATCACCGATTTCCATCCAGCCCATTATCCCCTAACGGTAGGTGAGATTTTTACAAAATCATCCAATATCGGAGCCGCTAAAATGGCTTTAGAAATGGGATCGCTCTGTCAAAAATCTTTTTTTGAAAACTTAGGGTTTTTTAAACCCGCCTCCCTTGAAATCCCGGAATTAGGAACCCCTTTGTATCCAAAGAACTGGTCAGAGGCTACAACAATTACGGCCTCTTATGGGTATGGAGTCGCTATTACTCCCATACAACTTGTGACAGCCATTGCTGGTATTGCAAATAAGGGCGTGATGCATTCTGCAACTCTTTTAAAGACAGAGGGTCAGGCCCTCTCCGGCAAACGCATTGTTTCTGAAAAAACGTCAGATATTATGCGCCAGCTTATGTATTTAGTGGTGGCCGAAGGCACAGGTAAAAAAGCACGCGTTGAAGGATATCAGGTCGGCGGAAAAACAGGAACAGCCAACACACTTGCTGGCAATTCTTATCAAGAAGGAGTTAACATGACCTCATTCGTGGGCGTCTTTCCTATGAGTTCTCCTCAATACTTAGTTCTTGTTATGGTTGATCGTCCTCAAGCGACTAAAGAGACATACGGGTTCAATGCGGGAGGCTGGAATGCTGCGCCTATAGCTGGAAAAGTTATTGAAAGAGTAGCCTCTCTATTGCAGGTCCCCCCTCTGCCCGAAAGCACAAATGCTCAAGAAAATCCTATGTTAATTCAGGCTCGAATTACGCAATAAACGGAGAAAAGAATTTATTCTTTTTTTAGAACACACGCCTTTGTAATATTATGCTTTTTTGAAATTCCGCTATTCATTTCAAAGACTTGAACTGCACCAGGAACGGGGCCAATCACGGCTTCAGAGTGAGGGGTTGTATTTTCAAATATCTCAAGGATAACCCCATTTTCATCAGCAAAAATCATGTCCAAGGAAAGGGGCGTATTTTTCATCCACATACTCGGAGGATAAACATTAGCGTGAGGGAAGGAAAATAGCATCCCTGCATTATCAGCAAGGTTTTCTCTGAACATAAGTCCTTTCCGTCTTTGTGCTACCGTATGAGGAACTTCAGCCGTAAAAGAGACAGATTTATGGGGGCAAACAAGAGTCACGCTGTCTGCGTGAAGGGGAGCGAAGTTTAAACAACTGCTCCCAATAAGGAGCAACAAACAGCTTCGTATTCCCATACTTCCTTTCCTACCTTTTAAGAATCAAGAAGGTATTGTTTTAAATGAGTATTGATAGATTGGCTTAACTCTGCATCCAATTGATTCATCACATTTTCCATTAAATGAATCCATAATTTGCGCCGTTGACCAATGGTCATAGTATTCGTCGTAGATTGAGATCCTTGAGCGCGTGCAGAACAGAATCCCTTTTGCTTTCCTTCATCATCAAAAATTTCAATTTTTACAGCAAGTTTAGCGTCATACTGCTCAGAATGAGTTGTTGTGAAAAAACTCGCCTTCTCAGTTTTTTTCTTAAGAGGAGTTTCAGTCGCAGAAGCGTCCTCAATTGTTATAACAGCATACCCTTTGTTTCCGTATGTGAAAAGACGATCACGAACCCATTGTTGGACCATTGCCACGGGAGGAACTGGTAAGTCGTTTTCTACATGGGGCGGTATGGAAGAGGACTGATATTGTTTAACAACCTCTACCCGAGCAACGTTAAGGCGAAAGGGCTTATCCGCAAGGTAAGCTAATCCAACGAGTTCTGGTGTTTGAGGAGATGATTTGCAAGCAACCAAGCAAACCATGAGGGCAAAAAGGAAAGTAAACCGCATATGAGAGTCTCCTAAGCAACGTTAATAAACATATTAGTACAAGTTCTGTGCGATTTTTCAAGTGGATCATTTATTAAACGTCATAGATCAGGTTTTTTAAACATACTTTTTCATGAGCACGCCAAAGGTTCGTAGAAATTAACTGTTTTTTTATTATTTTATTGTAACATACAATGTACATTGTCTGATAATATTTAATAAAAAACAAAGAGGAAATAATGTCTGTGAGTATATTTTTTAGAAACATCACACTATTCACACTTCTTGTTACAGGAGTCTCTCTCATTACTAGCTCCGAAGCTGCTTACCCGCAGGAGCAGGAGCAGGAGCAGCAGCAACGGCAGCAGCAACGGCAGCAGCAACGGCAACAGCAATGGCAGCAGCAACGGCAGCAGCAACGGCAGCAGCAACGGCAGCAGCAACGGCAACAGCAATGGCAGCAGCAATAAGAAGCGTACGCGGAAAGGAAATAGTATGAAAACAACATTAAAAAACATCACAGTCCTCACCCTTTTGATTGGAGGACTATCTCTTATTGCTGCCTCTGCAGATGCAATAAGTCGTGGAGGCCCTGGACTGGGAGGAACAGGCCTAGGATTAGGAGGCGGATTAGGAGGCCCAGGATCAGGACCGGAAGGCGCAGGTCCAGGCACTGGACTGGAAGGAACAGGTCCAGGATTAGGAAGAATAGACTCAAGACTAGGGGGAATAGACTCAGATCTAGGGGGAACAGAATCAGGAGCAGAGAGATTAGGACAAAAGCTGGACGGCGCGGGAATAAAACATAGGGTATCCCGCGATAAAAAGCTATTGGGAGCGCATTACTATGAGCAAAATCAGGAAGAAGAAGATGATGATGACGACGATGATGATAGTGATTAATAGGAACCTTCTGCAAAAGGTATTTGTGTGAAATAGATAAGATAAGGAGCTCTCCCACCCCTGTCCTTACCTAGAAAAGCTTACAGTACTCACAAAGAAGGGGATAGAGAGCCTAGGATCCAAACCATAGGGAACAGGAAATGATGTTTCTTCCTCTAAAATCAACATCTTAGGTGTTTTCCAAGAACTTGAAAAAGAAAAAGAAGGCGTTAGGTTATAGATATCTTCGGGCTCAAAAACGCCCGTCCCGCCTTCTGGAGTCATTCTCAAACTGAGTAAGGTCCTGGCAATATTTTTCATATCCTGTTCCACCACAGTATCATTGATATGTATCATCCTCTCGTTGCCCTTAACTCATAAAATCTGTTAGGGTAAGCTGTTATAAAATATATGTTAGGATGAATACATGCGCTCCTCTGTTTATTTTTACCCTACCCTCAAGGAAACCCCGCAAGAGGCTCACGTGGCTTCCCACCGCCTCATGCTCAGGGCTGGAATGATTGCTCAAGTAACCTCAGGAATTTACACATGGTTACCGTTGGGTCTACGGGTTCTCAAGAAAGTTGAAAATATTATTCGCGAAGAACAAGACCGAGCCGGCAGTCTTGAAGTATTGATGCCTACCATTCAACCAGCAGAACTGTGGGAAAAAAGCGGCCGTTACCATGATTATGGCAAAGAAATGCTGCGCATTCAGGATCGTCATGAACGAGAAATGCTCTATGGTCCCACAGCAGAAGAAGTCATTACAGATATTTTTGCCCGGTTCATTAAAAGCTACCGTGACCTCCCCAAGCGTTTGTATAATATCCAATGGAAATTCCGGGATGAAATTCGTCCTCGCTTTGGGATCATGCGTGGGCGAGAGTTCCTGATGAAAGATAATTATTCCTTTGATCTAACGCCCGAAGGAGCACGTGCCTCATACCAGGCTATGCTAGAGGCTTACGTTAAAACCTTTGCGCGCATGGACGTGACAGCCATTCCTGTGCGCGCGGCTACAGGTCCTATTGGGGGCGATCTTAGCCATGAATTTCAAATCCTTGCTGAAACGGGTGAAAGCGAGATATTTTACGATCCTGCTTATGAGACCCTTGATGTTAATTCGGTGACTCTCGATCGCCTTCAGTCTTTGTATGCAGCCTCTGACGAACTTCATGATCCTGAAAATTGTCCTGTTCCTCTTGAAACGCTTAAGACAGCGCGCGGCATTGAAGTTGGCCATGTATTTTACTTTGGAACCAAATACTCTATTCCTTTAGGCGCCTATGTGATGGGACCTGACGGAAAGCAGGTCCCCGTCGAGATGGGATCCTATGGAATTGGAGTCTCGCGTGTTGTAGCGGCTCTTATTGAGGCCCATCATGATAAAGCAGGCATCAAATGGCCTGAAAGTGTTGCTCCTTTCAAAATGGGGCTGCTTAACCTAAACGTAAAGAATAGCGCTTGCGTTGCTTGCTGTGACGACTTTTATCATAAGCTTCTGCAAGCAGATGTTGAGGTTCTTTACGATGATCGGGACTTAGGCTCGGGGGCTAAATTTGCAGACATGGACTTGATAGGACTGCCTTGGCAGGTAATCGTAGGGCCCCGCAGTGCAGAGGCTGGAATGTGCGAATTAAAAAATCGACGTACGGGTGAACGGATAGAGCTGTCCTTGGAAGATGCACTAAACCGGATAAAACAATAGGATCCGTGCTAGCCACAAGAAAAGAGCTGACTGAGCTTCTTCTTAAAAACTCCTCGACATCTTAGGAATAACTTGTTAAGGTCAGGCCATCTTCTAAAAACTCTTGTTTTTATTGCCGCGGGGTGGAGCAGCCCGGTAGCTCGTCAGGCTCATAACCTGAAGGTCGCAGGTTCAAATCCTGCCCCCGCAACCAAAAAAACATGACCTTTTGTTAGAAAGTAGGTTTGTTCTGGTTTTAAACATAAAAACATTTGCCAACCAAAAACCCTGTACTTTTTTTAAAGCATTAGGGCACCCCGCGATCTCATCCCTCTTTGAAGCGTTCAAAATAACGCCTGTTTCCACCATTTATGACCCGGAAGGTCACTTGGACGATTTCTTGGCAATGACCGGGTGGGCTTATCCTGCTCATACTTATGTGCAGGCCATAGAAGCTCTCTCTCCCATCACGTCCCTCCTTACAAAAATCACGGAAGATAAGCCGAAAGATCTGTTGATTCTATCTTTTGAGCCGGAAAAGCACCTGCAGCAAATGGCCCATTTGCTTCCCACACATTGCAAAGTAACGAGCCTTGAAGGGTTGCGCTTACCGAAAGAAATGTTGACCGATCAATCAAATTACTTATCGGACCTGAATTTCTCGACAAACTTTGCCTTTTTTCGGGAAGAGGGAGGCTGGCATACGCGCGTGGCAAGTGCCAACTATTGGACAAAATATGGCTCCAAAGATGTTAAGTTGTGGGCGCTTTTATTTGATAAAAAAGGTCACAAAATCGCAGAATGGTGCCAAGACCTTGGGGCTGCTGTAGAATCTTATGTCATCGATAGTCGTAAAGTCAAAAAACGCTTTGAGTTGCCAGATTTCACCGGACAATTGTTCCTCCACATTACAGGGACAAAGGGTCATAGTATTGTTAAGTATGCCCTTGATACCTTCCATGATGATGGCTCTTTATCAGCTACCCACGATGCCAACGCCTGGCCATCAGCCTATTTTGCAGGCCTCCCCGCCCCTCGAAAAGAAGAAAAGGTAATCCTATGGCTCCAAAACAGCCATTCCATACCTGTTCCTGCCGCAGGGGTGAGTCTCAATGTGATGGGGAACATCCACTCAGTGCCTTTAAAAAAAGACATCCCTGCCTTTGGAACTTATGCTCTTGATGTTGAAGAATTTTTCCCTGAAACAAAATGGCCACACCAAATTGAACTCCAAGCCGGTCATTATTTTGTTCGTCCCCGGTATGAGGTTGTCAATCCAAAAGGATATCGCTGCATGGCGCATGTTAATGTGGAGCGACATGACTTAAAGCCTGACCTTAAGCTTAAAACTCTGACGCCTGCTGTTGGGAAAGGATTTATCCTTTCCGCACCTTTATTTTCAACAGATGACTTTTTTACCTCTGTTCTTCCCACCCCCATGAGTCGAGAGTCGCAATTCATGCCTTTGAAAGCTCTTGTCTATAGTAAGGACGGGGCGCTCAAAGGAACGCATTCTTTTGGAAATCTGCCACGCAATCATGGCCAAGCTTTTCGAGTGAACGATCACATAGATTTAGGGGCAGAGTATGGGCATCTCGAACTTATTTATGATTTTGATGCGGGAGATGAAGCTGATGGTTGGCTTCATGCCCTTTTCCGGTATGAGCATAAAACAACCGCCGCCCAAGCAGAAACAAGCTTTGGAAGCCATATTTTTAACACTGTGATTACCTATAAGAATGAGCCTCAATCCTATAAAGGGGCCCCTCCTGGACTAAGCACTGGCTTATTCTTGCGCGTTGATAACAATCGGGAGACCTTTTGTCACCTCATTTATCCAACGTCAACACCCTGGCACGATACCTCTGATACTTCTCTTATCCTTTATTCTAAGGAGGGTCAGTTCGTGACAGAAACGTTTTTAAAAATTCCCCAAAGTGGTTCACGCTTTTGGGTCTATCAAGACACTTTTTCAGAAACTGATCGCAAAAAAGCTGACGGGGGGTATGTCATGATTCAAGACAAAACCTGCCGTTTGTTTGGGTATCATGGGTTGCGAGACCAAGACGGAAATTTTAGTTTGGATCATATGTTTGGATTTTAACAATAACTAGAAAGTTTTAAAATGATAAAAAAACCGGTAATTGGTGTCACCCTAGATTCACGAGAAAGTGGCGAGTTTTCCTCATACCCCTGGTACGCAATACGTAAAGCCTATTGTAATAGCGTTGTGGAGGCTGGTGGCGTCCCTTTCCCCCTCACGCATGACATTAACCTTATAGATGCCTATTTGTCTGTTATTGATGGTCTTATTATTACAGGGGGCAGACATGATATTAACCCTACCCTTTATGGCGTGGACTCGATTCATCCCACTGTTATCTTAAACCCAACAAGGACCGCTTTTGAGCTTGCTATTGCCAAGGCTGCGCTTGAGCGAAACATCCCTGTTCTTGGAATATGTGGCGGAATGCAGGTCATTAATGTGGTGCTAGGCGGAACTTTATTCCAAAATATTCCAGATGATATTCCGAATGCTCTTTGCCATATGCAAAAAGAGCCGCGTCACAAGACAAGTCATCCCATAAAGATCTCGAAAGGAACTCTCTTCCATAATATCCTTAAAACAGAAAAAATGGACGTGAATAGCTTTCATCATCAAGCCATTCAAACTCCTGGTAAAGGTGTCATTGTAAATGCCGTTTCCCCAGATGGGGTCATTGAGGGGATCGAGGTTCCCGCCTATCGATTCTGCCTAGGAGTTCAGTGGCACCCGGAACATGGGGCGTCTCCCTTAGACAAGGAGATTTTTACAAGTTTCCTGAAGGCTGTATGTGAGCAAAGGTGAGCGCATCGCAAAAATCATGGCGCGAGCAGGCCTCTGTTCACGTCGAGATGCAGAACGTTGGATTGAAGATGGTCGCGTCTCTGTTGATGGAAACATCCTAGAAACCCCTGCTTTTTGCGTTACAGCTGGTATGAGCATTTTGGTGGATGGAAAACCTTTGCCTATGCCCGAAGAAACACAGCTGTGGCTTTATTATAAACCCCCAGGCCTTGTGACAAGTCATCGAGATGAAAAAGGACGTCCCACGATTTTCGACTTTCTCCCCAAAGATCTCCCCAGGGTCGTTTCTGTAGGGCGCCTGGACCTTAACAGTGAAGGCTTATTGCTTTTGACGAATGATGGAGAACTCTCTCGCTATTTAGAATTGCCGTCTACAGGATGGGTGCGCGAATATCGTGTTCGGGTCCATGGACAAATAGATCCTAAAAGGCTTGTGCAGCTTGAAAAGGGAGTTACCATTGAGGAAATCCATTACGGTTCCGTAAAAGCTACCCTTGACCGCCAGCAGGGAGGCAATGCCTGGCTTACGGTAAGCCTAGCGGAAGGGAAAAATCGAGAGATTCGCCGTATTTTTGACTGGCTTGGCTGGCCCGTCAATCGCCTCATTCGTGTGGCTTATGGATCGTGTGAATTAGGCTCCCTTGAACCTGGCGAAGTCAAAAGAGTTAATATGAAGGACTTATTCAAAGATTAATCCCCATCAAGCTCCTTCTATGTCCTAGGATTTACATAGCTTTTATTTACGTAAAAAACACATAAAAAATTAATAAAATTTTATTAAAATAATAA
This sequence comes from Alphaproteobacteria bacterium, assembly GCA_020049895.1. Taxonomy (GTDB): domain Bacteria; phylum Pseudomonadota; class Alphaproteobacteria; order UBA9655; family UBA9655; genus UBA9655. The sequence continues at coordinate 19,266 of JAGVLE010000024.1, read as the reverse complement.
TAAAACAAATTTATATTAATTTTTATTGACAATTCAGATTTCTATTTCTATATAGATTGTATTGTTGTTTTTTTTGAAAGGTATCGTGTTATGACTAAAACAAAAATTTTCCTATCCACTTTTCTAAGTTCTTCCGTTCTATTATCCTCTTGTTATGCACTCCCAGGCAACGAGGAAAAACCCGCTCTTTCTCGATCAAGCGTGCAACTTACGCGTGAGAGAGACACGTATAGTGAATGGACCGTTTCCAATATTCTATTCACTACTAGAAACTTTCCAAAAAAGCTCGCGGCTGCCCTTGAGTCAGACACTGTTGACAGGATACATATTCATGGGATTCCCCAAAGCTTACTCCCAAAAAACAAAGATGTTTGGGATTATACTGGAATAGATCCTGTCATAACGGACTGGAAAGCAATGATCGTGCGCTTAGAAGATGAAAGAAAAGCATATTCTTTTTCCTTCTCAAACACCTAAGACCTAAAAGCCAGAATAACTCTGCGGCGGGTCTATCCCACGCACTGGATAATCTAAAGGAGGCAATAACCCACTCAATAATCAAGTGTGTTGTTGCCTCTTCATTTCTTTAACGAATGCCGTTTCTAGGAACCCTTCAGAATTTTTTGTATATCGTTTGGCCCTATGGTCTGGCCAGGAAAGCCGTTTTTCAAAGACTGCAAGCTATCCGTGTTATTGTACTGCTCGCAGGTCAAATCAGTTACATTACCAGGGTTATTAACTTTTTTATTGGCTATGTTCGCCAAGTGGGAAACGACCCCTCCCCATCCTATGCAAGGAAGGCTGGGATGATCATTGAGTCCTAAATATTTCGTTCCCCCAGATCCTTTTACAATGTTCCATTCATTGTTTTTCAAATAGATCCCATTTTTACATGCGCAAATTGGCTGAGAATTCGCATAGGCAGACGCGCTCACTATAAGTGAAGCGCCTACAAGAAAAGTAAAAGCAATATTTTTTGTCATTTTTCTTTTTTTTGTATAAAAATTTCCATCAAAAATAACTCTACCTTTAAAAAGTTAATAATTGATTACCCTAAGCCGCTTTCTCTTTTTCAAGCCTGTTGATTAGGCGAGAGCGAGCAGGCGGAAGATCGCGACCGAGAAGATGCCTTTCGAGAAAATAGCCCGTCAAGGCGAGAGCCTGCGCAATCTCTGTAAAGGAAGGGGTTAACTCTAAATCATAAAGAAACCCCGGAAGAGGAAGCAATCTATCCCGATAAGGCCGAGCGACCTCAGCACACACGGCGCGCCCCGTGCGAGGAGAAACCGCCACTAAATTTTCAGTTGTCCCGGTCACTGCACAGACTGTTAAATCAAGCCCATACCCAAGTTCTTCTAATAAAGAAACTTCAAAAAAAGCATAGCTCTTGAGCCAATGAAATGTTTGTAGTTCCTGAATAAGAGTTTTAAAGGTTTTAAAAAGAGACGGATAAGAATGACGCTCCGGGAGCCCTAGATGACAAAGTGTAGCCGCACTGACGAGTGCCGCCAGAGGGCCCGGAGTCTCTAAAAGAAAAGCAGAAGAGCTCGAGAGAGGCTCAAAAGTCCACTGCCCCATATGGCTTTCAAGACGGGCTCCCCACCGAGCCTTGACATACCCTCCACATTGAATCCAGGGGGTTGTTTTTTTGCTCCGCGCCAGCACCCCTACGTGCCGACCATGCTCTACTGTAAAAAGACTGACAAGCTGCTTACGCTCTCCCAAAAGCTGGGTGTGTAGGATAATGCCCTCGTCTTGCCATTCCATACTTACTCCTTGAAAGACAGGCCAACGCTTTTATACAGGCGCGGATCATCCATCCAGTTTGTTTTGACCTTCACATGGAGGAAAAGATGAACAGGTCTTTCGAGAATATCAATAAGTTGTTTTCGGGAAGCAGCCCCAATGGCCTTAATTTGATGCCCTTCCTTACCTAAAACGATGGGTTTCTGGCTTTCCTTGCGCACGTAGATACATTGGGTAATTTTTACGCTTCCATTCTTAAACTCTTCCCACGCTTCCGTTTCCACCCAAATAGCATAGGGGAGCTCTTCATGTAATCTGTTAAAGATTTCTTCTCTCGTGATCTCAGCACTCAATAACCGGAGAGGAAGATCGCTGAGCTGGTCTTCCGGGAAAAGCCAAGTATCTGCAGGAAGATGCTCTTCCCAATAGGCTTTTATGTCCTCTACCCCATCCCCCGTGAGCGCTGAAACCATAAAAATTCTGTCTTTTATCAAAGGGGCGAATTGAGCCGCGAGCGCTAATAAATTATCTCGTGGAATCAAATCAATCTTATTAAGAACTAGAATAAGACGCTTTTCCGTATCCTTAAGGCGCTCCAAGATAAGGGTAGCTTGGTCAAAGGATTGTCTGTTGGCATCGACAACAACCATAATCCCATCTGCCTCCCTTAAAGAAGTCCAGGCCTGACGCACCATATTCTTCTCTAGACGCGATTTGGGAGTGGAAAAGATTCCTGGAGTATCCATCAAGATAATCTGGGTTTCCCCCTTCAGAGCCACCCCTAAAATGCGATTACGGGTAGTCTGAGCCTTATGGGAAACAATGGTAACCTTGCTTCCTACAAGACTGTTAATAAGGGTTGATTTGCCGGCATTTGGTGCCCCAATAACTGCAATAAAACCACATTTTTTCATTTAGAACTCTTTATCTTTTTATGACCTAATAGTAGCTGTAGGGCTTGAAGGAAAAGGATGCAAGAAATTCTTTTTGCTTTCTTTTTGCCTTATTCCTCTGATAGAGTGCGGTTTCTTTGTGATTAGGAATATTAATAATGAATACAATACGAAATTTAGCAATTATCGCCCACGTTGACCATGGGAAAACAACTCTTGTAGATGCGCTCTTCCGCGCAGGCGGGACTTTCCGAGACAACCAAGCTGTGGCGGAGCGCGCCATGGATAGCAACGAGCTAGAAAAAGAGCGCGGCATTACAATTCTTGCAAAATGTACCTCCATTCTGTGGGACAATAATCGTCTTAATATCGTTGATACTCCAGGTCACGCTGACTTTGGTGGAGAAGTTGAACGGATTTTGTCCATGGTTGATGGGGTTCTTGTTCTTGTAGACGCCTCCGAAGGCCCAATGCCACAAACGAAATTTGTCGTCGCAAAAGCCTTACGGCAAGGCCTGAAGCCTATTGTGGTCATTAACAAGGCCGACAAGCCCGACGCACGCGTTCATGAAGTGCATGAAGAGGTCTTTGAGCTCTTTGCGGCCCTTGATGCAACGGATGAGCAACTTGATTTTCCTACCATTTTTGCTTCTGCCAAGGAAGGTTGGGCGATCGAAACCTTAGAAGATCCTAAGACAGATCTTGCTCCCCTCTTTAAAGCTATTCTAAAGCGTGTGCCTACAGCAGAAGGAGACGCTAATGCTCCCTTTTCTATGTTGGTGACAACGCTTGAATCAGATCCTTATTTGGGTCGCATTTTAACGGGCCGCATTCAGAGTGGAACCGCTCAAATGAATATGGCGGTCAAAGGGCTTAATGCCGTCGCAGGCACTCTTGAGCAAACACGCCTCACAAAGCTGTTGTCTTTCCGCGGACTAGAGCGTGTTCCGGTTCAAGAAGCATTTGCAGGTGATATCGTTGCTTTAGCAGGTTTTACCAAAGTAACTGTCGGAGATACCATATGCGCGCCTGAGGTCACAGCGCCTTTAAAATCTCTTCCTATTGATCCCCCTACCCTCGCCATGACATTTTGTGTCAACAACTCTCCTTTTGCAGGAAAAGAGGGGAAAAAGGTAACGTCTCGCTTGATTCGCGATCGCTTAATGTCGGAAGCGGAAGGGAATGTTTCCATTAAAGTAACCGAAACGGACTCTACCGATGCCTTTGAAGTCGCAGGTCGAGGAGAATTACAATTAGGTGTTCTTATTGAAACCATGCGCCGGGAAGGCTTTGAGTTAGCCATTGGGCGGCCTCGTGTTCTTTTCAAAAATGATCCAGATACAGGACAGCTCATGGAACCCCTGGAAGAAGTCCAAATTGACGTAGATGATGAATTTACAGGCATTACAGTTGAAAAAATGGGTATTCGTAAGGGAGAAATGGTGGACATGCGTCCTTCTGGCGGTGGGAAAACCCGCGTTACCTTTATAGCGCCCTCTCGCGGCCTTATAGGCTATCAAAGCGAGTTTCTCACAGACACCCGCGGCACTGGGATTATGAGCCGTCTTTTCCACAGCTATGGAGCCTACAAAGGCCCTATAGGGGGACGTATTCGTGGCTCCCTTATTTCCAATGGAATGGGAACTGCAGTGGCCTACGCTTTATGGAACTTGGAAGATCGGGGCACCATGTTCATTCACTCTGGCACACCTGTCTATGAGGGGATGATTGTGGGCGAACATACCCGGGATAATGATTTAGAAATCAATGTATTGAAGGCCAAGCAATTAAGTAACGTACGCGCATCCGGAAAGGATGAAGCGATTCGCCTGACCCCCCCGCGTATTCTTACGTTAGAGCAAGCCATTTCTTACATTGAAGAAGATGAGCTCGTAGAGGTCACTCCGAAATCTATCCGTATTCGCAAAGACCTTTTGGATCCCAACGATCGCAAGAGAGCTTCTCGCGGGAAAGAATAATCCTCCCACTAGGGATAAGACTCTCTCCCTGTAAAGGGTTGTGAGGCAACCTTATAAAAAAACAAAAATAACCATAAAAAAAGAGTGCAAAAGCACTCTTTTTTATTTATTCGTTAGTTAAGCAGTTAGTGCTTATTTCTTTTCGATTTCAGCGCCTTCAGCGTCTACGATTACTGCTTCTTTTGCAATAACTGCTTCTCCACCTGATTCTACATTTACTGTAACTTCAGATTCAACTGCTGGTGTTTCGGTTGCTGCTGCAGCGCCTGCGAATGCAAGAGTAGCAACTAGGGTAAGTGCAAATAACTTCATTTTTTAATTCTCCATAAAATTAGTTAATACCCCCACTTGGGGCACGGGCACTATGAAAGAAAAATAGATTTTTAGCAAGAGCGGTTTTTTGAATTTTAATTTTTTTTTAGGGTCATTCTTTCCTGAGGAAAAAATGCTGACGTTCTTCTAAAACGGCCTCTGAGAAATCTTGAATAATCTCTTCAAAAAGATGGCGCCAGTTGAGTTTTGCGCGAAGGCGCATACACACGGATCCAAGCCCTACAGCGGCCCTATCCATGAATACAAATTCTTGGGGAGGCTTAATACCGCCTTTCTTTTCTAGCTGTGTTAAAATTTCTCCCACAATTTGACGTCCCTTAAGGCCTGAATAGGTTTCTTCAATCGGGCGAACTCGATCTTCCAAAAGAGGATCATAGAGAAATTTGGCCCACAGATTCAAAATTTGAATGAACTCCTTATCAAGAGAGGTAAACCCCCAGGACGTATAAGCATGAACAGCTAACTCTTCATTATTCGTTTGAAGAGCTTTGTAAAGATCTAGAATCCCTTGAATAAAGGAGGCTTTAAACACCCGAACACATCCAAAATCAAGCAAATTGAGCTTTCCCTCCTGGCTCCAAGAATAGTTTCCTAAATGAGGGTCTCCATGCAAGAATCCGGCATGATACAGGGGGAAATACCAAGCCTTAAAGAGCCCGGAAGCAATTTCATTTCTTAGATCTTGAGGGGCATCTTTAAATGCCAAAAGTTTGTCCCCCGTCAGCCATGTCATGGTTAAAAGACGGGACGTTGTAAGAGAAGGCACAGCTTCGGGAACCTCTATAAAAGGCAAAGGTTTTAAAATATTTCTAAAAATTTCAATATGTTGGGCTTCTTTTTGATAATCAAGTTCTTCCCAAAGGCGCGCAGTGATTTCCTTATGGAGGTTTTCTGTATCAAGAGCAGAACTATAAAGTTCAAAGGATTTCAGAAGGATTTTTAACTGAGCAAGATCTGCTTCTACAGCAGCCCCCATTTCAGGATACTGAAGTTTAACCGCTAAAGAGCGACCCTCATGATCTCTTGCTTTGTGGACTTGTCCTAAGGAAGCGGCAGCGCATGCTTCTTTCTCAAATTCTTGAAATCGGCTTTGCCAATCGGGGCCTAGCTCAGCCTGCATCCGGCGCCTCACAAAAGGCCACCCCATAGGAGGTGCATTGGATTGAAGCTCAAGAAAAGCTTCTGCATATTCAGGAGGCAGCATATCGGGCACAGTCGCCAAGATCTGGGCAATTTTCATTAAAGGGCCCTTAAGGGTCCCTAACGTCTCTTTAAGGTCAAGAGCATGCTGGGAAGGATCAAGAGAAAGACCTAAATATCGATCTCCCAACAAACGGGCCATAAGCCCACCCGCAGCTGTTGTGACTTGGGTATAGCGCTTAAGACGACTCGTGAAGGAGTTTTCAGTCATGAATAAACAATAAGGAAATACTAGATTTCTATCTCTTTTCGCTGGCGACTTAAATAAGTATATACCACAGGAATGACAAAGAGGGTAAAGAGTGTTCCTATACTCATTCCACCAACAATCACAAGACCTATTTGTTCACGGGTTTCAGCACCAGCTCCAGAAGAATAAGCCAGCGGCATCGCACCAAAAACCATTGCAAAGGTTGTCATAAGGATAGGTCGTAAACGAAGACGGGATGCCTCAAGAACAGCTTCATGAGCTGTCTTACCTTGGGCTCGTAGCTTATTCGCAAAGTCAACAATAAGGATGCCGTGCTTTGTAATAAGACCAATAAGCGTAACAAGTCCGATTTGACTATAAATATTAAGACTTCCATTCGGAAATAGCCAAAGCGTCACAATAGCTCCTGTTAAGGAGAGCGGAACGCTAAGAATAATGATAAAAGGGTCAATAAAGCTTTCAAATTGAGCTGCCATCACAAGAAAAATAAAAGCAATAGCAAGGACAAAGATAAGATAAAGCGTATATGTCTCTTTAAGATAATCGCGGGTTTCACCCGAAACTGTTGTCTCATATCCATCCGGCAAGATTTGCTCAGCAACTTTAGTGATGTCGTTTAGAACCTGCCCCAATCCATAACCACTCTTAAGGACAGCATCTAAAGTCACAGAGCGGATTCCATCAAAGTGGCGAATATCGGGAGTTGTGGTGACAGGAAGAACTTTGACAAGGTCAGACAAAGGCACAAACGTTTCCTTTCCATCACGCCGTCCTTGAACACTCATCGCGAGGATATCTCGCGGTGACTGACGATGTTTTTCTCCCACCCATACACGAATAGGATATTGCTTATTTTCTCTTTCGAAATAGGTAGACTTCTTTCCAGCAATAAGTGTGTCTAACGTTTGAGCAATGGTATCTGGATCAATGCTAAGCGTTGCAGCCTTATCAACATTGACTTCAATTTTATAGTCTTGCCCGGGAGCCCCCATATCTGGAATGACGTTGGTAATGCCTGGGTGTTTCAGCATTACGGCCCAGATCTTTTGCATTTGATTTTGAAGATCTTCATAAGAGCGGGTTGTTTGAATAACAAACGAAAGATCAAAACCGCTTCCTCCGCCGATAACAGAGCGACTCCGACATCGTGCACGGACTTCAAGACCTATAATTTTTTGAAGACTTGAGTTTATAGAGTCTTTAATTTCACTACAGCTACGCTCTCTTTGTTCCCAAGGGATAAGGGTATTCTGAGAATAAGAGCGGTCTCCTGCTTGTAAAATGGTCATTCGTTTTTCAAGTTCAGGCACAGAAGCGAGAATTTCGTCCATTTTTACTGCATATTTTTCAATATATTTGAGGGTAGCCCCATAAGGCGCCTCTGCATCTGTTACAAGAACGCCTTGATCTTCAGCAGGAGTAAGGTCTTTTTTAAGAACAAAGGCTCCCAGATACATACCAATTACAGCAATGAAAGCAGCGCTTCCTACGACCCATAAGCGCTTGCCCAAAACTCGTTTCAAAAGAAAAGCATAACCACGATCTAATTTATCAAGCCATACACCCATTTTATCTGAAAGATCATGATAAATATGAATCCATTTATTATCCTTAAAGTGAGAGGAAACATGATTATGGGGACGCAGTAAGCGAGAACACATCATGGGGGTAAGGGTAAGAGCCACGAATCCTGAAATAATAACGGATCCAGCAAGGGTTAAAGCAAATTCTGTAAATAGCTTTCCTGTAAGACCCCCTGCAAGAGAGATAGGAGCATATACAGCAGCCAGAGTGAGTGTCATCGCAATGATGGCAAAGCTAATTTCTTGAGCTCCCTGGATAGAAGCCTTCATGGGTTTCATACCCTCTTCCATATGACGGTAAATATTTTCCAGCACAATAATAGCGTCATCCACCACAAGTCCGATTGCCAAAACAAGGGCTAAAAGGGTTAATATATTGATTGTAAAGCCAAAAACGAACATTAAGAAAAAAGCACCTATGAGCGACACAGGAATTGTTACCAGAGGGATAAGAGACGCTTGGAAAGACCGCAAGAAAATGAAAACAACAAAGATAACAAGAAACGTCGCTTCCCAAATTGTTCGATATACATGGTCAATAGATTTCTTAATAAAGGTAGTGTTGTCAGAAGAAATCTCAATCTGAGTACCACTCGGCAGGCGTTCGCGAAGGCGCTTCAATTTTTCGTCCACACCTCTCTTAACTTCCAGAGGGTTAGCGACAGACTTCTTAATAATTCCAATACTGACAGAATTTCTACCATTAAATCGTGAAGAAAAGCGTGGATCTTCTGAGTTGAGGTGGGCATACCCAACATCCTTTAAACGAATAACTTTTCCTTCCCTATCCGCGATAATCATATTGTTAAATTGAGTAGGGGTAGAAAGAGAAGAAATGGTGGTAACAGTGAATTCTCGCTCTTCTCCGATGAGTTTTCCTGCTGGTTTTTTAATATTTTGGCGTTTTAAGGCAGCGGCAATATCCATCGCCGTGACTTTAAAAGCATCAAGACGAACAGGATCGAGGACGAGGTGCATTTCTAAGTTTCCTCCTCCCCAAATCTCAACGCTTGCTACACCCTTAATTGTTTGGAGGTCATTTTCTAGATTGCGGTGAGCATAATCAGCAAGCTCTCCGATTGTTTTATTATCACTAAACAATGAAAGATAAATAAGGGGTTGAGCATCTATATCTGCTTTCTTAATAATAGGCTCGTCCGCAAGGTCAGGGAGCTTATTTCTGGCTTTTTGGAGACAATCCCTGATGTCAGCTGCGGCAAGGTCAATATCGCGCTCTATCTTAAAAAAAAGCTTAATGACACTTTCATTTGCCTCACTTTGAGACGTCATATAATCGAGACCTTCAACACCAGCAAGTGCATCTTCTAAGTGGCGAGTCACTTGCGCCTCAATAATTTGAGGGCCCGCTCCTTCAAATTGAGTTGAAACGCTGATAATAGGCTTTTCTACTTCTGGAAATTGACGCAAAGAAAGGCGTGTATAGGAAACTGCTCCTATAATTATAATCACAATAGTCATAACAATGGAAAGAACAGGCCTGCGAATAAGAAACTCAGTAAAGTTCATTTTTTTGTCTGTTCTGGTGGATTGGCTATTATAACTTCTTCACCATCGTGAACTTTAAATTGTCCAGCGGTGATGATGAGATCATTTTCTTTAACGCCATGAGTGATTTCAACATCATTTGCATCTCGAACACCGGTACTAACGGTTGTTTTAATGGCCACGTTGTCAACAACAACCCATACAAATTCTTCTTCTCCCTCTCGCTCAATGGCAATTTGAGGCACAAGGACAGCATTCTTGATTTCGCCAGCTACCACCATAATATTAGCAAATTCGCCAGGGCGATAGTCATGCGCTTTATTAAGCATACGAGCGCGAACCACAATTGTACGCGTGAGCTCGTCTACCTGTGGGCTGATCGCTACGATTTCAGCGTCGACAGGCAAAATATCAAAGTCTTCGATGGTGACGTCAACAGCATCACCAACATGAACAAAAGGCAAGTACGATTCAGGAAGACGGAAGTCAACGTTAATAGGATCCAAATCGACAACTATTGTAAGCTTAGAAGACGGAGAAACAAAGGCTCCTACACTAACTTCACTTAACCCCACAACCCCCTCAAAAGGGGCGCGAATCGTTGTCCGGTCCAAAAGAATTTTGACTTCGTCCAAAGAAGCCTCCGCAACATGCATATCCGCAAGGGTTTTGTCGCGCATTTGTTCCGTTCCAAATTTTTTCTCGAGAAGCTTTACAGCCCGTCCATGCTCTAGGCGCGCTTGCACCATTCTTGCTTGTGCTTCCTTGACTTTGGCTTTAGCCATTTTATCGTCAAGTTTGAAAAGAGGGTCGCCGACATTAACATTTTGCCCCTCTGTAAAGCATACTTGAGCTACCTTTCCATCGATTTCAGGATGGATTTCCACAGATTGAATGGCTGTAAGTTCACCAACCGTGCGAACACGTCGTAAAATAGCGCCACTTCTTGCCTTGGCAACCTCAATGATAGTAGGTTCTTTAACAGGAAGAAGGCTGCTTTCCTGACCTTTTTTCATCCACTGAACTGCTGAAAGCGCAAGTGCACAGATAACGACAGCAATTATAACTTTTTGATATGTTTGCATTTTATCTGTTTTCTCGTCATACAAAAAATTTTAACAAAATTGTTTCTTCTTTTAAGTCTATCTGACACAATATTAATAACTTCTTAAAGTGGAGAAAAAATTAATGATAAGTCCTCTTCGTTTCTCTGAATCCTTAGCATCTCGTCTTTGCCACGATCTAGTCGCCCCTCTTGGAGCTATCCAAACAGGCCTAGAGCTTCTTTCTCAAACTCCACCTAGCCATATTACAGAATTTAAAGAAATTTTAAATCTAATTTTACATAGCACCGAAACGGCGACAGCGAAAGCAAGCTTTTTTAGGGCTGCGTTTGGCACTAGTGGAAACTCTCTTTCTTTGCAAGAAATTAAAAATATTGCAGCAACTTATTTGCTACATACAAAGCTAGACATTCTCTGGGGAGAGCACGAAGATTCAACTCTTTTAAAGGGATGGGGGCGTCTTATCCTGAATTCTATTTTATGGTTAAATGAATGCGCCCCTCGTGGCGGGACGCTAGAAATTTCTTTTCCCCCCGCCAATCCTCTCACCATTCTTTTGCATCTTAAAGGAGAGTCTTTAATTTTTCATACAGGAACTCTCGAAATTCTACAAGAAGTCCCCCTTCCAGATGATCTTACCCCACGGAATATCCCTTGTTATCTTATTCGCTATCTTCTTGAAGAAAAGAAGGCGACTTTTTCCCTTATCCCCAATCCCTCTGGAGATGAGGTAAAGATAGAGATACGCCCAGCTTCTGAATAAAAAGCCACGTATAGAGGGGGGGTTATCAACCAAGAACTTGGAGGAAAGAGGATTTCTTAGGTTTTAGCTGTTCTTTAGAAGAAAGTATACGATCGTGAAAAACCTCCCTGATGCTTTTTCCTTGGTGTGGACGCTCTCTTATTATCGTTAGTGCAAGGTTATGAAAAAAGGCACTATGATCTTCTTCAAGGAGCTTAGAATAAGTCCCCTTAGAACGTCCTGGCGCTTGAAGTTTCAAACTTGCGGAATTATCATGACTGTCTGTTTTTATCTTGCTCAAAGACTTTAGAATTTTCTCTAAATCTGGCTCTTCCCACTCTGATGCTAATAAAAACGCCGCACTCTTAAGGAGGAGCAAAAACTCTCCCATTGTTTCTTCATAAAAAGAAGTTTGCTCTTTTTGGTCCTCAAGACGAGTATGGATAGCTTTTAGCGCATCCATAAGTGCCTCGTGCTGTTCTACGGCAATTCTAGGATAAATACTAAAAAATCGATCGTTTTTCTTGGGAATAGTTTGATCAGCTTGGTCCAGAATATGCCCAAGAATAATATTCTCACTAAAGAAAACAGGAGGCCATTTGAAAATCTCACGAACAAACAACTCAAGATTCTGATCATCACAACAGCTCGGGGAAGCACGAATGACAAAACGACGATGTAAATATTCTGTGATATCCTCTGAAAGAGATTGTGCTTTATCCACTTCGGCGGAAAGAAAAATACGAGGAAAAGGGAGTTTTGCTAAGGCAATTTTTATTGAAGCAGCCTGACTCTCAGAAAGCTCTTCCTCCTTGAAAACTCGATCAAGAGCCTTAGAAAAACTTTTACGTAGCTGCTCTTCTATTTTTAAGGCGACGTCCTTGTCAAGGAGATTGAGACTTGAGAGTGTTTTTTCTACAGCATTCGATGCTTCCAACTCACTTGCTGAAGAAAAAATCTGGTTATGATCACGAGGAGAATCGATACTATTCCTTGGATCTAAAGCAAAAGAAGGTGAACGACTACGTGAACTAGAGGAAGTGGTACTATCCCCTTCATCATCTCCTCCCGCAAAAACAGGAAGGCTTAGAAGATAAATGAAAACAAAACAGGTAAAAAGATGAGCACACTTGCGTGTTTTAAAAACCAACGACACCAAAAGACATAACATTTATTCCTCCTTAACCAAACAACAACAAACAGCTTTATATACAACAAAGGTAAAAATAAATATTACCGCACTAATAGTAAACAAACGTATAATGTTTTCACACTTTATTTAATAAAAATTCTATTGCACTGCTCCTAAGGCTTGACAAAGCCCCGTCTCTCTCCTACAAATAGGCCCAAATCATCACGTTAGTCCACGCGTTGCGTGCACTGACGTATTTGTGTTAGGAAAAAATGTATGTTTGATACCCTTACAGGGCGCTTAAGCACTATCATTGATAAACTCAAGGGGTCCGCAACTCTTTCGGAAGCGAATATTAAAGACGCTTTACGAGAAGTTCGCATTGCCCTTTTAGAGGCTGACGTAGCGTTACCCGTCGTAAAGGACTTTATTGCTTCTGTTCAAGACCGCGCCATTGGCCAAGAAGTCTTGCGAAGCCTGAATGCAGGGCAAATGGTCGTTAAGATCGTTCACGATGCTCTTGTAGATCTATTAGGCCAAGAAGTTGTTACCATTGATTTGAAGGCGTCTCCTCCCGTGGTCATGCTAATGGTTGGACTCCAGGGGTCAGGAAAGACCTCGATGACGGCTAAGGTTGCTTATTACTTAACCCAAAAGCAAAAACAGCGCGTCCTGATGGCCTCTCTTGATGTTTACCGTCCAGCTGCACGGGAGCAATTAGAGACTCTGGGACAGCAGTGCCACGTCGATACATTGCCTATTATCAAAGAAGAAACCCCTCTTGCAATTACAAAGCGTGCCCTTAAAGTTGCTCGCCAGGAAGCTTATGACGTCCTCTTTTTGGACACAGCCGGGCGCCTACATATTGATGAAGAGTTAATGAAGGAAGTCGTGGCTGTTCGAGATCTTGCACAGCCTACAGAAACTATCCTCGTGGCTGATGCTATGACCGGGCAAGATGCTGTAACCATTGCCAAGGAATTTAACGAAAAAGTCGGTATTACGGCCATTGCTTTGTCTCGTATTGACGGGGACGCACGCGGAGGAGCCGCCTTATCCTTGCGAGCTGTTACAGGAAAACCCCTGAAATTCTTAGGTGTTGGGGAAAAACCAAATCAACTAGAACTCTTTCACCCGGATCGCATTGCGACACGTATTCTGGGAATGGGAGACGTTGTCAGCCTTGTTGAGCGGGCGATGGAGTCTGTGGACGAGGAAGAAGCTAAAAAACTTGCCCTCAAGATGCAAAAAGGTTCCTTTGATTTCAATATGATGGAATCTCAGTTGCTTCAAATGACAAAAATGGGCGGAATTTCAAGCTTGATGGGAATGATTCCAGGGATTAATAAGTTTCAAGGGAAGCTCGCTGAAGCAGGAATAAATGATTCTTTTGTCCGGCGACAACTAGCCATGATTCGTTCCATGACACTAAAAGAGAGGCAAGACGCCGCTCTTATTAAAGGATCTCGGAAACGGCGAATTGCTTCAGGAAGTGGGACATCTGTTCAAGATGTGAACAAGCTTTTGAAGCAATTTCGAGACATGAGCGATATGATGAAACAAATGAAAAAGCTTGGGAAACGCGGGCTCGCGCGCCAAGGCTATCCGGGATTGAGGCCACATTAAGAAACCATCCCAGATACCACTTAGGAACATAATTTTAATTTAAACTGTAAAGGAGAAAGAAAAACAATGGCTTTAAAAATTAGACTTGCACGCGCAGGAGCGAAAAAGCGCCCTTATTATCATATTGTTATTGCAGACGCTCGGAGTCCTCGAGACGGTCGTTTTGTGGAGAAGGTAGGAAGCTACAATCCTATGCTTCCTCAAGAACACCAGGACCGCGTACGCCTTCATTTGGATCGTATCAAATACTGGCTTTCTGTTGGAGCTCAACCAACAGATCGTGTGACTCTTTTCCTCGGAAAAGCAAGCGTCGTTCCGATGCCAGAAGTTCGGCCTACTCCAAAGAAATCTGCGCCTAAAGCAAAGACTCAAGAGCGCCTAAAAGTCCAAGCAGAAGCTGAAAAAGAGAAGGCAGAAGCCGCTAAAGCCCCACCTGTGGAAGAAGTTGCACCTGTAGAAGAAGTGGCTCCAGAACCAGTTGCTGAGGAACCAGCTGCCGAAGCGCCTGCTGAAGAACCAGCGGTCGAAGCGCCCACTGAAGAACCAGCTGCTGAGGAACCTGTAGTAGAGGCGCCGGCTGAGGAAGCCTCGGCTTAACGGAGTTTATCCATGTTTTCAGCTTCTCCCTATATTTGCGCGGGCATTATCGTCGCCCCTCATGGGATCTGCGGACATGTGAAGGTGAAGTGCTTCTTAGAGGACCCTACGCGGCTTCAGGAGTACTCCCCCTTCAGCGATGACCAAGGTAAGGAGACGTATAAAGTGGACAAGATTCTCGGACGCACAAAAGACATGCTGACGATTTCTCTTGCAGGAGTTGCAGACCGCACAGCGGCAGAAGCTCTGCGAGGAGTAAAGCTCATGTTTGCACGAGATCATTTGCCCACGCTTTCTGATGACACCTTTTACCACACTGATTTAATAGGGCTTCAGGTCTTATCCTCGGAAAATCAGCCTGTGGGAGTTGTCCATGCTCTTTATAACTTTGGCGCGGGGGATATCCTGGAAATTCAAATCGGTAGCAAAAAACTTGAGATGATTCCTTTTTCTCATGCAATTGTTCCTGAAATTGACCTTAAGAAGGGAACGATTATCCTCAGTTCAGAAGGAGATGTCTTGCTCCAAGGAGGGCCGAATGACGCTTGATGTAACGGTTTTGACGTTATTCCCCGAGATGTTTCCGGGAGCTCTTGGACACTCGATCCTTGGAACAGCTCTTGACAAAAAGCTCTGGACCCTTAATACCGTAGATATTAGAACGTTTGCTGAAGATAAACATAAAACAGTGGATGATACCTGTTTCGGAGGTGGACCTGGAATGGTGCTCCGTCCCGATATTGTGGACAAGGCCTTGACCGCCGTTATGGAGCGGGGAAAAGCGAGGCTTCTCCACTTGACCCCACGGGGACGGGTTTTTAACCAGGGAATGGCTCAAGAATTAGCCGCTTCCCCTCTTCCCCTTGTTTTCATGTGTGGACGCTATGAGGGTATCGACCAACGTGTTTTAGAGGCTTGGGACGCGGAAGATGTGAGTTTAGGCGATTTCGTCCTTACGGGAGGAGAAGTGGCCACCATGACGATGTTAGAAGCCATCGTGCGGCTCATCCCAGGGGTTTTGGGAGACGAAACCTCGTTAGAGGAGGAAAGTTTCGCACAGGGACTTTTAGAGTATCCTCAATACACTCGTCCGCGGGAATGGCATGGGCGAGAAGTGCCAGAAATACTACTTTCTGGCCACCATAAGAACATTGCCGCCTGGCGCCAGAAAGAGGCCGAGGCGATAACACAAGAAAGGCGTCCTGATTTATGGGACAGATATAGTAACAAACAACCCAACCCCTTAACCTAAGGAGACGAGAGATGAATTTATTACAACAGTTTGAACACGAACAGGTTCAAAAACTCACAGAGGGAAAAAAAATCCCTGAGTTTCAAGCAGGCGACACCATCAAAGTGATGGTCAAGGTTGTAGAAGGGGTGCGTGAGCGCGTACAGGCCTTTGAAGGTGTTTGTATTGCTCGCAAAAATGCCGCAATCAACTCTGCTTTCACAGTTCGCAAGATTTCCTATGGCGAAGGCGTCGAGCGCGTTTTTCCTCTTTACTCTCCGAATATTGAAATCCAATTGGTTCGCAGAGGTGTCGTCCGTCGGGCAAAACTTTATTATTTGCGTGGATTGACGGGTAAGAAGGCTCGTATTGCTGAGAAAATTGTTCGCAAAACCGGACTAGACGCGAAGCAGATTGTCAAACCAGCGGCTAAGAAAGAAGAGCCCGTCGTTGCGGGAGAAACTTCAGAATCCTAGTCATTGGAGAAACTCAATGAAGGTTTCCTTATCAAGACTGTTAGTTACAAGATAACCCCGTGGAGAGTATGAAACATTCTAATTTGACAGCAAAAGTCCTTTATAGTCTTGCCTCTTTTCTCTGGATTTCTAGCCTTTCTGCTAGTATCCCTATGAAAGACAGCCCCCATCGATGCGTGGATAAGGGAGAGAAAAACATTACGCCTGTCGATGATCTTCTTCCTGCCCATTCTAAAGAGGGGAGAGACACAAGAGCAGCTGTTGAAAAATTCTCTAAAATACCGCTGAAAAGCATTCTCCAAAGTACCGTTGATCATCTTTACACCTACCATGACTTGTGTGGGAGGCCGGTAAACGGTATGGGGGGGTGGTTGGATGAAATAGGAATTGGGTTATGTGAGCGCTTGGCTGCTTTTGATCTTACCCATGAGAAAATTCTTTCGGAGATGTCTTCTTCTGTGGTGTCTTCGGACCTGACTTTTTTACGAACAGTTTATCAAGCGTGTCGCAAATCAACAAATCGGTACTGGAACCATCCTAGTATTGTTCATGTGACTTATGAGCCCACACATAAAGAGCTCACTTTTATTAATCAAGCAATGGGTAAAGGTCACTGGGCGTATTAAGGTTGGGAAACAGGAATAAAGGGAACAGATAAAATCTTCCTGACCCCTGATGTTGACTCCTGATATTGACAAACGCGTTTATTTGATTATAGTCTGCCCATAATTCTAATTTTATCCTGAAGGAAGCGTAGTGAATGACAAAGCGGATTGAAGCAAAATATAAGATTGACCGACGTCTTGGAGTTAACTTATGGGGCCGCGCAAAAAGCCCTGTGAATGTGCGTGCTTACAGACCAGGACAACATGGTCAACGCCATTCCAAGCCATCCGATTACGGGATTCAATTGTCAGCAAAACAAAAGCTTAAAGGGTATTACGGCAATATTTCAGAGCGCCAATTTGTGCGTTTGTACGATGAAGCCAACCGTAGACAAGGGGATACCAGCGAAAACCTTATTGGTCTTTTGGAATCTCGTCTGGATACAATTGTGTACCGGATGAAATTCGTGCCGACTGTTTTTGCCGCTCGTCAATTCGTCAACCATGGCCATGTTTTTGTGAACGGCAAAAGAGTTAATATTCCGTCATATTCTGCTAAACCTGGGGATGTGATTGAGGTTCAGTCCAAATCCAAGGAATTAGCCGTTGTTTTAGTCGCTGTTCAATTGGCTGAGCGCGATGTTCCCGATTATATTGATGTTGATCATAAATCCATGAAAGGGACATACACCCGCATCCCTACGCTTGTAGAGGTTCCTTATCCTGTTCAGATGTCCCCTCACCTTGTGGTCGAATATTATTCACGATAATCCTTTTGAGAGCCTATAGCTCTCTCTTGGGCGCTTAGCTCAGTTGGTAGAGCAGCTGACTCTTAATCAGCGGGTCGCAGGTTCGAATCCTGCAGCGCCCACCAGGGAAACAAAGGGGGGTTGAGGATTATGCCAAGTAGCAAAAAATCTCTAGGTAGCACATAGGTAGCAATCCAGAAACATACCTCCCCCTATTATAGAATTGAGCCTATATTTTGAACGAGAAGCGTTGCACTATCCCACTGTAGCTTTTAACAATGAGTAATCCTAAATATCACCATATAATCTCTCAGTTTATTTTGAGGCATTTTTCTTGCAGTCCCCCTAGCACAAAAAAAGAAGATCTCGAAATTATTAGATACGATATGCAAAATGGGGCCATAGGGAAAAGCAAGATAGATAAAATAGGAGGAGAGAACTATTTTTACAGTGTGACAGGAAAAGATGGAAAAAAAGACAATAGTTTAGAAGAAGAGCTATCTAAAATAGAAGCTATGACAGCTCCTTGATGGATAAAGTTGCTAGCCTCAGGGTTAGACAACCAAGACAAGAAGGATTTTTCTGCATTTCTTGCTCTGTTGATGATCAAAACAAAATGGTGGAGGCAACAATTGGAGAGCGTTTTAAAGCAACACCATCAATCAATAGGAAATATAGTGGCTCATGATGAAGAGTTATTTTCTAAATGTGTCACGTCTATAGAGGAGAAAACAGAGATACTTCTCACACAAGAAGAAAAAACAATTTTTTTACACGATTTGAAAAACAAAGAATTTTCGATAAATCAAGAGTATTTATGTCTTCGATCTTTCAATTTTGAGTTATTAGATTTATTAACTACTAGTTTTTTTAATATGACTTGGACAGTCCTGCAAGCACCCAAAGATAGTTTTTTTATAACAAGCGACAATCCATTGGTTATACAGACAAAGCGTGGGCTAGTAGATCCTGATTTGCAGATTTCCCTCCCCCTATCCCCCGAATATTGTTTGTTTATACACAAAGACAAAGCTCTTCGTACTGTGATTATATCTACTCAGCAATTAAAACAATTGAATACCTTAAGAGCAGGCCATGCTGAAAGAAATCTATTTTCTCACAAGAATGATGGAGGAATTGCTAAGCTCGCAAAAAAGTATCAAAATCATAAAATGTCTGTCTTTAAGGTCAGATCTTTTTAATTCATCCTTATAAAAACAATAATATGTCAATCACACGTAAAGATGGCCGAGCTAATTAACACGTTAGTTGTCCTATTTTCCCCCAAGAGAGGAGAGAAGGCCGTAAGCCTGAACGAGTCTCTTGGGGGTTAAGCTGCTAATTGATGACATGATTCCTCCAGTTCTTTTGTAAGATTTCCTTCAACGTCATAACGCCCGTGGCCATAAAGCACACGCACAATCGTGCATAAGTGCGCATCTAAAAAATGACAGAATTAAAAATAGTAGGACAAATCTAATAAGATTAAAATATTTATAGCAAAGTCTATATAAATCGATTATAATATTGTCATAGCAAGAAAAGAAGGATAAGAAGAGCTATGACATACAGTGTGGATTTTCGACAGAAAGT
>JAGVLE010000015.1 GCA_020049895.1 Alphaproteobacteria bacterium | reverse complement strand
TGTTCTAAGACGAACCTCTTCTCTTAGAATATTACCTGTAGAAAGGTGTCTATACCCCCTTTCTCGAAGAACCTCTGCGAAAGTTCCCTTTCCAGCCCCTGGATATCCAAAAACTACATACATTTTAATGTCCTTTTGAGAACAATCTTTTTGAAGAGTACAAGTAGAGGAATTTATCTTTCTATGGTGCATTAGCTCTCTCCTGAAGAAAGAGATTACCTTGAAGAAATATTTTTTGAGAATAAATCCTCAACGCTCAGTAGAATTGGCCACTTTCGCTCATAAGAATTGGCCACCCTCCTCAGAGAGCGGCCAGTAAAAAAATCCAAATCTTAGTTATCTAAAAAAACTTTACCATACCCTCATTGAGAATGAGGATTTTTATGGAAAGAAGAGCATGTCAACATTGTCACAACTTTTTTAGACCCCTGCGTAATCCCCAGCAGCATTTTTGTAGCCGTCGGGTATGCCAGAATGTGCGAAAGGGCATCTGGCATCGAGCGCGGCTTGAGAACGACCCTGATTATCGTGAAAATCATCATCTTGCCTATCAAAGATGGAGGAAGAACAACCCTGGCTACTGGAAGAATTATCGAGACGCGCACCCTTCTTACACGGATAGAAATCGGGAAAAGGAAAGACAACGGCGGATTCACAAGAAGTTATTGCGAGGAAGTGAAACATCGCAGGTTGCAAACAGAGAGACGTCACGCGTTGCAAAGTGCGACGCATTAACCGCAGAAACACCTGTAAAAGCAGGGAGATATGAGCTCGTCCCCGTGTCTCATGCAGGCGTTGCAAAGTGCGACGCGTTAATCGTTGAAATCTCTGTATTTACAAACAGTTATCAGTAAATGGGGAGAGCGTTGCAAACATCCACCTTATAGGCAGAGACGAATCTATCTGATAAAGGGGGATATTGGCACAGCCCTAGGACCCTTGAATGATGGATGAGATGGCAAATAAACAAGTTATGAGCGTTGAACATCACTGCTTACAGCTGCGGTATGCTCATTTGCATGCTCAAAATTCCAGGACGCTTGAAACGCTGACCACCTCCATTGAGCAACACGGGCAATTAGTCCCCGTCATCATCGTGCCAGAGGAGGAAGTGCACCAATGGGCGTTGATTGATGGCTATCATCGAGTCAGGGCCTTGAAACGCCTGGGCAAGGATACCATTAAGGCTGAAGTGTGGCATTGTCCCATTGAAGAAGCCTTGATGAGCATGTTACGGAACCACCCGACCCATACCCCAGGGATTTTAGAAGAAGCCCTTGTGCTTCATGAGCTGCATAATCACTGTGGTCTTTCTCAACAGGAGTTAGCCGCGCAGATGGGTCGGAAGCAAAGTTGGGTTAGCGGCAGATTATCTTTGGTTGAGAATCTGCCAGATTCTATTGTTGATGTCTTATCAAAAGGCACCCTCTCTTTATGGATTTGTGTGCGTATTCTTGCTCCTATTGCGCGCGCGATACCCGAGCATGCTCAGTGCCTTTTAACCTATCTCTTAAAACACCCTCATAGCACTCGTGAGATGCAATCTTTTTATGATCATTACCAAGGGTCAAATGCTCAGGTGCGAACTAGAATGGTGGCCGCTCCGGACTTATTTTTTAAAGCCCAAAAGCTTATGGAGACAAATGTACAAACGACGGCTTTAAAAAAGGGACCCGAAGGAGAATGGGAAGCTCAGTGCCAGAGGCTCACCTCGCTTTTATCTACATTAAAGGTCTTAGCCCCTCGCATTTTTTTTAGGCAAACACAAGAGGCGTGCCTTAAGCCTTTAGAGGAATTAAGTCGGGCTTCCAGTAAGTTCGATGAATTAACCCAAACTGTACGGGGATTGACATGTTGACCAGAGATCTGCGTCAGACCATTCATTCTCTCCACAAGGCTCAGAAAAGTAATCGTGAGATCGGCAGGTTATTGAAGGTGTCAAAAAGCACTGTGGCAAACATTCTAAAACAAGGAGTGGATATCCCCTCAAAACCCAGAAAAAGCCTCAAAAGCCAAGCAACAGACATTGAACCCGTCTTGACGGAGCTCTTTACCCGTTGTCTGGGAAATGCTGTTCGTATTCAAGAAATGCTCAAGGAAGAGTATGGCCTTGACGTTGCCTATAGCACTCTCAAGCGATGTATTCGAAATACTGAGCTGCGTGCCCCCAGAAAAAGGGTGGGAGAATATTGTTTTAACCCAGGGGAGGAGATGCAACATGATACCTCTCCCCATTGGGTTCTCTTGGGAGACAAGAAACTTAAAGTGCAGTGTGCTTCTTTGGTCTTGGGATATAGTCGAAAACTCTTCATGCAATACTATCCCTGTTTTACACGGTTTGAAGCAAAAACATTCCTCAAAGCGGCCATAGAATTTATGGGAGGGAGTTGTCGGCGTTGCATTATTGACAATACGAGCGTGATTTTATATGCAGGCAGTGGGCCTAATGCGGTAGTATCTCCAGAAATGGCAACCTTTTGTAGGATGTACGGGTTTGAATTTATGGCTCACCGTATAAACCACGCTGATAGGAAAGGTAAAATTGAGAGACCATTTTTTTACATAGAAAACAACTTTCTAGCAGGAAGATCGTTCAAGGATTGGGACGACCTCAACGCCCAAGCAAAAGAGTGGTGCCTTGTCGTAAATCAAAAGGACAAGCGTATTTTAGGCATGGCTCCTGAGACTGCTTTCATTCAAGAAAAACCTTATCTTGTTCCCCTGCCGGAGGTCTTACCTCCCATCTATGAACATTATCAACGTCTCGTTGACTGCCAAGGGTATGTCCACTTAGAGACGAACCGTTATTCTGCCCCGGAAAAGTTAATTGGAAAAACAATAAATGTGTATAAATATCCAGAAACAGTTCGTTTATTTTATAAGCATCAAGAGATAGGGACTCATCCTCGTTTGTCAGGAAAACGGTACGAGTATAGCCGGCTTTCAGGACACCATTCTAAAAACCAAAAGAAACAGGCGTCTCTTGCTGCAAATAAGACAGAAGCCGCTCTGCGCGGCCATGATGAGCTTTTAGATCAGTATATAGAGACCCTTAAGAAACACGTGCGCGGAAGCGGCTATAGATCCCTCAATCGGTTATTAAATCTAAAGAGGACGTACCCAACAGAAGCATTTCTTTGTGCAATTAAGAAAGCCAACCACTATGGTCTGTATGATTTAAATCGCCTTGAAGACCTCATTATCAAATCTGTTGCGGGAGATTATTTTAATCTGGAGGAGGAAAACCTATGAGAGAAAGAATACAGGCCTTATTAGATCAATTGCGTTTACAAGGAATGGCCAACTGTTTAGAGGATGTGCTTTTGAGAGCAGAAAAGGGAGGGATGGCCACTGATGATGTGTTGATAGAGTTGCTAGAAAGAGAATACCAACATCAACAAGAACGTTGTCTGGAAAGTCGCCTTAAACGGGCGAAGTTGCCTTGGCCTTGGACACTCGACACATTCCCTTTTAAAAAACAACCAGGGGTTAATAAAACCCAAATTATGGGTTTAGCCAAGCTGGCTTTTATTGAACGCAATGACAATGTTATTTTTATTGGTAAAACAGGGACAGGAAAGTCTGGAATTGCGATGAGCCTGCTCCGTTTAGCCGTTCTTAATGGCTATCGTGGGCGCTTTTATAATGCACAAGACATGCTCAATGAACTCTATGCGTCACTTGCGGACAGAACCACCTCTAAGGTCTTACATACTTTGGCTAATTATGACGTGATTGTGATAGACGAGTTGGGATATCTGACCCTCACCTCTGAGCAAATCAATATTTTTTTTAAATTGATTGATATGCGGTATCAAAAAAAGACGACAATTATCACGACAAATCTTGACTTTGAAGCTTGGTATGAAGTGTTTAAACACAAGGAACTGGTGGATGCCATGTTAGATAGGCTAAATCATGGGAGTACGGTGATTCGTATTGACGGACCGAGTCTCAGAGTTCCAAAGAATGCAGAAGAATTCCTAGAAAACCGAAAGCGTCCTCAGAAACAACAGGTTCAAGAAGGGGACGTTTATGAATCTTGATCTTCATGAGATTCTTCCCGAAGAGATATCAGATGCAGAGGCTGCTCTTCTTGCTGATATTTTGATGAAACTTGCCTTGGCTGTAGAAAGCCATTATTACCCCCAAATTATTAGGCATATTAAAACCCTCTCAGCAGCGTCAGAAGAGCCCTTCTAGGGACGATGCCCTTCTCTCCAAGGGGAATGGGAACCAGCTTCCAGAAAAAGCTATAGAGCTCTACAGATCATCGAACTTACCCCAAAGAAGAAAGCAGAGAAAAAATAAGTACTTCTTCCTTTCTTCTTTTGCTCAGAAAGCTACGCTTTCTTCCCGGCAGAAGAAAGGAAGTGACACCGAATCTTCATCTTGTCCCCGTTAATCAAGTAAAACTCTCACGAAAACTGATGTTCTGAGAAAATCTTTCTGCGCAATCACTGGGTCACTTTTTATGGGCGGAAATGGATCACTTTTACTGAGCGTTCAGG
>JAGVLE010000009.1 GCA_020049895.1 Alphaproteobacteria bacterium | reverse complement strand
TAGGGCCCTCAAAGCTATAGCCGTTGAGAGATGGGTTTTTCCTGTGCCTGGACTGCCGATAAAAATGAGGTTGCGCCTCTCTTTAATAAATTGGCAAGTTAAAGCATCGTTGATCAGCTTTTTATTGAGGGAAGGCTGGAAAGAAAAGTCAAAATCATCAATGGTTTTATGGGCAGGCAGCTTTGCTTTTGCATAGCGCTTCTTGTAGCTATTGTCATTTCGATTGTTAAGTTCATCCTCGCAAAGAAGTTCTAGGAATTGCTGGTAAGAAAGCTGCTTGTCATTGGCGTAAGTCAATCTTTCTTCAAGAGACATCAACATGCCAGCCAATTTAAAATTTCTCAGTTGATCTCTTAAAGCTTCCATGAATCCTCCTCTTGATGCATGTCAGAAATGGGAAGGTGATAACAGCCACTATCGCAGATTCCTTTTATCTTCCTGTAGTGAGTAATCCCAAAGGCTAAGGCCCTCTTGGATGTTAGATCAATCACATCGTCACTGTATTGCTTTCTAAGGTTTAAAATTCCTTTAACAATGCGGTACCAATCTTGAGGGTGTTCTTTTACAATCTTTGAGAAAAGGATTTCTGTTGCCTCACCCAGAGAGCGCATCTTCTCCCTGTACTTTGAGAGATAAAGAGGAGAGGTAGGCGTATAATATTTATATTCTGGGTAATGGGATGTTTGAGTTGAGAATTCTCCTTTACCTTTTCTCTTAGCATGCAATGCAATTTGCTTGTTCTCATAAAATATTTTTACGTCTTTTGAATTACACTCAACTTCAACATTTTCCCCTACGTATTTAAAAGGAACAGAATAAAAATTATGATCAAGAATAATATGGCAGTCTTTATGAACTTTCCTTTGACCTCTGAATCCCATGTAAAAAGAGATCTGAGGAAGAGAGGCAAGAGAAGACTTCTCCTGATTATCAAATAAGTCCTTTGGTTTCTCTTTTGTCGTCCCATGGATCCTTTCATGGCAATAATGACGAACCCAATCATCAAGTTGCTTATAAAGATCTTCATGGTTTTTAAATTGGCGTCCTGCAAAAAAGTTGTTCTTTATATATTTAATTCCCGATTCAACCTTCCCTTTCTCCTGGGGTTGCCTTACCCTGCAAGGAAGGGCATAGAATCCACAATGGTCTGCAAATTGCTTATAAAGCCTTTGATAAATGGGCTCATAAAAATGAGCCTCTAATATGCCTGCTTTCAGATTATCAATTTTTACAACTTTTGGGATGCCTCCAAAGGAACGGAAAGCGTGCTCATGGCATTCAATGAACGTTTCTACCTTTTGGTCAAAGACAATTTCATAGTAATCAAGACGAGAGTAACTCAAGCGCATATTAAAAGCCCAAGCCTTTCTTTTTTTACCACTCTGGGGATCAGGCATAAGCCCCACATACCCGAAATCTACTTGAGCTTCTTCTCCTGGCTCACTATGGAACCTTACACAAACCTTGGTATGAAGGTTTATCTTGGCTATATAGCGCTTAACACTCGAATAACCCATGGTACATCCAAGCTCTTGAAGCTTCTCGTAGATCCTCACCCCACTTAAGCCTGATTCTAAATAAGAAGTGATTTCTGCATGGTACTTCCTCAAGGAACTTTCTTTATGAAAGGCTGAAGGCCTCAACGGCCACTAAAAATGACCCACCTCTGGTCACTAAAAGTGAGCCAGTAAATGCGCAGAGATAGAGGGTTGCATTCTGGGAGTGAAGGACACTCTTAGGGTGCTTTTATTCTTTCATTTCTTAAAAATATCTTGGCTGTTGTGGCGCCTGTGGGGATGTGTAGAACTTGCGAAGCAAGTTATGCACATATCCATAGGCGTACCGTTTCTTAGCTTTTTTTAAATTCGGTGCTTTTGAGGACGCTGTGTTGATATTGCTCAGCTGGTTCATTGTCTTCCCTTCCGTGTGTTCTGTAGACTCATTTAAAGGGATTACAGACGTGTTTGGAGAGTATAGGATGGGGAAAGAGCCAGGACCTCATTCCCTCACTCTAGCGGCTCCTCTGCGGCCGCTGAGAGGGCTTTTATATGCCGGCGGATTTGAGGGTAATAGTGGCTCTCTATGCCTAAGGCGAGATCCATAAAAATGTCAGCCAGTCGCGCGGCTTCTGCGTCAGAGAGATCTGCGGGTAAAAGCTCGTAAAGATTAAACGTATGGTTAAGATCTTGAGCTTGTCCTTGTTCCCGTCCCTGAGGGTAGTCCTGACTAAAATTATTATTAAGCATCATGGATGTCTCCTTGAGGAGAATCTGGTTGATTGGTTTTGCTCTTGGGTTTGGGCTCTTCTGAAGGCTTGGGGGTTCTTAAGCTTGGCCCATCAATACGTATGACCGTGCACCCATGGTTCAGTCTATCCAGCATGGCATCAACGAGTTCCTTGTGTTTAAACACCTCATACCAAGCCTCAAAGTCAAGATTAGTCGTGATAATGGTTGTCTTTTTTTGATACCGCATATCAATCAGTTTAAAAAAAATATTGATTTGCTCTGGCGTAAGGGTCAGATACCCCAGCTCATCTATCACGATAACGTCATAGTTCGCCAAAGTACGTAATAATTGAGACGTCGTTCTGTCCGCAAGCGATGCATAAAGTTCATTCAGCATATCTTGCGCATTATAAAAGCGTCCTCGATAACCATTGAGGATAGCCAAACGTAACAAGCTCATCGCAATCCCAGATTTTCCCGTCCCTGTTTTACCAATAAAAATAACATTGTCATTCCGTTCAATAAAACTCAGTTTGGCTAAGCCCATAATTTGAGCTTTATTCACCCCAGGTTGCTCTTTAAAGGGGAACGTATCTATCGTCCAGGGCCAAGGTAACTTGGCCCGTTTAAGACGACCTGCCAGACACCGTTCTTGTTGATGGCTGTACTCCCTTTCCAGCAACTCTATCAACACATCGTGAATAGGTGTTCCTTTCTTTTCTGCATTGTTAAGCACATCCCCTAAACAGACCGCCATTCCTTGCAGACGTAATTGATCTAATAAAATTTCTATTCTCTCCCTCATAGGGTCTCCTCTAAATTAAAATAATCTCCAGCAACGGACTTGATAATCAAACCTTCAAGCCGATTTAAATCATAAAGCCCATAGTGCTCTGCTTTTTTAAGAGCAGAAAAAAACGCCTCTTTAGGATACATCCTTTTAAGGTTTAACAATCTATTGAGTTGTCGATGCCCACTCCCACGCACATGTTTCTTAAGGGCGCTGACATACTGATCTAAAAAGGGACAATGCCCCCTCAGCTCGGCTTCTGTCTTGCTTGCGGCTTGATGAGTCTGTTTCTTATGGTTTTGAGAATGGTGACCAGGAAGTCGACTCCGCTCATTCCGTTTCCCTGATAAACGAGGGTGAACGGCGATTTCTCGATGTTTATGAAAGAAACGAACTGTTTCTGGATATTTGTACACATCTACTGTTTTTCCAATCAACGTTTCCGGAGCAGAATAACGGTTGGTCTCTAAGTTAACATAGCCTTGGCAATCAACGAGGCGTTGATAATGCTCATAAATGGGAGGTAAAACTTCTGGGAGAGGAACAAGATAAGGTTTTTCTTGGATAAAGGCCGTGTCAGGTGCCATCCCTAAAATACGCTTTTCCTTTTGATTGGCTATAAGACACCACTCTCTGGCTTGACGATTGAGATCTCCCCAATCCTTGAAGGTCCTTCCCGCTAGGAAGTTGGTCTCAATATAATAAAATGGGCGCTCAATCTTACCTTTCCTATCTGGGTCATTGACACGATGGGCCACAAACTCTAACCCGTACATACGGGCAAACGTCAGCATCTCGGGAGAGACAACAGCATTAAAGCCGCTCCCTGCAGATAAGATCACACTGGTATTGTCAATAATGCAGCGCCGGCAACTCCCTCCCATAAATTCTATGCCTGCCTTGAGGAAGGTCTTTGCCTCAAACCGGGTAAAACAGGGATAATATTGCATAAAGAGTTTTCTGCTATACCCCAAGACCAAAGACGCACATTGTACCTTAATCTTTTTGTCTCCCAAGAGAACCCCATGGGGAGAGGTGTCATGCTGCATCTCATGGCCAGGCTCAAAGACATACTCTCCCACTCTTTTAACAGGGGCACGAAGCCCAGCATTTCGGATATACCGCTTAAGCGTGTCGTAGGGAATGTTAAGGGCATACTCTTCTTCCAACACCTCTTTCACACGCACACCATTCCCAAGACAGCGTGTAAAGAGCTCCGGCAAGAGAGGGTAAATATCCGCTGCTTGATGTCGACTTTTTCTGGTTTGGGGGGGAAGCTCCTTCCCTTGCTCCAGAACGGCCTTAACCGTATTCCGGGAGAGTTTAAGTATTTTGCTAATCTCACGATTGCTTTTCTTACACTGGTGAAGACCATGAATAGCTTGACGCAAGTCTTGGGTTAACAATCGACCCCCTCCCGTAGGGTTTGGGTTAATTCCTCAACCTTATCCCTTACCTGGCTAAATTCCTGTAAAGGCTGACGACTTTCTTCCCGTGTTTGCCTAAAAAAGAGACTGGGAGCTAAGGCCCTTAATTCTGAGAGAAGAGTCATGAGGGCATGACACGCTTCCCTCCACTGTCCTTCGGGACCCTTTTTTAAGGCTATGGCTTGCTTCTCAGTCTCTAAAGCTCTTTGCGCTTTAAAAAATAAGTCTGGCTGCTCCACCATCTTCGTGCGTATCGAATGACTGGATCTTTGATAGTGTTCATAAAAGGAATACACCTCTCGAGTTCTTCGAGGATGTTTCAAAAGATACCCCAGGAGACAAGTCGCATGATCAGGAATGGCGCGCGCCATAGGAGCTAAAATCCGAGCCCCTACCCATACGGACAAGGCCCCTTTTGAGACGCCTTCAAGAATAGCCTCAGAAAGAGGCTCGAGTAAAGCCAATCTGCGACTCACCCAACTTTGGTCTCGCCCGACACGTCTGGCTAAGACCTGTTGAGACAGGCTATGTTGCTTATACAACTCATGGAGTAACAGGGCTTCTTCAAGAATGCCTGAGGAACGAGCCCCCCAACTTTTTAAGAGCATCAGCAAAGCATCTGTCAGGGAACAAGACCATACCTCCGCTTCAACCGTATCCTTCCCCAGCCGCTTTAAAGCGTTTACCCTCTGATACCCATCAATTAAGACCCATTGGTGAGGAGGAGAAGCTGTCACAACGATGACGGGAACCAATTGCCCATAGTGCTCCATCGAAACCATCAGTTTTGCGAGACTCTTGGGATGATCCACCCGTAAATGCGCATACGGCATTTGTAAACAGTGATGTTCAATGACCCTGACGTCTTTATTGGCAATCGTATCCATGCTTCAAAGGTCCTCAATGACTCGAATGTGCCTATCCTGACTCATTACCAAACCAACCCTACACAGAGCTATAAGGTGGTATGTTTGCAAACCTCTCCCATTTGTTGATAACCCTTTGGAATAACAGAAATTTTGACGATTAACGCGTCGCTGTTTGCAAACCCATCATAAGGAAGGGGAACCAGCTGATACATCCCTGCTTTAACAGGATTTTTTGCACATAACGCGTCGCTGTTTGCAACCTGTGATGCCTCAGAACAATCAGGAGGTTCAGGCCCTTTAGAGAGACTAAACTTACGGTGCCTTTGTTGACGCCGATTCTCCTCTGTATAAGAAGGATGGAGCCCTCGGTAGAGTTTCCAATACCGGGGATTCTTCTGTCTCCACCTTTTACAGGCCGCCTTTTGATTCTCACGGTAATCAGAATCCCCCTTAAGTTTTTGGCGACGCCATAAAGCTTTACGCACATTCTGGCATAAGCGGCGGTTACAATAGTGTTGAGCAGGATTTCGGACAGGAACAAACAAACAGCGACAGTGCCTACAAGACTTTCTTTTTTTGCTTTTTCTTTCCATAACGAACCTCACTTTATAGGAGGCTATGGTAAAGCTTTCTTAAGTCAGAGAGAGGGCTGGATTTTTAAAAAGGCTATTCAGGAGTTACTGGCTCACTTTTAGTGACCGGAGGTGGGTCATTTTTAGTGGCCGTTGAGGCCTATTAAGATCCTCTTTAAAGCTTACATCTAACGACCAATGCAAATTGATTTCTATGCACCAATGTTTTCGAGCAGCTCTCATAAAGCCATCTATATCCTCGTCCAAACTGGT
>JAGVLE010000035.1 GCA_020049895.1 Alphaproteobacteria bacterium | reverse complement strand
TGGTGCAGGCTTCTCTTCTTCTCTTCCACCACCTTCAATCCCCTGAAAACCTCAATGCTCTCTTAGCCTCCCTTAAATCGTTCTTTGGTTAAGTGTCTCTCTTTTTTAATCAACATCCAAAGTTAAATCTGAAAGTACTTTATAGTTATCTTTAACCTCAAAATTAAAAAATGTATTTTTATTGCGATGAGGAGAAAAGTAATAATGCCAAAATTCTGTTTCTAAGATTTTAAATCCCTGATTGACCATCAGATCGTGTAACACCCTTCTATTTTCTTTTTGGTCCTCTGTTAAATCATCAAAAGCATGCCATGAACATGTATCGAAAGCCAAGTATCCCACATTTCCCATATCAAGGCTTTCTGGATCCCATAGTCCTAAGAGGTGTTTTGCCTTATCTTTTTGAGGAAAGTCTTTGTCGGTATGAATAATCGTTACATCAACAGCCGTTCCCAATGTATGAGAAGAGTTTTGACTTAAATAAGATAAGGCATCAAAGTCTTTTTTTTCAGCTTCAGGATAATGAAGTCTTTTTGCAAGGGGCGTATCAGGGAGCTGTGTCCATTGTGTAAAAAAATCAACGGCTTTCTGCGGTCTGTAAGCATCATAAACCCTTAACGACAACCCTTGGGGCACAAGGTTCTTTTGAATTTCTGAAAGGTGTTGTGCCATTTCAATTTCAATAATACACCTCTGTCCGCTATATCCCGGTATTTTAAATTTTTTGTTTTCGTCAGGAGTAAAAAGTGAATAAAATCCTCCCTCATGCTCGAACCAATTCGTTGCCATGATGGGGATAAAAGAAATCGTAGGATCAATAAGATCAAGATACGTAAATTTCATTTTTAACGTCCTTAGAGGTTAAGTCAGTGATAGTTGAAGTACCTTTGATCCCCAATACACAAGGGAAACGCCAAGGATCGTATTCAAAATATAACGATATCGGGTCATTTTTTCTTGGATCGTAGGTTTGGAAAAGAAAAGCGCCATACATATGTAGAATGTAAAAGAAATGGCAGCTAAGATAAGAAGATAAGAAAACTGAAGTAAAAGGGGGGTTTGTAAGGTAACAACTGTCGAAAAAAGAGCCACAAAACGTACAGAGCTCATAGGATTGGCGAGACTCATTAAATACCCGGCAATAAACGGCGCCCCTTTGGTCTCTATAGTCGTTTTTTCCTGTATCAGGGCTGATGTCTTACAAAATTCTTTATAAGCGTTCCATAAGGACAGAGCTCCGAGGTAGATAAGAAATAAACCACCTCCCACCTTAAAAATCTGAAAGAAAAGGGGTGAATGCATCAAGACAAGTGCAAGACCTAAAACAGAGAGGGATTTAACAGAAAAACTACCGAGAGTGGCCCCAAAAACTGTCCATATTCCCTGAAGACGGCTATAGATACTGTTTTGGATCACAAGAGCTGTACACGGGCCAGGAGCCAAAAGGCCAATGACGTGCTGTGTCACAAGGAAAACAAGACCGGATAAATAAACTTCAGCAAGCATTTAGCACCCCCTAAGTTAAATGCGTAAGAAGAAGATCATAGTTTAAGACCTTCTAATTTTTATTGTCTACACATTTAATCATAGCGCCCTTTTTGAGAAAACAAAACCCCAGGAATGAGGCACTTATTGTAATTGTTTAAGGGGAGCGGAGATAAGCCTCTCAGTTGCTTTAGGCGGCGCCATGTTCCCCCTCAGACAATGGTCTTATATATAACCGCCTTAAGGCTCCATACTTTTCTTCTTCCATTTGAGGCGTAAATGTAAATCTATTCTTTTCCAACACTTTACAAGATCCTGGATTTTCTGGAAGGGCTGTTGCAATTAAGGTATCAATAGGGTGCGAATCCAACAGAAAATCTCTCTGATGAAAGATTTTAGCTAATTCTATAATATTTTTTACTGCTTCCGTCCCATATCCTTTGCTCCAAAATGCAGGAAGGAAGACATAGGAAAGTTCTGCATCTGTTTCTATTCCTTCTCCAAGTCTATCCTCTCCTTCTTCGAGCAGCACATGGCCCATGAAAATTTTTCTAGAAGCTTCAAATTCTTCCGTAAAAGATTCGAGCGAAAGCCCAAGGCTTTTAAGTTCAGCCTGCGGCTGTTCAGCTGAAAGGATTTTAGTGAAAGGGCTGGATAAGTCTTTTTGCTCGTTGTTTTGTAAAAACGTTTTAGCTTCATTTTCATCCAAATAGACAAGATAAGAAGTAAAAGGTCTGCCAGATTGCCACCACGATAAATATTTTTCATAACGTTCCTTTATTTCATCATCGGGTCTAATACTGCCGTCCATATATTGCGCCATTGTGATTGGATTTGAAAAAATCTGCCGATAATGCTTATAATCCCCCTCTATAATATTCCTCATAAAAAGGTTGTCTGATTTAACCTTTATGGAAACAAGCTTTCCTGTGGGGTCAGTTTTGATATCGATCTCAGGCGGCGCTGCGCGCGTACTATGAAAGGAAACAAGACAACAAACGATTACTATTTTTAATACTTTATACCAGTTCATTTAAACACCTTTTTAAACTCATGAAATCTAGGAAACAAAAACCTATTAGTCAACAAAAAAGATAAATAAAATTTTATTAAATTTTTATTGAATATATTTTCTACTGTATAGAAATCATGTTGATTGCAATAAAAAGACATGGTTTAAAAGATTTTCGAGGAATAAAGAAAGGTCCGTTACTAAGGCCTTAATCCTTTGTTTTACAAGGTTTTGAGATTGGTGCCCCCGGGGAGGGTCGAACTCCCACGTCCTTTCGAACAACAGATTTTGAGTCTTATGTTTTATCGTTTTTTTAGCTATTTTAAATTTTTCTTTTTATGTAAAATATTTATTTTTCAGTGCAGTAAGTGACTTTTGTGTATTTTTGAGTTTATGTGATTCTTGATAAGTTGCTGCCTATATGCTACCTAGAATTAAGAATACGAACAATTTACCTCCTTTTAAAAATTAAAAAGGTCATCCTTATGTCGAAACTCACAAAACGCATTGTTGAATCTGCAATTCCTCAAGAAAAAGATCTCATCCTGTGGGATTCAGAGCTCTCAGGTTTTTGTTGTAAAATCACTCCCACTGGTAAACGTATCTATATGCTTTACTATCGAAGTGCGGATAGAAGGCAGCGAAAGCCTAAAATTGGTGATCATGGCGTTCTTAGCTGTGAAGAGGCACGCAGTATTGCCCAACGTTGGCTATATGAAGCTAGTCAAGGACGCGACCCCTCTACAGAAAAACAAGAGCTACGTCGTAGCCCTGCAATTAATGATCTCAAAGATCGATATATGAAAGAACATGCTCCTCATAAGAAACCCTCAAGCAGAAGAGAAGACGAAAAATTATGGCAAAGTTATATCTTGCCTGTATTAGGAAAACTAAAGGTATCTTCGTTAACACGAGCCGATGTCTTAAGATTGCATCATGATCTCAAGCGTATTCCTACAACAGCTAATCGTGTGATGAGTTTGCTTTCAAAAGCCTTAAACCTTGCAGAACTTTGGGGTTATCGTCCTGACCGTTCTAATCCTTGCTTACATGTAAAGAAATATCCAGAAAACAAACGAGAACGTTTTTTAAGTTCGGATGAAATTGATCGGCTCATGGTAGTATTAGATGAAGAAGAAGACGCAGGAGCTTATCCTTGGGCTCTTCATGCGATTCGCCTGTTGTTGTTTACAGGATGTAGACTCAGAGAGATTCTTACCCTCACCTGGGACGAGGTTGAACTTAATAATCAATGTCTGCGGCTGTTAGACAGCAAAACAGGAAAAAAAGTTATCTATCTTTCTTCAACAGCGATTGAGCTCTTTCGCCTTATTCCTCGAACAAAAAGTAATCCTTACGTAATCTGTGGAGGGAAAGAAGGGACGCATTTTGTTAATCTCCATCAATCTTGGAGGCGCATACAGATAAAGGCAAAACTTGAAGATGTGCGGCTCCATGACCTTCGTCATACATTTGCCTCTATTGCAGTAAGTCAGGGCCTTTCCTTACCAATTATAGGAGCGCTTCTTGGTCATAAACATGCTCAAACCACAGCACGGTATGCCCATCTTATGAATCAACCTCTGCTGGAAGCCAGTGAAAAAATTGCTCAACAGATAGGGAAAATGAAGGTTATGCAATAGTTTTTGTATTGTCAAAATCTTCGTAAGTGATTGTCATTATTTCTCGTTTGCCTTCGCTTTTTATCTCCTATAGCACCAACAAGAGGTAAGGTGGTCGTTCACCATCCCTACAGCCTGCATATACGCATAGATAATCGTTGAGCCGACGAAGGTCATACCGCGTTTTTTCAGATCTTTGGATAAGGCGTTGCTTTCAGGAGTGGTAGTCGGAACGTCTTTAAACTGCTCCCAATGATTGATGAGAGGACGTCCATTTACGAACTGCCAAACATAGGCATCAAAAGATCCAAATTCTTCTTGAATTTTTAGGAAAGAAGCGGCATTTTGTCGGACACTATATATTTTAAGCCGGTTGCGGATGATATGAGGGTTCTCGCGTAAAGCCTCTAGCTCCTCATCCGTCATTCTCATGACGCGCTGCACATCAAAGTTATGAAAAGCGTTGCTATAGCCTTCTCGTCTTTTTAAGATTGTTTCCCAAGAAAGCCCCGCTTGAGCTCCCTCAAGAATCAACATTTCAAACAAATGCTGATCATCGTGAGAAGGAATTCCCCATTCCTGGTCATGATAGTGGGCATAAAATTTTTTGCCAGGGCCATTTCCAAAACAGCGGAGTTTGCCGTCAAGACTTGTTTTGTTGTTCATGTGTGATAAGCCATTTCTTACGCCCTATGCCACCCCCGTATCCTCCAAGTTCCCCATTTGTATTAATCACACGATGACAGGGGATCACAAGGGCTATTTGGTTAGCGCCATTCGCATTCGCCACCGCCCGAAATGCCGAAGGCTTTTCTATACATAAAGCTAGATCAGCATAAGAGCATGTTTCTCCATAAGGAATTTTTCTGAGCTTTTCCCATACTTGTATTTGAAAAGGCGACCCCAGCAGATAGAGAGGCGTTGTAAAGTCTTGCAATTCGCCATTAAAATACTGGTTGAGCTCTTTTTCGATCATGTGAGCGATAGAAGTTTCTCCTGGAAGGATGCACGCCCGCAAGCGTTGCCGTATGCGTTGCACTTCTCGCTCCAGTCCTCGACGGTCTACAAATTCAAGAAGGTATAACGCTTTCTCATCTGCAATAGCGACCATGGGGCCAAGTTTTGTATCGAGCCAGGCTGCTTTAAGAACGATTTCTTTCCCTAATAAGGTGGGAGCAGCTCCCATAATACGTGAAAAGGCATCTCTAAAGCCGCTGCTGGACTCATACCCCATATCAAGTTGTGTTTCGATCACGCTTTTTCCTTCTCTGATAGATTTCATGGCAATTCCCATGCGACGTGCACGGGCGTATTCAACAAAAGTCATACCAAATCGCTTTTTAAATTGACGACGGGCTGTTGATGAATCCACTGATAATTTTTGAAAATCTTTTTCTTTCCAACGCTTTTCAGGATCCGCTTCAATAGCTTTCACAAGAATTTGGATAAGTTCTGAGACTTGATTGGGGTGAGATAAAGGACGACATCGTTGGCAGGGTCTGAAGGAGGCGAGAAGAGCTTGTTGAGCCGTTTCAAAAAATTCA
The DNA here is from genome assembly GCA_020049895.1 of Alphaproteobacteria bacterium. GTDB lineage: Bacteria > Pseudomonadota > Alphaproteobacteria > UBA9655 > UBA9655 > UBA9655. The sequence goes on along the minus strand of JAGVLE010000035.1, from coordinate 65,316 downwards.
CAATTTTCAAACTTGGGTTTCCGTGCAGGACACGTTGGTCGGCAAAAAACGCCCGTTGTTTTTACCCCTACATAAAATAGCCCCTCATACTCTGGATTTTTATCAAGAAGCGCTTGGTAATATTCCTCGTGATTCGCAAGGTATGTGTTTAGTTTGTTCATACGCTGACTATACCAAATCCCACAAAAGCCATCGCCGAAATTCAGGCATTGATTTTTTTAATGAGAAAGCTTCTTTGTAAGCCATAAAACCAAGTCATCATCTACCCTGATCTCGGCACCATAGATAAGAGGGTTGGCGTGAGAAGTAACCCCAAGGCCATCCGGCACATATCCTTGGCGAATATAAAGCTTTTGGGCAGGACCATACTCTGCTGTTAGTCCCATTCCAATTCCTACAATAGGACTTGTTTTTTTAGCTTCAGTTTCGGCTTGATGTAGTAAGGCCGTTCCAATTCCTTGATTGCGAAAGAGAGGAAGAACATTCAGATCAGAAATTTCTGGGATGTTATGCTCACGGAAAGGCGAATAATCAGATGTTTTTTTGAGGGTTACATACCCCGCAAATTCCTTTTCTTGCAAGGCTATCCAAACGCACCGCATTCCAGCTTCTTGTTCTCGCAAATACCCTTCGTAAAGGCTCGCGGGCTTATTCCATCCTATACTTGTAAAGGCTGCAACAATAGTTGGGATATCTGATTGTTCGAGGATTCGAATGTTAAGACCCATCAGGTATGCTCCTTTTCACAGAGAAAAATTCACAGAAATGCTATCACATTTCTTCTTGTTTCCCGTGAAGAAACGCTTTAGCGTTGTCATCATGAGTATACAAGAAACTTCTAGGGGCTGACACCTAATAAAATTCTTTAAGGATCGATTTAAGGTCCTTCAAGAGTTGTATGGGAGAGCCCATATTAAAACGCCATTCGCATTCTTTCAAGAAGAGAGGGAAGTTAGCTTTGGGGATACCATTATACTTTCTAAGATGCGGTTTTGCTTGATTCCAGAAGTTTTCGGTTCCATTGATATGATTATGTTTATGGGCAAAGAGTTCAGAATGGTTGATGCGATAATGCTTGAATTCAGAGACATCTAAAGCGTTATAAGATCGATAGCAATCAGTATATACTATACTGTCTGGCCTTATTTTCTCGCGAATAATAGGCATGAGAGTAGCTGACTTTGTATCTTCAATGACCTGGGTGTAAACTTGTCCGCCTCGCTTTAAGATTCCAAAGACAGGAACTTTTCCAACAGCTCCACGGCCACGTTTTCCTTTGCGAACACCTCCAAAGTAGCTTTCATCAAGTTCGATTTTCCCACAAAATTTCTCGCTTCGATCTTGCTGTTTAAGGGCGATCTTCTCTCGCAATTTGTGGAAAAATCTAATGGCAGAATTGCGGTGAATTCCTACTAAATCTGCAGCTGTTCTTGCTGGCACTCCAGCAACAAAATATTCTATTAGCCGATTCTGTTCTTTTATACTTAATTTACAATGCTTTATATGCATCTTAACGTCCTAACTTTTTAAAAGTCAGGTGTCAGCCCCAACTTCTATTATTTCTATTGTAGATCCTCGAGTTCTCGCAATTCCTATTGTTGAAAATGACGAGCCTTTGGTGGAGCTCAAGACTCAAACAGATATTGCCTATGGTCCTTCGCCTGAAATTCCTGATAACAAAGATTATACGAAGATGCGACAGACGGTTTATGCCTCACTTTGTGAGGCCCAAGCCCTTCTTCCCAAAGGGTTAAGGCTTTGCCTTTATGAAGGATATAGAAGTTTGGAGCTGCAGAGCTACCTTTTTGACACTCACTTTTCTGAAATCCAAAAATTACATCCTGAATGGTCTACAGACAACATTTTTGACGAAACAACAAAACTTGTGTCCCCCCTCATTAATAAAGATGGATCTCCTAATATTCCTGCCCATTCAACTGGTGGCGCAGTTGACGTTTATCTTGTCGACATAACAGGGAAGGCTGTTGATATGGGAATTCTGGTCAAGGATTGGATGGAAGATAGGGATGGCTCTCTCTCTCAAACGGATTCACATCTTATTTCTGGGGAAGCCCAAGAGCACCGCAAAATAATGGCTCGAGCTCTCTCATCTGTTGGATTTATCAATTATCCCACAGAATACTGGCATTGGTCTTATGGAGATCGTTACTGGGCTTATCACACAACCCATCCCCATGCCCTTTATGGGAGTGTCAAATAGCCCCTATTCCTCCCTCAGTCAACATAATTTCAATCCTCTCCTTACCGCCACCAATATTTTTGCGCTTGAAAATGACGTGACCTACTTCGCCTGTAGATTTAACATGAGTCCCGCCGCAAGGGACCTCGGCAAAGCCATCAATTTTCCAAAACCGTCGCTGGGTGGCCTCATCAGAAAAGCCTGTGTGGATCGGCAGATCCTTTTCAATAATTGTGCTATAACTCACAAGAACGTCTTCAAAGAGAGTGGAGATATTACGATCCAACACAAAATCAATGCGGGCTTTGTCTTCGGCAATATGCGCTCCTATTTTTTCAAGGCCCCAGTGTTGTGTAATGATCTCCAGGACCAGTTCAGCAGCGAAATGGAGTCGCATAAGGCGATAGCGACGTGCCCAATCAATCTCAAGAGTTACCTTGTCACCAATGCAAAAACGATGATTGTCGGAAAGGGTATAATAGATCAGATTGCCTTCTATCTCAGAATGCAGAATGGACAGACCATTCAAGGTCGCTTTGTCGCTCTCTTGTCCGCCCGAAAAAGAAAACGCAATGGTTTCCGCAAGTAAGACTCGATTGCCCTCAATAGCAGTAATGGTGGTCTCTAAAGACGTCTGGTAAGGATTATCCCAAAAGACTTTACGCATTTTGTTTTTTATAACCTCTTTCCCACAGGCGTATTTCGACAGTCGTTTTCATACCCATCGGAGTCATTAAAGGGCATGGGATTATAGCCATGCTTTTCAAAAAAGGGTAACGCATCAGGAGAGGCTTCTGTCTGGAAGATTTGATAACCTTGTTGTTTTAGCCACTTTTCACATTTCGCTAAAAAATAAGCCCCCAGATCATGATTGCGAAATGGCTCATCTATGACGATAATCCGCAGGGCTGCTCTCTGATCGGGCCACAATTGAATGTGAGCGTATCCTACAATGTCGGGACCTTGATACAGGACAAGATGCCTATGATCCGGATTGTCAAACGTCCACTGATGGGGATCTTCCACAGGTACTTTATCAAAGAAATATTTTTGCCGCATGGCCTTGGCAGCCGTCCATTCTTCATCAAGAAGGCACAGTACGATCGTCAAACCCTCATCTCCAGTCTCTCGCAGAATGTCTTTAATAAACATATTTTTTCCGACACTGTAACCCATAATATCATCAGGAAATTGTTCAGCTAAACGTTGCTTTAACTGGGCGTACTCTTCACGATTCTTCTCATGAGAGCGCATCCAATCTCGGAAAATAAGATGCTTCTCAATTTCAGGACTGCCTTCTTCAAAGACATGAACATTATGCGTTCGTCTTTTTCCGCCCTTTTGGAAAAAACGTCGAAAAAGGATGCCGTTTTCTCCTTTGGCCTCGTATCCCAATGCTTTCATAGCGGAGGCCGCTTGATCTACCTTTTGTATGTCAGAGACAACAGGCAGCAAATCAATAATAGGTTTGGCCCTCAGTCCTGGAACAGCCGTTGAGCCAATAGGGTGAACCTCTAAACAGTTCTCTCCTAGCGCCTGCTTAATACGTACTGCTTCTTCCTCAAACATCTGTGGCCAAGTGGGATTATAAGGAACGACTTCTATGTGTTTTATCTCAGGCATTAAGCTTCCCCCAATGCATACTCAACAGCTGCTTGGACTTGAAGATCTACAGGATCAACAAGGGGCACAGAAGACATGTTTTCATCAATGATGAGCGGAAATTCTGTACATCCCAGAACAACAGCATCAATATCCGTGTGTGAGGCAATAAGATCTTTGAAATACGTTTTTGCATCTTCCTTAAGAGTGTTATTCAGTAGGTCGTCGAGAATAGTCCCAATCTTTATCCGGTCTTCAGCGATAGGAATGACAACCTGAAGTCCATGCTCTTCAAGAATCTTCGCAAAAAAGCCATCTTCCAGAGTAAAGGGGGTCGCTAAAAGAAGGATTTTTTTATACTGCTGCGCTTTTAGATGTTCTGCCACAAGCTCAACGGCATGAAAAATAGGGATATCCGAATAGAGGTGCCCTTTAATCATGTCATAGTATTTATGCAAACTATTGCAGCAGATAAGAAAACAATCTGGATCCATGGAAATAAGGTCCAAGAGCTCTGTGCAAAGGGTATCCTCGATGGCTTCATGGTTTTGCCCATAATGATTCATGATGTCATGATAATCGACGCTTTTCAGCAAGATCTTGGCGCTGTGATAGCCTCCCAATCGCGCGTTCACGAGCTGATTAAGTTTTGTGTAATAGGTAATGGTTGACGTCCATCCTGTTCCCCCAAGCAAGCCGATTGTTTTCATTTTTTATTCCTTCGAAGTTAAAGGGTCATAGCACTTTGAAATGCATTATTTCGAGGAGATTCCAGCCACATAGGAAGAAGGGTTTTCAAAGGTTCTGGACGGAAATCTATTGAGTCAAGTTCTTGCAAAGGCATCCATATCAGCTCTATATGCTTTTCTAACTGAGCCAGTGGTAGGCTTATCTTCAAGTCCTCAGATTCTGCTTCAAAAAAGAAATTATATTCATGATTATGGCAAATGTTGTTATGGCCAGGCTCAAAGCTATATTCCAGACAACCCAAAAATCTTTTCAAGGTAGAGGAAGCTCCGGCTTCCTCAAGAAGTTCTCGTTGAACTGCAACTTCAACACTTTCCCCCTGCTCGACATGGCCCCCTGGGAGAAAATAAAAATTGAGGGGAAGGTCAGCCGTTTTGCACACCAAAATGTGATCCTGATCAATAATCACGGCTCGCGAAAGAACATGGATTTGGTTTTGACTGTGCATCTGAACTGACCCTAGAATACTTATCCAATGAGGTTCTGTTACACTCCTCAAACGTAGATTGTCTGCGATTAACTCTCTAAAATCAACACAAATTCAGAACTGAAAAAACCCTAATTTCCTTCTGGCAAAAAAGCGCGTATGATGATCTCTCTTTTAGCGAGGTTACGATGACTCATCTCTCTTATTTAGAAGACACTTTTACAAATTTCAGGACACAGCCCGACTTGTGGGAGCAGGACAAAATGAAGTTGGTTTTTTTATTCTCTTAGATCGTACGATTTTTCATCCTCAAGGAGGGGGGCAACCTTCTGATCAAGGAGTCCTTCGAGTAGCTGATCTTGAAATTCCTATCCATTTAGTCAAAAAGGTGGGAGAATTGTCTGGGTTTCAACTTACAAAATGTAAAGTAAAGGGAAAGACCCTGAAGGTGGGATATGATGTAGGGATGAGTTAATGCAATGAAAGAAATCAAGGTTCATTATGACCATATAACGAAATGACAAGATACGGACAGGAAACAATAGAGAAAAATATGATGTTTGAAAATAAATTAGTCGCTTTAGTGAATAAAGAAATAGAGGTGGGCGTGGCCATGAATGCCATTGCTCACATGACTGTTGGATTAGGAGCATCCGTGGGAAAAGAGTCCCTGCAACTTGATGATTATCAGGATAAGGATGCACATATTTATCCACATATTTCTCAAATTCCCTTTATTATCTTACAAGGAAAATCAAATGAAATTCGAAAAGCCGTTCATGCAGCCAGAGAGAATGCTCTCCACTACGGCGTGTTCCTTAACACGATGACGGGTGGTACTTATTTGGAACAGCTAGAGAGAACTCACAGTACGCATGAAGACCAACTTGTCTATTACGGAGCTGTCCTCTTTGGGCCATGGGACCTTGTTAGCCAACTCACAAAACGGTTTTCCTTGTATAGAGGATAAGAAAATAAAAATAGCCTGATGGTGAAGTGTAATCTTGTGATCGTTAATATCGTGAGATTATGAAGTTTATCGAGGTTAAGTAAGTAGAAAATCCTAGGAGACAATCAATATGATGCAAACTCTCAAATCTCTCTTCTTCTGTGTGGCAGCTGTGATATTTCTTGTAGGATGTGCGAGTGACCAGTATCTCCCAACTGACATCTCAGGGTATGCGAGAGTTGATCAGGGAAAGCTCTTTTATAAAAGAATCGGCTCAGGAGAGCCAATTTTGGTTGTGCATGGGGGGCCAGGATTGGATCATACGTACTTGCTTCCACAGATGCTTGAGCTTGCAAAAGATCATGAGCTCATTTTTTATGACCAACGCGGATCAGGAAAATCCTTGGATGCTGTTCTTGACCAACAATACGTGACGATCGAACAATTTACGAAAGATTTGGAAGATGTGAGAGGTGCGCTTGGCATCGATAAAGTTATTCTCATGGGGCACTCTTGGGGAGCACTTCTCTGCATACCGTATGCTCTGCACTATCCTCAGCATGTTTCAAAGCTGATACTCCTGAATCCCGCACCTGCTGATTACAAAGGGTGGCAAGAATTTGAGGGAGAGCTGAATAAAAAACTAGAGCCCATTAAGCCTAAAATTGCTTCTTTTTTCGATCCAAAAGAATTTGAAAAGCTAAAGGCTCAGGAGATACAAGAAGTGTATAGAAACTTGTTTTCTGTATATTTTGCAGATCCGCATAAGACGCGCTATTTAACGTTGGATATGACCCGAGAATCAGCCATTAGTGGTCATAAGGTTTTGATGGGTATGCTTACATATTCTGTTATGATTCCCAAGTTTACTTTATTTTCTGCTTTGCTTCGCCTAAAAGTTCCAACGCTCGTTATTTGCGGGAATCAGGATGCTGTCCCTGCCTCTACAGTGCAAGACATTAAAAAGAGTATGCCTTCCGCGGAAATTGTGCCCTTACAGAATTGTGGCCATTTCCCCTTTATCGAACAACCAAACCAATTGTTTGAAACGATACGAGATTTTTTACAAGAAGGTTCCTCATTTTAGGGAGATTAAACGCACTGCTGTAGACTTCTACACGAACCACTCTACGTTCTTCCAATTTCCTGGATTTTCTTTTTTGCCTGCAAGGCGCGATTGCCATGATCCAACATGGATTTCGAGTTTGTGGCCATCTGGGTCCAGGAAATAAAGGGAGGAACCGGGTGAGGTGTTTTCCTTAAAAACGGTAGTACCAGAGGAAAGGATCCTTTCCGAAAGTACAGGGAAATCTTCGGGTGTCACTGAAAATGCAACGTGAGAATTGCAAGGAGACGGTTTTCTAAGACTCTGTCGATCGAGGTCCAGCGATACCCAAAGGCATCCAGGTGTTTCTGGATTTCCTGCTAACAAATACGCACTGCCTTCAGATTTACACAATGGGGTAAACCCCAGTATCTCTTTGTAAAATGCAAATGACCGAGAGATATCACTCACTGCAAAATTGATATGATTAATGCCTGTAATCATGGGGCCTCAGCTATCAGAAATGACTATATGAATCTTCTGGTAATTTCCAGTTTATGGTCCTTTATATATTCAAGATCAGCAAGATATAAAAAATGATGCCCTGCCTCAAGATTTGACTGGTAACCCTCATGTCCCTGTTGGGCTTGGGTTATCATAAAATCTACCAAAACTTCCAGGCGTTTAACTATCATCTCTCCCAAGCTCTGTCTTTGATCTTTAGCAAGGCCATACGCATCACAAAATAGTTTTGCTCTTTTGATTTGATCATCAAGGGCACCCCATCTATCTGGGTTACCAGGATTCATAAGAGGCGCCCAGCGATAGAGAGCGTAGGAAATATCCCACAAACGAGAACCCGGATGACTTGTATCAAAATCAATAATTCCAACAGCCTTATCTTCTTTTAAAACAATGTTATAAGGAGCAAAATCTGCATGACAAATGACTTCCATGGGCTCTCGCGCATCAAACTGCCACCCTTTTTTATTAAATGTTTTCTCCTGCAAAAACCCTTGAGTGGCATCATGGTAATTTCGTAATAATTGAGCGGTAGACACAAGGACTTCTGTTGATCGAACCACTTCAGCCAGGGGATCATTATAGACTTCTCCTTCTAAAAAACTAAGGACCTCTCGCCCCTTCTTGTCAAAGCCAAAAACCTCTGGAGTCTGTAGAAAACCTTTCTTTCGTAAATACTGAAGAAAGAGATGCACCTGAGGTGTCCATGGTCCTATGGGGCGATGAACTTTATGGCCTATACGTACAATCTGATCTTGTCTCATGGTATGGTATTTGGCTCTCGGGGAGGGTTAATTATTGCTGAATTTGTTCCCCTAATTATAGAAGGATTTGGGATGTCCAGCAATGTGCTCTTCAGCTATTTTTTCTCTTTAGAAAGCTATTGATTTTAGTAAATGAACATACTATACCCATCTGCCAGCAACACAAGTAGCAAAAGAGATTTTGGAGCATGTGAAGAGAGTTAGAAACCAATCTTAGGAATGAATATGGCTCTCTTTCAATTTACAAAAAAGCTATTGGTATAGTGATCCTCTTCTACAAAGACTTTTCCCTCACTTCCATTCTTATCCTACAAGGTCTTCAAGTTCCTGTTGGGATAAGGGAGTTTTTAAACGTGGTGCGACCGGCTCATAAAGCTGTTCTGGGGTGATTTGAAAGACAGGAATGTGATGCTTTAAACAAAACAATAATTCCTGTTTGATGCCCCAGGATGTCTTCCACCCTTCTGCTGTTAACAATAATAATCCTTCTGCTCTCCTGAGAAATTCTAAAAGGTAGGGCATAACCCTTTCTTTTCTCTGCTCTATTGTCAAGTTGAGTCGATCTGCTACGTTATTCACATAAATGAGAGGGGTAAATATATAGACGCCTTGTCGAAGGCATTCGCTAGCTGCTATGAAAGAAAGCTCTGTTCGCACGGCCTGCTGTTCGTCTGTCCCATGATAGGGACTGGCAAGATAATAGAATCCTTGATGCATTACTATACGTTCCTCTGATTATTAGCGTAGGGTTCTTTTCCGCGCATAAACGGCCCCACCTCCTAAAGTGCCTTCTTCAATTTTCTTTAGAAGGTACTCAAATGTTGTTTTGACTTTTTGGATATCCTCGACAGAAAACTGTGTCTTTAAGGACGTTTCTTGGGCATCCAGCTTTTCTAAAAAAGATGTATACCAACGCTGGTAGTCTGCTGTCATATCAACATTTTCCAAAAATTCCCACTGTGAATCTTCAAGATCTTGAGAAAGGTGTTTCAAATGGAGAAGATGCATAGGCTTACCTGCAAAATCAGATATAGAAAGTGTTGAGTTTCCTTCTCCACACGTATAGTCAAAGATTGCCAAAATCGCTCCGGGCTTTGCAATTGCGGATAAGGCTTTTAAAAGGTTGTTCTTATCTTGAATCGCATAAGAAACATTGAACAGGGTGATTAGTCCAAAGTGATCAGCTGGATAGTATTGGGCAGCTGTCAAGGCATCCACTACCTTAAAAGCAAAAGAAGGATAATGGTTTTGGGCATATGCAATGGCTGCAGGGTCAAGGTCACACCCTTGAATATGGAGAAATCCTTGGGTATGGAGGGCATTAACCGTTCCTCCGAATCCACAACCGACATCTAACGTTGGAGAGGCTTGCAGTGTAGGGTCAAAGGAAAGAGCCTTGCTGACGATTCTTTCAATTGCTTCTTGATCTCCCGCATGAGCATAATCTCCTCCTCGGAGTTCACTTAAAAGTAGACGGCAGGTATTAGGGGATGGCATTTTTATTCCTGACCCATGAATAGTCTCATCATCACTGGAAAGCATACCATAGGTCGGTTGTCCTGCAGAGGACATAACAAGCACTGCGGCTATGAATAAGACAGTTGAATGAGGAAATTGTGTCAATAGCACGTAAAGATAATTACCTTTGATGATAGGTTGAGTTGTTGTTCATCAATAATATAATCACGTGAAACTGTCATGAAAATTTTTGCAGGCGCACTTATGCGCGAATGCGCTTGTGCTTTATGGCCACAGGCGTTATCATAATTCAAGGTCAAGAGGCTGGCCGTTTACTATCCTAAACTGATCCTGAAGGATTGGGATAAAACCAATATTCAGAGATGCAGATTTAAGGATGAATTCTAGAGACTTTCGCATCACCTAAAATTATTGGCTTTTATAAGAGAACTCGCTGTGGGTTTCTCGCAGGCCTAGGCCATACACTAGATTTCCAGGTTTAATGGATCCTCGCTGAGGATCTGGATCCCCACTTTCGTGGGGACAGGGGATTGACGCCCAACGTAAGGCGTAATCTGTCATGGCGATTTATTCGCTAAATCTTGGCTTTATTTCCCGCAGTGAGGGCCGCTCATCTGTTGGTTTTAGCGCGTATATAGGGCGCGGAAATCAAAAAGATGAGCGTACGGGGAGAACTTTTTCTTATGAAAACCGTCAAAACGTTCTCGTCAGTCGTGTGCTGCTTCCGGAAGGAGCCCCTGAATGGATGAGTAATCCAGCTGCCTTGTGGAATGCGGTTGAAAAATTTGAAGATCACTGTGCTGAGATGCGGTTTCGAGTAGATCCCGATGATCCTGAGCACCATCAACGTAGCCTATCTGCTAAGGAGAAATTTCTAAACTCTGCCCAAACAGCGCAAACCATTATGGGCGCTATTCCCCTTGAGTTCACTCCCACTGAGGCTGAATCTTGCGTGGAAGAGTTCCTCAAAGAGCGATTTGTTTCCAGAGGCCTTGTTGTTGAGTATGCCATCCATTGGGACGAGGGCAATCCTCACTTCCATGGACTCATTACTCGCCGTCCCTTGGTTGAGGGGGAATTCTCCTTACGTAAAGATCGAGATATTGTTTCAAAGTCAGAACTCTTTATTACCCGGAAGCACTGGGAAGACGTGGTGAATAAACATCTGGCTTTAGGCGGCCATGAGGTCCGTATTGATAGTCGGTCCTATGCCGATCAAGGACTTACCCTGCTGCCCACACACCACGAAGGCTGGTACGCTCAGAGACTTGCTGAGCGGGGAGAGTATTCTCGGATTGTGGCCGATAATGACGCCATTCGGCAAAAGAACATAGAGATCCTCTGTCATAACCCTGCTGTCTTAATTCAAGACCTCACTCTTAAACGTACGATCTTTACCCGTCGTCATATTGAAGAAGAGGTGCTCCGTCGCGTAGGCGGAGATGAGAAGCTCTTTACCATTATCAAAGCCAAAGTCGATGGATTAGAGCTTCCGCCAGAGTTGATCTTAAAGCAAGCCAATGATAACCGAGACGTCATGTTTGAAGGGGGGAGATCAAGCTGTCTTCTGAAGTCTGTAGAGCAATTTACAGCCCAGCTTTTAAGCAATGAGGAGATTATTGCCCGTGTAGGAGAGGATCTTAACCGAGATCCTGTCTTTACGTCTGCTGTTTATAAGACTCAAGAAGACCAGATCATCAAATGGGGAGACGAGCTTCATACACGCCAGACAAAATCTGTTAACATGGGCTCTATTGAGAAAACCATTAAATCCAGAGAAACAGTCATCGGTTTTGAACTCTCTACTGAACAACGGGATGCCATTACCCATCTATGTTCTGGCCCAGACATCTGCATTCTCAACGGAAAGGCAGGAACAGGAAAAACCACTCTCCTAAAAGCTGTCGCCGGCGCTTATCAAGACTCTGGGTATCATGTCAGAGGAACCTCTTTCCAAGGCAAAGCCGTTGAGATTATGGAAAAAGAGATCGGCATCCCTTGTAAAACCCTCGATAGTTTTAAGTACGCTTGGGAGAAACATCAAAAGGCTTTGGATGGACTGAACGAAGGAAGGCTTTGGGGAAAGGCTTACAAATATGCATCGAAGATTGCGGATGAGCTAGCCCCTCAGCGCCTCACATCAAAAGATGTGATTATTGTAGATGAGGCCAATATGGTGGGGAATCATTTGTGGGAGCCTTTCCTGAAAGAGGCCACATTGAAAGGGGCCAAGGTCCTAATCGTTCAAGATCCTGCCCAGATTAAATCCCGATCCCCAGGGGATACAGGCCGTCTCTTTGCCGAAAAGTATGGGTATGTGGAAACCATGGAAGTGGTGCGTCAGTGTATAAATTGGCAACGAGAGTGTTCAAAATTGCTGAATGACCATCACGTTGTGGACGGTTTGATTCCTTATCATGAGAAAGGCCATATCCACTGGCAAGAATCAGAAACACAAACTCTGAAAGCTTTGACGCAAGCGTATATAGACGATTATCTCCAAAACCCGCAACAAAGCCGTATGGCCTTAGCGTATCGGAATGCGGACGTTTATGCCCTCAATCATGCGATTCGAGAAGAGTTTAAATCCCATGGATATCTCCAAGAAGGCGTTAAATTGGGAGGGGAAGAGTATGCTGTGGGAGATCGGATTCGATTTACCCAAAATGATCATTATGGAATCCGTGTGAAAAATCTTTCTGATTCCCCTCTCCAATTTATCAAAGATAGGTTTAATTCGGACAAGTCCGTTGGGGTTAAGAACGGCACTTTTGGAATCATTGAAAAAATAGAAGGACAAGAGCTTACCGTAACGCTTGAAGATGAACGGAAAGTTCAGTTTAGCTTCCAGGAATATTCTCATATCACCCATGGCTATGCTCTGGGGATTCATAAGTCTGAGGGTTCCACATTTGATAAAACCTTTGTAATGATGGATCCGCTCATGGATCCTTCCACTCTGCTTGTTGGCCTGACTCGCCATCGAGAGGATTTACAGCTCTATGTCCATCGGGAGGATTTTGTGGATTTTAAGGACCTTGTGGATCGCATTGGACGGCCCGCGCTTTCTCAAACGACCCATGATTATCATATTAGTGAAGCCCAGAAACCTGCATTTGAAAGGGTGCAACAGTATCGAGACCTCATCCTTGAATACTCAACTCTTCGAGAAGAAATCGAAGGCAGTTTAGATCTAGATGTTCCATTCTATAAACATGCGTCATATCCTTCCTATCAAACTCTGCTGGATCAGAAGAAGGTTGTTGCTGGAGAGATCCTTCAAGACTGGCAATACCATGCCCCCTATGTGCGATTAGCAGGGATTCGTAAAGATATATTGGAAGTTGAGATAGGACTTCGCAATCGAATTCTATCTGATCTAGAGCATAGGGCTTCGCTTCAGGTTCAGGGGTATATGGAATTGGTCAGAGAAACACGCACCTTATGGAAGACCATTTCCGCAACCCATCCAGGGGTATTGGCCTCTTCCCATGAACTGTATGAGACCTACCAAACCCAGAAACGAGAGCGGGACTCTCTTGCTGCGGTGATGCATGAAACGCCTCGGCTGTATAGCCAATTCTTTAAGGTGACTAAGAATCCAGAAACAGGAGAGCTAGAGGACTATTGGGAAGAGACCGTTAACACAGGAGAACATGTTTATTTTGCTTCCGTTAAAGCCCATGCAGCTGCGCACACCAAATCCCAACTTCAGGCTCTTTTTTATGAACGCCTTACCCAAGAACAGAAATCTCATTATGACGAGGTCAAAGCTTATGTGAAGGCTCGCAATGAGGCCGCTGCGTTGTATGGTCATCTCAAAAAACAGGGAGAAGCGTCTGTTCAGGTTACTTCTACACCAGAATTGAATTTTGAAGTTTTTAGAGCCCAGCAAATCTCACGAGACACCCTTGCGTTGAAGATTGTGGAATCTCCTGAGGCATACCAAGAGTTCTTTCCTCTCCTGAATGTGAAGGAAGACAAGCTCTTAGAGCATGCCATTGCGGGAGAGCTCAGAGAGAAGGCTTACGCGTACATGAATGAACCTGAAATCGTCCAACGCGCAGAAAAAGCCCAAGAGCTGCAGAGAATCCTAAAAACACCACAGGATTACCGCATTGTGAATGAAGCCTTTAAAGAAACCCCAGGTGCGGATATGAACCGGATAAGATTTGATATTGCGTTTGCTGATAAATTTAGTAAGGGCGAAATCCCAGCCTCTTTGAGTCCTGACGATGTCTATAAGCCAATCCAGGATTATCTGAAGGCTTCTAAAGAGACTGCTCGTGCTTGGAAAGTTGTTCAGATCAAAGGGCAGGACTCCCCTGGCCTTGCCGTAGAAGCACGGAATGAGAATGCAAGAATTCTGAAATCTAATCCTGCTGCCTTTACTGTTTTAGGAGGCATGGGATCAGGACTACAACGTCAGGTAGGCCATCAAGCAGGACAAATCCAATCGGTTCCTGATTTCCAAGCTAAGATACAGGTCTCTCCTTATATCTCTGTCGATCAGGTTCTTGAAGCTGCTCATGGGCGTATAGCGGAGATTACTCAAGACCTTCTAGGAATCGCTAACACGCATCTATCGACAAAAACGATTCTACGGTTCGGAAATAAAGGATCATTGGCCATTACGCTCTCAGGGCCAAAATCAGGATTATGGAAAGATTTTGAATCAGGAGAAGGAGGTAATCTCTTTCAGCTCATTCAGCGAGAGAAAGGTCTTGATTTTAAGGGATCGGTTTCTTACCTGGCAGAGGTTTTAAATGTGAGGTCATTGGGGGAGAAGGATATGGCCCATCCTACCGTTTCCCATCGGCCACTTGGTTCAGTTGAAGAAAGCATCCTGACAGCTCAAGAACGTGCCAGTAGATTAAATGCCGTTTCTGAGCTTCACATGAAATCTACTTCCATTGCTGGAACTGTGGCAGAGACTTATCTTAGAGAGGAACGCGGCATTAAGGGGGAGCTTACCTCTGCCCCCCAATCAAGTCGAGGGCAAGCCATCGAAACCCATCGAGGGAATGATCTACGTTATCTACCGAAGGGAACAATCTTTGTCTATCAGGATGAAAGAAAGAGCCTCCACCATCTTTGTCTTGCAGCCTTTGGGCGGGATGAGACAGGCCGATTAAGCTCTGTCCAGCTCATCAAACTGGCGGATACAGGAGAGCGGGCCCTTACGGCTGAAGGAGAAAAGCTCAATAAGATTCAATATGGGATCTCTAAAGGATCGTTTGTATGCGTTCAAGATGATGCTTCACATTCCCGTGTCTTTATTGCTGAAGGTATTGAAACAGCCCTTTCCTTGAAGGAAGCAGGACTCAAAGGAAAGATCGTGGCTTCCTTAGGGATTCATAATATCAGCAATTATCAAGGCCCTGAGAGGGAGGTTGTTTTATGCGGGGATAATGATGCCCCTCGATGGGATTCGAGGACAGGCCATAAAGAAAACTCACAAACTCATGTCGTTTTGGAGAAGGCATGCGATACCTTCCAGGCCCAGGATAAACTTGTAACGATCATTAAGCCTACTACTTCTGGAGATGACTTTAACGACGTTCTCAAAAAACAAGGACGGCAAGGAGTTCAAGACTACTTGAAGCCTTACCTCCTGTACCCCAATCAAGTCGAGGGCAGGCCCTCGAGTCCCATCGAGGGTGATCTAGAAAGGCAGAGAAACATTCAGGACCAGATCCCTTATCAAAGTATGACCTTGGAGAAACAAATATTGTTAGACAATACCTCCTCCCATCAGGACGCGCTCGGGCTAAATCATCAGTTTCCTGAGAAGACGATTGATTCCCAAAAGGAAACTCTAGCAGGGTATTCTTCGCAATCGACAGACGTTTCCTCGAACTCATCCAGTAAAGAGAGCTCCGTCGACATTATTTCCGACTACATCCAGACCAAGCTTAAAGATATCAAAGACTATGCAGGAACCTCCCTTGCAGAAGAAGTACGCGAGTCCCTCAAAGACTACCTCCACACTCTTCAGAAAAATGAACCCCTATTTGAGGCCATCAAAGGACATGATAAGGCACTTTCCCAAGACCTCGAACACCTCTTAAAAGATCACGATCATGAACACGTCCACACCAAGGACCATGGGCCAGAGTTGGGGATGTGAAGGTTTAGATGTTTGTTTTTTTGATATAATCTCTTTTTCCCTTAATCTTCTATCATTATTGCATCATAAAATTCATATAAGTTTTTGGCCTGCTGCTTCTGTTGAGAAGGCAAGAGGTTGGATTCTAAAACCCTTTCTTCTAAATAGGGGTCATATGTAAACGGGGACTCGATATAACACCAAATTATGTTGAAGTATCCTTCTTGATCTCCGATAAAGATAGCGCCCACACATTTTTCTAGTTTATTTTTGTATTTATAAAGTGTAGCCAAGGAATGAATATATGTTGATGCAAGATCAATTTCTTCTCGTTTACATGTATCAAAAACAAAACCACAGCCGAAAGCCATTGTGCGTGGTGGCAAACCTTCTCCTTTTAATGATGCGTGTATACAGGATAGATATCTTTCCTTAAATATCCTTAGTTGATCTCTTTTTAGCTTCGCTATTTCTTTTAGAATATGATGGTAGTCATTTTTCTCTTGTGTCATGACGGTTTTTTCTTTGAAATTTTGTAAAAGATTCAAAACATCCCAAGCTTCATAATCTTTCTTTAGCGATCTTACGTATATAATGTTTTTTTCCGAAGGTGATTCGTTATGGAAACCTGACAAAAATTGACCAAGAACAGCCTCTTCAGAGATGACTTTCATTAGTTTTTGAAATTTAATAATTAATGCTTCTCGAAAGGTTAAATATTCCTCAAGTTCAGCAATTGTTATTAGGGTACCAACAACCATCTTATAATCAGATGAATGAAATATATGAATGACACCAACGTCACGGCTGATGTAAAAATTCCTATTCCTGCTGTTACTTGGCAATACATCAATTCCTGTATAGAGAATTATTTTGTGTATTCTAGAGTTTAATGATTTTGATAAAGTAACATCAAATCCTTGTTCATTAGTGATTTTGATTTCTGAATAATCATCCAGGTATCGGATTGTATCCTTAATTTGTTTTTTCGCAGATTTCGCAGAGCCGCTAGTAATTTTATTTTCGAACCATTTCTCTGGCGTTGTCTTACCTGTAGGATCCCTTTCTTTAAGCTGATAAACTATCATGACGTTATCAAGAGATACGATGTTATCTGCTAATTCGTATTGTCCTGTAGAGACGTCAAATTGATTTTTTTTATACGTATGTTCTCTCAAGAAATAAAACGAGTTTAATTTTGAAATTTCTTCTTCAAATGTTGCCATTTGTTAAAATCCATGTGCGGGAATTACAGCGTACTTTATCTCTCCATACAGTTCTTTACAAGGGCAGGAGAGTGGCTGTGCGTGGGGGTAAGCGCTTGAAAACCCTAGAAAACGAACATCTACACAGAGCTCGGGAAAAATTGGAAAAGGTAAGTATTACCTGTAACACCCCCCTTGCTTTTAGAAGTGGCCTGATAAACTGACTAGCGTGACGAGAGGATGATCAGATCCACCCGCCACTAACCGATAACCAAATCACAAGGAGATTTAATCATGGCTAAGTCCAACATATACGCCTCCCCGCAATTTCTCAACGAGGCTTATGTCGTGCTAGTACCCAAACTCAGTGAGAAGTTCATCATTTCTAAACAATCTCGCTTTAATACCTTGAGATTTTAACGCATCATGGTATATGTCACTCGCATCCGCATGGGATGAAAAAAACTGAGTACTCGAATCACCGTTAAGATGTTGAATCTCAACTTTAAATTCTTCTTTTATCATTGTGCCTCCTTTCTAGCCATTCATTAGGCAAGTATTCATGTGGGAACGTCCTAAAAAAATTTCAAGGGTTTGGCTTAACATTTTTTTGCCGCGCCTTCCTGGAAAGCATTTTAATGTCAGAAAAGCAGTCTTCTTAAGGAATCGCATGAATTTTAAATAAAAATACTTGCATTTTTCTCTCAAAAGAATATACTAGAGTAAGAGGAGAAGGGATATGCAGTCCTTAGGTTACGTAGAAAAACATCTTCATCCAGGGGTCGTTTATCGGCGCGCTGATCTTAGCAAGTGGTCAAAGGCCGTTGATCGTCACTTGCAACAGCTGCAGCAAAAAGGAACCCTGGTGAAGCTCTCTGGGGGGCTTTATTATTATCCTAAGAAAACTGTTTTTGGGCAAACCCCTGCAGATGATCATGCCCTGGTAGCTTCTTTTCTAAAAGATGATCGCTTTCTGATCACAACACCCAATGCCTATAATGCTTTGAATGTCGGAACAACGCAGCTTTATAATGAAACAGTGGTGTATAATCATAAACGCCATGGCCGGTTTCACTTAGGGGACCGTACGTTTGAATTTCGTATGAAGCCTCATTTTCCACGGAAGCTCAGTCCTGAATTTCTTCTTGTGGATCTTGTCAATAACATAACGACCCTTGCGGAGAATAGGCAGCAGGTTTTGGACAATGTGAAAGAGAAGGCTCTTTCCCTGGACGCCAAGGTACTTTCTCAAGCTGTATCTCACTATGGAGGAGTACGTGCAAAGAAATTCTTTTCAGAAGTGTTAGGAAAGGATTTTTAAAAGTATGGCACTTGATTACCTCCATAATCATCCAGAGTTTCCCGCCCTCATCCGTATTGTTGGGCAGGATCAAGGAATTGATCCTGCTCTTGTGGAGAAAGACTATTGGATTATGCATTGCCTTTTTGGATTACAACAAGCAGGAATGGCCTTTCACCTTAAGGGGGGCACTTCCTTATCCAAGGGCTATGGGATTATTCATCGCTTCTCGGAAGATATCGATATTCGCATTGATCCTCCCTCTTCAATGGAAGTCCCCATAGGACGCAACCAGGATAAGCCTGCTCAATGTCAGAGCCGAAAAGAATTTTATGATTGGCTTACACAGGAAATAAGAATTGAAGGAATTTATGAGCAACAACGGGATACGCTGTTTGACGATAAAAAATATAGAAGCGGTGGCATTCGATTGTTTTATAAATCCTTTAGTGCGCCGTTAGAGGGTATAAAAACCGGTATTCTTTTAGAAGTTGGTTTTGATGATGTGACACCCAGTACTCTCAAAGACATAAGCTCTTGGGCTTATGGATATGCAGTAAAAAAAGTCCCTATTATCGATAATCAAGCTAAAAAAGTTCCTTGTTACCATCCAGGGTATACGTTTGTTGAAAAGCTTCAAACGATCTCCACAAAATTCCGAAAGCAGCAGCAGACAAAGATGTTTTCTGAAAACTTCATGCGCCACTATTATGATGTGTATTGCCTCCTCCAGGATCCTCGTGTGCAGTCTTTTATAGGAACGCCAGAGTATGGGGAGCATAAGAACAGACGTTTTCGTCAAGAAGATAATCCGATTATTGAAGACAATGAGGCTTTTTTCTTGAGCGATCCTACGATAAGAGCCGTCTATCAAAAGGCCTACGAAAACAGCCGAAATCTTTATTACAAAGGTCAGCCAGGGTTCGATGAGATCATAAGTTTAATTGGTAGCGTTATAAAGCAGTTATAAGGATAAGACTTTCGAGAAAGATTCGTGGATTAAGAAGAAGGTCCTTATTTCTTTTTGCGCGCTTTTACCTTCTCCACAAGCTCCTGCCGCTTCTTCTCCTCCACCATCATTCCTCTCTCATACATTTTGAAGAAGTCTCGTGGTATCTCATAAGCGGTGCGCTTGGCATAGATGTAGCCTCCGCCGAAACCTGCAAAACCAAAGAGCAGACATCCCAAGACCGAAAACAGAATAAGCTTTCGATATTTCTGGCCCATCGTTTCTTCAAGAACATAACTGGCATTAGAAATTGAGGTGTTCAGTCTTGAAAGTTCAGAAGAAAGACTTTCATGAATCGTTTTGGAAAAGTCTTGAGCTGCCCCTTTTGCCATATCCTGGGCGGCTTTTATAATAGCGGCAGAAACTTCTTTCTGCGCCATCTTTGACAGCTCTTTAAATACGTCAAAATGAGAGATGAGACGTTTATTAGTTGCATCCAACGTTGTGACATGAGTTCCAATCTTTTTAATTTCTTCATGGATTTGTTCGCGAATTTGCATAAATCGTTGGATGTCATAGTCAAATTGATGGGTGATTAAATCTTCTTGAGTCATGGGATGTCCTTTCGATGAGAAGGGTGGGTATTGACAGCTGATTCCAAAAGGTCTCTCATAAACCTTGAGGAGATGATTCTCCCCAAGGTCCCAGAGACTTTGCGTCACCCGGGCTCAAGAGGCATCTAGAGGTCCCAGGTTTTTGACCTGCTGTCCTCCTCATAAGGGAGAACAAGGATTGACGCGCTTTGTGCAGGTCAAAACTTTGTCCTGCCTGTCCTCACGGAAGTGGGGAGCAGAGGATCTATTTGAGAGGTATTGTCTCTCACATGGTTGGATTCATACTTTTCGATCTCTTCTAAGTCATAGAGAATGCGCTTGCCTATTTTAAGGTAACGAGGACTCCTCCCATTCCATCGCCATTGAGCCAGAGCCTCTGGAGTAATGCTCCAGCGCCTTGCTAAGGTACGCGGGGTAAGAAAGGTCTTTTCTTTCAATTGAAATAACGGCAGTTGTTCAGGATGATCTTTTGAGTACATGGGGATAGGTCTCCTTGGTGTGTTGTACAGAGTGTGTATATGTATACAATACCTATATATCATACAAAGTTTGTACAATGTCAAGGAATTCTTCAAAAAAGATATAAATATCGAATGTGTATGTATATAAAACATTGCAAATATCTTTAAAAAATGAGAAAGTCAGAAACAGAACGATAAAGAGAGGACACGGATGATTATGAATCCAATTGCACGAAACATTGACGCACGCATGAAGGCGAATGCCATATCAATTACAGGGCTGGAAGCCAAAGCAGGGCTCAAGCCTCATTCCGTTCGGAACATCGTCACAGGGAAATCTAAAAATCCCAGCGCGATTAATTTACAAGCCATTGCAGATGTACTGGGATGTACGGTTAAAGATCTTCTCTCCCCTCTAGATTTTGAAAAAGAAACGCTTTCTTCAGAAGAGACCTTACAAAAAAATTATCAGAACTCTTCCCTCATGACGGAATGCATACGGACGATTGATAAATTGCTTCAAAAGACATCCAGGCCTATTACTCAGGAGCAGTATCTGACCTGCGTGAGGGAAGTGTATCTTCACTCTCTTCAAAACCGCCCTGCTGCTGTGAATAAAGACTTTGCAGAATGGTTTGTTAACCTGATGAGACAAGAGCTTCCCTAAAATTTAATGGATTGTAGCATTAGACTCCTGAAACAGAAGATTGTCCTTATCGGAATCTTCAGGAAAGAATATCCGTGTGTGGGTAATTCCCTCAGATGTTTTTAAGGACTCATAGTGTATTTGATTTTGCGCACATATCTGACGGAGTGCGGTTTCTTCAATAAAGCCTTCGGGTAACGTAAGGTGTGCCTTTACGGTGGGAGTCAGGGTAAACCGATGATCTTGGGATTCAATGTAGATAAAGCCATATTGTTGGGTGACGGTAATAGACACCTTTCCCCCTTTAGGTATGTAATAGAGAGGATACGCAAATGCGCTCAAGAGGATTTGTCTCACAAACAGCTCATCTCCTAGAAGGGTGAGCTCTTTTGGACAATCAATATTCCAGCTGATATTGCGCTGATGTAGCTCATGAGACACTTGATCTTTAATCTGGTTCAAGAGATTTAAAAGACATATAGGTTCTCGTCTGTAATTGGGTAGGCCTTGCGATACGCCTTTTGACAAGGAGGTCGCTCCGTAAATAAGGGTCTCGGTATTATCGGATGAAAGAGAGTCAGGACTGCCGAGACGTGTGAGTATCTTATGAACAGCGTGGGACGCTTCCTTAAAACGTTGTATAAGGTGGCTTTGGAAAGAATACTGGGCCTTTAAGGCAGTACGTTGTGTCTCCCACTCCGCCGTTAACTGGCCAATGTGCGTTCCATAGGCAAGGCGGGCTTGTTTTTTGAGGACATGCTGCAAGAGCAGAAAAAATAGACTGCCTATCAATACAGCGTACCCCAACAGCCAAAAATCAGCTTTATGAGAGAGAAAATAATCCCAACGAGAAATCGGTGGGATCAAGAAAAAATCTAGAGGATCTTTCTGAAGAGTTGGATCTTCCTCTTTAGGAGAGAGGGGAGAGAAGTTAAGAGTCGTAACCTTGTTGATTCCTGCTAAGTGTTGCCTACTCGTGGATGGAAACTCGAGTTTAGAAACATCTGTAAGGGGATTGTTATTGTCCTCACTTGCTCGTCCCTCGATCGACTCGAGGGCAGGCCTTCGAGGCCCATCTGAGGCTAAGGGTTTTAAACGAGATTTTGCTTCAGAAACTTTAGCCCTAACGCGTTGGCTCTCTTGCTGCTGGCGCGCCCTATAATCCGCTTGATAGGTGTTGTACTGCATATTCAAAAAGAGATAATACAGCTCAAAGGGCAAGATGATAAAACAGAAAAGCCTCACAAGCGTTTCCCGTGGTCCTTTTCCTATCCGAACGGCAGGATTCATACATGAAACTCCCTAATTTCAATCAAGAATAGTCTACACGAAAAAGAGGACAGAAAGAAGGCGATAAGAAGGAAGAAAGTCTTTCTCGGTTGCTACCTATTTGCTACCTAGAGATTTTTTTGTATTTTAGAGAAACCTCTAAAACCCTTGGTGCCCCCGGGGAGGGTCGAACTCCCACGTCCTTTCGAACAACAGATTTTGAGTCTGCCGCGTCTGCCAGTTCCGCCACAGGGGCCTGTGATGGCCGTATCATAGCAATAGCCTTCTCTGCGTCAATAAGAATTTAAAGCAACTGCTTTTCTCTCAAAGAAATATGGCCAAATTTCCCAATAATAAGGTGATCAAGAACTTGGATATCGAGGGCTTGCGCCGCTTGGATTACTTTTTTTGTGATATCCACGTCGGCTTGCGAGGGGGTGGGATCGCCGCTGGGATGATTGTGAACCAGGATAAGGCTGCTCGCCCCTAACTCAAGCGTACGCTTGACAATTTCCCGTGGAAAAACAGGCGTTCGATTGATAGTTCCCTGCTGCTGGACTTCATCCGCAATGATTTTGTTCTTTTGATCAAGAAACAGAAGGCGAAATTGCTCAATGGAGAGATGAGACATGCGGGCTCGGCAATAGTCTATGATGGACTTCCAGGAATCAAAGGCGGGGAATTGGCTGGCTTCTTCCAAAACTAATCGGCAAGAGGCCTCGTGGATAGCTTTTAGCAGGACGATAGTTGACTCCCCTACCCCAGGAATAGATTTTAGTTTTTCTGGATCGGCTTGAAGCAATCCTGATAAACTGCCGCAGGTGTGGAGCAAGGTTTTTGCAAGCGGCTTCATATCTCCGCGTGGGATAACCCCGCACAGAAGTAATTCTACTAACTCGTAGTCCGGTGTTCCTTTTTCTCCTCCCTTTAGAAAGCGAGAGCGTAGCCGTTTGCGATGGCCAGCATGGTCACTCACAGAGTAAAAATCTCATAGCCAGAAGCGGTAACACCAATGCTGTGCTCAAACTGAGCTGAGAGGGATTTGTCGCGTGTCACAGCTGTCCAGCCATCACTTAAAATTTTGACCTCATAGTGCCCAGCATTAATCATGGGCTCAACGGTAAAAAACATGCCTTCTTGGAGCTCCACACCCGTATGAGGAACTCCATAATGAAGGATCTCGGGGGCTGTATGAAAAACCTGCCCTAGTCCATGGCCACAAAAATTGCGTACGACTGAAAATCCTTTGGATTCGGCATAGTTTTGAATAGCATAGCCAATGTCTCCTACATAAGCACCTGGACGAACGATCTCAATGCCGCGCATCATGGCTTCATACGTTACATTAATGAGGCGCTCGGCTTTTAGAGGAATCTTCCCAACGGAAAACATGCGGCTTGTATCTCCATGCCAACCATCCACAATTACCGTCACATCAATGTTAAGAATATCCCCGAACACAAGTTTCCGGGATCCTGGAATTCCATGACACACCACATGATTAAGTGAGGTGCAAATAGATTTCGGAAACCCTTTATAATTCAAAGGTGCTGGAATAGCTCCGTGGCCTACAATAAAGTCATGGCACAGGTCGTTCAACTGGTCAGTTGTTATCCCTTCCACCACATGGGGAGCAATAAAATCAAGAGTGCGTGCAGCCAAGTGACCAGCTTTACGCATTCCTTCAAAGTCACCAGCTGTATGAAGTGTAATGTCAGCCATTCTTTATGATTGAAACGTTATGGGTCTTACCAGTGTAATCCCCTTTGGGTTAATATCGCAAGCGTAGACCAAGGATTGTACGCCTTTTTCAAATGCAAGGGAAGCTTCTCTCGCATAAAGAGGATCAATATCATGGGCGAGCTCAAATTTTTCGCAATCATTGCGCTGAACAACGTAGACAACATAAGCTTTATGGCCTTGTTCTACCATTGTGGAGAGCTCTCGCATATGCTTGGTTCCTCTTAAAGTGGGAGAGCTGGGAAAAGCAGCCATATTCCCTCGTTTCCAATGGACATTCTTTACCTCCACATAGGCAAAAGGATCCGATAACAGAATATCAATACGAGAGTTTTCTCCATAGTTAACTTCTCGGGTTAGTTTAGGGTAGCCTTGCAGTTGAGGGATAAGGCCGGCTTGAATAGCTTCAACCACAAGCGCATTGGGGTGAGAGGTATTCATTCCGACAAATGTGCCTTCACTTTCAGCCATTTCCCAGGTAAAGGGAAGGGCGCGAGCCGGATTGGGAGATTTGGATACCCAAACAGGAGTTCCAGGCTCCGTTAGTCCTTGGATAGCTCCAGGATTGGGGCAATGGGCTGTAATGATGTCTCCTCCCTCTTCAAGCGCTATATCTGCAAGAAATCGCTTGTATCGTTGGATAAGACGACCTTTAAGAAGAGGAGAGGGAAAGAGCATAGCAAACAAAGCCATCAATAATAGTTTTGGGATTTTTCATATCTGTTATTTTTGAGTGCGTTAAGAAGCGATCATTCTATATTTCTTTTGAGACGATATCAACGATCTGTTGTTGCTGTTGTTCGGTTAGACCTATCCAGAGAGGCAAGCGAACCAAGCGTGAAGATTGATAGTCAGTCATAGCCAAAGAACCGTGAGCGCGCCCATAGTGTTGGCCAGCGGGTGAAGAATGCAAGGGAACATAATGAAAAGCAGAGGAGATGTTATTTTCTTTAAAAGCATTCAAAACCTTTTCTTGGTGTTCTTTTGTCGGCAGAAGAACATAATATATATGAGCATTATGATTGCAGTCTTTTGGTATGATAGGGCGGCGAAGGATGCCCTTGGAGTCTAGGGATTCAAATAACGCATGATAACGCTCCCAAACAAGACGTCGTTGGCGTGTAATTTCTTGGGCTTCTTCAAGTTGTGCCAATAAAAAGGCTGCAATTAATTCTCCGGGAAGATAGGAAGAACCAATATCTTCCCATGTATATTTATCCGTTTCACCGCGGAAGAGACGGCTTCGATCTGTTCCTTTTTCACGCAGAACGTTTGCACGTAAAGTGAAGTCTGGGTTGTTTACAAGAAGGGCTCCGCCCTCTCCGGAAATTATATTTTTAGTTTCATGAAAACTATAGGCCCCGAAATCACCTAGGCTCCCCAGTGGTTTTCCTTTATAGGTGGCCATGACACCCTGGGCTGCGTCTTCGATTACCTTAAGACCGTGAGCTCTAGCGACTGACATTATTGTATCCATTTCACAAGAAACACCTGCATAATGAACAGGAACAATGACTTTTGTCCTCGGCGTAATAGCGTCTTCAATGAGGGTTTCGTCTAAATTGAGTGTATCTTCCCGAATATCTACGAAAACAGGAATGCCTCCCCTTAAAACAAAAGCATTGGGAGTCGATACGAATGTAAAGGATGGTAAAATAATTTCATCCCCTGGCTGAATATTGAGCAACAAAACAGCCATTTCTAAAGCGGCTGTGCAAGAATGAGTTAATAACGCTTTAGACTGTTG
This sequence comes from Alphaproteobacteria bacterium, assembly GCA_020049895.1. Taxonomy (GTDB): domain Bacteria; phylum Pseudomonadota; class Alphaproteobacteria; order UBA9655; family UBA9655; genus UBA9655. Next base: position 39,541 of record JAGVLE010000035.1, on the reverse strand, counting down.
CGTACTTTTCTCTAGCCATGTCTGACAAGATTTTGTAAAGGGGCCATCACCAGATAATTTGCCATGAGCAATAGCTTGGTTAATGTATGCCAGCTCCTTACCTGTTATGTAAGGTTTATGAAAGGGGATAGGACTTTCTTGCATGAAGGATGCGACTTTCGTGATTAATAGAATAGACGTAAAGGGGCTTTAACTTCCTTCTTGTAAAAACTCGATTCTATCAAGAACCCCACGGATTTTAATACCGCCGTAATCAATCACATATTGCTTGATAATTCCGTTGGGAAGGAGGTCTTGAGTCGTCACATAAATGGGCTCATAATCGATTTTTCCTTGGCTGTGTACAGCAAAGCGAACGGGCCAAAAGGGTTGGTTGGCAAATTGGTGTTCTATGTCTGCTGAAGGATTTTCTGGCACTACTTTTTTAGACCCAATAAACGTATTAATTTCAGAGGGGCCTACCTCACTGCTGCCATCAAAGACAAGTCGAGGGAAAATAGATTCTCCTTTTTGGGCAACTTCTAAAAGGGATTTGATATGCTGAGTTGGAAAAAGAACGTCTTCCGTAATGGTAAGCGTCTTTTTTTGAGGTTTTTGGTAGGTTACATTAATTTTCTTATCTTTCCGAACGGCTTGTCCCTTTATTTCCTCTACCAAGTCTCCTTCTATTTTGCGGTAGGTGTTGAAATGAAGTCGGCTCCCATCTTGGCTTTCAAAGGTAACGTACCCCCAGCGGTTTCGCTCTGTCGAGCCATCATCGTGAATAAGCCTAATGTCAGAGCGCTCTTGAACAGTCCACCCTTCATTGACCTTAGAGAACTCAATAAGCATGGTTCCTTGAACATCTACCACTGAACTTTGGGGAGTAGGCCGCCCTTCTAACGTGACTGTGTAGTAAGCTCGGTGGGGCTGCAATTCAATAACAGCTATAAGCGGTTTGAGAGAAACAAAATAAAGAGTAAAAAGAAGAAACAAAACAATCCGCAAAAGAGCCTCCTGTATCAGGTATGTAAGTCACGTTTTCATCTTATAGAAAATTTCTTGAAAAAACAGCATCAATTTGTTGACAGAAAGGAATCCCCTTATGTTAACCTAAGCCTAATAACAAAGGAAATTATCATGTCGCTTAAAATCGCTTTTCAAAAACCATCTGCACAAAAAGTTATATGTCTTGGTGTTTACGAAGGAAATGAATTGCCTTCTGTCACAGAAACTTGGGATAAAAACCTTAAAGGATTTCTTTCAAAATCTCTTTCCTTAACACCCAAATTTAAAGGGGAGATTTCTCAAAGTTTGCCTCTTTTTACCCCTGACCATCAACGTCTTGTTTTGGTAGGTCTTGGAAAAAAAGAAGAACAGCGTCCAGGTCAATGGCAAAAAATTGGCGGAGCTCTTAGCAATATCCTCAATCATATGGCTTTTGAGGGAGAAGCTGCTGTGGAAATCCATAGTCTTAAAGGTCATAAAAATGAACATGCCACCTCTAATATTGCCTTTGGTCTTCTCCTAAAATCCTGGCGATTTGAGCATTATTTCACTAAAAAAAAGCCAGAAGAGCTCTTTACCCTCAAGAAGGTTACCTTCTTAACTCCTTCTCCTCAAGAAGATGAAAAAGCTTTTAAGGCTCTTTATCCAATTGCAGAAGGTGCTTTCTTAACGCGAACTGTCGTAACAGAACCCGCCAACATCATCACTCCAGAAGCTCTTGCGAAAGTGGCCCTCTCCCTTAAAAAGGATGGTGTGAAGGTTGAGATTTTAAACGAAAAAGAGCTTAAAAAGCTAGGAATGAACGCGCTCCTTGGTGTGGGGCAAGGAAGTGATGAAGAATCTCATTTGGTTGTTATGAAGTGGGAAGGGGGAAAGAAAAATGAAGCCCCCCTCGCCTTTGTAGGAAAAGGAGTTACCTTTGATACGGGCGGCATTTCCATTAAGCCTTCGGCGAATATGGAAGATATGAAATATGATATGGCGGGCGCAGGCGTTGTCATTGGGTTGATGAAAGCTCTTGCGTGTCGTAAAGCAAAAGTGAATGTGGTGGGAGTCGTTGGTCTTGTTGAGAATATGCCATCAGGCCTTGCCCAACGTCCGGGAGACGTCGTCCATTCCCTTTCGGGTCAAACTATTGAAGTTATTAATACGGATGCAGAAGGGCGTCTCGTCCTTGCCGATGCGCTATGGTATACTCAAAGCCGTTTCAAGCCAAAATTTATGGTTGATTTAGCTACCCTGACTGGAGCCATTATCGTCAGTTTAGGGCAAGAAAGAGCAGGGCTTTTTTCTCCTGATAAAGCCTTGTCAGATCAGTTGCTAGAAGCGGGAGAAAACACGAATGAGCTTTTGTGGTCGATGCCTCTAGATGACGTTTATGACAAGGATATTAATAGCGAGATTGCAGATATGAAAAACGTCGGCAGTGGGCGAGGGGCAGGATCTACAACAGCTGCCAAGTTCCTTCAACGTTTCACGAACTCTGTTCCCTGGGCTCATTTGGATATTGCTGGCGTTACGTGGGCTACAAAGGACCGCACTCTTTGTGCAAAAGGAGCAACTGGCTTTGGGGTTCGCCTTTTAAATGAATTCATTGAGAAAAACTACGAAGGGAAATAGGCATCGGTAACCGGCGGGGAGTTTTAGGTTAGAAAAAAATTTAAATCTGATCTAGTGATAGAGGGCGAGGGGTGATCCTTTCTGGAACCCCGCCTTTAAGTAGACCCCTAAAGAGGAATCTAGGCATTGGGCGACAATGAATGAACAGCCTAATAACTTCGCAAGCTCTTGTCGATGATAAACCATTTTCGAGTCAATTCCTTGCTCTCTGTGTTCTGGCAAAACCCGATCCCCATAACATCCTGCAATGTCATTTTGAATATCAATAAGCGAGGATCCCACATAGTCTTTATTTTTTCGAATCAAAAATAGTTGCATACGTGAGTCTACGTTAGGGGTAGGGGAGACTCCTTTGTAAAAATGCTGGGTGAGACCTAAAGAGAGATTCGACACACTTGCGTAAATTTCACACCAAATTTTGAATAAAGATGACGTTGTAACGGGAATGAAAGACAAATTACTCTGCTGTGGGCGTTGGGGCAATTCGTTCTTTAAGTCATAGATGACATTAGTTATAGGCATTATGGGTGCCAGCCCTTGCTCTCTTAAACACACATCAAGGGTAGGAGTAAGAGGATAGCTGAACCACAAATATGGAATATTACGTTTTTTAAAGCGCTCAATGAGCGGCATATAATCTGCTTGATTTTCTCCCATTCCCGAAATGAAATTCAACCCTTTTTCCTTTGGGTTGGTGATAAGAGAAAAATACTCCCCCGCTTGAGCTTGCTCTAACTCGCTGACTTGCGCGATGTACTGAAACATCCCGCGCAGGTGAATAGCGCTCATAAAATTAAGATGTTCTTCTAGCAAGGGTTCTCTCATATTAATAGGGTGTGTAGGGTTCACCTTAGTCGTCTAGAAAACACTGATACACACTATATGACAATAGATAAATGAATTTTAATAATCTATTGGATGTCACAACTCATTTTTACCTAGCGATAGAGGGCGAGGGGTGATCCTTTCTGGAACCCTGCCTTTAAGTAGACCCCTAAAGAGGAATCCAGGCATTGAGCGACAATGAAAGAACAGCCTAATAATTTCGCAAGCTCTTGTCGATGATAAACCATTTCTGATCCGATTCCTTGCCTTCTGTATTCTTGTAAAACACAATCCCAATAACACCCTGCAATATCATGTTGAATATCAATAAGAGAGGAGCCAACGTACTTGTTGTTTTTTTGAACCAAAAATAATTGCATGCGTGATTTTGCGTTAATCTCAGGGGATAATCCTTTAAAAAAATCCATTGTAAGATCTAGAGAACGATTCCACACACTTGCATTAATTTCACACCACGTTTTGAACAAAGATGACGTCGTAACGGGAATGAAAGATAAATTACTCTGCTGTGGGCGTTGGGGTAATCCGTGTTTTAAGTCACAGACTACATTAGCTAAGGGAGCTAGAGGAGCCAGTCCGTGCGCTCTTAAGCATACATCAAGGGTAGGCGTAAAAGGATAACTGAACCATGCAAAAGGGATATTACGCTTTTTTAAATCTCCAATGAGGGGTAAGTAGCACTCTTGATTTTCTCCTATCCCAGCAATGAAATTAAATCCTGGTTCTGTTGGGCTTGTGATAAGAGAACAATAGTCTTCCGCTTGAGAGTGTTCTAAATGGCTTGTTTGGGCGATATAGCGAAGGACTTCTCGTAAATGAGTCGCACTTATAAGATTAAGATGTTCTTCTAGCAAGGGTTCTTTCAAAGTTGTTGCTTCTCTTATCATGTAGACATGAATTTCATTTTAACGACTGAACTATCGAATTTCAACACAGGAGATTCAAATAAAATCCAAGCTTCAGCAAGGAAAGCGGCCCTCTCAATAGTTGGCAGCTTCTTTCTGTTGTAAATAGTTGCAATATGCATCTATTTTAATTATAATGCATTCATGTTTTAGCTCCAGTGCTTATGGCAAGATGAAAAAAGAACGTATTAACACCCTAAGGCATCTCTCCCGTCGACTTATCAGAGAATTGGGAATTCTGCAGTTGAGTAAGGGGCAGAAAAATCCTCAGTATTGGCATGCCCTCATAGAAATTTCAAAAGAGCCAGAAATGACTATCGCTAAGTTAGCGGATGCCCTTCTTTTATCCGCATCAACAACCTCTCGCTTTATTACCAGTCTGGTAAAGCAGGACCTTGTTGCCTTTAAGGGGGGATCTGACCGTAGAGAAAAGCACTTGTTTCTTACGGAAAAAGGAACACAAGACTTAGAAAATATTGATGGATTTTCTAATGATAAGGTAAAGAGAGCCTTCGAGTTTTTGGAGGTTGATGATCAGAAACATATCATTTTAGCCATTCAAAAATATGGAGATGCCCTTGAAAAAAGTCGTCTTTGTCGTGATCAAGTAAAGATTTTGACTCTTTCCACATCTCGCACATTGAGAAAGCAAATTATTGCAATGGTCGAAAACATTCAAAAGAGAGAATTTTCTTTGCCTATTCGTGAGGACACAAATGAGTGTGTCTTAAAGGCAGAACAAGAATTTTATTATAATCATTCTTACAATTTTTGGTATGCTACAGACAATGCAGGTACCATCATTGGCAGTATTGGGTTGAAAAAACTTGATCCCCAAACAGCGGAAATAAAGAAGTTTTTTGTTGATCAATCTTATCGCCGAAAAGGGGTGGCGCAAAAATTATTAATGGCGCTTATGCGTGCAGTGGAAAAACATGGCTTTTCAAGGCTCTATTTAGGAACCATTGATTGCTTTCAAGAAGCTTTACGCTTTTATGAGAAATACGGGTTTACCCAGGTTTCTCAGCAAGCTCTCCCAAACACCTTTAAGGTAAATCCTCTCGATTCTCTATTTCTTACAGCAGAGACAGAAGAGGTAAGAAAAAAATTGATGCCGAGTGAATGGTAACGAGAAAGAACTCTTGAGTCTTACTCAGTAATATCTATCTCTCTGAAAAAGAAAGAAATTTCCACAACAGCATTTTCAGAGCTATCAGAGCCGTGAACGGAGTTTGCTTCAATTGATTCAGCAAAATCACGACGAATTGTTCCTTCATCTGCATTTGCAGGATTGGTAGAGCCCATGAGCTTGCGATAACGCTCAACGGAGTTCTCTCCCTCTAAAACTTGAACGACCACTGGCCCTGAAATCATATAAGAGCAAAGTTCCCCAAAAAAAGAACGATCTTTATGAATTGCATAAAATTTTTGAGCTTGTTCAAGAGTGAGCTGAATCCGGCGCTGGGCAATGATACGCAAATCCGCACTTTCAATGCGAGCGTTTACAGCACCCGTTAAATTACGACGGGTTACATCAGGCTTAAGGATAGATAAAGTACGTTCCATGGCTACACTCCTAAAAAAATAATAATGTTTCTCTATACCCCCTATTGATTGAAAGGGGAAGGGGAAATAAAGATTTAACTTTCTAAAGTGGCAACCTGAGGTTCATATTGCTTAAGAGCGTCAGGGGTATCAATATGAAACCACTCCCCCTCATGAGGGACTCCAAAAAGACGTCCTTTCTCAAGGGCCTTGTTCCAAGTGAGATTTAAAGAAAAAGATCCTGATGGCGATTGTTCAAAAAGGCGGAGATGAAGGATATGAACTCCGCCATATACGTAAGGGGCTCCTGGAGCTTCCCCACATCGGGAGAGTTGACCTGTAGCTTCCATAAAAAAGTCCCCTTTGCCTTGATAGCCATGGGCGTTTTCTCGTTTAATTAAAAGCAACAGAGCATCCATTTTAGACTCATCCCACAGGCGGCTCATCTTTTGGAGAGTTTCTGACCCCGTCCACACACTATCTCCATTAAGTACAAAAAAGGGCTCCTCTCCCAGAAGAGGCAAAGCGTTTTTGACACCTCCGCCGGTATCTAAAAGGATGTCTTCGTGAGAAATAAGAGTCCCTGCTGGGACAGCTTCTGCAATGTGGGAAGGTAAATAATGTGTGTTTACAACTATTTTTGATATTTTTGCTTCTCTAAGGTGAGTAAAGACACGAGAGAGCATCGTCTTTCCTGCCACAGGGACAAGAGGTTTTGGAACATGATTTGTGAGGGGACGCATCCGCGTTCCTAGCCCTGCCGCTAAAATCATCGCTGTCGTGATCACGTTAGGATTCCCTGAGCTTTGAACCATGCGGAGAGGCCTTTTAGGGGAGACGACGTTAAATGTCTATACAAAAGTCGCCAAAGGCGAGGAAGATAAGCGCGATCCAACTCTCTTCCATCTCGCTTTACTAAGCGGTAGAAAGTGCCAATGATGCGTGTTGTTCTCTGAGCACCCCATAAGAAATAGCTGTCCCAAAATTCCTCGGGAGGAATAGCCGGGAAAATTTTTAAGTATCCCTCAATGATGGTATGGATAAAGGAAGGAGGAAGGTCGTCGCGACGAATATCTTCCAGCACAGAGACCAGATCATAAGAGAGTGGTCCCCAAGAAGCATCCTGAAAATCAATAAACCCGCACCGCTGAAACTCTTTTCGCTCAGGAAGCCAAAACAGATTATTCACCATCACATCCCGAAGCATGAGGCTCTGGGGAAGCGTTGGTTGGTTGTTATACGCCTCTTCCCATAATCCTAAGAAATCTTGCTTTGCTGTTTTGGAAAAGGAAAAAGGGGCCCATTCCAAGAACAAGTTCACCTTCTCTAGAAAGAGCTCTAACCCATACGTAGGAATATCACCTGCTTTGTCCTTGGGAAAACTCTGTTCATGTAAATGAGCAAGAGACATAACGACTTCTTTGTATAGGGTAGGTTCATCTTCTCCTTGTTGAAGGGCCTGCCTATAGGTAAGGTCCCCAAAATCTTCAAGCAAGAGGAATCCATGGGTATGATCAACCGCATAAATTTCAGGGATAGAAAGCTTTGTTGACTTTAAAAGAGTCGCTACTTTTTCAAATTGAGGAGTTCCTTCGCCGGGCGGTGGGGCATCCATAAGAATGGCATGAGGAAGACGAAAGTAGCGTCGTTGAGACCAATCCGCTGCTACGGGAATAAGGTCGTGTTTATCAAGCCCTTCTTGCTTTAAAAATTCATATCTTAAGAGTTCCCGCGACCCATCCTTTAAAGGTAAGGATTCTTTCAGTTTCGCTTGTTCCATACTCAAATTCAATCTCTCGACAATCTTTAGGAAGAAGGCTTTCTGCCTTCTCTGGCCACTCAATAAGAGATACACCTCTTTGCAGGGCTTCTTCAATCCCTAATTCATATATTTCCTCAGATTCTTCAAGGCGATAGAGGTCAAAGTGCCAGGCTATAAAACGGGGGGTTTCATAGGTTTGTACTAACGTAAACGTTGGGCTGGGAACGTCCGTTGTTGAGCCACAAAGACTTTGAATCAACGCTCGCACAAAAGTTGACTTTCCGCTTCCTAAATCTCCTTTAAGACACAAGACATCTCCGGGATGAAGAAGAGATGCGACGTTCTGGGCGATCGTTGCTGTTTCTTCGGGATTCTGAGATATGTAACTTTCTTGTTGCATCTTGCAAATTATAGTCTTAATTTTCGAAAATTAATAGGGGGTCATAGCTCAGTTGGGAGAGCGCTACGATGGCATTGTAGAGGTCGGGGGTTCGATTCCCCCTGGCTCCACCACCTAAATAACAAGGAAATTATTTACATATGACAGCAGTTTCCATTATCGGAGCAGGGGCGTGGGGAGCCGCTCTAGCCTTAGCTGCATTGAGGGCAGGCCGGTCTGTTGCCTTGTTATCTATGTGTGATGATCAGGGAGTTCCTTTCTCTCCTCCTCATGAATACGTAAAATATGCCGCTTCTATCCCAGGGAATTCTTCTTTTCAACTTACAACAGATATAAACGCGGCAGCTGCGCAAGCGGATCTCATTGTTCTCGTGCCTCCTGCTCAGCATATGCGGTCCACCTGCGCCCTTTTCCAAGGGTTAATTGGGCCAACCGTTCCGCTGATTATTGCGTCTAAGGGAATTGAAGATACCTCTGTGTTGTTAATGTCAGACGTCGTGAAGGAATTTTTTCCTGACAATCCTATCCTTGTTCTTTCTGGACCAAGTTTTGCGGAAGATGTATCTCAAAACCTTCCTACAGCGGTGTCCTTGGCGGGAGACTCTCTCTGCTTAAGTGAGAAAATTGCAGGGCTTTTAGGCAGCCCTTTCTTCCATCTCTATCCTTCCACTGACCTTGTTGGCACACAGATAGGGGGAGCCATTAAAAACGTCATTGCGATTGCATGTGGTATTGTTGAAGGGCGTGGTTTGGGAGATAATGTGCGCGCAGCTGTTGTAGCCCGAGGGCTTGTAGAATTGGCACGCCTTGGCCAAAAAATGGGAGCTCAACCGGAAACCTTTCTAGGGCTTGCGGGAGTCGGGGATATTACGCTTACATGTTATTGTGGAAAATCCCGCAATCAATCTTTTGGATATGCCTTAGGTCAAGGCACCCCCCTTAAGGAATTGCTTGCTTCCAAGAGTAGCCTGACGGAAGGCGTTTACACGGTTGCGGGGGCAATAGTTCTTGCAAAAAGGCACCAGGTAGACATGCCTCTGACTTTTGCACTCTCCCAATTGTTGCAGGGAGAAATTAACGTGGAAGAGTTTCTCTCCCTTCTCCTTAAAAGGGTTGTGTAAGTGGCCTATTGGCTTATCAAAAGTGAGCCAGATGTGTGGTCTTGGGCTGACCAGGTCAAGAATGAAGTTACTTCCTGGGATGGAGTCCGAAACTACCAAGCGCGTAACAACTTGCGAGTGATGAAAGTAGGGGACCTGGCTTTATTCTATCACTCAGGGAATGAGCGTCGTATTATGGGGATTGTAACAGTCATAAAGCCTTATTACCCGGATCCCTCAGACCCTTCTGGCCGGTTTGGAATGGTGGACGTGAAAGTGCTAGAATCCCTTCCCCATCCTGTGTCGTTAGCCCACATTAAAAGTGACCCACGTCTTCAGAATATTGGCCTCGTCAAGCAATCTCGCCTGTCGGTTATGCCCATTGATGGAGCTTCCTGGGAGATTTTGGGCCAGGCAGGCAAAAGAGAGTAAAAATTAAAATTTTATTCATGGACAGAGAGCTAGAATAAGATAGACTTCATCTCAGTTCGTTTTTCTGGTAAGGGATGAAGAGCGTATCAGCTTTGGAGAAAGTTTCGTGTCTAATGGTCCTCACACTCATCTTCCCAGCCCGCCTCGTTTTGTCGATGGCTTAGCGCGCTATTTATCTGAAATTAGAAATGTCCCTTTCTTAGATTCTGAAGAAGAATACATTTTAGCAAAACGGTGGCATGAACATAAAGACCCCAAAGCTGCTGAAAAACTAGTCACTGCTCACTTGCGCTTAGTTGCAAAAGTAGCGACAGGATATAGAGGGTATGGGCTCCCTATTGGAGACTTGATTGCTGAAGGAAATTTAGGGCTCATGAAGGCGTTGGGAAAATTTGATCCCGATAAAGGCTTTCGTTTTTCAACCTATGCTATGTGGTGGATTCGCGCAAACATGCAAGAGTATATCTTGCATTCTTGGTCCCTCGTGAAAATTGGAACGACGGCAGCTCAAAAAAAACTTTTCTTTAACTTAAGACGTCTCAAAAATGAGCTTCAAACCATAGACCAGCCTATTCTTACCTCTGCTTCCATTAAAGAAATCTCTCATCAATTGAATGTCTCGGAACAAGAAGTTGTTGATATGAACAAGCGCCTTTCGGGGCATGATAAATCTCTTAATACGCCTGTCCAAGAAGAGGGGGCAGACGAATGGCAAGATTGGCTTATGGATGAAACCGAAAACCAAGAAGATAGCCTGCTGGAAAAAGATGAAGTCGTTCATAAAAATTCCATCCTCGCAACAGCTATAAAGTCTTTGAATGAACGGGAGCAGTTTATTATCCGAGAGCGCCGGCTTAAAGAGCCTTCTGCAACGCTTGAGACCGTTGCCCAAGATTTAGGACTTTCCCGAGAGCGCGTGCGACAGCTTGAAATTCGTGCTTTTAATAAATTGCAGCAGGCTGTCAAAGAAGCAACCATGGGAGAAAGAGAATAGTAAGGCAGTGGCACAAAAATTACCCTTCTCCTTGCTCTTGAAAGATAAGCTAAACAAGCGTAGAACATACACATGACGGATGCGCCTTCTTCTCCTACGCGACGGGATTTTTTGATGCTCACGACAGGGGCTGTCGGAGCCGCGGGTGCAGCTTGTTTTGCTTGGCCTTTTCTCGATAGTATGAACCCAGCTGCGGATGTCTTGGCCCAATCTACCGTTGATGTAGATTTGGCAGCTATTCCTGAAGGTCAGGCGATTACAGTTGTTTGGAGAGGAAAACCTGTTTTTGTGCGCCACCGTACGGTAGCTGAAATAGAAGAAGCCCGCAAAACACCTCTTTCGAATTTAATAGATCCAGAATCAGATCAAGCGCGCGTTAAAGAAAAGCATGAACCTTGGCTGATTGTCGTTGGTATTTGTACCCATTTAGGATGCATTCCAACAGGAAACAAAGCGATGGAAAGTCGTGGACAATATGGAGGGTGGGCTTGCCCTTGTCATGGATCTCTTTATGATACCTCAGGGCGCGTTCGGCGAGGGCCAGCCCCCTTAAATCTTGCTGTTCCACCCTATATATTTCTTACAGACACAGTCATACGTATTGGTGCTGAGGAGAAGGCCCATGGCTAAGCCTGGTAAGCTTGTGGAATGGATCGATAGTCGTTTACCTGTCTTTACCTTTCTTAATAAGGAACTCCGGAATTATCCGACTCCTAAAAACCTGAACTATTTTTGGAATTTTGGCTCTCTGGCTGGCATTACGCTTGTCATTATGATTGTTTCCGGCATCTTTTTGGCCATGCATTACGATCCTAATGCGGACAAGGCCTTTGATAGCGTCGAATATATCATGAGGAACGTCAATTACGGTTGGTTTATGCGGTATTTGCATGCCAATGGAGCAAGCGTATTCTTTATCATCGTTTATATTCATATGTTTCGTGGCTTGTATTATGGGTCCTATAAGGCGCCTCGTGAGTTGCTGTGGATTTTGGGAGTTGTGATTCTCCTTCTTATGATGGCAACGGCTTTTATGGGCTATGTGCTGCCGTGGGGGCAGATGAGCTATTGGGGGGCCACGGTCATTACAAATCTTTTCTCTGTCTTTCCCTTTGGAGACGACATTGTCCAATGGTTGTGGGGGGGCTTTTCTGTCGACAGTCCCACGCTTAATCGCTTTTTTGTCCTCCACTATTTATTTCCCTTCCTGATTGTTGGGGTAGTGGGGCTGCACTTGATTGCGCTTCATCAACATGGCTCAAATAACCCTTTGGGAATAGAGGCCACCAAAGCAGACAAGATCCCATTTCACCCCTATTATACGGCTAAAGATTTCTTTGGTTTGGGGATTCTAGGCCTTGTGTGGTCTTATTTTATTTTCTTTGACCCTAATTTCTTTGGAGAACCAGATAACTATATCCCTGCTAACCCATTGGTAACCCCGGCCCACATCGTTCCTGAATGGTATTTCTTACCCTTTTATGCCATTCTTCGTTCCATTCCCAACAAGCTTTTCGGTGTGATTGCCATGTTTGGAGCGGTGGGGATCTTGTTCTTTCTTCCCTGGTTGGATCGTTCCCCTGTTCGCAGTGCTCGATTTCGCCCTATTTTTAAATGGGTATTCTGGACGTTTATCATAGATTGCTTCATTTTAGGGATTGTCGGAGCCCACACACCAGATCATATATACGTAAAGCTTGGCGGGCTTTCTAATCAGCTTCTGGGGCAACTGACAACAGCCTATTATTTTGCCTTCTTCTTCGCGCTTGTTCCGCTCTTGGGACGCTTTGAAAAGCCGCGTGCTCTTCCGACGTCTTTTTGTATTCTTTTGGCGCTTTCAGGGCCTCTTTACGCGACTGAGGCGTCAACTCCCCCTAGTGAAAACTGGTCCTTTCAAGGATCCACGGGAACCTTTGATCGAACAGATCTTCAACATGGGTTTCAAGTCTTTCAAAATGTGTGCTCTACGTGTCATAGCCTCCATCAGTTGCGTTTTCGGGACTTAGCTGGTCTTGGTTATTCTCCTGAAGAAATTAAGGCCATTGCTGCAGACCATAAAATTCCTACCCTCAATGACGAGGGAGAGCCCACTGAACGCCTTGCTCTTCCAACGGATTCTATCCCTGGACCCTATAAGAATGAAAAGGCGGCGCGTGCTGCTAATAACGGAGCCTTCCCTCCTGACCTTTCCTTGATCACCAAAGCCCGGATGGGGGGTGCCGATTATGTGTATGCGCTTCTGACAGGGTATGAGCAAACGCCCCCGCGTGAGGTGCAGCTTTCTCTCGGAATGTCGTATAACCCAATCTTCCCGGGCGGGCAAATTGCCATGTTGCCTCCATTATCAGAGGGTCTTGTGACCTATGATGATGGCTCTAAGCCTTCCGTAGAAAACATGGCCAAGGATGTGGTAACTTTCTTAGCTTGGGCGGCCGAGCCTGAGATGGAGGCGCGCAAACGCATGGGAATTCGCGTTTTAATCTATTTCCTTGTTTTTACAGCATTGATGTATTTTGTGATGAAAGTCGTTTGGGCAAGGGTCCGATAAGCCCTATTTTGGAGAGAGTTAATGGTTCATGGATGGGTGATTGTTGATAAGCCTGAAGGGATGAGTTCAGCGCATGTGGTAGCCGCCGTAAGGCGTATTTTTAATACGAAAAAAGCAGGACATGGAGGAACTTTGGATCCATTAGCCTCTGGGGTATTGCCAGTGGCCTTAGGGGAAGCAACAAAAGCCCTTTCCTACATTTTGGATGGAACAAAAGCATACCAATTTGAGGTAACCTGGGGGGAAACACGTACCACGGATGATCGGGAAGGAGACGTCACAGCGACGTCTTCTCGTAGACCTACAAGAGAGGATATTGAAGCTATCCTTCCTCGTTTTAGAGGAGAAATTGAGCAAGTGCCTCCAGTGTACTCGGCATTGAAAATTGGAGGAAAAAGAGCCTACGCGTTGGCGAGAGAGGGGAAGAAAGTAGAGCTTTCCTCTCGCCTTCTGACCATTATTTCTCTCGAGTTAGTGGCTGTGTCCCCTGATTCGGCTACCTTTGATGTGGTGTGTAGTAAAGGAACGTACGTGCGTAGCTTGGGAAGAGACATAGCGATTTGTCTGGGAACATATGGTTATATCAGCTGTCTTAGGCGGACTCAGGCTGGGCCTTTTTACGAGAAAAATGCGATTTTACTAGATTCTCTTCGCAAGATAGGGCATAACTCAGAACTAATGAAGTCCGTTTTACCACTTCCAGATGCGCTGGCCGACATCCTGGCTCTTGAAGTGGAGGATGAAGAGGCGCTTAAACTTCGCCAAGGTCAACTCCTTCTCACCTCTGATTTAAGAGAAGACATAGTGTTGATCATGTGCCAAGGCATTCCTCAAGCTCTTGCGAAAAGAGCTGAGGGGAAAATTAAGCCCCTTCGAGTGTTTAACCTTTAAAAAGAGGAGTACAATGATGTCGATTACATCTGCACGCAAACAAGAAGTTATTAAAGAATTTGCAACTGACAAAAATGATACGGGATCCCCAGAAGTCCAAGTCGCTATCCTGACAGAACGGATTAATAATCTAACGGGCCATATGGGCGGTCATAAGAAAGATTTTCACTCTCGCCGTGGGCTCTTGATGCTTGTGAGCCGTAGACGTCGCCTGCTAGATTATCTAAAGCGCGTTGATGAAACTCGCTATGGAAAACTCATTGGAAGTTTGGGATTAAGGCGATAAACGGTAAGTTATTGAAATAAAATAGGAATTTAAAACTGATGTTTAATGTATATCGAAAAGAAATAATGTGGGGGGGTAAGCCCTTAATTCTGGAAACCGGGAGACTTGCTCGGCAAGCAGATGGGGCTGTCCTTGTAACTTATGGGGAAACAATTGTTTTATGTACAGCTGTGGCTCATAAAACGGCTATGCCAGACATGGCTTTCTTCCCTCTTACAGTTCATTATCAGGAAAGAGCATATGCAGCAGGCCGTATTCCCGGAGGATTCTTTAAAAGGGAAGGTAAACCAAGTGAAAATGAAACATTAGTTTCACGTTTAATTGATCGCCCTATTCGCCCTCTTTTTGCTCCAGGATTTGTCAACGATACCCAGGTGGTTTGTACTGTTCTAAGCCACGATATGGAAGTAAATCCGGATATTCCAGCCCTTATTGGTGCGTCAGCAGCCCTTACATTGTCAGGTCTTCCTTTCCTAGGACCGATAGGTGCAGCTCGGGTTGGACTCATTAATGAAGAATTCGTCTTAAATCCTACTATCGACCAGCTTACTGAATCTAAACTGAATCTAGTTATTGCGGGAACTATTGAGGGAGTATTGATGGTTGAATCGGAAGCTCATGAGCTTTCGGAAGCGCAAATGCTTGAAGCGGTTATGTTTGGTCATGACCATTTTCAACCTGTCATTCAAATGATCATCAATCTTGCGGAAGACTGTGCAAAAACCCCGTGGGAGCTTGTTCCAGAGCACGAACAACGCGAGAAGTTGGTCGCTCGTCTTATTGAACTGGCAACAGAAGATTTAAAGGCAGCCTACAGCATTCATAATAAGTCCATTCGCCATGAAAAAGTGACGTTGATCAAAGTACAAACGGTCCAAGCATTGGTTGAAGAGGGGTTCCCAGAATCCCTTGCTGTAAGCGAGTTTAAAGAACTTACAAAGAATCTTGTTCGTCATCAAATTTTGGAAACAGGCTTGAGAATTGACGGCAGGGACACAAAAACCATACGGCCTATAGTAAGTGAAGTAGGAGCCCTTCCGCGGGCACATGGAAGTGCCTTGTTTACAAGAGGATCTACCCAAGCGCTTGTTGTCGCTACACTTGGAACAGGTCAGAATGAACAAATTATTGATGCCCTTGAAGGCGAATATAAAGAACCCTTCCTTCTCCATTATAACTTCCCTCCTTTTTCTGTGGGAGAGACGGGACGCATGACTGGCCCAGGTCGACGGGAAATTGGACATGGAAAGCTTGCCTGGCGTTCCTTGCATCCCCTCATGCCGAGTAAAGATAAATTCCCTTATACGATTCGTCTTGTTTCTGAGATTTTGGAATCTGATGGATCCTCGTCTATGGCAAGCGTTTGTGGGGGCTCTCTTGCTCTGATGGATGCGGGTGTGCCTTTAGAAAGGCCTGTTGCGGGTATTGCTATGGGTCTTATTAAGGAAGACAAGAAGTTCGCTGTTCTTTCAGACATTATCGGAGATGAAGATCATCTCGGAGATATGGACTTTAAAGTCGCTGGAAGTGAGAATGGAATTACAGCCCTCCAAATGGATCTAAAGATCACCAGTATCACTCGGGAAATTATGGAAATCGCTCTTGAGCAAGCTCGCCAAGGACGCCTTCACATTCTCGGAAAAATGAGAGAGGCTATTGAAGAAGCGCGCTCAGAGGTAAAAGAATGTGCGCCGCGTATCACTACGTTTACGATTCCAAAAGATAAAATCCGTGAAGTTATCGGAACGGGCGGAAAAGTTATCCGTGATATTTGTGAAACAACTGGAGCCAAGGTAGACATCTCAGATGATGGGACTATCAATGTTTCAGGTCCTAACGCCGAGGTGATTGCCGCTGCTGAAAAGAGAATTCGTGGCATTACAGATGAACCGGAGGTAGGCCTAATTTACAAAGGTAAAGTTGTTCGCATTGTTGATTTCGGTGCTTTTGTTAACTTCTGTGGGAGTCAGGATGGTCTTGTTCATATTAGTGAGCTCGCTCCTCGACGTGTGGAAAAGACAGGCGATGTCGTTAAAGAAGGCGATGAAGTCTTTGTAAAGGTAATTGAAACGGATAATCGTGGAAAAATTCGCCTCAGCATGAAGCGAGTTGATCAAACCACAGGCCAAGAGATACCGTCTCAAGCTGATTAATTCCTACATATACTCTCTGAGCTAGGTTGCAAAGGAGAGTATTACCTATAAGGAGTCTCATATACTGTGAAAACACTGAATCCTATTCGTCTTTCCGGGCGTGAAGTTCTTCCTCTGATTGAGGGAGGAAAAGGAATTTCTGTCTCTAACGGAGAAAGTTCAGGCGCTTGGTCGGCTACGGGAGGGATTGGAACCTTTTCTGCGGTTAATGCGGATTCCTTGGATGCTGACGGACGCCTCATTCCTATTACCTATAAGGGACAAACACGCCGAGAACGTCATCGGGAGTTGATTGCCTTTGGGATTCAAGGAGGTATTACACAAGCTAAAATTGCCCATGAAAGGTCAAATGGGCAGGGTCGTCTTCACATGAATGTTCTTTGGGAGATGGCAGCTGTGGAAGAAATTCTTCACGGGGTGTTAAAAGAAGTGAGCCCCCTTATCCATGGGGTTACCTGTGGAGCAGGAATGCCTTATAGAGTCGCGGAAATTACAGCCGGCTATGGAATCCATTATTATCCTATTGTGTCCTCTGGGCGGGCCTTTCGGGCACTGTGGAAGCGGGCTTTTCATAAGTTCCCAGAATGGCTGGGCGCTGTTGTATACGAAGATCCATGGAGAGCTGGGGGGCATAATGGGCTGAGTAATAGTGAAAAGCCAGAAATACCAGAAGATCCTTATCCACGGGTTGTAGAGCTTCGAAGGGTTATGCGAGAGTGTGGTCTCAACGATACTCCTATTATTATGGCGGGGGGCGTTTGGTGCTTAAAAGAATGGGAAGATTGGCTTGATAATCCAGACCTGGGACCTATTGGTTTTCAGTTCGGAACGCGACCTCTTTTAACGCAAGAAAGCCCTATTTCAGATGCTTGGAAGAAGCGTTTACTTACCTTGCAACCTGGAGATATTTACCTTAACAAGTTTTCACCGACAGGATTTTATTCATCAGCTGTGTCTAATCCGTTTCTTGAAGACTTGAAGGAACGTAATGCGCGTCAAGTTGCGTATTCCATTTCTCCTGTGGGAGATCACACAGAAGGATTCCCTGTAGGCGCACGAGGGCGTCTTGTTTACTTAACAGCTCATGATAAAGAAATGGCAGAATCCTGGGGAAAAATGGGATATACGGAAGCCATGCGGACGCCGGATACGACTCTTATCTTTGTGACTCCGCCAAAATCTCAAGAAATTCTGACAGATCAAATTGAGTGTATGGGTTGCCTAAGTGCTTGCTTATTTAGTAATTGGTCTCAAAATGAGGAAGGAACAACAAGCAGAAAAGCAGATCCTCGCTCATTTTGTATTCAAAAAACCCTCCAGGCCATTAGCCATAGTGAAGAAGTTGACCATCAACTTATGTTTGCAGGGCATTCTGCTTATCGTTTTTCCCAAGATCCCTTTTATGCCAATGGATATATTCCGACAGTAAAAGAGCTCGTTGAGAAGATCCAGACAGGAGAATAAAAAACTTTTATCAACGAATTGTTAACTTTCCTATGCAACAATCCTAACAAGAAGAAAAAAGCTTGGGAACAAAAGGAAGACAATCGTGAGAAAACAAAGTCTAGGCTCTTGGTTGATTTTAGGAATACTCCTTATAATGGGGCCGTTAAAGGCTGACGATGAGCATTGCTCTATTTTTCCAAAATGTGATGACAATCCACCTCCCTGCACGACTAAATTAGGAGACAGAAAGGCCGCGGGCTGTTATGCAGCGTGCGGGTCTTATCTTGAAGGATGCAAAGCGTCGTGTGATTCATCATCCCATCAATACATAGGGAGTTATACGGCTTGTAGAAATGATTACATGTCTTGTGTGGAAAACTGTTTTGCTCCTAAAAAGCAAGAGTACGTAGTATACGAGAGCCATAAAGGGCATAAAAAAAGGCATGGCAAATACGTCGAGGCCATCCCTCTGGTCTATAGCCATTCCACTTTAAAAGCGAATTAACAAATACTTTAAGCTCACCCCTTTCGTCATTGCGAGCTCTGATGACGGCTATCGTGTATAGGAATTTATTGCCATCTCTTGAAGAGCGCTGCGATCTTAAAGTGGGTTTGCTATAAATGGTTTGGCGGAGGAGGTGGGATTCGAACCCACGGTACGTTCGCACGCACAACGGTTTTCGAGACCGCCCCGTTCAGCCACTCCGGCACCCCTCCTTAAGATTGATACTATTGATAAATAACTTTGAGAATTTCGTACGACTTAAACCCTTTGCCTGGTGTTGAGATATCACATGTATCCCCAACTGATTTACCAATCAAGGCCCGTGCGAGAGGAGAGCTAATAGAAAGAAGCCCTTGTTTAATATCAGCTTCATCTACTCCTACGAGTTGATAGGTTGCCTCATCTTCTGTTTCATCATCGAGGAGTGTTACTTTTGCTCCGAATTTAATGTCTTTTCCAGAAAGTTTTGAAACATCAATAACTTCCGCACGAGCGACTTTGTCTTCGAGCTCTTTGATCCGCCCTTCGATAAAGCCCTGTCTGTCTCTGGCCGCGTGGTATTCGGCATTTTCTGACAAATCTCCATGCTCACGAGCTTCAGAAATAGCTTTGATAACTGCATGGCGCTCTACATTTTTTAGATGCTTTAACTCCTGCTGAAGTCGCTCTAAGCCATGAGCTGCCATTGGTAATTTATCCATACGTTCCTCTTATTTAGTAGATTAATGCCAAAAAGTGTAGCATAGGATACAAGAGTTGCAATCCCTTCTAAAGAAAAGCTAATTTTTTAAAAGCCCAATCATATCTTTAACTTCGCTCAGCGTATGTTGGGCGAGGGTGTTAGCTTTTTCAGCACCTTTCTTAAGAATAGTATCAAGATATAGCGGATCTTTCATCAAATCTTTTTTTCTCTCTTGCAGAGGAATGAGCGTTGCAACAAGTAAATCTGTAAGTTCTGCCTTGAGAACAGAGAAAGATTTCCCTTCAAAATGGGGGCAAGCTTTCTCTAAGGATGTGTTGGATAAAGCTCCATAAATATTTAAAAGATTTAAAGCCTCGGGCCTGTTTTTCATAGCCTCGGGTGTTCCAGCTAAAAGTTCAGGGTCTGTCTTGGCCTTGCGAATTTTAAGGGCAATTGTGTCCGCATCATCCATAAGATGGATACGACTATAGTCAGAAGGATCGGATTTGCTCATTTTTACCGTTCCTTCCTTAAGACTCATTACGCGAGTTGCTGGGCCGAGGATAAGAGGCTCTGGAAGTTTAAAGAAATCACGCTTGTAACGGTGATTAAAGGCTCCTGCAATGTCGCGTGTGAGTTCAAGGTGTTGCTTTTGATCTTCTCCCACAGGAACATGAGTGGCTTTATATACAAGGATATCTGCTGCCATCAGAACAGGATAAGCATAAAGGCCTAAATTAGCTTGATCTCTGTGCTTTCCCGCCTTCTCTTTAAACTGGGTCATGCGATTCAACCACCCAAGAGGAGCAAAGCAGGAAAAAATCCATGAAAGCTCTGTATGAGCCGGAACCATACTTTGAACGAAAATATGGGAGTGACTGGGATCAATCCCGGCTGCAATATAGTTAGCAGCTGTTTCTCGTGTCCAGGCTCTTATTTCCTCAGGGCTGGGGTGGGTTGTCAAGGCATGGAGGTCAACAATACAAAAGAAGGCTTCATAGCTTTTTTGAAGAGCAACCCAATTGTGGATAGCCCCTAAATAATTTCCTAGGTGGAGATTTCCTGTAGGCTGAATTCCTGAAAGAATGCGGTTCATTAGGCCCTCACTGAAAACATGAATTTAAGCTCTTGAAATTTAAGGGCTCCTATGAAGTGAGAGAGGAAAATAAACCCAACAAGGCCTAAGCTTACAAGACCTACAACAATAAAGCTTCTTATGATTTCTCCATTTAAAAAGAGAGGCGCGAGTATTAAGTAAAGAGTTTTTAAAAGGAAAACCGTGCCTGTGCATGTCAAAATCATGCGAGCGATGAATTTTTTAAGACGACTATCAAAGAGCAAATATCCTCGACGCCACAAAACAAACCCTAACCAGAAAGCATTTACCCAAGCAGCTGCTGCCGTAGCAAAGGCAATTCCAACTTGATGAAGAGATCCCATCAGAAGAAGGCTGAGAACAATGTCTACCACAATACCTGCACAAGCCGTGCATACAGGCGTAAAGGTATCTTGGCGGGCAAAAAAGCTGGAGCTGAAGACTTTTATAAGGACATAAGCAGGGAGACCACACGCCAAAGCCTGAAGGGTGAGGGCTGTTTGTGCTGTATCGTGTGACGTAAAAGCCCCTCGTTCAAAGACAACCATAATAAAGGGTTCTGCAAGGAAAATAAGGGCCAATGCCGCAGGAAGAGTTAAAAACATAGAAAGTTCAAGAGCCTGCACTTGAGTTTGTTGGGCTTTTTCTTGGTCTCCAGATTGAATGTAGCGCGATAGAATGGGGAGCAGGGCTGTGCTGACAGCAACACCAATAACGCTGAGAGGGAGCTGGTTGAGCCTATCCGCATAGTTTAAATAAGAAATAGCGCCCGCGGGAAGCCATGAAGCAATGAATGCTCCAAGAAGAAGATTAATTTGGACAACCCCAGAACCAAAAGCCGCTGGAGCTAAAATTTTAAAAAAATGAGTAATATTTTTGTCAAAACAAGGCCAGACAAGCGATAAGCCAAATCCTTGTTGATAAGAAGGGATCCAAACCCATAACCATTGTACAATTCCACACGCCGTAATGGCCCAAGCAAAAATATATCCTGGTGATAGAGCCGTGACAAAAAGACTGGAGACAATAACAACGATTATTATATTTCCTATGAGGGGGGAAGACGCAGCTATAGAAAACTTATTAATAGAATTTAAAACTCCGCTATACAGAGCCGTCAAAGAAATAAAAATTATAAAGGGAAAAGTAATTCTGGTAAATTCTAAGACATAAAGAAGACGTTCGGGCGTTGCAGAAAACCCTGGGAGAAGTGAGGGCAAAATGGTGGGCAGGAAAACTTCGACCAAAAGCACAAGACACAAAAGAGCTCCTACCAATAGGGTGAGAATTTGTCTTCCAAAAGCACGTGCTTCCTCTTTTCCATCTTTCGCTAAAATTCCAGCAAATAAGGGGACAAAGGATGCGTTAAAGGCGCCTTCTGCAAAAATGCGTCTAAAAAAGGAGGGAAGTTTGATGGAGATGATGAGTGCATCAGCGATGGGGCCTGCACCCAAAAAGGAAGCGGTTAAGATTTCACGAACAAACCCAAGAAGTCGACTGGCTATAGTAAACCCACCAACTGTGCTAATAGAGCGAGCAAGATTCATGATAACCACCTCTTATTAATAACTATAAAATATTTTTATTTATATGCAATCATTTACTATAGATTTTGTTGTTTTTTCAAGAATTTTCGAACGTCTCTAAACTGAAATGTGCCGATGAGGCGAGCTACGAGAATATAAGAAATGATTCCTGCAATAATCCAACCTCCTACAATACCCAGGCGCATAAGGGTTGAAGGAGGGAGAGGAGTAAGCTTATAGAGTCCAATACAAACCCCGCCCATGGACAACGAAGAAATAGCTAGCCGTGGCAGCGTTCCCTTAAGTTGTGTATCAAAAACCAGCCACTTCCTCTTCAAAAGGAGAGCTCCTAAAGCGAGAGCGTTAAACCAAGCTGCAATAGCTGTAGCAAGGGCAAGTCCTACATAACTCAAAGGCCCAATTAAAAACCAGTTTAAGGTAAAGTTTAGGCACACAGCAGCAATAGCAATTTTCATAGGTGTTTTTGTGTCTTTGCGAGCAAAAAAGGAGGTACTTAAAATCTTTACGAGCACATAAGCAGGTAGGCCCACTGCAAAAGCAGAAAGCGTATGTCCGGTAGCGAGAGCATCTAGGCTTGTAAAGGCCCCTCTCTCAAACAACAGAGTCACCAAGGGAAAACCCAAAACAATAAGACCGCAAGCTGCAGGAAGGGTAATCGCAAGAGCTAATTCAAGCGCTCGATTTTGGGTTTCATGGACTTGCTCATGTGCTTTGACTTGAATATGCTTTGAAAGCTCAGGAAGAAGTGCTGTACTGACAGCAATGCCAATAACGCCTAGGGGGAGTTGGTTCAAACGATCTGCATAAAAGAGATAAGAAACCGCTCCGGTGGGAAGCCAAGAGGCAAAAATCATATCCATAAAAAGATTGACCTGAATAACTCCAGCGCTTATAGCACCTGGTATTCCAAGGCGTATAAGCGTTTTCGTTTCTGTTGAAAAGGAGGGAAAAGTAAACCCAGGGCTCATCTCTTGAAAATAACACGACATCCATAACCAGCCCAGTTGAAGGACACCCGCAATAAAGACAGCCCAAGAAAGGCTTTGGCCAGGCACCACCCAATCACAGAAGACCATGAGAAGTGCAACAATCATGGTAAGATTAAGGATGATAGGTGTTCCCGCAGGAGCAGCGAATTTTCCTATAGAATTAAGGATTCCACTTAATAAAGAGGCTAAGGAAATAAACAAAATATAAGGAAAGGTAATGCGAGATAGCTCAACAGCTTGCTGAAACCTGTGTGGAGTTTCCTCAAATCCAGGTGCAAATAAAAAAATGACTTGTGGCATAAAGTTTTCCACAATCAAAACAAGCCCCGTCAAACCGAAGAGAAGAAGGGCAAATACTTTTTCTCCATAAAGACGTGCAGCGACAGGCCCTGAGGAGGCCAGAATTCCAGAGAAAAGAGGGATAAAGGCAGCATTAAAAGCCCCTTCGGCGAAAAATCGACGAAAAAAATTGGGAAGCTTAAACGCAACGAAAAAGGCATCCGTAAAACCACTGACCCCTAGAATGCCGGCAATCAAGGCATCCCTAATGAAGCCTGTCATGCGGCTGAGGAAGGTAAACCCTCCTACAGTAATAATGGACTTATAGAAGTGCATAAGGTCCCTGAGAGTGGTTAAAAGGAAAGAATAGAAGGACTTTGAAAACCCGTCAACCAGAGAGTTTGAAGCTAGTCTTCATCCGAAGGGGCTTCAATCCCTACTACTTCCTCATCTTCTCCAAAGTCAGACGTGTCCTCTAGAACATCATCCGTCTCTCCTAGGGATTCAAGGCCTTCCTCAAGATCCAGTTCTTCTTCCAGCGCAGGAGGAAGAGACGCAACCTTTGTTTCGGAGGCAGGAGGACGACCGCGACGTTTTTTCATCAACGCCTCTGGATCAAGCGTTGTAGAGCATTTAGGGCAGATAATGGGCTGGTTGCACATATCATAAAAGCGTGCACCACAGCTGTGGCAAAATCGTTTTGTGCCCCATTCAGGTTTGGACATATAAAATAATTCCTTTCTTAATCTATTAGTTAGTCAACGGCTTTGTCACGAGATCATCTTTCTGTCAATATCCTGAATCTATTTTTCTCGATTTTTTTTCAAAATTCGGTCAAAATGCGAACACAAAGTTTAAGGAGTAAGAATGTCACCAATAATTATTGCAGTAGATGGTACCGCCGCCGCCGGGAAAGGGACACTCGCACGGAACCTGGCCCGTATCTATCACTTAAGCCACTTAGATACAGGGCGTCTGTATCGTGCGGTAGGATTTAAAATGCTTAAGGAAGGAAAAGACCTGGCAGATCGAGAGGCGGCCGTAAGCATAGCAAATTCCTTAACACATGAAGATTTTGATAACCCCGCCTTAAGAAATGAAGATATAGGGGTGGCCGCTTCCCATGTGGCGGCTTTTGAGGAGGTGAGAAAGATTCTGTTAGTCTTTCAGCGCTCTTTTGCAGATCAACCACCTGCGGGTATGCAAGGCGTCATTATAGATGGACGAGATATTGGCAGTATCATCCTGCCAGCAGCTCCTTGTAAAATCTTTGTGACAGCTTCTCTTGAAGTGCGAGCTGAGAGAAGACTTAAAGAGTTGCATCAAAAAGGAATTAATTGTATATACGAGGCTATCCTTGAGGATATTAAAGCACGGGATGCTCGAGATGAAACAAGAAAGGCCTCTCCATTACGTCCGGCAGAAGGTGCTTATATTCTTGATACATCCACTCTCGGAATTGAGGAGTGTGTAAAGAAAGCTTGTGCTTATGTGGAATCAAAATATCCTGAGGCTCGCAAGCATATAGAATAGAAGAAATTCGGTGCTTCTATTTATAATTGTAAACTCTAGACCGTTCTTCTTTATAAACCGAAAATAAAGAGAACATATTTAAGGAATTATTTTTAATGAAAGAACATAACGCTCACCCTGGTGCAGGGTCAACTGCTGAAACAGAAAATTTTGCTGCCCTTTTAGATGAATCATTTGGTCGTACAGGGGGGCTAGAAGGCCGGGTCATAAAGGGAAAGGTCATTGCTATTGAGAATGATGTTGGGATTGTTGATGTTGGCTTGAAATCAGAAGGACGTATTCCTTTAAAAGAATTTGCTGCTCCTGGGGAGACTCTCCAAGTAAAAGTGGGAGATGTCATTGATGTCTATTTAGAGCGTCTCGAGAACAAGAATGGAGAGACGGTTCTTAGCTTTGAAAAAGCACGACGCGAGGCATCATGGCAAGTGCTTGAAAAATCCTACGACAAAAACGAACCTGTTGAAGGTGTTATTTTTGGACGTGTAAAGGGAGGATTTACAGTTGATTTGAGTGGCGCTATAGCGTTCTTGCCAGGAAGCCAAGTTGACGTTCGTCCTATACGAGACGTTTCTCCTTTAATTGGAATCAAACAAGCTTTCCAAATTCTAAAAATGGACCGGAGCCGTGGCAATATAGTGGTCTCTAGACGTGCTGTTCTAGAAGAAAACAGAGCTGAAGCCCGCAGTGAACTAGTTTCCCGTCTTGGGGAAGGTCAGATCCTTGATGGAATTGTTAAGAACATCACCGATTACGGTGTTTTCGTTGATCTAGGCGGTGTGGATGGTCTTCTCCATGTCACCGATATTGCTTGGCATCGCATCAATCATCCTTCGGAAGTGCTTTCTGTTGGACAATCCGTGAGAGTTCAAATTATTCGCTTCAATTCAGAGACTCAGCGTATTTCCTTGGGTATGAAGCAGCTTGAGAATGATCCGTGGGCAGGTGTAGAGGCGAAGTATCCGATAGGTCTTCAAATCAAAGGCCGTGTGACTAACATCACAGAATATGGAGCATTTGTTGAGCTTGAGCCTGGAATTGAAGGGCTTGTGCATGTCACAGAGATGAGCTGGACAAAGAAAAATGTTCCTCCTGGAAAGATCGTATCGACGAGCCAAGAAGTGGATGTGAAAGTTCTTGATGTCGATGCTTCAAAACGCAGAATAAGTTTAGGGATGAAGCAATGCTCTGCGAATCCTTGGGCGGCTCTTCAAGAAAAATATGCCGTTGGTTCCGAAATTGAAGGAGAAGTTAAAAACATTACAGAGTTTGGTCTCTTTATAGGATTAACGGATGAGATTGATGGAATGGTACATATGTCCGATATCTCTTGGAGTAAGCCTGCAGAAGAAGCCATCCTAGAGTATAAAAAAGGCGATAAAATTCATGCAAAAATTCTGGATATTGATCCTGAAAAAGAGCGTGTAAGTCTTGGGATCAAACAGCTTACGAGTGATCCTTTTGAAGAAGGCTTTTCGTCTCTTAAAAAAGGAGCCATTGTAACATGTGAGGTCACAGCTATTCTTGAGAGCGGCATAGAAGTCAGTCTTGCCGGTGGAATCAGTGGCTTTATTCGCAAGAATGAACTCTCTCGTGATCGTGGTGAGCAACGTCCTGACCGCTTTGCAGTGAGTGAAAAGATTGACGCGAAAATCACACAGATTGAGCGCTCGAATCGAAAGATCACACTGTCTATCAAAGCTCGTGAAGTTGATGAGGAACGTCAAGCTATGGCTGAGTATGGCTCAGCAGATAGCGGAGCAAGCCTCGGAGATATTTTAGGAGCAGCACTTGAACAGGTAAAAGAAAAGCAAACAGAAAAAGCTGCTGCTGTAAAAGAACCTGTAGAACCGAAAGAAAAGAAAGCGTCTGCAAAGAAAGAAGAAGCTCCTAAAGAAAAGAAAACAGCTGTGAAGAAAAAAGAAGCTGAAGAAAAACCAAAAAAAGAAACAAAAGCGGCAAAAGAAAAAGCTCCTAAATAGCTTTTGGCCAAGACATCGTGGACGTTAAGGTATTCCTTAGCGACCACGAGGCTTTTGCGAGGATGGGTGGCCGAGCGGTTGAAGGCACCGGTCTTGAAAACCGGCAAACGTGGAAGCGTTTCGTGGGTTCGAATCCCACCCCATCCGCCATCTTCTTGGACGATACCGTTCAATGGTGTTCAAAAAGTCCAATAAAGGAAAGAGATTCAGAACGTTCGTTAATCAATAACGTTCCACATTATTCATTTACATCCGGGGGCATCAAAGAACCTCGTGCGAAAATATGCCCCCATGCCTTTAACAGACACCTCTTGTAAGAACGCTAAACTAACCGAAAAGCCACGCAAGCTCTCCGACTCTGCGGGCTTGTATCTTGAAGTCATGCCTAATGGAAGCAAGTACTGGCGTTTTAAGTTTCGATTTACGGGAAAGGGAAGGCGTTTAGCTTTAGTCCCTTTCTTCATCTTCACTTTTGAAGAACGTTCCTTCTTATAATCCATATATAAAAATGAAACTAAATCAAATTTTAATGTTATTACTGTTAAAATAATAATATTTAGAGCAAACAGAGGTATAAAATGAAAAACAAATTATTCAAAATACTCTTCGTTATCACTTGCCTTTTACAACTTTCGACAAATTGTGAAGCGGGAGAGCGGCCCTCAGAGACGACGAGCGACGTGTCCTCAGGGACCCAGACTGGGCGCAGTGTAACTAGGGGAGAGATTGCGAAGCAAGAGCGTTAGATCCGGGATGACATTTGGGGGAGAGGGATACCTTTTGTAGAGGTTTCTGACGTCAAGTAGTGCAATGCTTCCTACAGATATGAAAGTCGTTTGATGAATACTCAAGTTCCTGCAACCCAGGACTATTCTTCTAACGGAATAATTTTATTATAAAGATTGAACCACTCAGCAGCATGTTCTGCCTTTGCGAACTCTCCGCCTTGATAGGGTGCTCCAAGCGTCCAGTGGACGAGAGCTGCATGAGGCTGATGTGGGTAATACCCTACCAAATGATTCCAGTGATTGGGAAGCTCGCCGATTTGATGTGGGCTTTCCAGCCATTTAATTTGATGTAAGTCATAATAATTGGTTGTATTGACGTACTCAGGAGTCAGAACCTTACATTTTTTGGTGTTTATCAGCATCATGCTTGACCAATTCAGCATAGGGTAAGTCTTTATTTCCTTGCCCCCAAAAGAATGCATACCTGTAAATTCTGGGTGTTTTACCACCATAACAGCATAGAGATCATCCCTTAAAGCCCATAATTTTGCAATATCCTCACGGAGCATCATATCATTGCCATCCATAAAAATGGCCCATCCTTTATAGTTGCAAAGATAAGGAACAATAAAACGAGAATAGGAAAAATCTGTTAGCTGTCCGGGTTCTCTTGCTCTCTTAAAATCCCTTTTTATGGTTGAGAGGTATAGGGGCGTGATAGCGACAGGAACAGAACTGTGTTCCACAATACTTTGAACAAGAGAAAGGTAGCCTATCGGATGCTTTTCATCATACCCTACAAAAACACGGATTGGCTGATCATCCATTCCTTTTAAGGAAGGTGCTGCTTTTAAAGCGAAAGCTGCAGCCATTATTCCCATAGTAAGGAGAAAGGTTTTTAAAATGAAAAAATTTTCTCTCATGGCAACCTCTCTATCATTTCTTTCTCAATCGGTACTTTCCAAAAAACTTATAGAAATCAAGCATACTATAAAAAACGAGAAATGCGGGTTAGTATATCTCCTGATAGCGTCGTACCTCTTTTCCTAGGATATCTGCTGGAGGGAAAAAGTAAAGAAGACAAAATCTTATTGCTGGTTACCTTGTCTTTTCATCCTCTCTCGTGAGAGAACCAAGAAAACTCTTTTAGCCTTTCCAGACCCTCTTGATGGAATTCAGGGAAAGAGATAAGGTGCTTTTTGTGCCCGCTTGGTGGAATGGTAGACACAACAGACTTAAAATCTGTCGGCCTACGGTCGTGCCAGTTCGAGTCTGGCAGCGGGCACCACCGAAAAATTTCATGCAGAAGGGCTAATGATCTTCTGTTTTGGGATTATTCTTCTTCGCTAATGATTTCCTCTATCTCTTTAGTAAGGATCTGGAGCTCTGCATCCGTAAGATCTTTTAAAGAAAAAGGTTTCTTTGTGGGAGAAAAGGAAAAAAGTCCATACCGCCGCCCCAACAGTTCTTTGGCGCGAAGAGCAGCCATGAAATTCCCTTTTTTCATTGCACACGCATAAATTTCATCAATGTCATTTAAAATTTTTGCAGCAGGAGAGTCGTCTGACATAAAATAGCTCTTAAGTTACTTTTACACCCTTTCATATAAGACGTGAGGTATCAAATTTTCTAATTGGCCATGTCCTGATTTTTCCATTGACCCCTTTAAAAATGCTGGTATCTTGGGAAAAGTTCTTAGGGCCTGTAGTTCAGTGGTCAGAACTCTCCGCTCATAACGGAGCTGTCGCAGGTTCGAATCCTGCCGGGCCCACCATTTCAAGATAGGACTAACTCATATCATCCGCAGAAAACATGTCATCTTCAGGAAGAAACCCCAGAAAATAAATTTTTAGCGTTAACTTAGTGGGGTATGCTAGTTGCCGTTTTCTGGAAGCTGGAAGAAGCTCATTTAATCTTCAATTCTAAAGAAATCATCTGCAGAAAGCAGATTTCTTGGCTCATTGTCTTCATCCTCCTCTACTTCCATAGCTGAAGATTTTTTGGTCACATTGTGAAAAGGACTTGGCATGTATGAAAATGGTTCATCATCCTCCAATGAGACAACCTCATGTCTTTCCTCAAGGGTTACATCAAATTGAACTATTTTCCTAACCTTGGATTTTTTTGTGTCAAGAAGAGGGGACTGGATTGGGGTCACAATCCTTGCCCCAGAGGAAGAGGCGTTCACCTCTTCATCCATAGCTGAAGTTTCGCCTGTTTCAGAAAAAATACTATCTGGGGTCACAGTATTGACACGATGGTCTTCTCTGTCTGCTGTTGAGGCGGATGCTGTATGTTTTTTAGAGTAATAACGATACTCACCAAATGCCTCGGAGAATGTTCGCTTAACTCCCCAGGCATTACTTGAAACAAGAGAACTTACGAGCAGTAGCCCCGTGATAATAAATAATTGGAATTCTTTTTTTGAAAAAAACAACATAAAACACCTTACCAAAATACTAGAAACAATAAAAAAACAATATTAAATATAAAAACATTAATGTAAAAAATATAGTTTTTCTTTTTTATACAAAAAATTTCTTTTTTGCAAGCAGTATTAGAAAAAATTTTTGAAAATCTAAAAAATGGAGAAGAGAGAAATCAGTCACTGTATAGACAGCGCTGGGAGCAGGTAAAGAAAGCTAGTCTGCGGAGAGGGTAAGCGTCGTTGAAAACATTCGAAAAACACCAGGGAAACAAAGCTTTTTCTTTCCTATGGGGCGAGTGATGGGGATTGAACCCACGGCCTCCAGTGCCACAAACTGGCGCTCTAACCAACTGAGCTACACCCGCCATAAGGAATTTCTACATCAGTAGTCAGTAATCAAAATACTGTCAATAGGATGGACGAAAACGATTTTTCACTGGCAATCAACCAGATTTCATCTTAGAGTAAATTCCAAGTTTATGAAAAGAGGAATAAGCCATGCAAACAGTTCTCCTTGTGATCCATCTTCTTATTACGATGGCTATGATTGGGATCATTTTAATTCAACGCAGTGAAGGCGGAATGGGCCTTGGCGGCGGAAATATGAGCGGGCTTATGACAACTCGTGGATCAGCCAACCTCTTGACCCATCTTACAGGCATCTTGGCTGCTTGCTTTTTGGGAACAAGTATTCTCCTTGCGATTTTGACAAGTCATCAGAGTCGTCCTTCCTCTATTTTAGGGGTGGAAAGATTAACAACACTCTCTTAAGAAGTCTCTAAGAGTAGTCATATGGTGGGATAAAGACGTGACACGATTTATTTTTGTAACGGGTGGTGTGGTTTCCTCTTTAGGGAAAGGAATAGCAGCAGCATCCCTTGCTTCCCTCCTCCAAGCCCGTGGTTATAAAGTCCTTCTCCGCAAGTTAGAGCCTTACATTAATGTTGACCCCGGGACTATGAACCCTTTCCAACATGGAGAAGTTTTCGTAACGGAAGATGGGGCTGAAACAGATCTGGACCTCGGTCATTATGAACGATTTACAGGGGTTAACACGACGCGTTTTGATGCTGTTTCAACGGGGCGTATTTATTCTGATGTGATTGCAAAAGAGCGACGTGGAGATTATC
This sequence comes from Alphaproteobacteria bacterium, assembly GCA_020049895.1. Classification (GTDB taxonomy): domain Bacteria; phylum Pseudomonadota; class Alphaproteobacteria; order UBA9655; family UBA9655; genus UBA9655. The sequence continues at coordinate 8,730 of JAGVLE010000035.1, read as the reverse complement.
TTGGGGCTACCGTTCAAGTCATTCCCCAGATCACAGACGCCATTAAGGAAGCTATCTTAAAAAATACGGCCGATGTGGATGTGGTTATTTGTGAAATTGGGGGAACCGTAGGAGATATTGAAGGGCTTCCTTTTCTTGAGGCTATTCGTCAGCTGCGCAATGACTTGGGATACCGCAACACCCTTTTTATTCACCTGACTCTGATTCCCTATCTTCCAACCGTGGGAGAGCTTAAAACAAAACCGACTCAGCACTCTGTTCAAGAACTCCAGAGTAAAGGAATCCAGCCAGATATTTTGCTGTGCCGCAGCGATCGTTCAATCGGGGTGGAAGAACGTCGGAAATTGGCGCTTTTCTGTAATATTAAGCCAGAATGTGTCATTGAAGCCCTTGATTCTCAGACTATCTATCGGGTTCCTCTTAATTATCATCAGCATGGATTGGATCAGGAAGTCTGTCGGCATTTTGGGCTGGAAGCAGAAACTTCTCCGGACCTCTCAATTTGGGAGCGTATGGTTGAGGCTATAACACGCCCGGCAGCAAGCGTAACGATTGGCGTAGTTGGAAAGTATACAGCCCTTGTGGATGCGTACAAATCTATTCATGAGTCCCTTATCCATGGCGGGATTGCAAATCATGTCCATGTCCAGATTGACTGGATTGATGCCTGTGAATTGGAAGATGATGGCCAAGTCGCCGTGATTAAGCGGCTTTCTCATGTAGATGGGATTCTGGTTCCAGGAGGATTTGGGGAACGTGGAACCTTAGGAATGATTGCTGCAATTCAATTTGCTCGCGAGAAGAAAATTCCCTTTTTCGGAATTTGCTTTGGGATGCAGTTGGCTGTGCTTGAGACATTGCGGAATGTGGGACACTATAAAGATGCGTCTTCGTCCGAATTTGGGCCTACGTCTATGCCGGCGGTTGCTTTGATGACGGAATGGATGAAAGGAGAGGAAGTTCAAAAATACTTCTCTGGTAAGGATTTGGGGGGCACTATGCGCTTGGGGGCCTATGAATGTCATCTAGAATCGGACTCTTTTTCTAGCAAAGCTTACAAAAACACAATCATTTCTGAGCGTCACCGCCATCGATATGAGGTGAATACGACCTACCTCGACGTCTTGGAAGAATGTGGCCTCCATGTTGTCGGAAAAATGGCAAAAGGTCTGTTGCCCGAGGTCGTTGAGCGCAAGGATCATCCATGGTTTGTGGGTGTTCAATTCCATCCTGAATTTAAATCGCGCCCTTTTAATCCCCATCCCTTGTTTGCGGCTTTTATTGAAGCAAGCTTAACTCAAAACCGACTCATTTAAGGAGTGTTCCATGCAGCATGTTAGTGTAAAGTCTCTAAAAATTGGCAATGATTTACCTTTTACGCTGCTTGCAGGACCGTGCGTTATGGAGAGCCGGGAGCATGCTTTAGAAATGTCCCATGCTCTTGTCGAGCTCACAAACAAGCTTGGAATTGGATTTATTTATAAGACCTCTTTTGACAAAGCCAATCGCTCAAGTACTCTAGGAGTCCGAGGGCTTGGACTTAAGGAAGCGTTGCCTATCTTTGCAGAAATTCGCGAGACATGGGGATGCCCTGTTATTACGGATGTTCACGAACCCAGTCAATGTGCGCCGGTAGCTGAAGCCGTGGATGTTCTTCAAATCCCTGCTTTTTTGTGTCGTCAAACTGACCTATTGGTGGCTGCAGGAAAAACAGGAAAACCTTTGAATATTAAAAAAGGTCAATTCCTTGCTCCGTGGGATATGCAGCATGTCATTCAAAAGGTAGAAGAAACAGGAAACCACAACATTATGGTATGTGAGCGGGGAGTTTCTTTTGGATACAATACATTAGTCTCAGACATGCGGTCCCTCCCCATCCTTGCGCAAACGGGCTATCCGGTTGTATTTGATGCGACTCACTCTGTCCAACAACCGGGGGGCCTTGGCGCGTCTTCGGGTGGACAACGAGAATTTGTCCCGGTTCTTGCTCGCGCCGCTATTTCCATAGGGGTTGCGGCTGTGTTCATCGAAACCCATCGTGATCCTGATAGCGCACCGAGTGATGGGCCCAATATGGTTAGGTTCAAAGATATGCAGCCCTTCCTAGAAACTCTTTTAGAGTTTGATCGTTTGGCTAAGAAAAACCCGATTTCTATTTAAAGACTGTTGGGCTGGAACCAGGCAAGAACCTTCTGCAAAAGGTAGCCCCCGGTATGTCATCAGCTATGTTGATGACGGAAAGCGGGAAACCTTTTCTTATTCATTTCGAATAAATATCTTTTGTATAGAACTTCCTGAAGTAATTTTTATATGAAATGTATTATGTATGTGCTATTATATAGTAATTAATATGTAATTGCTTTGGAATTTTAAAATTAATTATTAGTAATAAGATTCTTCAGGATATCGAAAGAAAAAATATGACTCTAAAAACTTTTTTTCTTGCAAGTGTATTTAGCTTTATGAGTTTCTTCTCTGAAGGCTTGACTGTGGAGGAAGAAGAGACATTACCTTCCAATCTCCCTCAAAGATTGTCTGATCCTTTAGAGACCGCAAGTGCTATACTAGACGACCCTCCCCCATTTTCTGCTGCTATCCCTCATTCTCTGAGAGCAGAGGAAGAAGCTTCTTTTAGGCCTGTCATCTTCTTAAGCGAAAAAAATGATGGAGCTCTAGAGAAACTTGAAACGCGGGTGCGAGGAATACCTTTCTCTCTTACCATAAGTCTTTCAAAATTGTTTAAGAACGAAAGAATTGCACAAGCGATAAGGGGAGCGATAGGGGTAGACGATATCACAGCCCTGATGACAAGTTGCTTAAGATGTCTCAATAAAAAAGAAGTTGAACAAGGCGAGATCCTAAACAATATTGCTTATCTTACCTTTCTTGGCTCAACATTTATTATCAAACAAGTCGTTGCGCGAGCGATAGGAGTAGACGTCCCTTCCTTTATCACAATCCTTTTAACCCCCCCTACCACAGAAAAATTTATACAAATGGGATTGATAAACGGTATCACTTGCCTTATTGGACTCCCCGTAGCGTTTTCCATTAAAGTAGGGTTGGGAAAAGTGATAAAAATGGGGGATGTCATTTTCCAGGAAAACGAATACACTATTTCTGAAGAAGAGGAAGAATGGATAAATATTAAATTCCGCTTAAGGCCTTTTATCACAGGAGAAGTGAAACAAGAGATAGAAGGAGAGGCGGGAGATATCACTTTCCAGGAAAATGAATACCTTATTTCCGAGAAAGAAGATGGATGGTTAGACATTACTTATGCCTTAGGGAAGTAATATCTAGTAACTGTTGTTTAGGAATTAAATTCAAGTCCCTCAAGCGTTATAGAGGTAAATAGAATATGATTCGTTTTCTTTCAAAAAAAGGTGGCGTTTTTGGGGTATCATTTATAATCTTCATCTTGGGTTACCTGCTTCCTGATAAGAGGCTCTCCTCTTATTTGTATGAGCATTCTGGTGAAAATCTTAAGGCTTTTTTATATTTATATAGATAGACTATAGTAAAGTATAAAGCCATGAGGAGAGCTTATGAATTTTGAAAAATATACAGAGAGATCTCAAGGATTTATTCAGTCTGCTCAAGGCTTAGCCCGGCGAGAAGAACATCAGCGTATTCTTCCTCTTCATTTGCTTAAGGTTTTATTGGACGATGAAGAAGGATTGTGTGCAACCCTCATTAAAATGGCTGGAGGGAGTCCAGAGAAAGCTTTGGAGCTTACAGCAGAAGATCTTAACAAGCTTCCCCGCATCGGAGGGAGTGGTGCAGGGCAAACATTCCTTTCTCCAGAAACAGCCAAGGTTTTTGATCTGGCTGAACAAGAGGCTAAAAAAGCAGGGGATAGCTACGTAACCGTTGAGTTTTTGTTGCTGTCTTTGGTTCTCTCTAAAGAGACTGAAGCTGGAAAAATCCTTGAAAAAGCGGGAGTAAATGCGGACACATTAAAAGCCGCCATTGAAGGCATGCGCAAAGGCCGCCGGGCAGATACAGCAACGGCTGAAACCCAATATGATGCTCTTAAGAAATATGCTACAGACCTTACCGCCCAAGCGCGCCAAGGAAAGCTGGATCCTGTCATTGGACGTGATGAGGAAATTCGCCGGACCATTCAGGTGCTCTCTCGTCGTACAAAAAATAATCCTGTTCTTATTGGAGAGCCAGGAGTGGGTAAAACGGCAATTATAGAAGGCCTAGCGCATCGAATTGTTAAAGGTGATGTTCCTGAGACCCTTAAAGGAATCTCGCTTATGGCGCTGGATATGGGTGCTTTAATTGCAGGTGCGAAATATCGCGGAGAATTTGAAGAGCGCCTCAAGGCCGTTCTGACGGAAATTACGCATGCAGCAGGCGACATCGTTCTCTTTATTGATGAAATTCATACCCTTGTAGGGGCAGGAAAAGCCGAGGGGGCAATGGATGCCTCTAACATGTTAAAGCCTGCCCTTGCGCGTGGAGAGCTTCATTGCGTTGGTGCTACCACCTTGGATGAATACCGAAAGCACATTGAAAAGGATGCAGCGCTTGCGCGGCGCTTTCAGCCCGTGTTTGTGAGTGAACCGACAGTTGAAGATACCATCTCTATTTTGAGAGGATTAAAGGAAAAGTATGAGCTTCACCATGGAATCCGGATTACCGATGGGGCCATTGTTGCGGCTGCGACTCTTTCCAATCGCTATATCACAGACCGATTTCTGCCAGATAAAGCCATTGATCTCGTTGATGAGGCAGCAAGCCGGCTGCGCATAGAAGTGGATTCAAAACCTGAGGAAATTGATGAGCTGGACCGACGCATTATGCAGCTTAAAATTGAACGGGAGGCTCTTAAAAAAGAGAAAGATGAGGCCTCTAAAGATCGTTTAGAAAAATTAGAAAAAGAGCTAGCTGATCTCGAATCTCGGTCTGGTGGACTGACTGCGGCTTGGATGAAAGAGAAAGAAAAGTTAGCTGGGTCTCAGAAAATAAAAGAAACCCTTGATAAAAGTCGAAGTGAGCTTGAAATCGCCCAGCGAAGCGGTAATTTAGCGCGAGCTGGGGAGCTGATGTACAGCATAATTCCCGATTTAGAGGATAAGCTTAAAAAAGCAGAACACCAATCCCAAGAACACATCATTCGAGAAGAAGTCACTCCCGATGACATTGCCTCCATTGTATCTCGATGGACGGGCATTCCTGTGGATAAAATGCTGGAAGGAGAGCGAGATAAGCTCTTGAAAATGGAAGAAAATCTCCAAAAACGAGTGGTAGGGCAGCAAGAAGCTGTTGTTGCTGTGAGCCAAGCCGTCCGCAGGGCTCGGGCAGGTCTACAAGATCTCAATCGTCCTATCGGTTCCTTCCTTTTCCTGGGGCCTACGGGTGTGGGAAAGACAGAGCTCTGTAAAGCACTCGCAGAATTCCTTTTTGATGATGATGCCGCCATTACACGGTTTGATATGTCGGAATTTATGGAAAAGCATTCGGTGGCTCGCCTTATTGGAGCTCCTCCTGGATATGTCGGATATGAAGAAGGGGGAACTCTTACGGAAGCTGTCAGGCGTCGCCCCTATCAGGTGATTCTTTTTGATGAGGTTGAAAAAGCGCATGGCGATGTTTTTAACATCCTCCTTCAAGTCCTTGATGATGGACGTCTTACGGATGGTCAGGGGAGAACTGTCGATTTTCGAAATGCTCTTATTATTATGACGTCAAACTTAGGAAGCTCTATCTTGGTAGAGAACCCAGGTGAGCCTTCTGATAAGGTTCGTGAGCAAGTCATGGATGTTGTCCGTGGAGCTTTCCGTCCTGAATTCCTCAATCGTATTGATGAAATTCTTTTATTCCGCAGGCTTTCTCGCGAGGACATGAGTGGTATTGTCAAAATCCAATTGCAGCATCTCATGAGCCTGCTCAAAGATCGAAAGATTACGTTAGAATTGGATGATCTTGCCCTCACGTGGCTTGCGGATGAAGGTTATAACCCGGCTTATGGGGCGCGTCCTCTAAAGCGGGTGATTCAGCGTGAGCTTCAAAACCCTCTTTCTACTTTGATTTTAGAAGGAAAAATTCTCGATGGTCAAAAAATCACTGTAACGGCTGGGAAGACGGGATTGGAAATTAATTCCTGAGGCCAAGGGTTAGTTCGGAGTGACAAAGGCTGTTTTGTGAATAAGGTCAAGTAAGGGACTTGGATACACAAAGAACAATAAAGTGACGAGAGCACAGAATTTAAGAATGATAGCCATAGGGACAGAAAGCACAATCGTTTGCCCGTAAGAAAAAGATGGTAATTCTGGAATATTATCAAAGTACATCACCTTTACAATTCTCAAGTAATAATATGCAGATACTACGGACATAACAGCGCCAATAATTACAAGTTCAATAAGCCCCGCAGAAAGAGCAGCCTTAAAGACATAAAGTTTTGCAAAAAAGCCTGCGAGAGGGGGAATGCCAGCTAAAGAAAACATAAAGAGGCTAAGGCAAAAAGAAATGCGGGGATGAAGGGCAGCAAGACCCGATAAATCCTCAATAGTCTCAACATTGTAAGTTCCTTTTCCGCGCAAGCATAAAAGGCACCCGAAGGTGCCTATAATCATGACAAGATAAAGGATTAGATAGACAAATACGCTTTGAATTCCGTCATTATTAGCAGCCGCTACGCCCATTAGGGTATATCCCATTTGTCCTATGGCACTGTAAGCAAGCAGACGTTTAAGGTTGGATTGGGTAAGGGCCCCAAAAGCACCCACTATCATTGATAGGCAAGAGAGAGTGGCAATAAGGGGCTGCCACATATCGTGAAGGCTTATAAACGAGCCGATAAGAAGTCGCAATAAAACCAGCATCGCTGCAACTTTAGGCGTAGCGGCAATAAAGGCGGTGATGGGAGTAGGACATCCCTGGTACACATCTGGCGTCCACATATGAAAAGGAACGACGGATACTTTAAAGGCCAGAGAAGCAATAATAAAGACAAGACCAACAACAAGCCCCAAAGAGAGAGAGGACGTGGCGCCTTCTTGAATAATGGACGCAAGTGTATCGAAATTTGTGGTTCCCGAAAACCCATACAAGAGACTTACTCCATAGAGGTATAAACACGTAGCAAGAGCCCCCAACACAAAATATTTAAGCGCTGCCTCAGATGTTATGGCTTGGTCTCGGTTGAGAGCAGCAAGGATATATAAAGACAATCCTTGCACTTCTAAACTTAGAAAAAGGCTTAGAAAATCATTTGCAGATACCATTAACATCATGCCAACGGTTGCAAATAGAACGAGGGCAAAATATTCGAAAGAAAGCAAGTGCTCCTTTATCATAAACAGAAGAGATAGTCCAAAAACAGCCGCAGATCCTAATAAAATGATGCTTTTAGCCAAATAGACAAAATCATCCTGAATAAGCTGGCCTTCAAAAAGCACAATTCGATCTTCAGGGTGGTGAAGAAGCGTTAGGATGACAAAAGCAATTAAAAGGCTTGCAAAACCAATGTGTCCAAACCGCTTAAGATGATCCGACTCTGCATTTTTCCGCACTGCACAGTCTATAAGAATAAGGAAAGCTGTAATGATTAAAAAAATTTCAGGAAGAATATGCGTGATATCAGGAAGATACATTTCCATTTAGATTTTCCTTGAAAGGACTCTTAACAAAAGTCCATTTTCTTCACCATAATTGATGGTGAGAGGCGCAGTAAAGCTAAAAATGTCCCCTTCCAGTAATAAGAAGCCTCAACAAAAGGTATTTATATGAAATTAGTTATATTTCTCCTTCCATGAGATAGATTCTTAGAGTAAGCTGAGTGTCAGCGCTTCATACGAAGCAACATTTCGTTCGCACATTTTTTCGAATAGTTAGGCCCCTTAGTCTTTGGTACCTTATATTTCTTACAATTATCTTTCATCAGTTTTTTGAGGTCTTCTACTTCTGAAGGGGTGAGCGTGTCGAACGATTTTTCAAATTTCTCTAGTTCTGAAGGAGTGAGCTGCGTGATCGATTGAGACAATCTGTCGAGCTCCATCTTGTCTGACAGGCTGAGTTGGGAGCGCCATTCATCAGCAGAACAATTGTCGCAATGGAACCCTTGCAAAAAGCAAGCACTGATGAGTAATGCCTGAAAAAATTTTCTTTTCATGTTAGTATCCCTTTCTTTTTATTTATTTCTAGAGCTTAGAATGAAGAAGAGATTATTTGTTCATTCCTCTTAACCCCAGCCTCGTAGGCTATATTGCTATCTATATTAAAAAAATAAAATTAAATATTATTTAAAAGCAAAAAATTCTTTAAGTTTTTCAGAAAAATTTTAAAAAGATAAAGTGTTGGTTCAACAGTCCAATTTACAGTTTTTCTTTAGGAAAAAAATTGACAGCGACGGCATTTAATAAAAAATTAATCTTCATTGTTTATTATAGATATTATTATGTTTTTTGCATAAAAGTACACGTAATTTATTATTGTCCGTGCAGCTTATTTGTCGCTCAACAAGCCCAGACAGAGCCATGTTTGTGATGTCATGAATGGCCCCAAGACATGGAAAATATCTCCCATTTATTTGAGGAGACACATGAAACAGAAAGGAAATCTAAAATGAAAAATCATGTATTTCTCCAGATCGTATTAGGCGGTGTTTTCTTCTGCCTAGAGCATTTTTGATTTAAGTCATTACATTTTTGTGATATGATGGTCCTTTCTAATGGAGAGGAAGCATCATGAGATCATATTCTCAAGACTTACGAG
>JAGVLE010000032.1 GCA_020049895.1 Alphaproteobacteria bacterium | reverse complement strand
CGAAATTGGAAACTTGCTGAATGCTTTTTCTCCAGATGAGTGTAAAAATTACTTCGCTTCTTCAGGCTATGTGCTTACTTAAATCAAAAACGCTCTAGGCTCCGGGATGACGTTCGGGGGGGATACTTTTTGCAGCAAGTAGCTTTGAGCAGTTACGATATTTTCTTAATCAAATGGTTGGAGAAGAGCTGCAATTCCTGGCAAAGTCTTTCCCTCTATCCATTCAAGAAAAGCGCCCCCGGCGGTGGAAACATAGGTAAAATCTTGCAAAGCGCCCGCATGGGAAAGAGCAGCGAGGGTATCCCCTCCGCCTGCAATTGACGTTAAGGAGCCGTCTCGGGTTAACCGAGCTGCGCCTTGTGCGACTTGGTTTGTTGCCTGATCAAAGGGAGGGACCTCAAACACACCAAGAGGGCCATTCCAGAGAAGCGTATGGCATTTGGCCATCTTTTCAAGAATGAGGGTACAGGTGCAGGGGCCAAGATCAAAGATTTTTTCATTCGCTTGAATCTCAGTGAGAGCACGAACGTCATAGGATAAAGGGTTATTTAAGTCTTGGGCGACAACCACATCCTCTGGTAAAAGAATGGCGGGAGCATTTTTCAAAAGAGACTGTGCGGCTTTCAGAAGATCTGGTTCATAAAGAGATCCGCCTATATTCACGCCTTTGGCTGCTAAAAGTGTGTTAGCCATGCCGCCCCCGATGACTAAAAGATCAACTTTTGAGATAAGATTTTCAAGAAGGGGTAGTTTTGTTGAAATTTTGGAACCGCCCACTATAGCCATAAGGGGCCGGCGAGGAGTTTCAAGGGCCAGAGTAAGAGCTTTGATTTCTGCTTCCATCAACCGTCCTGCATAATGAGGGAGAAAATGGGCTATTCCTTCCGTAGACGCATGGGCTCTGTGAGCTGTGGAAAAGGCATCGTTAACGTACGCATCTCCCCAGCTGGCTAATTCCTGGATAAAAACTGGATCATTTTTCTCTTCGCCTTCTACAAAGCGAATATTTTCAATAAGAAGAACTTGCCCGCCCTGGAGGGCGTCAATAGCGTCTCTGACTTGCGGTCCTTGAGATGTCTCACAGAAAAATACAGGGGTGGGAGCAAGAGCTTCTCTTAGGGCGTCTGCGATAGGAGCCAGAGACAGACTTTTCTCTATCCCTTTTGGGCGACCAAGGTGCGTTAAAATAATGACTTTAGCGTTTTGAGCCACAAGTTCACGAATGGTGGGGAGAGACTTCTGTAATCGTGTTAAATCCGTTATTTTTCCTTGATAAAGGGGAAGGTTAAGATCAAGACGGACCAAAATACGCTTGTTTGAGGCATTCAACAATTCGAGAGTCGGGAGATGCATGAGTGGGTTTTCCATTGTCTTTTTGAATCTAACACTTTATACAAAAAATAGGGTTTAAACAAAAAAAATCGGCTCAGCGTGAGAAAAAAAAATATCCTTAACAAAGGGGTTAGCCTCTTGCTTCCTATTCTCATTGCTGTTGCGGGCACTTATTCTTATCCTTTGATGTCACTTCTTATGCCTTTGCTGGCTCTCTTACTCATATACGAAAGAAGAGGAAAACTTTCTTTCCATCTGTCCCCTCCCTTTGTTTTTCTCTTTCTTTTATTGATTTTAGGGGGAGCAGGGGTATTCTGGGCAAAATGCCCTGATGCGGCTATAAAAATTTTTGCAACTACATCTCTTACACTAGGGTTTTCCTATCTTTTCATTTCTTTAGCTCAGGAATTAACCTTAGAACAATGTGCAAAATATCATTTAATTTTAAAAAGAGCCGGGGTTGTCCTCATAAGTCTTGTTTTATTGCAATATGTCCTTGAAGGATTGGGTGTAAGACTTTTTGATAAGCTGGGGGAAGGGTATATGATGAAACCCACTGCTTCTATTATAGGACTTGGTGCTTTCATGGGATGTGCTTTGCTTTGGGTTTATAATAATAAGATTCTTTCGGGAGTTACCTTTATTCTTTTTTGTTTACTTACCTACATAACGCGCAATGAAACAGCGTGTTATGGAATGGTGCTAGCAATAGGGGTATTTATTGTAAGTTATTTAGCCCCTTTCTGGGCGACTCGTATTGCTCTTGTCTCAAGTTATACGTGTTTAATACTGACTCCATTTATTTTCATTCAATTCTCTACTTTTTTTAAGGTAAAGTGGGTTTTTCAGCATTTAACTTTTTTTCATCGGGTAATAGGCTGGAGTTTTTTATCAGAAAAATTTTTGGAAAGTCCTTGGTTGGGTTGGGGATTAGGAGCAACGCCATACTTACCGGAAGAGGCATTTTTAGCACAAGGCCTTCCGTACCTTATGCACCCCCATAAAAGCAGCTTGCAAGCGTATCTGGAATTAGGCATAGGGGGAGGGATACTGTTTGCTCTTTTCTTTGCTTCTTTATTTTGGATGGTTGAAAAATATCTTAAAGACCGCCTGTCTATTGCAGTATGCAATGCAACAATTTCCTTTGCGTTTATTCAAGCAGAAATCACTCACAGTCTTTGGCATAATCATTGGATCTCTTGGGTGGCGTTTCTGACAGGAGTATTAATGATTTTTCTTAAAGTCCGCGCGGCGCAGCTGCACGTTCGAGTCGATCATTAATAGCCACCCCTAATCCTATCAAGGGAATAGGAGCAACAGCCATTCCCTTTAAGGAAGTTTTGTCCAGTAATCGTATCATCCTAAAAAGATTTGATGCAGCTTCTTGCAAATTTTTATTTTCACTCAGATTGAGAGTATGAGGGCCTTTGAGGGGCGTTTCTCCAAAAGCTAGGTAAGCTTCTCCTTCTAAAGGAGAGCTCGCGTTAAGCCTCAGAGGAAGGCGAGGCGCATAATGGCTTTTTAAGAGCCCAGGAGATTTTATAGAAGAGGTAGAGGGGGGGGCAAGGGGCCCCACGACTGCTTCAATATCTTCGCGAGAGATTCCGCCAGGTCTTAGGAGTTCGGGAGAAGTTCCTGTAAGATCGATAATGGTTGATTCAAGGCCGATAGAAGTGTCCTTTCCTTCAAGGATGAAAAGATCTGGAAAATCTTCCTGTACATGATGGCTTTGGGTAGGGCTGACTTTGCCAGAAAGATTTGCACTAGGAGCGGCAATCAGTCCTCCAAAGGCCTCTAAAAGGGAAAGTGCTACAGGATGATGAGGAATGCGAATAGCAAGAGAATCAAGACCAGCACTTGCTAAAAGAGAGAGGGAAGAAGAGGGCTGACGAGGTAATACAAGGGTGAGGGGGCCTGGCCAAAAGATTTGTGCCAAAGCATCGGCTTTTTCATTCCAAATGACGTGCTCGTTGAAGGCAGCAGGGGAGTTTCCATGAATAATAAGAGGATTAAAAGAGGGTCTGTTTTTTGTCTCAAAAATACGTGCTATGGCCTGATCTTGGGTCGCATCTCCAGCAAGGCCGTACACAGTTTCTGTGGGGAGCCCTATAAGCTCTCCTTTTCGTAGCAGCACAATGGCTTCTTCAAAAGCTTTAAGCGTGAAGGGGTGTATCATTTTTCGTTCCCAAAACAACGAAAGAAGAATTGATTAATTGAGGTTTTCCATAAACAAAAGGAGAGTTGGTAAGTGTTGTAATGCTTCCCCCTGCCGCTTCTACAAGGGCTTGTCCGGCAGCCGTATCCCACTCTGAACATGGGCATATTCTTAAATAAATATCGGCCTTTCCTGCGGCAATATAACAAAACTTAATAGCACTCTGAAGTCTCTTAATAGTTGAGACTGGACAAGATTTTAAGAAAGAAGCCTCTTCTTCTTCATACTTTTTTCCATACCCCCCAAGAAGAAGGGTCATTCCTTCTGGAGGTACTGCACGTGTGTGAATAGGTGTTGTTTTATCTCCTACATGAAGCCAGGCTTTCCCTTGATATCCATAGAACGTTTCTTGGGTCAGAGGAAGATGGATGAGCCCTAAAATAGGATGGTTATTCTCCATTAAGGCGATGTTGATGCAGAAGTCTTTGCTTTTTTGAACAAATCCCGCCGTTCCGTCTAAAGGATCTATTAGCCAATAGATGGGCTTTTTAAAATTCCAAGATGAAGAATCTTCTTCTGAGATGATAGGAACATGTGGGAGAAGTTTTTCAAGCCCCGATTTCAAAATGAGATGGCTTTGCTCATCAGCAATAGTAACAGGGGAGGAGTCTTGTTTTTTCAAGACATCAATATCTTGGGTATAAAAATAAGAAATGCGCTCTCCAGCTGTAGCCGCTAGAGAAAGAAGGGGGGAAATAAGGGAAGAAAGGTCAATTGCCGATGTCACCTACACGTACTTCTCTTTAATAGGAATAATACAAAGACATGCAAGGAAAAGGCAGACAATGATAGGAGTAAAGGCAAACGTATACTCAGAAACGGTATACACACGAATACCATTTAGAAGGTTTCCTTTCCAGCTAAGATCAAGGAGCCATCCTAAAAAGGGCTGGAACAATACGCCACTCAACATACAGATCATATTTTGAAACCCTGCTGCGGTTCCAGCGGCGGAAAGAGGATTGATTGCACCTGCCATAGAGAAGGCTAAAAATTGCCCGCCTAAAGAAAATCCAGCTAAAAACAAACATGTCGTGAGAAGCCAAAGGGGCATATCAGGAATATAGTAAACAGCTGATAGCATAAGAAGAGCGCCTATAGCCGAGACAAGAATGGTAAGTTTGTAAGATTTAAGAAAATTGCACAAGTAAGAGAAGACAGGAGAGCCTACTCCAAGTCCTACGTATAGAGCTGAATTAATGAATCCAGCTGTCATTTTATCAACTCCATAGGCTGATATAAGGAAAGTCGGTCCCCACATATCCGAAACACCAGACAAAGGGATATACATAAGAAATCCATAGAAGGCGATTAGCCAGCTCTGTGGTTTGCGAATGACCTCCATGATATTTCCTAAAAGGGAGGAAGGGTATGCGTGAGCGTCAGCACCTCCATGACTTTTTAAAACTTCTGCTTTCAGCTCTTTAGGCGGAGTATCTTTGACAACGATCCAGGAAATAATAGCAAGCACAAACCCTGCACAGGCAAGTAAGAAAAGAGAGTGCCGCCACCCATAAATGCTCAAAAGCCAAGCAAGAGGATAACCAGCTGAAACTGCCCCTAGTGTTCCTAATGTAAGTGTAAGCCCAACGATAAGAGAGAGCTTATGGGCAGGAAACCAAAGACTTCCAATTTTGAAACAGCTAATAAACCCTAAAGCAGACCCGGCTCCAATAATCGCACGGGAAAAGCCTGCAACATAAATAGATTCTGCAAACGAAAAAAGAAGGGTTCCGGAACTACAAAGAATGATAGCTACAGCGAGAACGCGACGAGGTTTAAACTTATCCAAGAGAGTCCCCCCTGGAATTTGAAATCCGGAGTAGGTATGGTAATAAAAACCAGAGACAATCCCTAATGTGCAGGCATCAATATGAAAGGCAGCCATCAAGTCGTCTGCCATGATATTGGGAGAGACACGCATGATAAATTGATAGCAATAAAAAAGAGCGGCGCATCCCCAAATAAGCCAGCCTTTTGCGAAGCTTGTCGTTTTCAGATGATTTGAAGGTGAATTCATTGGATATTCCTAGATTTTTCAACACCATTCTTAAAGGAAGTTTTTGTTTTGTCAATTGCGAATCTAGCCACCTAAAAACTCTTTCTCTAGGAGAGATCTTTATACGATAAAGAAGATAATTAGAGTGCACTATGGCTTCTTTCTTTATCTCAACGGGAATTGCTGACAAATACATGAAATTCCTATATATAGGATAGAGAAGAAAAGGATTACGATAGTATGGCTCTTTTAGACATTATATTTTTTGCAGCTTTGGCAATTTTTTTAGGATATCGCTTGTGGGGTCTCTTGGGAACTCATGATGCAGAACGTCCTGTTCGAAGGCGGCAATCACAAGAAGATGATTTTGTAATGCCTATTCGACCTCGCTCTCGAGCTTTTTCTCCGAAACAATCAAAAGAGTCTGAGACAGTTGTAAGCAATAATGATGAGCCTTTCTTAAAAGGGGCTGCAGCTGCTTTTCAAAAAATTGTGGAAGCGTATGCAGAAGGAAATATTTCCGCTCTCCGTAAGCTTTTGGAGGGGCCACTTCTTGAAACATTCGAGGATAGTATTGAAAAACGTACGCGATCAAAAAAGATCTTAGAAGTTGATGTAGATCGCATTATCAGTATGGAAATCTTAGATCAGTGGGAAGAAAAAACGCATATGTACAAGACTGTTCGCTTTGTGTCTCTGCAATATCTTGTAACCCGTGATGGAAAAGGTAAAATCCTTGCAGGTGACCCTGATCGACATACAGAAGTGACAGATATTTGGACGTTTTCTCGTTTGCGGACAAGCTCTAACCCTAATTGGAGGCTTGTTGCAACGCAATTTCCGGAAAAATAATTTGCGGTAATTGTTAGAGCTTTATGATGGACAATATTCAAAACAATAGTCAAAGCAAGGAATATATTGCTGCCCTTGATCTTGGAACTACAACGTGTCGTTTATTAATTGCTGAAGTTACTCCCCAAGGGCCGCATGTTGTGGATTCGTTTGTCAGGATTATTCGCCTAGGGGAAGGATTAGCGACAGAAGGTCGCATTTCCCAAGCAGCATTATCGAGAGCGCTGGCCGCTCTTACAGTGTGTTCTCGCAAATTAAAGGCTTATAAAATTAAGAAGATCCGGTGTGTGGCAACAGCAGCATGTCGGCAAGCGTCTAATCGTGAAGAGTTTTTAGAGACCATTCTCTTAAAGACAGGTCTTGTACTTGAGGTGATTTCCACAAAAGAAGAATCCCGCTTGGCTATTATGGGGTGTGCAGATTTATTGGATGCGAGTACACGTTATGCTATTGGCTTTGATATCGGTGGGGGAAGCACAGAAGTTATGTGGATGGAGCTTTTTTCAGACAAACTTCCAGAAATTATTGAGTGTGTCTCTCTTCCCGTAGGGGTTGTTACCTTAGGGGAATCTTTACAGAAGTTGCCAGATCCTTATCCCTTCTTAAGAAAAATACGCAAAGAAGTTGCCAATGATATAAAAGCATTTTCTGACAAATTAATTATTTACCCTCATATTCGTAAAAAAAATGTGCAATTGATTGCAACAAGTGGCACATTGACAACGCTTGCAGCTCTTCATATGAAATTGGACCGCTATGATCGGAAGAAAGTTAATGGACTTCTTTTATCCCCACCCATCCTTCGAGCAACAATTGCAAATCTTTATGGAATGACGCGTGGAGAGCGACTTCTTCAGCCCTGCATTGGTCCGACAAGAGCTGACCTTGTCCTGGGAGGGGTTGCGATTTTTGAAGGTATTTATGATGTTTTTCCTATTGACCCTGTGCGCGTTGCTGATCGTGGCGTTCGGGAAGGACTATTGAGGGACTTGCTAGATTCATGAAGAAAAAAAAGCTCTCGACTCGGCCATTAGCCGTTCGCCTAAAAACAACACGTAAGAGAACTTTGTCGTCTCAAAAATGGCTTACGCGTCAACTTAATGATCCGTATGTTCAAAAAGCAACTGCTGCGGGATATCGCTCTCGAGCTGCCTATAAAATCATTGAAATTGACGATAAGTTTAAATTTTTAAAACCGGGGGCTTTTGTTGTAGATTTAGGCGCGGCTCCAGGAGGATGGAGCCAGGTAGCCGTAGAGCGTTCTGGGAGAGAGTGCGTTTTTGCCATTGATTTAGTTCCCATAGATCCACTCGAGGGCGTTACCTTTATTTGCGGGGATTTTTCAGAGTCTCAGATTGTTCAGCAACTCAGAGAAACACTTCCAAAAGCTGTCCAGGTGGTGCTGAGTGATATGGCGGCCTCTAGTATAGGCCATCCTCAAACTGATCACTTGCGCATTATGGCCCTTGCTGATGAGGCCTTCGCTTTTGCACAAGATGTGTTAGCGCCGGGCGGTGTATTTGTGGCAAAGGTGCTGCGGGGAGGCGCAGAAAAAGACCTTCTAACTCTTCTCAAAAAATATTTTGATAAAGTTGTTCACTTCAAACCTCCGTCAAGCCGCAAAGATTCGGCTGAAATGTATGTTATTGCCCTGGGCTTCCGCCCTTAACATTTCCGGATGACGGCATCTTATTATTTCCTTATGATGAAGTGTAAACCTTACTGAAGGGATCTAGGGCGCGTGGAATATGAAGTCATCTTAGGAACGGGAGCTGGGGCTGCCGTAGGTATTTTATCGGTCTTCTTTTACTTTCAAAAACGATTAGCCCGTCTTGTTCAGGAAAACATTCTTTATCAAGAGCGCAGCGAACGTATCGGTAGCCTTGAATCATTGCTAATGAGCCGAGATCAAGAAATTCGAATGCTTGCCGAGCGAAATGCAGAACTACGAATGGCGCTCCAACGAACGGAAAAAGAAGCTGCAGAAAAGCTTCATCTTATTGAAAACATTCAGCAGCAATGGGAAAGTAAGTTTAAGGTTATTTCTTCTGAAGCTCTTTCCTTAAGCAACAAGTCATTTCTTGATCTTGCAAACGCAACTCTTGAGAAATTTCAGGAAACAGCCAAGCTTGATCTTGCAAAGAGGCAAGACGCCATTTCCGACCTAGTTAAACCCGTTACGGCGTCGCTTCAAACAGTAGATCAAAAGATTATGGAGCTTGAGAAATCAAGAATGAGCGCTTACGCGGTTTTAAAACATCAGGTAAGTGAGCTCCTTATTTCTCAGAATCAATTGAAAACAGAAACCTCCAATCTTGTAAATGCCTTAAAGACGCCTTCTGTCCGAGGACGCTGGGGAGAGATTCAACTGCGCAGGGTTGTCGAAATGGCAGGGATGGTTTCTTACTGTGATTTTGAGGAACAGGTCACTACCCAAGGAGATGATGGGAAATTGCGTCCTGACCTTATCATAAACCTCCCAGGGAACAAGAAGATTATTGTCGATGCAAAAGCACCTCTATCAGCGTATTTAGAAGCTTTAGAAGCAAAAGATCCAGAGGTACGGCAAGAGAAGTTGAAAGATCATGCTCGTCAGGTTCGAGCCCATATACGAGCGCTTGCCAAGCGTTCTTACTATGAGCAATTTCAACCAGCGCCTGAGTTTGTTATTTTATTTTTGCCGGGAGAAACTTTCTTTAGTGCGGCCCTTGAGCAAGATCCTAGCTTGATTGAGGCAGGAGTTGAAGAGAGGATCATTCTTGCCACGCCAACAACCCTTATTGCGCTTTTGAGGGCGGTAGCCTATGGATGGCGTCATGAGAAACTCGCAGAGAATGCAAAGGAAATCAGTGAGCTGGGGAAAGAGCTCCACAAGCGACTTTCAGATATGGCCTCTCACTTTGTGCGCCTTGGGAAAAATTTGGGGGGAGCTGTCCAGTCCTATAACCAGGCTATAGGAAACTTAGAACATCGAGTTCTTGTGAGCGCTCGTCGATTCAAAGAGCTTGGCTCTGTCTCTCAAGCTGCTGAAATTGTGCCCTTGGAGCCACTTGATCATATCCCTCGAGAAATCCTTCCCGATGAATCCAGGATAGCCGGAGCTTTACCAGGAAAGTAGGTTCTTTGTAAGAGGTTCTCTTACGAAAGATGTTTGTGTCACGTATATCTATTTCTCAGAAGGCTTTCCCTTGTTGGGGAGATTGTCACACTCTTTTGGACACTTGCCGGAGGGTTTTGCAATACACTTTTGTTCGCAGTCTTTATTCTTCTCCCATTTGCATTCCTCTGCACATTTTTTAAGAGTTGGTAATCTTTCTAACTTTTCTCCGCACTCGTCACAAGTCCCTGTGGGAAGAGCACTTATAGGAGAGTGGTTCAAGGCTATCATGAGAACCGCTAAGGCTATAACTTTAGACATCTAGTTTCCTTTATAGGCTAGAATAAATTAAAATAAGATAAGATAGTCCTTCGTAAGATATAGCCTGATCTATATAAAGCGATCATATTGATTGGAAGAGTTGATCGATAGAACAATTGGTTTTTCGTCTATAGGATTTAGCCTGAGCCCATTTGT
>JAGVLE010000033.1 GCA_020049895.1 Alphaproteobacteria bacterium | reverse complement strand
TCTGTCGAAAATCCACACTGTATGTCATAGCTCTTCTTATCCTTCTTTTCTTGCTATGACAATATTATAATCGATTTATATAGACTTTGCTATATAACAACACTCTCACTTCTTATGGCAGGCATTTCTCTTGTCGGTATGTCCGCAGATGCTACTCAGCCTCCTGGCAAGGTTGTTAACTATATTCCTACTGTTTATGGTGGTTGTGGTGCTGTTGCTACTGGTTCTGGTACTCTAGTGCTTTCTAACAAGAGCACGACCTAGAAATCTTTTTAGAGCAGATACCTTACCTATTAAAAGTTGGGGATCGTCAGCTCTAAAGTATTTACTTCTTTCGAAACTTATCTAAAGAAACGATATTTCCTTCACCGTCCGCAGGCGAAGATGTGGGAGACGGAGGTAATTCTTCCCCTTCCACAACGGGCGGAGGAACGAATTGGAGTCCAAATTTTGCGTAAGGATCCATAAAGCTTAACAACGCATGAAAGGGCACATAAATTCGCTCTTGAGAATCGCTAAAGCTTAACGTCACATAAAAACCTTGTTCGTCTACTTCCAGTCCCCAATATTGGTGCTGAATCACGATGGTCATTTCTTCTTCATGGCGTTCCTTCAAATAATCCGCCAACTGCACCCCTGGATAATCTGTCTTAAAGGCAATGTAAAAGTGATGAGAGCCAGGCAATCCCTCACGAACTGCTATCTCAAGGGCTTCCCGTACAACGCCACGAAGCCCTTCTTGGACCATTTCTTCATAATTAAACCCGTCCATAGCAATCCCTTCCTAAAGTGCTTAATATAGTCTTTTTCTATCACCTTGGGGAGAAAAGTTCAAGGAGACGAAAAAGCTTGGATCACAAACAGATAGAGAGAGAGCCCCTTACCACCAAACAACTTATCTTGTCCTCATTCCGGGAAGTTAGGAAACCTCAGCGGTTTGCGATAGGCAAGAGAAGCCTCTGAAAAAGGTGTTTATCTGAAATGAATAAGAAAATGTTTCCCCGTTTTCCGTCATCCCGGAAATTAGGAAATCCCAGCGATTGCGAAGCAAGAGTATTAGGTTTCTTTTAATTACCCAGCCCCCCATGGGCAACGAGTAAGGGGCCGAAGAGGAAAGATAATTGGAATATAAGGTTATCTTAAAAGTGAGGGGGCTTCTGTTGCCCGGCGCCCCTCGAACCGCGATAGAACCAGATTAAGCAGCTACCTTTACAGCAGCGACTTGACCATTGGAATTGCTTGCATTCAAGTTTGCAGGCATTCTACCAAATGCATTTATATTTTTTGCATTTATATGTTCAGCCCGATAACGGTGGTACAATACCGAGTGAAAATCTACCTTTTACTACGCATGTCGATCCTAATTCACCCCCGCAACTTAATTTGCTTAATGGTGGAGGTGCCGGGTTCCGCCCCCGGGTCCATAACGCCTATTCCGAAAGACGTTTATCACTATAGTTAGGTTGCCCTAACATTTATAATATAGTCCTTTTATGAGGAAAAATCAAGGCTAGCCAAAAATTCTTTCTATATACAAAACTAGGAAGATTTTGATTTTCTTTTAGATACCTTCGTTTTTGTAGAATGCTTTCCGTTTACAATAGACAGTGCCTTTTCATCACTAGCCACTTCAAGTTTAGTAGCACTTTCCGTTTCTGTGGCTTCTATTGCAGTAACCCTTTTTGTTTTTTCTTTGATCGTATCCTTTGTTAAACTGGCAATTTCATCAAGTAATGCTTTTTGGTATTCTTTTTGCTGCTTGCTAAAAATATTAAACGCATCACTTCCCATAAATTCTTTCAAAATACCTTCATCTTCTTTGAGAAAATTAGGGACAGGCCATTCATAGACCTTAAAATGACAACCATTTGCAAGGTACTTGTTTTTTGGAGATTTTAAATTAACCGCCTGTAACGCTGCAGCACATTTTAGGCAACATTTCTTGGAAATACCAACGAACCCTCCTTTATCGAGGCGCCCATTTTTATGTAATGCGTCTAAAATATTCATTTCTGCGTGATGCCCCTCTAGAGTTTTAAAATAGTTTATTTTGTCATCATCCATAAGGCATCTGGCTAGATTTCCTAGCTCTGATTTAGCAGTCATATGGTCTCGAAGCTTGAGAACTTTTTTCAACCAATGCACCATAGCATCTGCACTTTTAGAAATTTCTTGATCTATTTTTCCTGTGTCTCGTCCTCTATTAGAGCTCAATCCTAAGATTTTCCTGGCATCCTCGTCTTTCATTAGATCGGCACGATGAAGAGGGAGGATGTCTTTGTCTTTCTTAAGAAGCTTTCTCAGAGAACTCAGGATTAAGGGAATTTTTTTACGGGATGCACTGGACTTATTGTAACCAATAAACAGCTTTGAATTTGAATCAAGATATACAGCCGCACATGTCGTTTGCTCCATCAAAAGAGAAGCAAGAGAGATAAGAACGCGTTCAGCAGTAAGCCCAGCCCCTGTACCTGCCTCTTTTAAGAGATCTTGGTTGTCAAAATCTTTGGCTAACTGTGCCAAACGTTTTGATACAGCTTCTTTAAAGTGTTCTTTTTCTTCTTTAGGAGAAACAGTTTCTGGCTTGATCTTTACAAAGAGTGATTGTGCTGACTTATCTTCTTCACTTTTATTCCCCCATCCTTGGGTAGAGAGAACGCTCATCATTGCGAAAAGAACGAATAAAAAAACAATAGGTTTGTAAATTTTCATACATCACACGATTGTTATATAGCTCGTAAGGCTTATTTAATCATTTTTTTTCTTGTGAAGAAAGAGCTAAGTTATCTCCTCATCGCAAGAGCTGTATCTACCATCCGGTTGGAAAAGCCCCATTCATTGTCATACCATGACAAAATGCGACAGAAGGTACCGTCAATTACATGCGTTTCGGTCATATCAAAGATAGAGCTTGCGGAATTGTGATTAAAGTCGCAGCTCACCAACGGCTCAGTATTAATCGTCAAGATTCCTTTGAGCTCGCCCTCAGCTGCTTCGGCGATCACTTCATTGATTTCAGCCTTAGAGGTGGGCCTTTTGGCTACAAATTTAAGATCAATCAACGACACATTAGGGGTAGGCACCCGTACGGCTGTCCCATCCAACTTTCCTTTGAGCTCAGGCAACACAAAGCCTACCGCCTTGGCTGCTCCTGTAGACGCAGGAATCAGAGACAAAGCCGCCGCGCGCGCACGACGTAGGTCTTTGTGGAGCGTATCCACCAATACTTGATCACCCGTATAGGAATGAATGGTTGTCATAAATCCATGAACGATCCCAACGGTTTTATTCAGCACATGCGCCACAGGAGCCAAACAATTGGTCGTACAAGAAGCGTTGGAGACGATAAGATGATCGGATTTTAACATCTTATCATTCACACCATACACAACTGTTAAATCGGCGCCTTCTGCGGGAGCCGAAATCAACACTTTCTTAGCCCCAGCGGTCAGGTGTTTTGCCGCACCTTCACGCGTTGTAAAACGACCAGAGCACTCCATCACAACGTCAATATTTAAGTCCTTCCAGGGAAGGGTTGTAGGATCAGGGTTTGCCAAGACTTTAATCATATGGTCGTTGATTTTAAAGCCTTCCTCCGTCACTTCCACCGTCCCTGGAAATGCGCCATGGACAGAATCATACTTAAATAGATGGGCGTTATCTTCTATGGAACCAAGATCATTGATTGCCACAATCTCAATATCCGGGCGACGATTCTCGCAAATGGCTCTTAAAACTAATCGACCAATACGACCAAATCCATTGATGGCAATTCTCATGATATATCCTTTTTTCGCGTTAATTAGTGTTCTTCGTATACTGCGTTTCCAGCACTTTGACAACATTCTCTGCCGTCAGGCCGAACTCTTTATAAAGTTTTTCATAAGGGGCAGAGGCGCCGAAATGATCGAGACCTAAGATAATCCCCTTCTCCCCTACATATTTATCCCACCCAACGGGAGACGCAGCTTCAATCGCTACACGCAGGGTATGCGGAGCAAGAACCGACTCTCGATACGCAGCAGGTTGCTTTTCAAACAGTTCCCAGCAGGGCATAGAAATCACAGCGGTTGGAATCCCCTTCCCTTCGAGGATCTCTTGAGCCTGCATAGCAATGGAAACCTCAGAGCCCGTCGCCAGAAGGGTCACCTTTCGAACTTCCTTAGCTTCTTTCAGAATATAAGCTCCACAGGCGGAAAGGTTTTCCGAGGCATCGTCCCGCAGCAAGGGGAGCTTTTGGCGTGTAAGCGCTAATACGGACGGGGCATTTTGAGAAGCCAAAGCTAATGCCCAGCATTCCCCTACCTCCACTGCATCCGCAGGACGAAAGACAAGAAGATTCGGGATTGCCCGGAGCGAAATCAAATGCTCAATGGGTTGGTGGGTAGGGCCATCCTCTCCAAGGCCAATAGAATCATGAGTCATCACATAAATGACCCGTAGGTGCATCAACGCAGCCAAGCGAATCGATGGCCTACAATAATCCGTAAAAACCAAAAACGTTCCCCCATAGGGAATTAGCCCCCCATGAATGGCCAGACCATTCATAATGGCTGCCATTCCATGTTCTCTCACTCCATAGTGAATATAACGCCCATCATAGTCTCCAGGAGCAATAGGCAGCATATCTTTAGCTTGGGTATTGTTAGAGCCCGTCAGATCCGCAGATCCTCCCACAAGCTCAGGAATGGATGGAGAGAGCACATCAAGAACCATTTGGGATGATTGACGACTTGCAACAGCCGTTTTCTCAGCAACAAACTTCTTTAAAAGCACATCTAACCCTTGCGCCCAACCCTTAGGCAGGTCTCCTTTTAAGCGACGCTCAAGCTCATTTCTCTGAGGGGATGCCATAAAGCGGGACTCCCATGTTTTGCGTATGTCCTCACCCCGCTTTCCCACCTTGCGCCACGCTGTGAGGATATCGTTTGGAATGTCAAAAGGGGGATAAGGCCAATGGAGGTTTTCTCGTGTTGCTTTGACTTCTTCAGCTCCCAAGGGCGCCCCGTGCGCCCCGGCAGTTCCGGCTTTTTGAGAAGCCCCTTTCCCAATCTGGGTCTTACAAGCAATGAGAACAGGTTTTGTGGCTTTTTGCGCCCACTCAAGCGCGCCCTCTATTTCCTTAAAATTATGCCCATCAATCTTCATAACCTCCCAATGAGAGGCTTGAAATCGCATGAGTTGGTCGTCGGAAACTGAAAGATCGGTAGATCCATCAATGGAAATGTTATTGTCGTCAAACAAGACAATCAAATTATTGAGGCGCAAATGGCCTGCAAAAGAAATAGCCTCGTGCGAAAGGCCTTCCATAAGACACCCATCGCTCACAATCGTATAGATTTTATGAGTGACAAGCTCTACTCCAAAGTGAGTCGCCATCATTTTTTCAGCCAAGGCCATGCCGACAGCATTTCCTATCCCTTGCCCCAGAGGTCCTGTTGTGGTTTCAATTCCAGGTGCATTGCCATACTCCGGGTGTCCTGCCGTACGGCTCCCCCATTGGCGGAAATTCTTAATTTCCTCAAGTGTCATCTCTTCATAGCCTGTCAGATACAGCAGGGAGTATAAAAGCATTGCCCCATGGCCAGCTGACAGAACAAACCGATCTCGATCAGGCCACGAAGGCGCTGATGCATCAAATTTCAAAAACTTTGAAAAGAGGACAGTCGCCACATCTGCCATTCCCATAGGCATACCTGGATGACCAGATTGAGCCTTTTCCACCGCATCCATTGACAAGACGCGAATGGCGTTGGCCATCACGGTTAAAGGAATGTCTTGAGTCATCGGTTAATCATCTCCTGAAAAAAGTTTACGCAAAAAGCCAGGAGCAAGCATAGAAAGCGGATTCACAAAAATATCTGGCGTATCAAAGGATCCTCCTACTGTATAAGCAATTCCGAAAAGCCCTTCCCCTTTCCCGCCCAACAGTAATGTTCCTACTATAGGAATATTATTGAGAAAGGAATTGATAAATCGCGCCGGAATAATATTGCCCTGGAGAGAATAAAGGCGGTTCTTGCGGTCAAGTTTTCCTTTAGTCGTAAACCCGAGAGAAATGCTACGCCCAGCCCCTTCATGAATAACAACGGAATCGTCATCAAAACTAAACCTACACTTAAACCGCTCCATAGAGAGGCTTTCCTCTTCAGAAAACAAGTTAGCAATGCCTATAGGAGAAAGGACGGCAGCAAATCGAGCTGCAAGCGGAACCTTGTGGGCATCAAAATTGTAAATCTTGAAAGCTCCTTCATAGGGACCAGCTCCTTTTTTAACAGCTTCAATAATGAGTGACCCGCCTTGAACATTATCATATATGCTCAAATTCTTTAAGAATCGACCGGCGTCATTAGCATTAACAGTAAGCGTTTTTGTATGATGAGGTCCAGGGATGAGATCAAAGAGGATTCCTCCAGAAAGATGAGGGATATTGCCTTTATACCCTCTCCCCTCCCCTGCTTTGGCACGCAGCCTAACCTCTTTCCAAAATGAGTCTTCCCCCTCTAGGAAAAGATGTGCTGTAGCCTTGACATTATGAAAAAATTTTCCTTCCCCCAAACGTAATTTCTCTACATTAGCCAAGATTTTGATATCTGTGGGATGATAGTCTTTTGCTTCTTCCTCTTCTTCAATATATTTAAGGAATTCTTCTGCATTGATCCCTTTTCCTTTGATAGATACGTCAAACATATTTTCACGGGGCGTATGAATGGTAATCTGGGCGTGCGTGTGAGGCCCTTTAAATTCGGAAAAGTGAATCTTTTTCCAGTCATTTTTATAGTCAAAAACCATGTTGCCTTTGAAGGAATACAAAAGACTGTGGAAATTTAAGTCTTTCATTTCCGAAAGATGTCCATTTTCAAAGAAAAGCTTAAAAGACAGAGAGCTTTTCTCACCAACTTTTTTCTGCCATTTTAGAGGCGGGAAATTAAAAGAAGCCAGGCTCATATCAATATCGGTCGCAAGATGTCGCTCTTTATTTTTCTCTAACGTATACGTTAGGCGTGTTTTTAAAGATCCCTCTCCCTTATAAGGAGTACAATCAAAGCCAAGCCGTTTAAGATCTATAAAAGATGCAGTTGTATCCATCTGAATTTGCAATTCATGTGGAGAAGATGGCGTAAAAAAATGTGTATATAAGAGAGTAGCTGGGAGCTGATCAACAGCACCAGTGCCTTGGATACGCATTTTGTCTTGGGTAAGGTCTAGTGAAAACGTTCCTCCTGTCAAAAAAGTTGTTTTGTCCTTCGTAAGAGAACGTTGAAGACTTACATTTTTGCAGATTCCTTTTGCAGCCAACTTTACCTTCTTAAAGGTCAGATCTTTTACTAAAGGAAATTCTATATGAAGATCAAAAACACTTTCTCCCTTTGTTCGGGACGGCTTTATCTCAGCATACTGTGCATATTCAAACGGTTTGTGATCAATAATATTCAGAACACCTGCAAGCGGCCCTTTTCCTTTTGTATCTAAAATAAAATATTCATCATCCGTATCAAGATCTTTTATAATGACATGCCCTTTTTGAATTTTGACTCCTTTGACCTCACCAGCAGTTATGTCTATGTCAAAGCCTTTCTTGTCAAAAGTAGCATTTGCATTGGTATGTTCAACAGGCGGCAATCCTTCAATATATGTGAGTTCAGCATCTTCCCCCTTAATAAAGCCATCAAGCTTGTCGACAGAGAATCCATTTTCTCCCCCATGCCCTTGAAGAGCAAAAGACGCTTCAGTAACTCTGCCTTTTCTCAAATTTTGAGTTAACCATTCTCGTGCTGGAATCGCTAGATTTTGAGGCCAAAGAGCTCCGAGGTGGTCAATCGGCAGGTCCTCAACTCTCCCCTTCAGCTCAAGTGTTTGCCCTCCGCTTAAAAAAGTCGAGAAGCACAGAGGTGTTGCTCCAGCTAGAAGTTTTCCAGAAAACTGAACTAACATTTCTCCTGATAACAAAGAAAGATTCGAAAGCTCTATAGCTCGAGGAGAAAGGGTAAAAGAGACGTTCCCTGCTTCCAGCGGCAATGGATGGAGATTCGCCACAGATAAATCTAGTGTTCCGCTCCCAAAATCTAGGTTTCCCTGCCCCTCAACAATTTGTATCGTACCTGGAAGGAATGTCAGTCTCGCCTTCCCAGTAAGAGGAGCATTCCAGTTCTGAAAAAAATCAATCATATCATCAAACGTCGTATTCGTAGGGTCCCCCTTCCCTAAAATGAGACGATCTTTTTCTATCAGGGACTCTAAGGCAATATTCTGAAAGTCTAGTAAGATCTTAGCTTCTTGCGTATCTACCAGGTAGCTCAAGTGCGCCGACAAGCTTCCTTTGGCACGAAGGGGAGTTAACGTGAGCTCTGCGTGGAATCCTTTGAAATAACGCAACAACGTAAAAGTAACGTTGGGCAATTCCCACATCTGTTTCGTTTTATTATCTTTTAAAACGACATATCCGCCAACAATAGACAGTTTTTTCAGACCATTTAACTGCCCAAGCGGAGAGTTTTTACTCCCCAAAGCTAAAAGAGGCGCTAATGATTCAAAAGACAAGTCTTCCTCAATATCAGAGTCTCCCATTCCCAGGGAAAATTTCCCTTGTTCATCTCGCTCTAAGACAATGCGGGGATGATAAAGACGTACATGCCGCAGAACAAAATTTCCTGTTAAAAGCTGAGAGAGAGAAAGAGAAACCCCAACATGCTCAATTTTTAACCAATTAGGATCTTGATTCTTTTTGACACGAAAGTTTACCAACTCAATTTCAAAAGGATGTTTCCAATCCCGCCATACAAGCTGTGTATGCTCCACAGAGGGCTTAAATTCTGGAGAAACATTTAGTGCAGCGTCAATTTTAGGGGTTAAAAAATCAAGATTAATCGGTCCCACAGAAAGGCGCGCAGAAAGAACTAAAAGAACGACAACACCCAGAGCCACAAGAGAGAGAAGCACTTTTAGGAATAGTCGTCCTCCCTTTTTTACAATGACCTCTTTCCTAAACAAAAATGTTAGGATAGACTTTATTTTCTTCACGTTCTCTCCATAAGAGGTTCACATATGACGTTATCAATAGGCGATACCGCCCCAGATTTTACTCTCCCCACTGACACAGGTTCCTCTATCACACTCTCTGCCTTACGGGGAAAAAAAGTAATTGTTTATTTTTATCCAAAAGATGCGACCCCAGGATGTACAACAGAAGCTTGTTCCTTTCGCGATGAGAAACCTCATTTTGATAAAAAAAATGTTATTATTCTTGGAATCTCTAAGGATTCTATCAAAAATCATAAGCAATTTAAGGAAAAAGAACAACTTAATTTTACCCTCGCCTCCGATGAAACTGGCGATGTCTGCGAGACATATGGAGTATGGAAAGAAAAGTCCATGTATGGCAAAACTTATTTTGGAATTGAAAGATCAACTTTTTTAATTGATGAACAGGGTAAAATTATGGCTATTTGGAGAAAAGTCAGCGTTCCCGGTCATATAGATGAGGTTTTAAAATCAATTGAGTAATAATATTCTTATCGTTATTCCCGCACGTCTTGCCGCGACTCGTTTGCCAGGAAAACCTCTCGCAGATATTTGTGGAAAACCCATGATTATTCATGTTTGGGAAAAGGCTAGAGAAGCAAAGCTTGGGCCCGTTCTCATTGCTTGCGGAGACCCAGAAATTTTAGAAACTATACATTCCTATGGGGCAGAAGGAGTGCTTACGGATCCTAATTTGCCTTCAGGAACGGATAGAGTGAAAGCTGCTTTAGATCTCTATGATCCTGAGAAAAAATATGACTATATTATTGGACTTCAAGGAGATCTCCCCACTCTTGATCCAAACCTTCTTCATCTTCTTTTAGAGCCTATGAAAAATCCAGAGGTTGATATTGCAACGCTTGCAACGCTCATCGTTGACCCGGATCAACTTCTCAATACCAACATTGTTAAAATTGCCCTCGCCTTTGAGAAAGGAAATGCCGATATCGGTCGTGCCCTTTATTTTAGCCGCGCTTGTATTCCTTTTGGAAAAGGGCCTGTCTACCATCATATCGGCATTTACGCCTATCATCGCAACGCTCTAGAGCGCTATGTATCTCTGCCTGTTCATCCCCTAGAAGGTCAGGAAAAACTTGAGCAGCTACGCGCCCTAGGAAATGGAATGCGCGTTGATGTAAAGCTAGCAGATACGTCTACTCTTGTTGGCGTAGACAGCCCTGCAGACCTTGAAAAGGCACGTAGAATTATAGGTAACATTCTTCCCTAAACTTCTTGGAGGATGTTACGCTTACACCCTTATGACTTGAACATTGGTCAGGGCTTTTTTCCCATAATAGTCTGATAAAACCCGACGCGTCGCTATACGTGAAACCTCTGATATTTTTGGGTTATCCCCTCTGTCTTCCAAAGGTAGAGCAAGAAACGCTTCTTCTAAAGCGGCAATACATTTATCTGTCAGCATTTTAAGAGCTTCTTCATCTGCAATTCCAACCAAAAGAACAGTCGGCGGACGATGCAAAGTGTTCTTTTTTGTCAACACAAGCGTAACGAGCGCGTGTCCTGTGCTCATTAAACGATGGCGATCATACATAACAGGACCTCGTGTGGGAATAAGGCGTTTCCCATCCAAAGCAAGCCGCCCTGCAGGAACCTTTTCTATGCACGTTGCTCCCTTCTCAGTTAAGGTAATCAAATCTCCATTATGTGGAGTAATAACATAGGGAATTCCATGCTTAAGCGCTAACTGGGATTGTTCCATAATGTGATGATCTTCTCCATGGACTGGCACCACAATTTTTGGACGTACCCATGAATACATATCGATGAGCTCATCTCGACAAGGATGCCCCGATACGTGAATATCTTCGTCATCCGCTGTAATGACTTGCATTCCTTTGCGTGCTAATAAGCTTTGGAGCGCAAAAATGGCCTTTTCGTTGCCAGGAATTTGTCGAGAAGAAAAAATAACCACATCCCCCGGCTCCAGAGACACATGCCTGTCTTCTCCCTTTGCAATACGCAAGAGAGCTGCTCGTTGTTCTCCTTGAGAACCCGTTGAAACAATCAAGGCCTCTCCACGCTCAAGAAACCCAACATCATGGTGAGTCAAGAAGGGAGCATACTCTTTAAAATAGTTCAATTTACGAGCAACTTCATCCATCCGATGGAGAGAACGCCCGACAAGGCCTACTGCACGACCATTGGCTTTGGCAGCTTCTGCACAGCTAGCCACCCGAGCAACGTTAGACGCAAAACAGGCCACAACAATTCGTTTTCCTGGGAATTTACCTATAAGCTCAATAAGATTATGACGAATTTTTTCTTCAGACCCAGAACGCCCCTCCACAAATACATTTGTAGAGTCGCAGACAAGAGCTAAAACTCCTTCATCTCCAAGTTTTGTAAGAGCCGTCACATCAGTCGCTCCCCCAATTAAAGGTGTGGGATCAATCTTCCAATCTCCCGTATGCACAATAGTTCCTGCGCTCGTGCGAATTGCCAGCGCATTGGGCTCTGGAATGGAGTGAGTAAGGCGGATGAAATCAATAGAAAACGGCCCGATATCAACGCCCCCGGATAAGGGAACTTCATGAAGAGGCGCATTGCTCAGGCCTGCTTCTCTAAGCTTGTAGCGTAACAATTCAGCCGTAAAAGGTGTCGCAAATATAGGACACCTCAACCGCGACCATAGGTAAGGTACAGCACCGATATGGTCTTCATGAGCATGGGTTAAAACAAGACCTACAAGGTTTTGCACATGTTCTTCTATAAATTGAATGTCAGGCATCATGACTTCAATGCCTGGGGTTTGTTGATCAAAGGTCACCCCCAGATCCACCATAAGCCATTTGCCTTTGATGCAGTACAGATTAAGATTCATACCAATTTCCCCTGACCCACCGAGGGGAAGGAAATGGAGAATATTGGGATCAAGTTGCATGTGAACAGTCCTTTTCAATCACAAATTAAAAGCTCCCTACGCCACCTGCACTATACAGGGAGTAAGCAGAAATTGCAAAATGAAGCGACTATCCAACGAAACTCTATTAATTAACACATGTTTTATGACAGGACTGCGTTTCAAAATGCCTTACATCATTAGCTGCCATAAGAAAGTTATCGGCTCTATCGTCACCAATAAATTGATAACCATTATCTTCTTCAAGAAATTTGAGTCTGTCTATATAGTTTTCCTGAGCAAGATGAAGGCACTTTGCGCGAGTTGGTTGCGCTGGGCATTCTGGAACATCAGCAATGAGTTGTTGAGCAAAAAGAAGAGAGATACAAAAAGTAGTTATGCGCATGATTTTTTCTCCTTAGAATCAGCCTTATAAGAAAAAAAATAGCAGGAACTTCTTAAGAAACTCTTAATAAAAAAAAAGAGCCCCGAGAGGCTCTTTTTTCAAGCTATGCAAGGGAATAAGCTTAAAAGCCCATTCCGCCTCCCATGCCCATACCATCCATATTTGGCATAGGAGCTTCTTTTTTCTCTGGTTTTTCTGCAACCATCGCTTCTGTTGTAATAAGAAGCCCGGCAACGGATGCCGCATCTTGAAGAGCAATGCGGACAACTTTTGTTGGATCCACAATTCCACTCTTTACCAAGTCTACATACTCGCCTGTTTGCGCATTGAAGCCAAAGTTTGTGTCTTTGCTCTCAAGAAGTTTTCCAACAACAATAGAGCCATCAACTCCAGCGTTTACCGCAATCTGACGCGCAGGGGCTTGAACAGCCTTACGGATAATATCAATCCCCATACGTTGTTCATCATTAGCCGGTTTAAGGGAGTCCAGAGCCTTTATTGAGTGCAAAAGCGCCACACCACCACCAGCAACAATTCCTTCTGCAACAGCAGCTCTAGTTGCGTACATGGCGTCTTCTACGCGGTCTTTGCGTTCTTTCACTTCAATTTCGGTTACACCACCGACACGAATAACAGCAACACCACCTGCAAGTTTTGCAAGCCGTTCTTGAAGTTTTTCTCTGTCATAGTCAGAACTTGTTTCCTCAACCTGAGCACGAATCTGAGCACAACGTGCCGCGATATCTGCTTTAGCGCCAGCTCCATTAATAATGGTCGTATCATCTTTGGAAATGACAACTTTTTTAGCCGTTCCAAGCATCTCAACCGTTACATTTTCAAGCTTTAAGCCAACTTCTTCTGCAATCAACTGACCGCCAGTAACGATGGCGAGATCTTCAAGCATTGCTTTCCGACGATCACCAAATCCTGGAGCTTTCACAGCAGCAACTTTCAAGCCACCGCGAAGTTTGTTCACAACGAGAGTTGCAAGGGCTTCTCCTTCTACATCTTCTGCAATAATGAGAAGCGGCCGCCCGGATTGGACAACAGTCTCAAGGACTGGCAAAAGAGGTTGTAGTCCGCCAAGCTTCTTCTCATGAATAAGAATATAAGGATTCTCCATCTCACAAAGCATTTTCTCAGGATTTGTGACGAAATAAGGAGAAAGGTATCCACGATCAAACTGCATTCCTTCAACAACATCAAGATCTGTTTCCAAGGATTTTGCTTCTTCAACGGTAATAACACCTTCGTTGCCAACTCTTTTCATGGCTTCTGCAATCATCTGGCCGACTTCTTTGTCACCATTGGCAGAAATCGTTCCAACTTGTGCTATTTCATCGTTTGAAGCAACACTACGAGAACGCTTTTTCACATCTTCAATCACTGCCTGAACAGCAATATCAATGCCACGCTTAAGATCCATAGGATTCATTCCAGCAGCAACTGCTTTTATTCCTTCTTTTACAATAGCATGAGCCAAAACGGTTGCTGTTGTTGTGCCGTCTCCTGCAATGTCAGAAGTTTTGGAAGCCACTTCTTTCACCATCTGAGCGCCCATATTTTCGAACTTATCGGAAAGCTCAATTTCTTTAGCAACAGACACACCGTCTTTTGTGATGCGAGGAGCGCCATAGGATTTATCCAAAACAACGTTACGTCCTTTTGGTCCCAAGGTTACGCGAACCGCGTCAGCTAAAATTTCAATTCCGCGTAGCATACGCTCGCGAGCGTCTGTACCAAATTTTATTTCTTTCGCCATAATTATTTCTTCCTTTCTCTTACGAAATAATTCCCATGATGTCAGATTCTTTCATCACGAGATATTCTTCAGAATTAAATTTAACTTCTGTTCCGGACCATTTCCCGAACAAAATACGATCTCCAGCTTTTACATCAAGAGGGGTCACTTTCCCATCTTCACTCCGTAAACCAGATCCAACAGAAATGACTTCACCTTCCATTGGCTTTTCTTTTGCTGTATCTGGAATAATAATTCCGCCAGCTGTTTTTTCTTCTTGCTCGATACGACGAACGAGAACACGATCATGTAGTGGTCTAAAATTTACTTTCATTTTTTTCTCCCTCGTTGGGACGTTAACTCTGTTAATCCAAATTTAGCACTCTTACCGCAAGAGTGCTAATTGTTTATAAAAGATCACTAGCTTCTTTGTCAACATTCTTTTGAATATTTGCTAGCCTCAGTTAACTTTCCTTTTTTTATTTCACAAGAATTTTAGGAAGAAATCAAATTTTTTAATTGGCCATTTCAACACCTGACATATCTAGCCTCTAATGCTCTTTCTCACCTTATAAAAATATGCTACACACTCCTTGGACAGATTAAAAAGGATTCCCAATGGTTCATCAAACCCGCATGATTTCTCGATCCCCTCTTCTTAATGTGATGAGCAACACCGCTTTTAAGGCAGCGCGCGGATTGATACGCGATTTTGGAGAAGTTGAACATTTACAGGTCTCTCGAAAGGGCCCTGGTGACTTTGTCTCCATAGCGGACAAAAAAGCTGAAGAAATTATCTATAAGGAGCTGAAAAAGGCTCGCCCTAGCTATGGCTTTCTTATGGAAGAAAGTGGGGAAATCGGAGGAGATGGGGAGCACACATGGATTGTTGATCCTCTTGATGGAACAACAAATTTTCTCCACGCTATTCCTCATTTTGCTATTTCCATAGGACTTCAAAAAGGGGATGAACTTATTGCAGGCGTTATCTATGACCCTATTAAGGATGAGCTTTTCTATGCCGAAAAAGGCGGAGGAGCTTTTTTGAACGAGCGGCGCTTGCGCGTTTCTGCTCGCTCAACCCTTCAAGATTCCCTTTTGGCAACAGGAATTCCTTGGGCACGCCACACCTCGGCAGAAAGACAAACTTTTCTCAAAACACTTGACACGATCACACCCCTTGTCTCAGGAATTCGCCGATTTGGCTCCGCCGCTCTGGATCTCGCTTATGTAGCAGCAGGACGCTATGAAGGCTATTGGGAGAGCACCCTTTTCCCGTGGGACATGGCCGCAGGGATCGTTCTCGTACGAGAGGCAGGGGGATATGTCTGCGACCTTCAGGGAAAAGAGACTATGCTTGAAATGGGCTCTGTCCTCGCTACAAACCAAGCCCTCCATCAGCCGCTAACAGAATTATTCGTCTCTAATTAGATTATGACGTCTTTATTCTTACGGACGGCCAACGGAAAATAATCGATAAAATGGCTCCAATTCCTAATAGGTAACAATAATAAACATACGGAATAATGGCTAAAGGAGATACTCCTGCAATGGAGCCCGCCAAAAGGATTTGGGCACTATAGGGCAAAATCCCTTGAAAAACACAGGAAAAAATGTTCACAAGGGCTGCTGTGCGAGCGGGTGAAATATGGTATTTCTTAGCAATTTCATGGGTGGCTTCTCCACTGAGGATAATCGCCACCGTATTATTAGCTGTACACAAATCGCAGAAGCTAACAATGGCGCTAATCGCTCCTTCCGCAACTCGAGACCCTTGAGCTTTTTTAGCCCATCGGCGAACCACAGAATCTGTCGCATGGATAAGAAAGAGAAGCCCTCCTTGGTCTTTGGCAAGTTCACTCAATCCTCCAATAAGCAATGAGAGAATCAAAATCTCATTCATGGATTGATATCCCGCAAAGATACTCCCCACAAATGTAAGGATTGTGTAGTCAGGAATAAAAGCAAGTCCAATGGCTCCTCCCACCAAAAGCCCTGTAAAAAGAACAACAAACACATTAGCGCCTAAGAGAGCAAGGGTAAGAACAAGGACATAAGGAAGAGTGAAGATAAGAGCATAGGGCACCGTATCGCAAAGAGTTCGCACCTCCCCTTCTTCCGACAATGCAAAGAGGAACAAGGTAATAATCATAGGAACAAACGCCACAAGAGCATTAATTTTGAACTTATCCTTAAGGGAGCACCCATGAATTTGGGTCGATGCAATAGTGGTGTCAGAAATCATGGAAAGGTTGTCGCCAAACATAGCCCCACTGACCACAGCCCCTGCCATCATCGCAGGATCAATACCCAATGAGTAAGAAATTCCCTGGGCAATAGGGGCAAGAGCGGCGATGGTTCCCATAGACGTGCCCATAGCCATTGAGACAAGGGCTCCAATCAAAAACACCCCTGGCAATGTCATTTCTCGAGGAATAAGATGAAGAGCTAAATGGACCGTCGCATCTACCCCTCCAACGCTTTTGATCACTTCTGTATATGCCCCTGCCAGCAAGTAAATCATGCACATTGTAATAATGTTCTTTTCCCGAACGCCCTCTAAAAAAACAGAAAGATTGCCGGAAAGAGATTTTCGCCCAAAGAGAATGGCGAGGACGAGCGCAGGGAGGATCGCAACAGCGGGAGAAAGCTTATAAAACGCCAGCTCAACATCCATAAAGGTGAGATAAACGCCGCTCCCAATAAACAAGCATAAAAACAAGCCAATTGGCAAAAGAGCAAACGGGCCATTGAGGGTATAGGTACGCATATGACGCTAGGCTCCACTCATTCTTTTACTCTTGTGCAAAAGACTTATTCTCTATTTTTTGGGATCAGCAGGGACTAACCCATATTGCTGAATAAGTTTTTCGATTTGCTCATTCACAATCCACCGGACAAGGAGTGGTAAGTTAGCGTCTAACCATTCCTTCAAGAGCGGTCTTAAAATTTCGCGCAATTGATTTTCTACAGCTTGAGCATCCACATTTCCCCTTAAGGAACTTCCTGACACTTGGTGTTTTTTCTGAGAAAAATCCGCCAAATTTTGTAAAGCTTGAGCCGTTTCTGCCGCGGCTACACGGGAAATAAATAATTCATCTTTCCGCGTTCCTCTGTCTTCTTGCCGAGATTCCGTTGGAAAGGGAGATTTAATGTTCTCAGCCCAGGCAGGCAAACTCATCGCCTTTTTTTCGGAAGAATTTGACTTCTTCTCTTTTGTTTTTTTAGAAGTACCTTCATTAGGCAATAAATTCGTCAAATCTAAAACATCTTCTTCTTTATCCTGAAACGATAAGGACGAAGACGATGTAGAGGGAGAGTCATTCCCTATAAGTTGACGAATGGATGACAATATCTCTTCCATTGACGGATTTGAAGATTCTTTGCCTGCGGTCATTTTGGATTTACCTCCGTTACATAACGCGTGTCTTCACCTTTCCAGAACTGAATCCAAGCCTCTTTGTATTGCCTATAGTATACTTCTGGATCGTAGTACTTAACTCTAAGCTTTAAATCACAGGCTGTGAGGCGCCCCATAGCCTGAAAAACGCCATAACTCGATTCAACAAGCTTTTGCTGAGCTATAGCAAGACGGTTTTGGGCTTGTGTCAGTTTATCTCTTTGAACAAAGACATCTACGATGGACTTTAACCCTACTTTATATTCTTCCAGGGATCCTTCCACAGCCACTTCAAGCGCTCTTACCTGAGCAATAAAGCTTTTAAGGCTTTCTTGAGAAGCCAAGTAGGTCGCCCAGGTTGTATTCGCATCTTGGATGACTTTTCTTTGAGCATTAATCAAGTTAACTTTCTGTTGCGCTACAATCTGATAAGCCTGCCGAATTTTAGAATTTGGAATCCCTTGTAGATATAAAGGAACATTAAGAATTCCTTTAAAAGAAGCATTTGTTTCCACAGGATTGTCATAAGGAGACGGTAATACTGTTCCCCCACGTCTATCATTTCCAAAATTACCTTGCACATTTAAAGTTGGCAGAAGATCAGCTGCTTGCACATTCACATTATATTCTGCAGCCTCAAGAGCATACTTTGCAGAAACAATTGAGGGGTTCTTTTTTTCAGCAATCTGCACTACCTCTTCGCATGTCTTAGGGATATCCACAATAATTTCTGGAGGCGTAAGTTTTTCTGGAGACGTTCCTACTTGGTACAGATAATTAGCTTTAGACGCCTCGAGATAGCCTAAGGCAACAGCGACCTCTGCCGTTGTTTGTTCGTATTCTCCCTCAGCAATAGCGACATCCGAGCGACTTCCTTCACCCACCTCATAGCGAGCTTCTGCCTCTTCATAACGTTTCTTACTAAAGGCTTGGGTTTCTTGTTGGTTACGAAGCGTAGCTTCTTTCGCAATGACATCTGCGTGCGCACTGATGGCAGCATAAAGGGTACTTTGCTCTTTGCTCACCAAGTCATAAGTTCCTGCGAAGACATTACTTTCTGCTTCTCCAATTTTAGCAACCGTTTGTCCGCCCTTAAAAATATTTTGCGTGGCCTGGACAGAGTACTCTGTTCGATATTCATTCCATCTACCGGGATCCCCAGGTGCTGGCTGACCAATAGCACCATGCCAGTCATTGCCTTGCGTGCCTTGAACAGAAAAGCTTGGACGCCAATCAGCATTAGCCTGTGAAAGCGTTTCCACCTTTACCCGGAGACCTGCACGAGCTGCATCTAGCTCTGCGTTTTGCATGTAAGCCTCTTCTAGAGTTTGGCAAATGGAGCGCGGAGCAGCCGTCTCTTTGTCTTTTTTCTCAGATTCATTTCTTGAAGACTTTTCTTCTTCCCACTCAATCGGAAACTCTTTCAATTCTTTTTTTTGCCCAAGAGTTAAGGGCTCTCTTGGTCCTGCGGACATGTCTGGAGATTGTGCCTCTTTGAGAAGCCTTAAGTCTTCCTGTTTATTGGAAGAATCATCTGTTGATACGTCTGTGCGACTTCCAGAAGAAATGTTTGGAAGTGGAGATGGTTTTGATGCCTGCCCCCCCTCTAAATGAGATTTTTGCTCTGAAAGAGGAACAACGACAATGTCTGGCTCTCTTACCGTTGACGACTGTGCCATTCCAGACGTTGAGGCAACAGCAGTTATCGTGAGAAAAACAAAAAACTTATGGAAATCAAAGCGTCTCATGAAAAATTATGTATATAAATGTTATAAATTAACTTTTACCATACACAAAACCTGGTCTTTTTCCACTAAAATCAAATATCTTTTGAGTTTTAAAGCCTGGCAGGTGTGGCCCAGAAGCATCAAATAAATAAATTTCAGAAAGCCGATCCTTTTTTACATATTTTATAGCCTTACCTCTTGGATTAAGCGCAATAAGTTCCCCTTCTTTTTTTAACTGAGCAGCTAGCATTTCAGGAAGAAAATCTATGGCTCCTTCGACAAAGATCCTATCATAAGGACCCGCTGTCTTCCATCCCTCCTCCAGAGGTCCCAACACAACGCCTAGCGAGGAATACTCAAGCTCCTGAAGAAGTCGTTCTGTTTCTTGAGTAAAAATATCTTCACAATCCAGTGCAATCCCAGAAAGCCCCATATGGGCCAAAAGCGCGGGACCATATCCTGACCCACATCCTATATAAAGGATTTTGTGCGAGGGCAAAAAACGACAAGCTTCCAAAAGGCGGGCCAATGTCGCAGGCCTTAACAGAAATCTTCTTTTATTTAAGGGAAAATGTGCGTCCATATACGCAATGCGCGCCAAGGACTGAGGGACAAACTTCTCTCGTGCGATTTCAGAAAAAGCCTCAAGGACAGCAGGATTTGTCACTCCCTCTGGAAGAAGCTGTCTTTTCACCATATGATGGCGCATTGATTCAAATTGAGGCATTTTTTTAACTTAGTAAAAGGAATCCTTTGAGCGAAGGATATACATTTTTACATTCAAAGTCTATTTTCATTAAAAAATGAGAAGACCTCTCTGCTATCACTATGACAGAAATGAAATTTTTCTCTATAATAACTCTATTGGATTCTCTACCTAAAAGGTTTGTATGCTCCCGTTAACGTCAACTCTCCCCGAATATACAGTCACTGAGCTTTCTATGGCTCTGAAAAAGAGTGTAGAAACAGGCTTTTCTCAAGTACGCGTAACGGGAGAAATTTCAGGTTTTAAACGCCATACCTCTGGTCATCTCTATTTTACCTTGAAAGATGAAACGTCTGTGCTGGATGGAGTCTGCTGGCGCGGAACAGCGCAAAACATGTCAGTTTCTCCTCAAGATGGCATGCAAGTGATCGCCTCTGGACGGCTCACAACTTATCCGGGACGCTCTAAGTATCAAATTGTTGTCGAGCACATGGAACCAGCAGGAGAAGGGGCTCTTTTAAAGCTTCTCGAGGAACGAAAGAAAAAACTTGCTGCCGAGGGGCTTTTCGATGAATCCCGCAAGCAGCCCCTCCCCTTTCTGCCTCTTCTTGTTGGCATTGTGACGTCTCCTACCGGAGCTGTCATTCGAGATATCTTACACCGTTTGCAAGAGCGCTTTCCTGTTCCTGTTCTTCTCTGGCCTGTAACTGTTCAGGGAGAGGGAGCCGCCACCCAAGTTGCGGCCGCTATTCGAGGGTTTAATACCCTTCCCAATCGCCCCGATCTTCTTATCGTTGCTCGAGGGGGAGGGAGTCTAGAAGACCTGTGGGCTTTTAACGAAGAAATCGTGGTGCGTGCTGTTGCTGAAAGTACTATTCCTATCATTTCCGCCATTGGGCATGAAACGGATGTAACCCTAATTGATTTTGCTGCAGACAAGAGAGCCCCCACCCCAACGGCGGCGGCTGAATTCGCCGTTCCGCTAAGAAGTCACCTTATTCAAATGCTGGCTCAACATTCTGCTCGCCTCACCAGCCGTCTCCAGCATATGATTTCCCTTTATACAAGCCACCTTGAGGCCCTCAGGCGTGGGCTTCCTCCCTTAAAAATGTGGCTCGAGGACAAAGGACAGAAAATAGATGATTATTATGAGCGACTTATCGTTGCTGGGGAGAGATTCTTTGATCAACAAAAACGAGCACTCGACTATCTCTCGCAACGCTTAACCCCTGCTTTTAAACCAATCCTTCAAAAGGCCAGCCATACCTTTGAGACTCTCTCCCAACTGTTAGAGAGCTACTCTTATACCCATACGCTTGCGAGAGGGTTTTCTTTTGTCACCACTTCTGAAAAAACGCTTATTTCTTCTAAACTTCAAACAAGCTCGCATCAGAGAGTACAGCTTCATTTTCATGATGGATCGGTTCATGCAGAACTTTTTGAAGAGTAACTAACACATTTTAATTTAGGGATAGGCTTATTACCATTTTTTTGATATCTTAGAAGAACGTAGAGACAGAGAACGGAAAAATGGAATAATGACAACTCTTACACGTGCAGATATTGTCGACAACCTTGTTCAAGAAGGTCGTCTTCCACGCCAACAAGCCGTCGATTTCCTAGAAGCAACTTTAGAAGTAATGATTCAAGCCTTGATAAACGAAAACTTTATCAAAATTTCCTCCTTTGGTTCCTTTAACGTACGCCACAAAGCCAAGCGCGTTGGAAGAAATCCAAAAACAAAAAAAGAAGCCGTTATTACTCCCCGCCATGTTCTTTCTTTTAAGCCCTCCAAGTACCTAAGAGAAAAAATCCAAAAACAAAAAAGCTAGTGTTCTCCAAGTATGGAGCCGATCGTCGTCCCAGAAGCTGGGGTTAGCAAGCGCCTTTCCATACTAATTCCTAGCAGGTGGTAAACTTTCTTTTTCATTCCCCCTTTACTTTTTACATAAGTTTGTCAGAATGAAGTAGGGGAGGACGTATGCGGGGAAAAACTACACAAAAAAACCAGGCTGGCTTTAGCCTTATTGAACTGGCGATTGTTCTCATTATTATGGGCCTGTTAATTGGAGGTATTTTAAAGGGACGCGAGCTCATTGAAAGTGCACGCTTTAAGCGTGTTGTTTCCCAGCTTACCGAATATCGCCTCGCCACAAGCTCCTTTATCGACAGATATGAAGCTCTCCCCGGTGATTTTAGCAAAGCCAGCGACTTCATTAATCCTCAACTTAAAAACGGCAACGGAAATAGCCTTATAGAAGGAGGCGGTCTGCAGTCTGGAGGAGAAGCCCTCGCTTTTTGGTCGCATCTTGCCGCCTCTGGTTTTATAGGGGCTCCCGGACCTGAAGGACAATATCTTATAGGGGAATTTGGCAAAGGCGCTCCAGCAACATCCATAGGCGGTGGGTTTACGATTGAGAATAGTCCTCATGGACTCATAGGACTATGGTTCATTCTCGGAACAAAGAATGGAGACCATGGGGATGGGGCCCTGTTAACGACAACTCAAGCGATGAGCCTCGATAAGAAACTAGATAATGGGTATCCAACCTCAGGGAGAGTTCGTGCCATAGATGGATCGAATGTGGCTCCTCATTCTTGTGTCACCCAAGACGGAAATTATAATCTTAGTAATAAAGACCTTGCATGCGCTATGCTTTTCCAGTTCTAGGATCTTCACAATCCGGATTTTCTCTCATTGAAATGGCCATCGTCTTGATGATTCTGGGAATCGTTGGTGGAATGTCGCTTCATCTCGTCTCAGCTCAATTTCACCGTACAGCTCATTTAAAAACGCGAGAAAATCAAGACTATGCGCTTACAGCCATTGCGGCTTTTGTAGAAAGACACCGTCGCTTTCCCTGTCCCGCCGATCCAAAATCTACTGGACTTGAGTATGGTCTAGAGCCTAAAGAACGGAAATGCCCCACTGTCAAGGCCGAGGGCATTCTTCCGTTTAGGACGCTGGGAATCTCCGAAGCATTCGCAAAGGATGGCTTTAAACGATGGATGACCTATGTCATTGATTCGAGTCTTGCCGATAGGGATAATGAAAATTATATGGATACCGTTGTGGGCAAACAAATTACTCTTCACAATGCACAAGCCCAACCCGTTGCTGTCGATCATTCCTCTAGACTACCTAATTTTGTAGCTCTTCTTTTGATTAGCCATGGGGAAAGTGGGGGTGGTGCTTTTTTAGGAAATGGCCAGTCAGGCCGATTGAGGAGTCCCTCCCCGTCTTCTCAGAAACGTGAAAACCAGGATGGTAATTTTGTCTTTATTGAAAGCCCCTACACGGATGACATCATTCGGTGGGAGAGTCGCGATCATTTTTTAAAGCACTACGTAAGATGGATAAACTAACTTTTTAAGATCTCGCTTGTTGAGCAAAAAAGAACTGTTTTAAGGCTTTTTACACCCTACCCTATTCCCAAAACTTGTTTTTGAAGGGAAATAATCTCTTTGATTCCTTTTTCTGCAAGTGCCACAAGTTCACGAAATACTTTATGATCAAAGGGTTCTTTTTCAGCCGTCATCTGAATTTCAATGATTTTCCCTTGATCTGTAAGAACAAAATTGCTATCTGCCTGTGCAGAACTATCTTCTATATAATCCAGGTCCAGAAGGGGAATGCCCTCGACCAGACCACAAGACACAGCCGCCACGTGATGCACCAATGGTAACCGTGAAAGCCTTTTTTCCCTTACAAGCTTCTGTAAAGCATGGTGAAGAGCGACATAGGCTCCAGAAATAGCTGCTGTCCGGGTTCCCCCATCCGCTTGAAGAACATCACAATCAATCGTAATTTGACGTTCCCCTAGCGCATTTAAATCGACAACAGCTCGAAGAGAACGTCCAATAAGTCGTTGGATTTCCTGTGTTCTCCCTGTTTGCTTGCCGCGAGAAGCTTCGCGATCTATACGACTATGGGTTGATCGTGGCAACATCCCATATTCAGCTGTAATCCAGCCCATCCCTTTGTTTCTCAAAAAGGGGGGAACTTTTTCCTCAACAGAAGCTGTACACAATACGTGAGTATCTCCAAACTTTACCAGGCAGGCCCCTTCTGCATGCTTTGTAAATCCTAAATCAAAGGAAAGAGGACGTAATTGATCAGGAAGGCGGCCTGAAGCTCTCATAAAAAATCTCCGGTAAGATATAACTAAGTCATTTGTAGTCATAGACTAGGCTAGAAAAAGCGTCAATCTTGTTCAACTTAATCCCTAAATTAAATAAAATTTAAGGTATTTTTGCTATAAAGGTAAGAAATGCCAAGAAAGAGAGACAAAACGTATGAAAATCGTTTATTTTGAAACAATAACGCTAATCGAGCGCCTGCATCACCTTTTTTTGGATGTTATTAAGGCAGAACTTGATCGATTGCGTATTTTTGACATTAATAATGTTCAATGTTTTATTCTCTATAATGTAGGAAAAAACGAGATGACGGTTGGAGAAATTGCCAATCGTGGCTATTATTTGGGATCAAATGTCTCCTATAATCTCAAAAAGCTTGTCCAGCATGGTTATTTTATTCAAGAGCAAGCCGCCCACGATAGACGAGCAAGCAAAATAAAGCTTTCTGAGAAGGGATTGAAACTCTACGAAAAAATAAATAAATTATTTGGCCAACACGCCGACAATCTTAAACATAATAAATTAACGACTGAAAATCTTACTGAAACGATCAAAACCCTTCGAAATCTTGAATCTTATTGGAACTTCATCTTAAACCATGGCGGTATTAGATAGGATAGAGAAGCATT
The DNA here is from genome assembly GCA_020049895.1 of Alphaproteobacteria bacterium. Classification (GTDB taxonomy): domain Bacteria; phylum Pseudomonadota; class Alphaproteobacteria; order UBA9655; family UBA9655; genus UBA9655. The sequence goes on along the minus strand of JAGVLE010000033.1, from coordinate 24,458 downwards.
GAGATCTCATTCAAAAGCTCAGGAACGCCTTGTTTGCTGAGAGAAGAAATCACAAAAATCTTTTGACGGCTTGCTTTCTTCAAAGACGCTTGATTTATCTTTATCTCTTCTTTTGTCAATGCATCGGCTTTTGTTATAACAATAAGCTCAGTCTTTTCCGCAAGGCCTTGCCCATAAAGTTTAAGCTCTTGGCGAATTGTTTTATAGGCCGTAATAACATCTTCTTGGGTTCCATCAATAAGGTGAAGGATAGCCTTACACCTCTCTACATGCCCTAAAAATCGTGTTCCAAGACCGACTCCCGAATGGGCCCCTTCAATAAGCCCGGGGACGTCAGCTACCACAAATTCCTTATCATGCGCATAAACAACGCCTAAGTTTGGAGTTAAGGTTGTAAAAGGATAATCTGCAATTTTTGGCTTAGCATGAGAAATAACGGAAAGAAACGTTGATTTTCCTGCATTCGGCAACCCTACAAGGGCCATATCTGCAATCAATTTGAGTCGTAGCCAAACCCACATCTCTTGCCCTGGCCACCCTGGAATTGACCTGCGGGGTGAGCGATTTGCCCCTGTTTTAAAATGCTCATTTCCAAATCCGCCATCTCCTCCTTTTAAAAAAACAAGATGTTGGCCTGTTTCTATAAAATCAGCAAGCAGCGTTTCTTTATCTTCCGCAAGGACTTGTGTGCCAACAGGAACACGAATAATTAAATCCTTTCCAGCTGCTCCTGTGCGGCGTGCACCCATGCCGTGATGGCCCTTATCAGCCTTAAAGTGCTGTTGGTACCTAAAATCAATGAGAGTATTAAGGTTGGAGATGGCTTCAAAAACAATGGCGCCTCCATGGCCGCCATTTCCTCCATCAGGGCCACCATATTCAATGAATTTCTCTCGACGAAAACTAACGCAGCCCGCGCCTCCATCTCCGCTTTTGAGAAATATTTTGGCTTCATCAAGAAACTTCATTGATTTTTACTCTTTCGTACGTCATTGCAATTCCCGCAAAAAAGCAGGGCGAAGCCAATTATGAGTACTTGGTCTTCAGTTATTAGAAAGAGGGTGACGGCGAAACATTCCTATTCCTAATGAGTACCCTCTAACGGGAAAAGGGGCTCTCACTGAGAGAATAAAGGGATTAATGAGTTACTCTGCAGATTCTACAGAAACAAATGTTCTTCCCAACGCTCTGTGGGAGAACTTAACGTGGCCATCCACAAGGGCAAAGAGAGTATGATCACGACCCATTCCAACGAGTTTACCTGGATGGTATTTTGTCCCTCGCTGACGAATAATAATATTGCCAGCAACAACGGCCTCTCCTCCGAACTTCTTTACACCTAAACGACGACCTTCTGAATCACGACCATTACGCGAACTACCGCCGGCCTTTTTTGATGCCATGACTTAATCTCCTTATTTTTTTGGTGCCTTTGTGGGCGCTTCCTTAGCAATTTTTGGAGCTGCTTTTTTGGCAGGCTCTTTAGAAGTAGCTTCTTTCTTCACAGCTTTTTGAGGAGTTGCTTCCTTGGCCGTTGACGTTTGCGCTGTTATAACTTCTTCCTTCTTTGCTACCTTTGCAGGTGCAGGCTTTGCAGAAGGTTTTGCTCCCTCAGGAAGAAGATCCGTTATCTGCACAACCGTGAGAAATTGGCGATGCCCATTCTTGCGACGATAATTATGACGTCTATTTTTCTTGAAAATAATGACCTTATCATCTCGAATTTGATCTAAGATAGTTGCTTGAACCTTCGTATTTGCAAGCAAGGGCGAGCCTAACTTTACATCCCCATCCTTACCCATAATAAGGACATCGGTAAATTCAATTACCTCTCCAAGGTCACCCTGAAGTTTTTCAATCTTAATGATATCGTTAGCGGCCACTTTATATTGCTTTCCGCCTGTTTTTATAACTGCAAACATAGAGAGATCTCTTATTAAAAGTTTATTGTATCGATAATATGATCTTTCACTATCTGCTGAGGCAGCATCTGTCAAGATTATTTTCGCTTTTTCTCCAATTATCTAAGGCTTTTCTGTTTTCTAAAAAAAATTTTACTCAATTTTTATAGTGGAGGAGATAGCCTCACGCTTTTACACTCTCTCGCTATACAGCTTAGACTAAAAGACCAGAAGATTAAATAGGCTAAAGATAACCGTTGCGCTCTTATATGGGTTTGGCTAGGATATTTCTCACCCATGACTGATTTTCATAAAACTTCTTCTATTGCCCTCAATCAATTGGCTGATTTCTTTGAGTCTTCTTGGCCCAATGCCGATGTGGACTTACTAGAAGATGTGCTTATCGTTCTCCTTCCTGGAGATAAGCAATATGTTATCAATAAGCACGGCGTTACTCAACAAGTCTGGCTCTCCTCTCCTTTTACAGGCGCTCATCATTTTGCCTACCAAGAGGATGCCTGGCGTTGTACACGTACAGAAAAGCTTTTAAGCGATCTTTTGAGAGATGAGCAAAAAATCTATGCTGCGTGAACCGAGTCCCTTGGATAATCAAATTAAGGAAGATCGTTGTATCAGCAGCACAAGCACTCCTTTATATAAAATTCTCCCCTTCCTGCGGAAACACCCTAAGCCTCTCTTTTTAGCGCTTACAAGTATTCTCGTCGCATCTCTGACTGTTTTGGGAGTAGGAGGAGCCCTACGCGTGTTTGTGGACTATGGCTTTTCAGATCATAGCTCTCTCGGCCTCTTGGAATCCCTTGGGATCTTTGGTGCTATCATCATGACGATGGCTCTCGCAAGTTATGGTCGACTCTATTGGGTTTCCCAACTTAGCGAGCAAGTCATTGCTGACTTGCGGCAGGAGATCTTTTCTTGCCTTTTAAAACAAAATATTTCTTTTTTTGAATCCACACGTGTGGGAGAAATCCAGTCCCGCCTTACAACAGATACAACGCTTCTTCAGATTGTTCTGAGCACTTCCCTGCCCGTAGGGCTCCGAAATGTCCTTATTATTATGGGAGGCCTTATCATGCTTTTGATGACGAGCCCTCTTTTGACGGGATTAAGCATGGGGATAACGCCCCTTATTCTCATCCCTCTTCTTTTCTATGGTCGAAAAGTTCAGCAATATTCACGTAAAACGCAAGAAAAAACAGCGGATTTATCCGCCTATCTAGAAGAAACCTTTGCTGCTATTCGCACTGTTTTTGCCTTTTGTCGGGAACCCTACATGACTCACCTCTTTGCCAAGGAAGTGCAAGCAACATATGACGCCTCTCTTCATCGTATAGAAGCCCGGGCGCGCCTTACGGCTCTTGTTATGATCCTCGTCTTTGGGGCCATTAGCTTTGTGCTGTGGTATGGCGGCCACGGAGTCATACGGGGAGACATGACAGCAGGACAGCTTTCAGCCTTTCTCTTTTATGCAGTCACGGTTGCCGGAGCGGCGGGGTCCTTAAGCGAAATTCACGGAGATATCCTAAGAGCCGCCGGCGGAACAGAACGCATTTTTGAGCTTCTTAGCCTTCCATCGTTTCTTAAAATGCCTACCCCCCCTATAGCCCTTCCCAGCCCTCTCAAAGGTCACATCCAATTTTTGGATGTTCATTTTGCATACCCCTCCCGACCTGATCACAGGGTGTTAGAGGGACTTAATTTTGAGGCCTCACTTGGAGAGGTCGTGGCTCTTTCCGGCCCCTCAGGCGTCGGGAAAACGACCATATTTAACCTTTTAATGCGCTTTTATGACCCCTTGCAGGGGCAAATTTTCCTTGATGGGACCCCACTTGAAGAGCTGGATGTTCATGCATTACGAAACGTTATTGGTTTTGTTCCTCAAGATCCTTTCTTGTTTACAGCCACTGTTCTGGACAACATTCGCTTTGGAAAGCTAGACGCGACCTTAGAAGAAGTGAAGGCTGCAGCTCAGGCAGCGTATGCAGATGAATTTATCGATAAACTTCCTCAAGGGTATAATACTCCTTTGGGAGAAAAAGGAGCCACCCTCTCAGGCGGGCAACGCCAACGAATTGCCATTGCGCGAGCCATCCTAAAAAACCCCCTCATTCTTTTGCTGGATGAGGCCACCAGTGCCTTGGATTCAGAAAGCGAAGAAAAGATTCAAAAAGCTCTTGCTGTCCTGCGCCATAATCGCACGACCCTCCTCATTGCTCATCGGGGCTCAACGTTGCAGCAGGCTGACCGGATTATTGAGGTGAACGCTTAACGACAACAGATCTCTCAAGGTAACAAAATGAGGCCACAGCATTTTAGGTGACAAAGAGTGGTTATTTTTATAGATTACTTTCTCAGTAAATGAACTTGTCGATATTTTTACATGAAAGAAATGTACGTGAGAAAAGTAAGAAGCGTTCTAAGAAGAAAAATTTATCCTTTTTTTAAAAAAAGAGTGAGGGTTTTCTTAAGTTTTTCACACGATATTTTTGTAACGATCCTTAGCCTTCAGGTTTCTATTTTCCTCCGCATGGGGGATGATTTTTCTCAAATCTCTCTTAAAGCCCTTGCTTTTAACTCTTGCCTTTATGTTGTTTTTGGAGCCCTCGTTTTTCTAAGCAAACATGTTTATAGAGGAATGTGGAAATACGCCTCTCTCGGAGACCTTGTCTCTATTTCCTTATCCGTGACCTACATTACTTTTTTGTACGTTTCTGTAATGTTTTTCCTTCCTCTTGATCTCTCCCTTCCTCGCTCAACGCCTTTAATCAACTGGTTCGTCCTGACTGCTTTCCTCGGCGCTCCTCGAATTTTGTATCGGATGTACTGTCAGTACCGTAATAAAAAACCCTCTCTTTATCCTTTAAAGCCCAAAACAGCCCTCATTATAGGCTCAGGCGACCAAACAGAACTCTTTATTCGAGAAACCTTGCGCCAAAATGACAATATGTACGAGTTCTTAGGAATTATCGGCTATAAAAATGTCCATAAGGGACAAAAAATTCATCATATCCCTGTTATTGGCACAATCTCAGAAATTCCTACCTTCATTGATAGGTTCAAAAAAAAAGATACTCCCGTTGATATGCTTATCGTTGCCGATCAACACTTAAACGGAAAAGTTATTAAATCTCTCGTCGCCCTTGCAAATTCTTTAGACCTACGTCTCGCTCGCCTCCCTCACATCAGCGAGATTACAGATCCTACAGAAGGGCCGCGTGTACGGCCTGTTGCCATTGAAGATTTGCTCGGCAGACCCCAAACCCGACTCGATCGAGAGAGCATGCATGCCATGATCAAAGGAAAGCGTATTCTGGTTACAGGCGCAGGAGGAACCATTGGAGGAGAACTCGTTCGTCAAATTTCAAACTTCCACCCCTCCCACATCTGCCTCGTCGATAACAGTGAATATCTTTTGTATACAGCAAGTTCCGCGTTAAGCGAGCACCACCCTGCCCTTCCAATCCAAAAGGTTTTAGCTGATGTGGCCTGCCGAGAGAAAATCCATCATGTCATCTCTTCTTTTAAGCCAGAGCTTGTCTTCCATGCTGCGGCCCTCAAACATGTTCCTCTTGTAGAAGAAAACCCCGCAGAGGGCTGTCTTACAAACGTTATCGGAACACGCAATGTTGCTGACGCCTGCCGAGAGTCAGGGGTGAAAGCTATGCTTCTGATTTCTACAGATAAAGCCATTAACCCTAGCAGTGTCATGGGAGCTACAAAACGTCTGGCAGAGAGCTATTGTCAAGCTCTGGATATTTTGGAACACACCATCCCCCATGGCACGAGCTATGTGAGTGTACGCTTTGGAAATGTTTTAGGATCTTCAGGATCTGTGGTTCCTTTGTTTAAACGTCAGATTGAAAAGGGAGGACCGATCACCCTCACACATCCTGACATGACCCGTTACTTTATGACTGCTCACGAGGCGGTAGAGCTTGTTCTTCAAGCCATGGCGTTTGCACTTACGTCTCAAATTAAAGCGGGCGGAGTTTTTGTTTTGGACATGGGGGAGCCCGTAAAAATTCTCGATATGGCCACACAAATGATTACTCTTGCAGGCCTAAAACCCGATATTGATATTGAAATTAAGTATATAGGCCTTCGTCCTGGAGAAAAACTCTTTGAGGAACTCTTCCATGCGTCCGAACACCTTCTGCCCACCAATAATGCCTCCATTTTCCTAGGCGCCCCCCGTACCTCCAACTATGAATTCTTGTCCCAGTCTCTTCAAGAGCTTGAACACATTGCTAAATCTCAAGATACCCATCGCCTCCTCTCCCTCCTCCAGACACTCGTCCCTGAGTATGCCTCTTCAAATCCAAATGCTTAACAATTTCATCCCCTAAATGAATTTTTGAATAAGGTTCAAATTCATGATATATTAAAAGCATGATAGAAAAAACAATGACCTTAGAAGCAACATTTAACGGGATTAGAAATCCTCGCGAATTTCGGGACGCAGATGCAGCCGTTGCTTACCTTACAGAAATTTATGACAAGAACACGAGCCTGATTCGCGATACTTTTTTGGCAATTGCGGAATCTAAGACCCCTCCAGAAAAAATTCCCTCCCTTAGCCAAGCAACATATCCTTATCTAGGCATTAAGGTCACATCTCAAACATTAAACGTCGATGATCAGACTGCTTTCGGCGCGATTTCAGAGGCTGGGACGTATGGAACCACTCTTACACGCCCTGATATCTTTCATACCTATTATAAAAAGCAAATAGAGCTTCTTTTAGAGCATCATAAGGTCCCTGTGGTAGTTGGGGAAAGTAATTGGCCTATTCCCTTGCCTTTCCTTGACGAATGGGACTCCATCAATCTATATCCTGAAAAGATGTGGCAAAGCTCTATAGAATTCGCCCTTCCCAACTTAAGTGTTGTGGATGACAGTATTGTTAATGGGACCTATCTACGCAAGCCAGACCATCCCCTCCCCCTTGCCCTTTTTACAGCAGAGCGGGTAGATTTCTCGTGTGCTCGACTTCATCACTATTGTGGAACGTCTGCCAAGCATTTCCAGCATTTTATCCTTTTGACAAACTATCAGCGCTATGTAGACGAATTCATTGCCTATGCTCACCAATGTCTTGCAGAGAACCCAGAATATACAGCTCTTGTCGAGCCGGGAGATGTGATAACTCCCAGTCCTTTTTCTTCTGAAGAAACTCCCTCTGGAACTCCTGGGTCCAGCTCTCCACAAATGCCTGCCTATCATCTCAAAAAGAAGAACAACGAAGGCATTACCTTTATCAATATTGGCTGCGGCCCCAGCAATGCGAAAACAATTACGGACCATCTCGCTGTGCTACGTCCCCATTGTTGGATTATGGTCGGACATTGTGCAGGATTAAGGCGTAGTCAAGAGTTGGGTGATTATGTTTTGGCCCACGCCTACCTTAGAGAAGACAACGTTTTAAATAATGACCTCCCTCTCTGGGTTCCTGTTCCTCCTATTGCAGAGGTCCAACTTGCTCTTCAGCAGGCTGTGGCCAATATCACGGGCGTAGGAGAACAAAAGGTTAAAACCCGCGTACGTACCGGGACAGTCGTTACAACAGACAATCGTAATTGGGAGCTACGTTCCCGAGAGCTAACTGAGCGTTTTCGTCAAAGTCGCGCCATTGCCCTTGATATGGAGTCAGCCACTATAGCTGCCAACGGATTCCGCATGCGCGTTCCTTATGGCACCCTTTTGTGTGTATCAGACAAGCCCATCCATGGAGAATTAAAACTCCGCGGAATGGCTCATAATTTCTATAGAGAACGAGTGGCTCAGCATTTGCAGATTGGGCTGGAAACAATTCGTATTTTGGCTAAAGAGTTTAGTAAGGGAGAACTTTTGATTCACTCCCGGAAGCTACGAAGTTTCGATGAACCTCCCTTCCGGTGATGGGCGCTGTGTAGTAACCTCCCTTACTACACAGCATAATTAATTAGACAGAATCTGTACGCTTACGAGCGAGCTTGCGGGCTCTACGAACTGACTCAGCTGATTCACGAGCTTTTCGCTCAGAAGGCTTTTCATAATGGCGACGTAGCTTCATTTCACGAAAAATACCTTCTCGCTGCATTTTTTTCTTAAGAACGCGCAAAGCTTGGTCAACATTATTGTCACGAACAATAACTTGCATGACTTATAACACCTCCTTCCAAAATAAACTGCTTTAAATATGCGTAAGATATATAATACATCAAACTCATTAAGAAAAGGGAAAAAAGATGGAAGACAGAGAGCAACTTAAAATTAAGATGTTAGAGTACGCCCTCAAGCACGTTCCTTTTGAAGGATGGTCAGCATCTCTTCTCGAAAAAGCCGCCCAAGACTGCGGGCGTGAAGCCTCCTACGGATGGCGCCTTTTCCCTAACGGTCCCAGAGATGCTATTAGTCTGTGGAGCCATCTTTTGAACAAAAAAATGCTTGAAACTCTTCCTGCTACTGATACCCTAAAAATTCGCGAACGCATTACTCTGGGAGTTAAAACCAGAATAAGCCTTCTCATTCCCTATCGTGAAGCAACACGGGAAACGACCCGTTATTTAAAAAAACCTTTCCACATCCCTGAGTCCATGCGGCTGCTTTATCAAACTGTGAGTGATATATGGTATTATGCGGGGGACACCTCAACCGACTACAATTTTTATACAAAGCGAGCACTTTTAAGTTGGGTGTACAGTACTACTTTCTTATATTGGCTAAAAGACGACTCCGAAGGATTTGAAAAAACTTGGATTTTCCTAGATAAACGCATTGCGGAAGTCCTCTCCTTGCCTAAGTATTTTAAATTTCCTTGGAAGCACCATGACTGATCGCTTAACACGCGAATCCTTCCTCCATCCGACTCTCGAGATAGCGCAAAGCTCTAGATAATTTTTTGTATTAAAATTTTTCAAAAAGAAAACTAGCAATTCCTCCATCAAGTTGCTATATGAGGATTAGAGGCACCATCTAGCTTGGGGGAATTATTTAATCAGTATGGCTAATATGTTTAAGGCTATCCTCTCTATAAACTCTCTGTTTCGGATAAAATTGAGAGATCCCGCACTCAGAGGTGCGCTTTTCAAAGTGTGTTCTTGTCTTTGTTTTTCTGCAATTAATGGGTTTGTTCGATACCTGGCCATAACTGCAAAAGAAACAGGAGGTATTCCCCTCCCCGCACCAGAAATTGCTTTTTTTGAAGCTACTTTTGGGCTTTTGTTTATGCTTCCTTGGGTTCTTTCTTCAGGAAAAGCTGCTTTTCAAACAAAAAATTCTCTCTTACTTAACTTAGCAAGAGCCATTGCGTCTTCTATGGGAATTGTATTGTGGTTCATTGGCTTATCCAAACTGCCAATTGTGCAAGTTGTTGCTTTTAAATACACAGCTCCTCTTTTCATAGCGATAGGGGCAAAGATTTTCTTAGGAGAAAAATGTGGCTGGGCTCGCGCGCTCGCCATTGGAACAGCTCTTTCTGGAGCTCTGCTTATTTCAGGGGCAGAATTTTTTGGAGGAAACATTCATTGGACGGAAATAGGGTTGATAGCACTTTTTCCTTTAGGAGCCAGTGCTTGCCTTGTAACCTGCTCTATCCTCGCAAAAAAACAAGTTCAAAAAGATACACCGCAGACTGTTTGTCTTTATCTTCTTCTTTTTTCAATTCCTATCCTAGGAATTGCCTCAAGTTTTCACTGGGTTCCCCCTCTTCCCTGGCAGTGGTCTTATCTAGTCATAATGGGCGGGTTTTTAGCCGGAGCCTTCATTTTTCTTCAAAATGCGTATGTTATTGCCGATATCACTTACCTTGTTCCGATGAGCTTTACGCGTCTCATTGCAGGCGCCATCTTAGGAATGCTGTTTTTTAATGAGTGGCCAACTGGTTGGACATTCTTAGGATCCTTCTTTATTCTTGTCGCAACCGTTAGTTTATGTAAGCATGAAATTAAGAATATGAGGACAAAAGAAAGGGGAAATCCCCTTCCGGCGGCAGCATGACTTATACACTATTGAAGTTTTGGAAAACATCGCCTCATTTTCGAGGCGCTTTTTGGAAGATTTCTTCTTTTCTCTGCTTTTCCGCAATTAATGGAATTGTTAGGTATCTTTCCCAAACGGCTGAAGCTATTGGCCAAACACCCCTCCCTGCCTATGAAATTGCTTTTTTCCAGAACTTGTTTGGATTGGTCTTTTTGATTCCCTGGATTGTTCAACATGGACCAAAGTCTCTTAAGACACGCTCACCCGTTCTTCAGCTTTGTCGTATTACTCTTTCCGCCATAGGCGTTGTGTTATGGTATATCTCTCTGACTCATATGCCCCTTGCTCAAGCAGTTGCTTTAATGTTTCTGGGCCCCCTCATTACAGTTATGGGCGCAAAGGTATTTCTTAAAGAAGAGCTCACGAAAGAGCGTAGTTTAGCAATTCTTATTGGCTTTGTCGGAGGAGGGATTATTTCTCAATCCACTTTTGCCGTAGGCACGTTTAGCTTAATAGCGCTTCTTCCCATTCTTGCCGCTACTTGTTTTTCAGGAGCAACGTTAATGATTCGCAGGTTAGCTAAGGATGATTCTCCCCAGCTTATTGTTACGTATCTTCTTGTTTTCATGGCCCCAGCCTTATTTATTCCCACTCTTCTCTATGGAGCTTGGCCTGACGCTTGGCATTGGCCCTGGCTTTTGATGATGGGGGGATTTGCAGCAAGCGCTCACTTGTGTCTCAGCCAAGCTTATGCCTCTGCAGAAGTGAGTTATCTTGCTCCTTATGGCTTTACAAAATGGTTTGCAAGTTCTCTTATTGGTGTTGTGGCCTTTGCTGAACTTCCTTCTTTTTGGACAACTTTCGGCGCCTCCATTGTTATGGGGGCTATTGTCTTCTTAGGTTATGGTGAAATACGTCGTAAAAAACTATTGAGTTATTCATGAGCCTTATAGCACCACGTTCTTTCGTCAAAGTTTTCTGCTTTTTTTCCTTTTTTATAGCTGCCCTCATCATGCAGGCAAAAGGAGACTCAGTGATCATGAAACTTTCAAGTCCTGCTTTTGTAAACCAGACTGATATCCCTATTCTCTATACAGCACAAGGGAAAAATATTTCCCCTCCCCTTCACTGGACGCATGCGCCTCAAGATACGATGTCATTTGTCTTGATCTGTGAAGACCCCGATGCACCCGGCGGTCCTTTTGATCACTGGATTTTGTATAATATCCCCCCTTCATTTGTGAACATCCCCGAAAATTTCTCAACTCTTCGTAGTGGCATGCATAGCGGCCTTAATTCTTGGGGAAATGAAGGTTATGGTGGCCCTAATCCTCCTTCCGGAACCCATCGATATATTTTTACTTTATATGCTCTTGATACCCAACTAGACCTCCCTCCCAAAATTAGGAAGAAAGGTATTCTCCTGGCTATGCAAAGTCATGTCCTTGCTCAAGCGAGGTTGATAGGACGGTATTCGAAGAAGCCTATCTAATTCTTCATTTCTGCTATTCATACTCAATTAGATGTTTTGACATCTTTATCAAGAACTTATACCATTATAAAAATAATGCTACAGGGCTAAGACTTTCATGCTTTCTCCGCGAGAAAATCAAAATCTTTTTGGTCATACGCAGGCGAAAGAGCATTTTTTAAATACCTTCCATTCGTCTCGTTTCCCTCATGCATGGGTTTTTGCAGGAGATTTCGGCGTTGGAAAAGCAACGTTTGCCTTCCATATGGCAAGATATATTCTCTCTAAGCGTGATAATAAGGACACTCATTTTTCTGATGATGATCCCCTTTATCGTCGTGTCGCCGCCCAAAGTCAGGAAGATTTGTGGGTTGTTGGAGAGGAAAAAAGTCCCGAAATTGGTGTGGAAATCATTCGAAACCTCAATACTATTTTAACCCAAACATCTCGAGGCGGAGGATGGCGTATTATCATTATTGATGGAGCAGAACGACTCAATAATAATGCAGCCAATGCTTTACTAAAACGCTTAGAAGAACCCCCTCCTAAAACCGTGTTTTTTTTAGTGACTCACCTTCCTGGCCACTTGTTGCCAACAATTCGCTCACGCTGTCAATTTTTGTTTTTTTCTCCTTTAGGAGATGAAGATGTCAAGCAAGTCATGGCCTCTCAGAATCTGAGCCTTCCCAGCTTTTCCTCCCTTATGCAGGGAAGTCCTGGGCGATTAATACGCGTTATAAAAGGAGAAGGAGCCCATATTTTTAGCGATCTCCAAAATATTTTGAAGGGAGAAAACGCAACTCCTTTTATTCACACTCATGGAGGAAATGAAACTTCTTACGATTTAGTTGAGGATATGTTAAGAACTTTTCTTTACACTCGTATCATGTCCACTATTGAAGATCAGGAGTTGGTTCCCCCTATGCTAACTACTTATGAAACCATTACACAATTGTTTGAACAGTGTCGATTTGCACAACTAGATAAAAAAGCAACGCTTTCTTGTGTCTTAGCTGAGATGAGAAAATGACTCCGCATTATATTACAACCCCCATCTATTACCTTAATGGAGCCCCCCATCTTGGTCATGTGTACACAACTCTTGCAGCTGATGTTCTCGCGCGCTATTGGCGGCTTGCAGGCGCAAACGTAAAGTTCCTAACAGGAACAGATGAACATGGGTCAAAGGTTGCTCAGGCTGCCGCTGCTGCAGGAGAAGCCCCACAAGCGTATGCGGATCGCATGGCGCTCATTTTTCAAGACATGACCCGTAAAATTAATGCCTCCAATGATGTCTTTCTTCGTACCACGGAAAAACGCCATCATGAAGCTGCGCAAGCCTTATGGAAAAAATTAGAAGCTGCTGGTCAAATTTATGAAAGCGTTTATGCAGGCTGGTATGCCACCCGGGATGAGGCTTACTACGACGAATCAGAAATTGTAGGTGGAAAGGCCCCCACCGGTGCTCCTGTGGAATGGATTGAAGAATCTTCGTATTTTTTTCGCCTTTCTGCCTGGGAACGGCCGTTACTTGACTATTATGAAGCCCACCCACATGCGATTGCTCCTCTAAGCCGTCGAAACGAGGTACTCAGCTTCATAAAAGGTGGTCTGAGAGATCTTTCAATCTCTCGAACAAAATTCGATTGGGGCGTCATGGTTCCCACAGACCCTGCTCATGTCATGTATGTGTGGGTTGATGCCCTTACAAATTACATCACAGCCCTTGGCTATCCTGATGAAAACAGTTCTGACTTCCAAACGTTCTGGCCCGAATCTTTGCATCTATTAGGGAAAGATATTCTGCGGTTCCATGCCGTCTATTGGCCAGCTTTTTTAATGGCAGCAGGACTCCCTCCTCCCAAGAAAATTTTTGCTCATGGATGGTGGACCTGTGATGGTGAGAAAATGTCAAAATCCTTAGGAAATGTGGTTTGCCCTTTTAATATCATCGAGAAATACGGGCTAGATCCCTTCCGGTATTTTTTAATACGGGAAGTTCCCTTTGGGCAAGATGGAAGCTTTTCAGAGGCAGCCTTAGTCACGCGTACAAACAGTGATCTTGCCAATGATTTAGGAAATCTCACACAACGGGTTCTTTCTTTTATTTATAAAAATCTAGATCCTCAGATCCCTGTCCCTGGAGATTTATCCGAAAATGATCGTGAGCTTCTTGCTAGTGCTGCTCATCTGGAACAAATCCTCTTTACCGATATAGATAACCAAGCTCTCCAAGCCTATTGCCAGCATATTTGGGAAGTGATTCGGAAAGCTAACTGCTACGTAGACTTTGAAAAGCCTTGGTCTTTAAGAAAATCCACTGATCCACAAGATCACAAACGGGTGGAGACGGTTCTCTACGTATTAGCAGAAGTTATTCGTCATGTAGCCGTATACACACAGCCCGTGATGCCAGACTCTTCTTCAAGAATTTTGGATCAGCTTGGCCAGAAAGATCGAACATTTGCATCCCTTAAAACCCCCTTGGTAGCTGGAACAACCTTATGTGAGCCTGTTCCTGTTTTTCCTAGAATTGAACAGAGAGATTAAGATGAAACAAGAAGGCTATTACCGTATCCCCGCATTAAAAAAAGATACGATTGTTTTTGTTGCAGATGATGATTTGTGGACAGTTCCCCTTTCTGGGGGAAAAGCAGAACGCCTTATAGCGGGAACAGCTGAAGCCAGTGATCCTACTTTTTCCCCAGATGGAAAGTGGATTGCCTTTACTGGAATCTATGAGGGACACTCGGAAGTTTACGTTATTCCTGCTGAAGGGGGACAACCGGAACGTCTCACGTATATCTCTGAAGGATGTGGTGTTATAGGGTGGGCTTCTGCCTCAGAAATTATATTTTCTTCTGCGAAGAACTCTCCCTTCCGGATACGCTCTCTTTATACAGTTCATTTAAAGACAGGCATTGTTCAGCGGATTTCTTGTGGACCTGCAAACTTTGCCTCTTACGCTCCCTCTCATTCTGGAATGGTTATTCAAAGACATGGACATGGGTACACATCCTGGAAGCGTTATCGCGGAGGAACAGCGGGAGAACTTTGGATTCGCCCCTCTGGAAAAGATCAGTTTAAAAAGCTTATTGATATTAAAGGAAATGCGATGCGACCCTTGTGGGTCAAAGATCAGATTTATTTTATTTCAGATCATGAAGGTCATGGAAATATATATTCCTGTACCTCTGAAGGATCTAATCTCAAACGACATACAGCCCATGAAGATTTCTTTGTACGTGGACTTACCCATGAAGGAGATACCTTCGTTTATACAGCCGGAGGCGATCTCTACAGTTGGTCCCTCCACGACCAAAGCCCTAAAAAAATTAGGGTTGGATTTCACTCTTCTTTTCCTCAACGAGCCAGAAGATTCGCAAATCCATCCTCTTACCTCACCAATTATGCTTTAGATAAGGCCGGCACCCACCTCGCGGTTATCACCCGTGGTCGCCCGTTTTCCTTCGCCAATTGGGAGGAAGGTATTCATCAATATGGCGAACGGGATGGTGTGCGCTATAAAAGGATTTCTTGGCTCCATGATGATAAACGTCTTCTTATCGCGAGGGATCGAAGAGAAGGGGATAGCCTTGAAATTCATGAAGTAGCCACATTGAAGTCTCCAAAATCACTGAATTTAGGGGACTTGGGGAGAATTCTCCTTCTCAAACCATCGCCCACGCGTGACGAAGCTATGCTTATTAATCACCGCTGCGAACTTTTTCACGTCAATCTCAAAACACAAAAGAAAAAGCTCCTTGATAAAAGTGCTTTTGGGGATATTGAAAGCGTAGAATGGTCACCAGACGGCAATTGGATTGTCTATGATTTTCCTCTCAATAGATGTTTGCGGGCTATCAAACTTTGCAACATAAAAACCTTTAAAAATCAGGTGATTACAAAGCCACCTCTTGTGGATTTTTGCCCCACGTTTGATCCGGAAGGGAAGTATATTTATTTCCTGTCTAAGCGCACTTATAATCCCGTTTCTGATAATCTACAGTTTGAGAAAGGCTTTCCAAAAGGCGTTAAACCCTATGCGATCGTATTGCAGGAAAACTCTGTTTCTCCTTTTGTTCCTACCTTAAGCCATGAAAAGCCTCCCCTTAAAAAGGACGCCTCTTCACCAGATCAAAAGAAACTCTCAAAAGACATTAAAATTGATCTAAAAGGGATTGAAAATCGGATTTTTGAATTCCCTGTTGATGAAGGAAACTATACATTTATTCGTGGTATTCCTGGAAAAGTTCTTTACGTTGCTTCTTCTCTAGGAGAAGAGGATAGCCATTCAGGCTGTAATTCTAAAATTCAATGTTATGATCTTTCCCTACAAAATGAGGATACGCTTATTCCTCAAGCTTCCTCTTTTGCTTTATCGGGGAATAGTCAATGGCTAGGCTACTTCAGCCAGAAAAAATTACGTGTCATTAAGGCCGGAGAAAAACCACAAGATTCCGATCCCTCGTATCGTAAAGGCGGCTGGATTGATCTTTCTCGCATTAAAGTCAGCATTCAACCTTTCAAAGAATGGGAGCAAATCTTTGATAATGTCTGGCAACTCCAAAAAGACTTTTTCTGGACAGAAGATATGTCAAAGGTAGATTGGGATGGCATTTATAAACGCTATCGCCCCTTGTTGGATCGAATTGCAACACGAGGTGAACTCTCTGACCTTATTGCAGAAATGCATGGAGAGCTCGGCAGTTCCCACGCTTATGTGTTTGGGGGAGATATACGCCCTTCCCCCACCTATCCTTTAGGCGATCTTGGGGCTGAATTTACTTATGATAAAGCAGAAAAAGCTTACAGGATTTCCGACATCGTCCAAGGAGATCGCTGGAATCCTCTCAAGACATCGCCCCTCATTGCAAGCGGGTATAATGTGAAGGAAGGAGATCTTTTGTGTGCAATCAATGGACAAAAACTTGATGAGCATACGTCTCCTCAGAAGCTTCTTGTTCACCAAGCAAACACCATGATTTCTCTCACCCTCAAAGAGAACAAAAAGAAGGAAAGAAATGTTCATGTTCGCCCCCTCTCCTCTCAATCAGCAGCACGTTATCGAGACTGGGTTGAGAATAATCGAGCGTATGTTCATCAAAAAACAAAAGGCCGCGTGGGATATGTTCATGTTCCTGATATGCAAACGTCTGGATTTGCAGAATTCCACCGTGGCTTTTTAGCAGAACTTGATCGAGAGGGCCTTGTTATTGATGTGCGATTTAATGGAGGGGGCAACGTTTCTGGACTTCTCCTAGAGAAGCTTGGAAGAAAGCGCCTTGGATATGATCAATCTCGCTGGTGGGGATCCATTCCTTACCCCCATGAGGCTCCTATGGGCCCTATGGTGGCGTTAACCAATGAGTATGCAGGATCAGATGGGGATATCTTTTGTCATAGCTTCAAAGCTCTAAATTTGGGTCCGCTTATTGGAAAGCGCACCTGGGGGGGAGTTATTGGGATATACATGCGTCATCCTTTAGTGGACGGAGGGTTTACATCACAACCTGAGTTTTCCTTTTGGTTTTATGATGGAGGCTGGACCGTTGAAAACTATGGAGTGGATACTGATATTGAGGTCGAAATTACCCCGCAAGATTATGAAAAAGGGATAGATCCACAACTTGATCGTGGGATAAAAGAAATTTTAGACATTTTGAAAAAATCCCCGACGGCTACCCCTTTTTCAACGGAAAAGCCTAATTTAGCCCCTCCAAAGCTAAACAAAAAATAGGGCGCCTAAGCTCCAAAGGGGACGCAGCGCAAAGATGAGTATTTCTTGCTGAAGAAGATAGGGAGTGGAAATTTTTGAGCTTATGAATGGCCAATTTTAATTTCTAAAAGTCTAAAAAATAAATTTAGGAATCTGCCAGATAATGATATAATCTCCTTCAGGGTATCTGACCATCATCTCTTGGCAAGGACGCATAATGAAACGTCTCCTTTTCCTTCTTTTTTTACTTCCTTCCTTTGCAGAGGCAGCGACTCAAGATGTGTGCCAGTCTTCTCAACTGGAAGTCAATGTCACTCTCTATCCCCATGACGTCGCACTTATCAAGGAAAAGCGCCGTTCTTTTTTGAAAGCAGGGTATACAAAGCTATTAATTAAAGACATCCCTGCCCTCATCCTTATGGATACTTTCCTTTTTAAAGTTCTGCCCCCTTCTCCCTCTGTAGACATGTTGGAATATACTTTCCGCTCTTCTCATCTTACGCGGGAAGAACTCTTGAAACACTCCATTGGTGAGCCTATCCTCCTCTTAGCACGAGACTTGAACGGACCTCCGCGGCCTGCGCAGCTTCTCTCCTTAGACGGAGAAGAAGCCATTATTAGTTCTGCAGGAGTCATTTTTTCTGTCAAAAAAGACTTAGTTGGGTTCCCGAATCTCCCTTATACTTTAGTGGCTGAACCTATTGTTACACTGAAAATTAAGGCAGAAAAAGAAGGTGAATCACTCTTTGAAATGGGGTATCTCACGCAAGGGTTCTCTTGGAAAGCAGCTTATACAATTATCGTGGATACTGCACAACAACACCTTGACCTTAACAACTGGATTACGTTGCATAATAAGAGTGGCGTGAATATTAAAAAAGGGCGCTTCCATATTGCCAATACCTTAGCAACATCAGAAAAACTCTATGAACTTGAGCACCCGATAACACTTGCTGACCAAGAAACGAAAAATATTTCTTGGTTTTCTGTTGAAAACCTTGCTCCTACAAAAAACTTCTGCATTTTCCCAAAAAACAATCTTCTTCTTGAAGAGCAAGGGGTTATCATGAAACCTCCTGTAGAAACATGGCTTTCTGTCCAAAATACAGCCCGAAAAGGCCTAGGCATTCCTCTTCCCGAAGGAGAAATAAAGGTTTTTAAGCGGAATGAAGACGGTTCTCTTTTTTATGTGGGAACCAATAAGACAGCAGCAATTCCCCTCAATCACTCTCTTAGTTTGCGCTTGGGAACCACCAATGACATTTCCGCTGAAGTGCGCCAAACGGACTACCGTAAACTTGGGAGTCAAGCGATTGAATCCGGACATCGGCTTGATTTGAAAAATATGACAGATACCCCAAGGAAAGTTCTTGTCTTCCAAAACATCTCAGATAAAGGGGCGATCTTGCGTGAAACGCACCCTCATGAACAAGAAGATGCACATATTCGCTGGACAATTCCTTTGGCTCCACATGAAAGCGTCAGTTTACGCTATCGAATTCGCCTTAATCTTCAACAAGAGTCCTAAGGCTTACGTATGGAATCTCTTGAGAAATTAAAAAAACGCCTTCTGTATCAAAGCCAGCATCGTGGAACGAAAGAGTTAGATTTACTTTTAGGGAAATTTGCAGAAAAAAACCTCCCCTCTATGACCCAAGAAGAAGCCGAAAAATTTGACTCTCTCCTTGCACTCCCTGAATGCGAGCTTTATGAATGGCTCTGTAATAAACTAATTCACTAACATTTCTAGTCCTGATGAGTTTTCTTCCTTCTTTCTCTCCGCCGGCCCTTCTGACAGGCGTTCCTGATGGTTATGATGCGCTTTTATTAGCCGAGCTGGCTCAAACGACAAAAAAGATAGTATACATCGCTCGAGATGAGAGCCGCGCCTTACGCCTCAAAAGCCAACTGGCTTTTTTTGCCCCCTCTCGCCCTGTGTTGTTTTTCCCTGGATGGGATTGCTTACCTTATGATAGAAGCTCCCCTCACCCTGATATTATAGCCCAGCGAGTGAATACCCTCACGAGTCTCACGGAGAGAAAAGACTCTTTTTTAATTATTACAACCCTTCAAGCCTTTTTACAAAAAGTTCCTCCTTTGGAAGCCTTCCAAGGAAGAATGATGTCTTTAAAAGGCGGACAAACCGTTGGTTATGAAGCTCTCCTATCCTTCCTAACACATAATGGATATACCCGACGAGAACTGGTCCAAGAATGGGGAGAGTTTGCTGTACGTGGGAGTCTCATTGATTTATTTCCTCCCGGATATAATTTCCCTATTCGATTAGATTTTTTTGGAAAGACCTTAGAAACCCTCAGGACATTTGACCCGCTCCAACAAACAACAATAGCTCCCGTTGAAAGCCTTTTCCTCAAACCGATGAGCGAAATTCATCTAACGCCTGAAAGCATTACCTTATTCCGCAAAAAATATCGCGATCATTTTGGTATTCCAGACCCCAAAGATCCTTTATATGCAGCGATTTCGGAAATGCGACCCTATGTAGGATATGAACATTGGCTTCCTCTTTTCTATGAAACGCTTACCCCTTTTGCAACCTATGTAGAAGGAAGCCTCTATTGCCTTGATGACCATTTGGAAGAGGCCCGCACAGCTTATAATGATCAAATCCAAGATCATTATAAAACGCGCATTGACTTCCAATCACTTGAAAAACAAGGGATTCCCTATCATCCACTGCCTCCTGAGCATCTCTATATTACCCAAAAAAACTGGGAGAACCTTATCCCTCCCTCCCAAAAAGTTGTTTTTTCTCCTTTTTCTCACCCAGAAGGTACTGATGCGGGAGGAAAGCTCGTCCCTTCCCTAAAATCACCTCATCACAACGTATTTGATAAGTTAAAAGAAGTTCTCGAAACCGCTCAAAGCCAAAAGAAACGAATCCTTCTTGTCGGCGTTACCCAAGGATCTGCAAATAGGCTTGGCCATATCTTAACCGAGCACAATTTTCCCTTCTTAAAGTACATTCACTCCTTCCCAGAAGTTCTAGAAACCACTACCCCTACCTTGACTGTTTTTGATATAGACAAAGGTTTTGAGGCTCCAGGCCTCCTCATTATGACAGAGGAAGATATCTTCGGAGAGCGCCTCGGAAAATCTGTTAAGTCCAAAAAACGCAGTGATTTATTTATTCAAGAGGTATCCAGCCTGCAGGTAGGAGACCTTGTAGTGCATCAAGAGCATGGTATTGGTCGCTATGAAGGATTGAAAACGCTTACCATCAATAACGCCTCTCATGATTGTTTAGAAGTCCACTATGACGGCGATACAAAGCTTTACGTTCCTGTTGAGAGTATTGATTTCCTTTCTCGTTACGGCGCCGCTGACACCCTGGCCTCTCTTGATAAGTTAGGAGGGGTAGCTTGGCAATCTCGTAAGGCGCGGGTGAAGAAGCGCTTAAAAGAAGTCGCTGATTATCTTTTGAAAATTGCAGCTACACGTCAACTGCATCATGCAGACGTCTTTCAAAGGCCAAGTGGGCTTTACGATGAATTTGCGGCTCGTTTTCCTTATCCTGAAACAGAAGACCAACTCTCAGCCATAGAAGATGTTTGTCAAGATTTGACGACTGGAAGACCTATGGATCGTCTTATTTGTGGTGATGTCGGTTTTGGCAAAACAGAAGTTGCCATGCGAGCTGCCTTCATTGCCGCTGCAGCGGGAAAGCAAGTTGCCGTTGTTGTCCCTACAACCCTTTTGGCACGACAGCATTATCAATCCTTTATCACTCGCTTTAAAGATACGGGCATTCAGGTGGCTCAGCTATCGCGCCTTATTAAACCTCGAGAAGCAAGTCTTTTAAAAGAACGTCTGAAGAAGGGAGAAATCCAAATCCTCATTGGTACGCATGCCCTTCTTTCTGGCTCTGTAGAGTTTTTTGATTTAGGCCTCTTAATTGTCGATGAAGAACAACATTTTGGCGTTGCTCAAAAGGAAAAATTGAAAAACCTGAAGGAAAACATTCACGTCCTTACGTTAACGGCCACCCCCATTCCCAGAACCCTACAAATGGCTCTTTCTGGAGTACGAGAAATGAGTCTTATCGCCACTCCCCCTCTCGATCGCATGGCTGTGCGAACATTTGTGCTTCCTTTTGATGCCATGGTGATGCGCGAGGCCATTTTGAGGGAACAATTTCGAGGAGGACAAACATTTTATGTGTGCCCTCGTATATCAGATTTAGAGAAAGTCGCCGAGCGCTTGCGTCATTTTGTCCCTGAAGTAAAATTTGCTATTGCTCATGGACAAATGTCTCCTCGAGCTCTCGAAAACGTTATGTCAGAATTCTATGATGGCGCTTACGATGTTTTATTAAGTACACAAATTATTGAATCAGGCATTGATGTTTCAAAGGCAAATACTCTTCTTATTCATAGAGCTGATCTCTTTGGCCTCTCCCAACTATATCAGCTTCGCGGTCGTATAGGGCGAGCTAAAGTCCGTGGATATGCTTACCTAACGTATCCAGCAGGTCAAATCCTCTCGTCAACGGCACAAAAACGCCTGGAGGTTATCCAATCCCTTGATACATTAGGCGCTGGATTTACACTGGCTAGCCATGACATGGATATACGCGGAGCTGGAAACCTTGTGGGAGAAGAACAATCTGGTCATATTCGCGAAGTGGGAATTGAACTTTACCAACATATGTTGGAAGAAGCGATTCTTTCTCTCAAAGCAGAAGGGAAAGGCGAAACCTATACTCCAAGCGAGTATATTCCTCAAATCACCGTCGAAATCTCAGTCCTTATTCCTGATACATATGTCGCTGACTTAGGATTGCGTTTAAGCCTTTATAAGCGCCTGAGCACTCTTACGACCAGGCAAGATATCGATAGCTTTGCTATAGAGTTGGTTGATAGATTTGGCCCTCTCCCCCCAGAAGTTTCAAATCTTTTAGAAATTGTCTATCTTAAATCATTAGCGCGCCAAGCAGGCATTGAGAAAGTAGAGATTGGGCCCAAAGGAATTCTTATCACCTTTTATAAAAATACGTTTAAGAATCCCAATCTTTTGATTTCCCATATTATGGAACAAAAAGGCACAGCAAAACTACGCCCTGATCAGAAAATTGTGTATATTCGCGTCTTTAATTCTCCTGAAATTTCTCTTAAAGAAACCGCTAAGGTTTTGCAAGAACTGATAGAGTTAGCCGCAGCTTAGACTTTTTTTCCCTCTGTTAACCTTTTCTTAACTTTCTCTTGCTAGCGTATGGTTGAGGGTAGCCTATATATCCTTTCGCTTTACCCTCACGTAAAAAGCTCCTGTCCCGCCATCCTGCATTTTTGCAGGATGGTGCAGGGAAGACACAAGACGGCGTAGCGCTGTTTCTTCAAGCCACCGAGGAAGCTGACTTCGAAAAGTCATTTCATACTCTCCCCTTCCTTTTCCTGTGATCACGAGGATTGTTTTGAGGCCCCTCTCTTGAGCATTCTTTAAGAATGTCTCTAACGCTTGGTAACCTGCGTCAAGAGTCAACCCATGCAGATCTAAGCGGGCCTCAATGGCTATGTGTCGAAGGCTTTTTTTATCAAAAGAGGGTAAAGGAGAACTCGGTACAAGCTCTTGCTTTTCAAAGGAAGGGCTTGGTATCCGTAAATCATGATAACGCGGTGAGGAAGAGCGTTTTTTGGTTAAGCGCGTTGTTTTCGGCAACACCTTAACATCCCGCGTATTAAGCTCCCAGAGATGCTGATCTTCAGGGTTAAGCTTCTTTGCCATCCGTCCTCAAAGCCTGAAGAGCTTTCTCACAAACTCCCAATGACTTCCAAGAGCAACCCTCACACGCTTTATGAAAGGCCTCCAGCGTCATGTTTTTCTTCATTAACTTTTTGGCTTCATTCCATGTTATTGAAGTGCCCTTAAGGAAGCCCAGAACTTTGGAATGGCGTTCATCCAGAGATCTAATCTTTTCTTCATCCTTGCAGGAAAGTCCTCTTTTGTTTGGACATGCCGCACAAATAGAATCAGATTCACCAATAATCTTAATGGGTAAATCTTCATTGTGATGGAGGGCGTCTACAATGGATGTAAAATTTTCCACAAAGGCTGGCGAATACCCCATCCCTTGAAACCCAAGGGCACACATAAAGTTATGAGGCCGAAAAGAAAGCGTCATTTCTGTCGAGCGTAACGCACGATCTGAAGCGCTGAGCACAAAAGAGCGCCCTTAACAATACCAGGGAGAATAAAAGGAAGAACGCCCCCATAAAAAGCGGCCGGCCATCCAATACAATAAGAAAGCCAAAGGACACCTGATGCAAACACAATGACTGTTCCTAGAATAGTCAGAAAAGCATCACTTTTCCATGAATTAAGAGAAAGCTTTTCCTTAAGTGTTGCCATTGCGAACGACGCTATCACAAATCCTAACAAGTATCCTCCCGTGGGCCTAACAAAGTAAGCAATCCCACCCACAAAACCTGAAAGCACAGGAAGTCCTACTGCACACATCCCAAGCCACAATAAATGCGTTTCTATCGCCCGGCGGGGGGAATAGGTCAATCCAATAAGCATTACGGCAACTGTTTGCAATGTAATAGGAACAGGATTCAGAGGAATTTCTATTTGAGACGCTGCAAAGAGAAGAAAAGCGCCCCCCACAATAGTCAATAATTCCGCCAAAAATGTTGATTTAGCCTGAGTTTTTATAAGAAAATCCATGAGAACATCTCCATCTATTAAATTCTAGAAGATGGTATAGGCCTTGTCTCCGTTTGTCAAATTGAGCATACGTACACTTCGTTTGTTTTTTCGACTCTGCGCTTCCTTTCAAGAGAAGCCTCTGCGAAAGTTCGCAGACAAGTGACATAAGAAAGGCAGCCCTCGCTATAAGAGAGCCTGTTAAGAAGTTTTTAATTTATTTGAGATAACATAGTTTATGAAATGAGCCTCGTACGGTTCATATGATGAAATATAGATAGAAAGGAAATTAGATGCCTAAAATGCAAAAAATTTTTCCAATGATAGCTCTCGCAGCTCTCATGATGGCTTTAACCCACGCTCCAGCAAACGCTAAGAGCGAAGGAGAATGTAAACATATCTGCAAGGATAAATTTTCTAATTCGGCCTATGTCCGCTGTAAAGAGGAGACCCATTGTTCCAAAATACCAGGGAAGGATAAAAAGTGTAAGCACGCCTGTGCTAAAAAACATCCTAGCCCACAGTACGACAGCTGCAAAAAGAAGTGTTTGGAAGAGAAAACCTCCTCCAAAAAAGGAAAGCGTTTCAGAAGATAGACGCGCTCAACACAAGCACCCTTCGTAAGCTATTATAGCAAAGTCTATATAAATCGATTATAATATTGTCATAGCAAGAAAAGAAGGATAAGAAGAGCTATGACATACAGTGTGGATTTTCGACAGAAAGT
>JAGVLE010000020.1 GCA_020049895.1 Alphaproteobacteria bacterium | reverse complement strand
ACTTTCTGTCGAAAATCCACACTGTATGTCATAGCTCTTCTTATCCTTCTTTTCTTGCTATGACAATATTATAATCGATTTATATAGACTTTGCTATACAACTAGCAATATGCCAGCACCTATCAAATGCAAATGCGAAGGCAGCAGAGAGCAACTTGTCATATCTAATGGTGTGGCTACCTGTAAGGGGAAAGGTGAGTTCGCTCCCGAAGACTGTTCTTGTCCGGAGGGGTACATTATTAAGAAAGGTAAAACGAGTATATCATGCGTTTTTTCCTAAATATCCCTCATTTTTTACGAATTCTTAGAGAGTGTAGTCCTGAGATTTTAGACCAAAGATCGATACACCTAATATAAATAGCAGCGAGGAAGGAAGAAGCAACGAGTAGCAATTTCTCGTTAACGGTTGAGGTGCAAGAAAGAATTTTCAAGAAGATTCCGTAATGTATAGAGATTTCTATCATAGTCTCGCTTGGTAAAGTCTATGGGACCCTGGGATAACAATGTTTCCTTCTCCCCTTCCCAAACTCATTCACATCGTTTACATTTCTGTTAAACAAATGAATAAGGAGTTAGCACCATGGCCGTATCCCTCCCTCCCCTTCCTTACCCTGAAAATGCGCTTGAGCCTCATATCTCAGCACGCACATTGAGTTTTCATTATGGAAAACACCATCAGGCGTATGTCACCAATCTGAATAAACTTATTGAAGGCACAGATCTGGATGATAAGCCTTTAGAAACCATCATCAAGGATTCTGCTAATAAATCGGATAAAGCAGGTATCTTCAATAATGCCGCCCAGGTTTGGAACCACACGTTTTACTGGAACTCGCTTTCTCCTCAGGGCGGTGGGATGCCTCAAGGGGCGTTGGCTGATAAAATCATCAAGGATTTTGGAAGCTTTGAAGAGTTTTGTACACAATTTAAGCAAGCTGGAGCTACCCAATTTGGGAGTGGCTGGGCATGGCTCGTGTTGGGAACAGATGGTACCCTGCAAGTCACAAAAACGTCCAATGCAGATCTTCCGATGGTTCACAATCAAAAAGCCTTACTGACGTGTGACGTATGGGAGCATGCATATTATCTTGATTACCAGAACCGTCGTCCTGATTATCTGGATATCTTCCTGAAACACCTTGTCAATTGGGAGTTTGCTCAGAAAAACTTTGAAGAGAGGTAAATAATCTTGCCTTTAGTAATAAGCTGAGGTATAACAACACCCAACGAATGTAACAAGTTATGGAAGTATTTTGGATAAAAGTAACAATAAATCCTCAAGTAAAAAAGTAAATAAAAAAGAAGATATTATTATTAACGAAAAGGCTGTTCGAACGCTTGCGAAGCTTTTGGAAGAGACCAATTTAACGGAAATAGAATATCAAGTTGGGGAACACCGTGTTCGGGTTGCGCGTGGGGGGGTTGTTACCCATGCTCCTTCCGTAGCTGCTGCGCCAGCTCCTCACCCTATCGCTCCTCTTTCTCAGGATACGGCTTCTCAGCCAATACCTACGCCACTTCAGGGAGATCCTGTTCTTTCTCCTATGGTAGGAACCGCTTATTTAGCGTCGGAGCCTGGTGCTGCGACTTTTGTAAAGCTTGGAGATACAGTGAAAAAAGGAGAGACCCTCCTTATTATTGAAGCCATGAAAGTGATGAACCCAATCCGTGCCCCTCGCGATGGTAAGGTACTAGAGATCCTTATTACCGATGCAAACCCTGTTGAATTTGGGGAAGTTTTACTGATTCTCGAGTAACAGAGGACCGTTGTTATGTTCCAAAAAATCTTAATCGCCAATCGCGGAGAGGTTGCTCTTCGTATTTTAAGAGCTTGTCGCGAGATGGGTATTAAAACCGTTGCTGTTCATTCAGAAGCGGATAGCCAAGCTATGAACGTGCGTCTTGCAGACGAAAGTGTTTGCATTGGCCCAGCCCCTTCTTCTCAAAGCTACCTTAATATGGCCGCCATTCTCTCAGCCGCTGACATTTGTGGGGCTGATGCTATTCATCCAGGGGTTGGCTTTTTATCGGAAAATGCAGCCTTTGCCGAAATGGTAGAAGAGCATGGAATGACCTTTATTGGGCCAACTCCTGAGCATATTCGCTTGATGGGAGACAAGGTTACCGCAAAAACAACCGCTCTTGCGTTAGGCATTCCCGTTGTTCCCGGATCTGAGGGAGGTCTTGATATCGCAAACGCTGCGAAAATTGCAGAAGAGGTTGGCTATCCTGTTCTTCTGAAAGCTGCTTCTGGAGGAGGAGGCAAAGGAATGAAGGTGGCAAGAACGCCTGCTGACCTTGAAGAAGCTATCCAATTAGCTCGCGCTGAAGCCAAAGCATGCTTTGGGAATGACCAGCTTTATATGGAGAAATATCTAACCCATCCCCGCCACATTGAAATGCAAATCCTCGCGGACACCCATGGAAACGTTATCCATTTAGGGGAAAGAGATTGTTCTCTGCAACGTCGCCATCAGAAAGTATGGGAAGAGGCTCCCTCCCCTGCTATTGATTCTAAAACCCGAGAAGAGCTGGGAAAAATTGTCTGTGATGCTATCAAAAAACTTGGCTATCGCGGCGTAGGAACAATTGAATTCCTCTATGAAGACGGCAAGTTTTATTTCATGGAAATGAACACTCGCCTTCAAGTTGAACATCCCATTACGGAGATGATTACAGGTATTGACTTAGTCCGCGAACAAATCCGCGTGGCGGCAGGCCTGCCGCTCACCATTTCTCAGAAGGATGTTGTTTTTAAAGGGCATGCCATTGAATGTCGTATTAATGCGGAAGATTCAGAAACCTTTATCCCCTCTCCTGGAAAAATTCAGGATTATCTGACTCCAGGGGGCTATGGGGTGCGCATTGATAGCGCTATTTATCAAGGGTACCAAATCCCCCCCTATTATGACAGTTTGATTGCCAAGCTGATTGTCCATGCGGATACACGAGAAGAGTGCATCCAGCGCGTCCGCCGTGCCCTGCATGAATATGTGATCACAGGCGTAAATACCCTCCTTCCTCTTCACCGAGATCTTTCAGTTGCAGAAGATGTTGTCAAAGGAAACTATGATATTCATTGGCTTGAAAAATGGCTTGCTGCAAAAGCTAAAAAAGATGCTGCGTAATCTTAGCATCCTTTTATAAGATTGCTCGAAAACAGGTAGTCAGAGATAAGAAAAACTGTTATAACCCCGATATAAATTTAACAGGGGAGTCCTATGAAACCTTCACTTCCTACTATTCACCCCGCAGGGTGGCCATTTATTGGCATATGCGTTGTCGCAACTTTCTTATTGTTTAGCATGTCTTGTTTTATAGGAATGCTCGCTCTTGCAATAACGGCTTGGTGTATTTACTTCTTTCGCCATCCAAAGCGCTTTACCCCACAAGGAAAAGGCTTAGTTATTAGCCCAGCTGACGGTATTTTGATACAGATTACAGAAGCTGTTCCTCCAAAAGAATTAAAGTGGAAGACAGAGCCCCTCACACGCTTAAGCATTTTCTTGAACGTGTTTGATGTTCACGTTAATCGCATCCCCGTGGATGGAGAAATTAAGAAAATTGTTTATCATCCAGGAAAATTCTTTAACGCTTCCCTTGATAAGGCAAGCAAAAGTAATGAGAGAAATTCTCTGATTCTTCAAACACCTTCGGGACACGAAATTCTTGTCATTCAAATTGCAGGTCTTATTGCACGCCGTATTGTGTGTGAAGTAAAGGAAGAGCAAGCCGTACAAGCGGGAGAAACCTTTGGCATTATTCGTTTTGGAAGTCGCGTGGACATATATCTTCCTGAAGGAGTGTCCCCTAACGTTATTGAAGGGCAACGCATGATTGGGGGAGAGACAGTTTTAGCTCATCTTTCCTCAAAAGCTCGAGCAAAGGAAAACGAATAATGGCGTCTTCTCGTTTGACAGACCCACGCCTTACCCGTCTCATTCCAAATGCTATTACCATTACTGCCCTCTGTGCGGGATTAAGTTCCATCCGTTTTGCCTTAGTGGGGCGTTGGGAGCTTGCGGTGAGTCTTATCCTGGTCGCAGCGATCCTTGATGCCATGGATGGCCGCGTTGCACGGTTTTTACGTGCGGATAGCCCGTTTGGGGCAGAACTTGACTCTCTTTCAGATTTTATAAGTTTTGGTGTGGCTCCTGCTGTGGTTCTTTATTTATACAGCTTACACTTTTGGCAAGGAATCGGCTGGGCTGTTACCTTATTCTTTGCTACGTGTATGGCCTTAAGACTTGCCCGTTTTAATACGCATATGATGGAAGATCAACCTGAGTGGACTAAGCGATTTTCTGTAGGAGTTCCTGCACCTGCAGGTGCTCTTCTTGGTCTTATGCCTCTTATGATTACTTTTGCGTGTGAGGAAGATTCCTCCCACATTCCTTTCTTCTTTGCGTTTAGCCTATGCAGCAGTGGCCTCCTTATGATTAGCCGCATCCCAACGTATGTGCTGAAAAACATACGGATTCCGCATATGTTTGTACGTCTTTTACTCATGATGGTGGCTATATTTATGGCTGCTTTTTTTACGGCCCCCTGGTGGACCATCAGCTTTATCGCTATTGCCTATCTTTTCTCAATTCCTGTGAGTGGCTTTTCTTATAAGTGCAAACACAAGCAAGCTGCTTCTGTAGGCGTGAGCTAACTATTCTTTTGTATATTGCCAGACGATAGCAGGAGGAAGGTTGAAAAAACTCATCCCCAAGCGCTTTTTCTTAAGTTGGTAGGCTTTGTGATTGATGGAGGAAAGAGGGGAATAAGTATACTGGAGATAAGCTCCCTCTGGGGTCATAACCTTAAAGCAACTTTCAAGAATTTGCCGACGAACAGATTCAGGAAGGTTGGTCATCGGAATCCCTGAAACGACTCGACGAACTTTTCCAAGAATATCAGGCGGTAGAATTTCGCCTAGTTTTGCTGCGTCTCCCTGGATAACGGTTACCCCTGGAAGGGCTGATTTTAGGTAATTGGCAAGGATATGATCCAACTCAATAACGTAAATACGTGACGGCTTTATTCCTGCTTCCACCAAAGCACGCGTTAAGGCGCCGCTCCCTCCTCCTAATTCTACAATAGGGGATTCATCATCTGCAGAAGCATGACGCGCTAAGAGAGCACATAGATGGCGAGAGCTTGGTGCCACAGCTCCAAGCTGGCGAGGATTACGGAGAATCCTTGACATAAAGAGTTTCGTTCCAAGAGCTCTATTAACGTGAGAGTGCATACCATGCTCCTTCTTAAAGAAAGCCCCATTCTTGCCCACAATGAGTCAAAAAAGCAAGTTTAATATGATTTTCAGAGAACAGGGACAAAGAATCTTCCTGAGCTCCAAGTTCTGATGTTTGACTTATGGCCACTTAGACATTTTAATTTTTCCCCTAGTTGTCTACATGTATGCATGTAGACTCGTGGACGCCCTATAGAATTATGGGTGTCCTTATAAAAAAATTAGGCAAATATACGTTTTACAAATGCTTGTCTTTATGGACGATTTCTTCAATCCATCCCATGGTTTCCCCAGTAAGCTCATGCAGTCCCTGATTAAAGGCTGCTGTGATTCCTTCCATTGTATAGATGGGGACGCGAACAGTTTTTGAAAAGATTCGAGCAGCGATGGAGCGTCTAGTCTGGAAATCAACCAATTTAAAGCTTATTTTTAAGCGAATGTCAGTGCATCCATTTTCTGAGGGATAAAGTGAAAAATCATGGATATGAGAATAAAGAGTATAGGATGTCTGGAGTCCATCTTCTGCTCTATTAATGGAAGCGCCCCCCCATCGTTCGGTAAAGGTTTCCATAAAATATTCAAGGAGAGTTTTAGGAAGATATTCAGGCCATTGGCCATTTTCTATGTACTCTCTGCTATAGGGTAAAAGAGTAACCCCAATACGGTACGTATCAAGACTTGGCTCGCTTCTCGGAAGCTCAATAGCGAGAGACGCGTGGAGAGGCGAAGCAGAAGTGACGCTTGTATTTTTAAGGGTATAAAGAGGAGGTGGCTCCTTCCCTTCAGGGAAAAGGGAGCATCCCGTTAAAAAACAGGCAAAAATTATAAAAATTCTTTTTTTCATCTAGCCCTACCCTATTTTCTATAGTCATATCAGAAACAGAGGAAAGCGTCGAGTCTTCTTAGAAGAATTTTCAGGATCGTTTGTCTTCAAATTTTTGTCGGACGATGGCAGCTATTTTCTCTGTATCATTAAAAGGTACATATTTCCATGTCTCAACTTTGTTGTTGAACATACGGACAATGTTTTCATTCATAAGTTCTTGAATAAAATGAAGGGATTTTCCTCTCTGGTGGCCTAAAAGAGGGAGGATGTAAACAGGTTTGCCTGTAAAGCAGGCCTCGCAGACCATATTGACTGAGTCTCCCGTCACAAAAAGGGTGTCTGCAAGCCCCAACATCGCAAGATAGGGGTTCACTTTCTCAATTTCTGCGAAGAAGATATGAGGCTCAGACTTTAACGCATTCCTGAGGATATCTTGAAAAGGAGTCCGAAAAGAAGGAGTGACCAAAACACTTCCCTTGGTGATATCCCGAATACGCAGGATGCTAGCAATGAGTTCATCGGCAGCTTCCCGGGTCATGTTGTATTTATTGGTTGATCCCCCTAAGAGAACCGCGTTATAGGGGCGAGGAAGATCTTTAAAAAGAGATCCGTATGCCTTCATTCCCTCATTTATCTTATCGTTTGTTACCTTATGGAGGGCTCCTTTTGTGGCGATCACATTAGGTCCCGTAATGTTATCGTGTTCTGGGGCTGCAATAAGATCAAAAGCGCTACGGCGAAGGATGGGATCTTGAATGTGAAGGCAAAAGGTTTTTCCTTGAGTACGTTCCTTAATAGCTAAGGCCAAAGGAGCCGATCTGCGTCCACAGCTAATGACTATGTCTGGCCAGGGAGGAGTTAGAGAATCACTGCTAGAGGTTAACTGTTTTAAGGGATCTCCCCAAGAGGCTCCGAGCCAACCCCAGGGCCAACGCCTGTTACAAGTCTTGTGAATCGTAGGAAAACCAATGGCCTCTGCAAGGCCTAAAACCTGACTCTTCATGCCAGGGAATTCCCCTGTAATCGTCCAACACAACGGCTTTTTCATGCGGCATACTCGATATAGAAATAGTTCCAAACGCTTTTCAAGGCATCGATAAGATCATCAATCATTTGCTCCGTATGCACGGGAGAGGGAGTAATGCGTAGGCGTTCTGTTCCTCGAGGAACGGTGGGATAGTTAATGGGTTGAACATAAATATTATGCTCTTTTAAAAGCCGGTCAGAAGCCGCCTTACAATGGTGTGCATTCCCTACCATAATAGGGATAATGTGAGACGATGTATTCATAAAAGGAATTCCTGCCTGAAGAAGACGCTTTTTTACTTTAAGGACGGTTTCCTGATGGCGTTGTCTTTCGATTTGAGAGCCCTTGAGATGCTGGATACTTGCCAGTGCTCCAGCTGCCACGGCAGGAGGCATAGACGTTGTAAAGATGAATCCTGGGGCAAAGCTTCGCACAAAATCCACGAGGGCTGTTGAGGAAGCGATATATCCTCCCACGACGCCAAAGGCTTTTCCTAAAGTTCCTTCGATAATGCTCAATCGGTGGCTTTGATCCAATTTTTGCGCAATCCCCCCTCCTTTGTGGCCGTACATTCCTACGGCGTGCACTTCATCAATAAAGGTGAGAGCGTTGAATTCTTCTGCTAAGTCGCAAAAAGCCTCAATCGGAGAAATATCTCCATCCATAGAATAGACAGATTCAAAAATGATAATCTTTGCCTGTTCTTTTGGATAACGAGACAAAAGTTCTCTTAGGTGATGAGGATCATTATGACGGAAGATTTCTTTGTGAGCTCGACTATTACGAATGCCTTGAATGATGGAGGCATGGTTGTGAGCATCCGAGAAAACAACACACTCTGGAAGATGCGTTGCCAAAGCACTGATGGAGGCCTCATTCGATACATACCCTGAAGAAAAAACTAAGGATGATTCCTTATCATGTAAATCTGCAATCTCTTTTTCGAGCAAGACATGGTAATGGTTTGTTCCTGCGATATTCCGGGTTCCCCCTGCCCCTGCTCCCACGCGGGAAATGGCTTTGGACATAGCGTCCAGAACTTTTTCATGTTGCCCCATGGCAAGGTAATCATTGGCGCACCACACAACAACGCGCCGGGGAGTTCCTTCATTATAATAATAAGCATAGGGAAAATCTTTGGCGCAGCGTTCCAGGTCCGCAAAAACACGGTAACGCCCTTCTACCTTGATATTTTCTAATTTTTGTTTAAAGAAGCCTTCGTAATCCATAACAATACTAAGGAATTTTGATGAACTTTATGCAAACAACCTAAAGAGGTTCCTCTGGGGATGCAAGCGTTAACTGTGGGGGAAGAGTTTAGATACATCGCCACCCCAACGACAAAGCCAATACTCCATAGAATAGAAAGGTCTTCACCTTAAGATGTCCTTTAAAGAGAATGCTTAGCATCGTTAGCGCAATAATACCGGGATAAGAGACTTCCAAAAGTGGTCCAAGGATTCTGGCAATTCCTTGAAAATCCATCAAGGAAATCATAAAAGAAAGGCTGGTCGTCCCTAAAAGAATTAAGGGGAATTTATTTTTCTTCAGAGAGAAGACCCCACATAGGTACTGAGCATAAATGTTGTTAAGAGCGACAGCTGTTGTAAGGCACGAGAAAAGAACGATAACTCCTATCAAGAAGACGGCCTTTTCTCCCATCAAATGCGAGGCAATGGTTGGCAAAATAAGCTCAGGAGAGACATTGATAGTGACATCTTTATAGTGAGCCCCTAGGAAAACAAATCCTAAATAAACAATAGATAAAAGAGCAGAGCCAACAAAACTTGGCTTTAAGGCTGCCCATAAAACCTCTTTATCATTTCTGGTTTGAAGACGTGCTTGGATCTGGTTAAAGATAAGCGCAGAAAAAAAGAAAGCCGCAAAAAGATCTAACGTATGATAACCGGTTAGAAATCCATTTTTGAAGGCAGCCAGCGCTTCCCCAGAAGCAGGAAGCGAAGGCGCTTGAGTGATTCCCAACAATAGCAAAACAGCTAAGCACAGCAGCAAAAGGGGTGTCATCCATTTCCCCAATACGGCAATAAGGAAATTTTCTCTCAGGCAAACAGCAAAGCAAATAAGGCAGAAAATAAAGCTAAAAACCTCTAAAGAAAACTCAGGAAAAATATACTGCATCCCCCCGTGCGCTACCGTAATGCAACGAGGAACAACACCAAAAGACCCCAAGAGAGACAGAGTGAAAAATGGCAGTGCCACTTGAGCTATCCGTCCAGCTTCGCCAAAAAAAGAAGTGTAGCTACCTTTGTGGAGCTTAATAACAAAAAGACCCAGAAAAGGTAGGAAAATACCTGTTATAAAAAGCCCAAAAAAACCAGACAGCCAATGGCTTCCCGCGAGTTGGCCAATTTCAAGAGGAAAAACGAGATTGCCAGACCCAAAAAACATGGAAAAAATAGCAAATCCGTAAATAAAGATATGTGTGTAGCGCTTCATGGTGTGTCCTTAAAAGTATCCGTAAAAGAGAGAAAATGAAAGAAATTCCCCTAGGCCAGGATTTAGTATGGAATACGGTTGTTTTTAATAAACCTAATGGCATCTTCCTCTGAGCTATTACGGTACCCTAATGCTTCTATTTTATATTTCATAGCAAATGCTTTGATGTATTTTCCTACCTTGCGAACTTCTTTATTCGTATGCGTTGTTAGATTCTCAATATATACTTTTGCATTAGCTGGGTCTTTTTTATACCCATAAAGTCCAGATGAAAACCCCTTTCTTTTTTTTTAAGAATGCGTAAAATCTAGAATACGAAAAGCAATAAATAACTTTTTTCTTATTTCAAATATTTCACAGAAATATTTAAATAGTCTTAAAAATACATAAAAACCCCGAAAATAAATTGTGTTTTTTTTAGACACATTTATGTCCAGTTTTTTCTTAAAAGCGAGAACACAAAGTTTTTCTTTTGCGAGATTGATATTTTTTAAAAAAAGAATATACGATATACTCATCGTACCATTTATTATTGTGGAGTCTTATATGTCTACCCCTATCATTGTTGCCGCACTCTATCAATTCACTCCCCTTTCTTATCCTGAACAGCTTCAAAAAGAGTTAAAAGCAGTGTGTCATGAGCAGGGAATCAAAGGAACGCTTATTCTGGCCAGTGAGGGAATTAATGGCACTGTTGCAGGGACTCGAACAGCCATTGATCATTTGAAATCCTTCTTAGCGCACCATTTTGATGCTTTAGAGTATAAGGAATCCAGCGCGGCCACTATGCCCTTTCGACGCATGAAGGTTCCTCTCAAGAAAGAAATAGTCACAATTGGCGATCCTTCCGTTAGCCCTATTCATTTAAAAGGAACTTACGTAGATCCTCAAGACTGGAATGCCCTTATTTCTGATCCAGACACTTTGGTTTTAGACACTCGCAATGATTACGAAGTAAAAATAGGAACTTTTCGAGGCGCTATTAATCCTCAGACTCAAACTTTTTCACAATTTCCAACATTTGCGAAAACTCTCCCAAAAGCTAAGAAAGTGGCTATGTTTTGTACAGGGGGGATTCGATGTGAAAAAGCATCTTCGTATATGCTTTCTGAAGGATTTGAGAACGTTTATCACCTTAAGGGGGGAATTTTAAAATATCTTGAAACAGTTCCTCCTGAAGAAAATCTATGGGAAGGGGATTGTTTTGTTTTTGACGAACGTGTCGCCCTTGCGACTGGTTTAGCCAAAGGACAGTTTGAGAGATGCTTCGGTTGTCGTCATCCTATTTCAAAGGAAGACAAGGACTCCTCTTTCTATGAACGTGGTATTTCTTGCCCCCATTGCTATCACACGCTTACAGACAAAAAGAAGCTCAGAGCGCGCGAACGACAACGGCAAGAAGATCTCGCACAACAACGTGGATATTCTCATCTTGGAGATTCACAAAGGTAAGAGGATTTTTTCAGGCATTAAAAGATTGTTAACCTAAGGGTGGTAGTGTGTGAGGAGGAAAGGGAAACTTCTACGATTCCCTCTATAAAGCATAAAAAGGAAGCTACGCATGCCTCAAATACAAAAATACTTTCAAGCTGTTGTACTCGCGTCTTTAGTTATAATTTTAAAGAGCGCGCCTGCGTGTGCTGATAGTGAGCAGTATTGCAAAAAGAAATGCAAACACCATCTTGTCCCTGCCTATATGGAATGTAAAAAGACGAGAAGATGCCACGAAGAAACACAATTTTCAGATAATACATGTAAACAACAGTGCTCAAATGAAAACCCGAGTCCACAGTACGACAAGTGTAAAGCTGCTTGTCTCGCTAAAAAGCCTAAAGGACGCTTCAAAAAAATGCGGAAACAACTTTAAACAAAAAGGGACATTATCATGAAAAATAAATTTCTTCAGACATTGCTAATGAGCGCTTTTCTCTTACAAGGTCTATTCTTTTCTGAGTGTAAAGCAAGCAGTGTTTCTGATTCTTCAGAAGTGGAATCGAGCGACGCTAGTAAAGAAAAGAAAAAAAATCTTCCCTGATGTCCTGCGATTGTTTCAGTGAGGGTACTGAAGAATGGCGTCCCCTGCGTCATCCATATTATTGCCTACAGCTAACTATTTGCTTTGCTTATTTCTTTCTAAAAATTAATTATGCCTCCAGATATGTCCCCATTTTTTCTTTCTTGTTGGGTCATATTTATGTTGAATCTCCTTGGGCTAACGCCCATGATTTTGCGTCCTCACAAAAAGACAATTTTCTTCTCTTTTCTGTTTCCAGAAGCCATGTAAAATTCGTTCCTGCATTTACAAAATTTTTACCTTTTATAAGGTAGTATAGCAGTAAGTCCTAAAAGATGATGAGAGAGTTCAATGTTAGCAAGATTTATACGTTCTCTCTACCTTGACATCAGAAGGATTAACTTTATCGAAAGGAAAATTTAAAATGCAAAACAAATTTCTCAAAACATTATTACTAAGTGGAGCCTGTCTATTCTACTATGGAGCTGGGTGTAGCGATGTACAGGCCTATAATAGCAAGGATCCCACGCCAACAGGGTGCCAGTGCCCCAGCGGTTCTGAAGTCCATAAGAGTGAGAGTGGGGAACAGGCTACTATATACTGCAAGTCCAACAAATTTCCGACCCCGACTCCTACCAATTGTTCTTGCTCTACGGGTAAACTATCGACCACGGGTGATAAGGCGTCCGGTTATGGAACCTATTGCAAAGTCAGTTAGATTTGAGAGCCTGCGACCTAAGCCACGTGGGTTGGCATTTAGGGAGGTCTCGCTATAGTATGGCACGACCGGGGCCGAATTGCCGCGCTCTCTCTCGAAGAGTTGCGCTCGATTCCATCCCCGGTTCCCGTTACTAGGGAGCTGATCGATGAGAAAGATGGGGGAAATACGGCCATATCCCATCCATTTCCCAATAAGCTTTCCTCGTATATTCAAACTTCTTCTTCAACCATCTATTGCGTTGGTTTGATTCCGACATCCAGCACCATCATCTCTCTTCTCGTTTCTCCAGTTCCAATAGGATTTTGAAGTTACGGCAAAATCAATGTTTTTCGTATTAGTTTTCTGTACTTGTGCTTCCCGAAAAAAATCGCGCACGCGCAAATTTAGTGCCCCCAAATATATCCCCAACTGCCCCTGAATGTAAATGGATAATCCGGAACCTTAGCGACCAATAAATTCAGTGTATTACTTGTTTTTTAGTAATTTTTCGGACGGTATTTATGAGCTGGAACTGTAAAGTGGCGTCCCCTACGGGATTCGAACCCGTGTTGCTGCCGTGAGAGGGCAGTGTCCTAGGCCTCTAGACGAAGGGGACGTGCTTGCCTTGTACCTGAAGTCTTCTTTTGAATCAAGGGGATCCTTTCATAAATTCTTAATCTTTTCATGATATTTTTTGCATCAGAGAGTTAATACAAGGAGTTAATGAATGAATTACCTTCATTTGCTATGCGCCATTTGGATAGTAAATCCCGTTCCTGTGCATGCTGCGGCGCTGTCTAATTGTCATACCAATTGTTTTGAGGCAAAAGCTGATTGTAATGCCACAAGCTCACACTCATTCAATAACTGCCATCACGCTTTATCAGCTTGTAAAATGAGCTGCAATAGCGGAAAACCACATAAAACTTACCATCCTCACGCTCTTATCGAGATGAAGTTTGATCCTTTTTTTGAGAAAGACGTGGTGTAAGTTCCAGGCGCGTTAGTCCATAGGTTGCAGCAATAATGATCGTACTTCCTACGAGAACCCAAAATGTGGGGACTTCAGCGAAAAAAAGATATCCCACGGGAATTGCAAAACACATCCGCATGTACTCGAAAGGCGCAAGGTATGACGGATTTGCGTGTTTCATTGCAATGATCAGAGAGTATTGTGATAAAAGCCCTAAAACACCAACAATCATCAATATGATAAAATCATGCAGAGACGGTATTTCCCAGACACTAATAGCCAATACTCCTGCAATCAGTGTTGTAAACGTATTGACGTAAAGCAGAAGGGTGGGTGTACTTTCTGTTCGAGATAATACTTTTACGGAGATGATACCAAGCCCAGAAAATAGATTTGCCAATAAAGCGACCCCTATTCCTGCATCAAAGGACATATCAAAGGGGCGGACCATCACGAGAACTCCGAGGTAGCCAAGGAAAATGAGCCCCCATTTTGATAAGGAAACTGATTCCCCCAAAAGGAGCATAGCCAGCATTGTGGTAAATAAAGGTCCGGTCATACCAACAGAGGTCGCTAACACAAGAGGAAGATGGCGGTAAGCATAATAAGTGCAGAGCGTAGCAATTGCTAAACAGCATACCCGTATAAGATGAAGGAGAGGACGGGAGGTATAAAAAGCAGTTGGGCCTGCTTTTATAAGAAAGGGAGCAAAGCAAATGATCCCAAATAGATAGCGCAAAAACACAATGAGTATACTATTTAAATCAGGAGAGAGCGTTTTAACGAGAGACAAAAGGGTGCTAAAACTAAGCGCCCACAACAACATAGCCGCTCCCCCTATTAATTTTGACGCGCGCGAGGAATCGATGCGAAAAAAACTTGAAACACTACCAATCATTTACATATAACACTCTTCAAGCTGTTATTTTTTAACCTCTTGAAAGGCTTTCATACGGCCACACAGCTTATCCATTAAAATAGCAAAGGCTCCGTTGGACAAAACATTCGCTACAGTAATAAAGGGGTCAGACAAAATGTAGAGGGTTGTTAGCAAACCACTCATTGAATCCGTGAACCCAAAGTGAGCTTCTAAAATAGGCAGGATAACAATCATTTCTCCGCCTGGAACAGAAGCGACTCCAAATTTTGCAACCATGTAATAGGCTGACAGAACAAGAAACGTAGAATAACTCATCGGATCAAAGCCATTAATAGCGCATACTGCTGCGATAAGAATGGGAACCGCAACAGAGTCTCCAACATGGTGAATATTGGTTGCTGCGGGGATTACGATTTCAGCAATAGCCTTGTTTTTCGTGTTTTTTTCTGCTGCTGCTAGGGTCAAGGGGAGAGTGGCGACACTTGACATCGTCGACAACGCAACCAACCCTGAGGGAAACACATTCTTTAAAGAGGTTTTAATATCTTTGAAATTTCCAAAGTTTGCTTTTACAAAGAAAAGAAAAGTAGACAGGATTTGCACAACAATAATCAATCCAATGACAGGGCCGTAGCCTGTAAACATCTCTGTCAAAGATTGATCGTGGTTGACCTTAAACAAAAATCCAACAACATAGAGTGGAACGAGCGGGATAAAGATTTTTGAAAGTCCGAACTGAACTTTGTTTTTTAAGATATTGCCCCACTTTACAAGAGCCGGGCTTCCCCAGAAGGCTCCATAAAGCCCGACAAGCGTTCCTATGAGCAACGCCATATCCGTCGTAATAAGGCGTGGATAGGGAATTGAAAAATAGGGTTGTAATTCTGGCGTAAGAGGAAGCGCTGAGGCATGTGCATTGCCTGCATGATAACCCATCAAAGGAAGGATAATGTCCCCTGCTACGTATCCGATCTGAACAAAGAAAAAATTGGAAAAAATGACAAAGCCTAGCAACATTACAATTAAAAGCGGTGCCTTGGCTCGGAAAGAAGATAAACAGGCGACAATGAATGCAAATACGATAACGGGCATCAAGAAAACAAGAGTTTCTTTCATAGCAATACTAATTGTATAAAAAGCTCTTTGAACTCCCTCTGGAACTATATCTCCCAATACAGAAATTAAAAAGATCGCAACGACTAGTTTAATAATTAGCCCCAATTCTTTCATGATTCATTCTCCTTGTTGACAAAGCTAACTTATAGAATACTTCCCTCTTTGAGAAGCTTTCTTATTAAAATTTTGAGAGAGCCAGAGACAGGGAAGTTTTTATTTCAGCTCAGCCTTGACTTTATGCAACACTAACGGTATACACCTATCATCTTTAAAACGAGGAGATCTAATTGTGAAGCGTACTTTTCAACCAAGTAATCTTGTTCGCAAGCGCCGTCACGGCTTTCGGGCACGTATGGCTACTGTCGGTGGTCGGAAGGTCATTTCTCGTCGCCGCGCCAAAGGGCGCCATCGCTTGAGTGCGTAACTCTCCCTTAGGAAAACTAACAAAACGTTCGGAGTTTTTAGCCGCTGCGCAAACAGAGCTAAAATATGTAACGCCTGCTTTTATCCTCCAACTCCACAACCGCGCTTCCGAAAGTACGGCGCGTTATGGAGTGACTGCAAGTCGAAAAGTTGGGGGAGCCGTGCAGCGAAATTTTGCTAAACGACGTCTTCGGGCCTTAATACATCAGACC
The DNA here is from genome assembly GCA_020049895.1 of Alphaproteobacteria bacterium. Classification (GTDB taxonomy): domain Bacteria; phylum Pseudomonadota; class Alphaproteobacteria; order UBA9655; family UBA9655; genus UBA9655. The sequence goes on along the minus strand of JAGVLE010000020.1, from coordinate 1,958 downwards.
CTCTTGGGTCATGTTCGTCCTGGTACAGATTATGTATTTATTGCGCGAACAAAAATTCTCACGATAGAATTTGATCGCCTTACCCAAGAATTAGAGAAGATACTTAAAAAATTAACATGAAGAAAGTTTCTTGGTGGCTTACCCTTTTCTTGAAAAGTTTCGTTCTGATTTATAGAAGCGTAATTTCCCCTATTTTACGTCCTCGATGCCGGTTTTTGCCGACATGTTCAGAGTATGCTCTTGACGCCCTCACCTGTTATGGGCCTTATAAGGGGAGTATTTTAGCACTAAAAAGATTATGTCGATGCCATCCATGGGGAGGGCATGGATTTGATCCACTAAAGGAAGAAAAATAATGGACGATCAGAAAAATTTATTTATTGCAATTTTCCTTTGCCTTGCCATCCTATTTGGCTTTCACTATTTTTTCCAAGGCTCTTCTCCTCAGCCTCAACCTCAGGAAACGAGCCTTCCTCAAGTTGCGCAACAGCTTCCGGCAGCTCCAGCAGCTGACCCTATGTCTCATGCGGAAGCCCTAACGCTTACCCCTCATCGTCTTCCTATCAAAAACACAAGTGTCAGGGGATCTATTAATCTCGAGGGTGCTCTCTTTGATGACCTAACGCTAACGCGTTATCATGAAACTGTTGATCCCCAAAGTTCCCAAATCACCTTGTTGTCCGCAGGAAAGTCTTCTGAGGCTTATTATGCTCGTTTTGGGTGGGCAGCTCTTCCCCATACAGCAACTCCTACAGAACATACGCGTTGGGAAACCCAAAATACGTCGTTGACAGAACAAACGCCCGTCACGTTGTCTTGGGATAATGGTCAAGGGCTTCTTTTCGAACAAACTATCTCTATCGACGATAACTATATGTTTACCATTACTCAAAAGGTTAGCAACTTAAGTTCTACCCTGTTTGCCTTAACGCCTGAATCTAGCCTGATTCGTCGCAGTGAACCGAAATCTTCTGGATTTTTCATATTGCATGAAGGGCCCGTCGGCGTGTTTGAGGGAAAGCTTCATGATCCTAGCTATGAAGATCTTGCCAGCACAGGGAAACTTCAAAATCCACAAGGTAAGGGGTGGCTTGGACTCACAGACAAATATTGGCTAGCAGCTCTTATTCCTGATCCTCAATTGCCCATTACTTCCTTTTATACGCGTCAGGGAACGGGAGATGCTACTCTTGTAACGGCGACTTATCAAAGAGACGCTCTATCCCTTTCTCCGGGGCAAAGTATTGAGACAACAGAACATTTCTTTGCGGGGCCGAAAGTATTAAATCTTCTTGATGGATACCAAACAACTCTGGGAATTAATCATTTTGATTTAGCTGTGGATTTTGGTTGGTTCTACTTCCTTACAAAGCCTATTTTCTATGCTTTGGAATTTCTCAAAGGTATCCTTGGGAACTTTGGCCTCGCTATTCTTACCCTCACTGTTTTTATAAAACTTCTTTTCTTACCGCTTGCCAATAAATCCTATAAATCTATGGGAAAAATGAAAGCGCTTCAGCCAGAAATTGAAAAACTTCGTGAACGGTATGCTTCAGATAAAATGAAGCTGAATGAAAAGATCATGGGGCTCTATAAGCAAGAAAAAGTAAATCCTATGGCGGGATGCTTGCCTATGGTCGTTCAAATCCCCGTTTTCTTTGCACTCTACAAAGTTTTGTTTGTAAGCATAGAGATGCGCCAAGCTCCTTTTTATGGATGGATTCACGACCTCTCTGCGCCAGATCCAACGACTGTTTTTAATCTCTTTGGGCTTATTCCTTGGGATCCGCCTTCTTTCCTTATGATTGGGGCTTGGCCTCTTGTGATGGGCGTTACCATGTTCCTTCAGCAAAAGATGAGTCCTCCTCCCGCAGATCCGGCTCAGGCAAAAGTATTTCTCTTTATGCCGCTTTTCTTTACCTATTTATTAGCTCAATTCCCTGCGGGATTAGTCATTT
>JAGVLE010000017.1 GCA_020049895.1 Alphaproteobacteria bacterium | reverse complement strand
TTCTTGCTATGACAATATTATAATCGATTTATATAGACTTTGCTATAACTGCTGCCTTTACAGTGCCGGGCTGAAGCTAGGATGCAGCGCCCCTGTAACTGTGGGAGGAGCGGGAAATCTTCCAGGGACAGGGACTGGGACAGAATCTGGGGGTGGATCTGGATCCAGTGAGATACCTGTTATGTAACGAGCATCTTGAGGAGCAGCATGCCTTACCAGATATACTTAAAGAAAGACTTGAATTTTGCAACGATCCATTGCTGCCAATTTTGAGGCATCGCTTGGAGATAAGCTAGATATTCCGCTTGTCCGTAGGATAATAAACCAATACATGTCGAAAAAGAGGCATTTTGGGAGATCTCAGAAGATCCCAAAGAAAGAGGGCGGCCCAGCCGTATGTTTTTCCCCAAAATTAGGGAAGCAATTTCTCTGACGCCAGCAAGCTGACTTCCTCCCCCCGTTAGAACAATACGACGGCCTTGAGAAAGATCAACCCCAGCCTTCAAAAGACGCGTACGAATGTGCTCAAAGGTTTCTTCAATGCGGGGCCGAATAATGGCGACTAAAGCAGAGCGGGGCATTTGGTTTATTCCTTCTCCTCGGCTCTCTCCTACCAAGGGAACAACGATTGTCTCTCTCTCGTCACTCACGGATGCAACAGCACTTCCATGGAGGGTTTTGAGGCGCTCTGCGTGGGTAAGAGTCGTCAAAAAGCATCGGGCAATGTCCATGGTAACATGATCTCCTCCCAAAGGAACACATCCTGTGTATTGGAGCTGTCCTTCATAAAATACGGCAAAAGACGTGGTGCTGCCTCCCATATCGATGAGGATCGCCCCAAGCTCTCGCTCATCTTCAACTAAACAGGCTAATCCTGACGCATAGGCAGCCGCAATACTTCCGCTAATCTCAAGATGGCTCCGGGCAACACACGTACTGAGATTATACAAAGCTCCTGGTTTGCTTAAAATGGTATGTACAGCAACTCGCAACCGATCCCCATACATTCCTCTAGGATCTCTTATTCCTTTCGTTCCATCAAGAATGTACCCTGTAGGGATATTGTGAAGGATCTGAAGGTCCGAGTCTTTATCCGCTTGTCGAGCCTGAAAAAGAGCACGGCGAATATCTGCTTCGTCAATTGCATGCCCAGAAACACTAAGCTCAACAGCAAAGTTAATGGACTTTAAATGCGCTCCATTAACGCTAATCATCACGTCTCGAATCGTAAGCCCGGCCATTTTTTCTGCCGTATGGACTGCATTCACAATTGAGGTCACGACCTCATCCATATCAATGACAATTCCAGATTTTATTCCTTTAGAGAGCTGATGGCCAACGCCTAGGATTTCAAAAGATCCTTCTCCCTGAATTTGGGCAATAACGCAGCATACTTTAGAAGAACCAATGTCGAGGCCTGTCACAATGCCCCCGCGTGTCCGAGATTGCCGGCGAGTCCATTCTAACATAGAGGGCCTCTTGAAAAACAAACAAATTTACGCATGTTTTGCCACACTTTTTTGTTTTTTTACAGCTTCAGGTCTCAAACGCAAAATTAGCTGTCCAGGTATCCGCATATCAACAATAAGGATATCTTCATTCACAAAGTGGTGCTTTTTTTCAAGCGTCAATAAATAGGTTAAGGCTTCCTCAGGATTTTTTTCAGGAAGCTTAACATTAATGTTCCCATCTAAGATAACATCCCATCGAGCGGATCTTAAGTAGGTCGCTCGTGTGATACGTTGTTTTATTTCTGGAACTTTAGAAAGAAAAGTTAACAATTCATCAATATGCTGAGGGGCTTTTTCTCCAGTTACAATAAGGAGATTTTTATATTGAGAGGGGTCTTTGACCTCAACAAGATCCCCATCTCGATCCATAAGGTGAGCTTTTCCTTTATGCTGCCATAAAGATACAGGTATCTTTTCTACAATATGAACCGAGAGAGTATGAGGAAGCTTTCGCTCTATCGTTGCTGTCTTTATCCAAGAAATGCTTTCAAGCTTTTCCTTTGCTTGAGCAAGGTTAATACCAAAAAGAGATTTCCCTCTTCCCAGCTCCAGTAAATTTAAAATATGGGTTTTGTCGGTCCGCATACGGCCTACGACAACAACATCTTCAAGTCGAAATCCTAACCGTGCCATATTTTTTTCGAAGGTTTTAAACGTCTGTGTGGCCAATTCAGAGGAATGCATATATCCCCATAGCCCTATGACGGTTGCCCCTAAAATACCACTTACAAGAATAAAGCGACGCAATGTTAAAGAGGTTCGTTGGATTTTATGGCGTTGTGAAGATTTACGTCGATAAGACTTCACTGGCGGCATAGAGCATCCTCCACCATCCATTGAACAAGCTGTTCGTAACTCATTCCCTGATGAGCGACAATCTCTGGTACAAGAGACAAAGGCGTTAGCCCTGGTTGAGGATTTGTTTCAAGGTAATAAAGCTTCCCTGGTTCTCCCTCTGTATCGTCATATCGAAAATCTGATCGAGTAACGCCCGTACATTCCAAGACCTGATGAGCTTTTTCTGCCCACTCAAGCGCTTGTTCGTAGGCTTCCTTATGAATAGGGGCAGGCATAAGATGGATTGCTTTTCCTTCGGTATATTTAGCTTCGTAGTCATAAACCCCGCTGTGAGGACGAATTTCAATAGCCCCCATTGCTTTTCCATTGAGCACGGCGACTTGAATCTCTCGCCCTGGGATGTAGCGTTCAACTAACACCTTATCTTCAAAAGGCCAATTACTGAAATCAGGCAAGGGTGTTGTTTTATCTAGAATGATGGAAAGGCCCACGCTGGATCCCTCATTAATTGGCTTGATCACATAAGGAGGAGGCATTACTCGCCTTTCCGCTATATCCTTCAAGGACACCACTTTTCCCTCGGGAATGCGGATGCCTTGGAGAGAACACATTTTACGTGCTACAACCTTGTTCATGGAGAGGGCTGATCCTAAGACTCCCGAATGAGAGTAAGGAATATCCATCATTTCTAACAGCCCCTGAATACAGCCATCTTCTCCCCATTTTCCATGGAGACCATTAAAAACGACATCTGGTTTATGCGTTTCAAGTGCATGGACAAGAGCTCTTATATCGCGCGTCACATCAAGAGGGATGGCTTCATGCCCCAAGCTCTCCAAAGCTTTTAATACACCCTGAGAACTCGAAAGAGACACCTCTCTCTCTGCTGAAAATCCCCCCATAAGAACCAAAACTTTTTTCTTCATTTTAACACACACTTAAGAGCTAGGCTGCTCTTTCTCCTAATTTCATTTCAACGTTTAAATTTCTCCCTATACGCTCAATCTCCCAGCGAAGGTCAACACCCGTTATAGCTAACACCTTTTGTCGAACTTCTTCTCCCAACGTTTCTAAATCTGTCGCTGTTGCATCGCCGGTATTAATCATAAAATTGCAGTGAAGTTCTGACATCATGGCTCCTCCCACCTGAAGTCCTCGGCACCCTGCTTTTTCAATAAGCTCCCACGCTTTCATTCCATCCGGATTAGCAAAAGTACTTCCCCCTGTCCGAGATTTTACTGGCTGTGTTCGCTCTCTTTCTGTAAGTAAGGCCGTTATTTTTTCATGAATCTCTTTCGAATTTCCGGAACGCCCCTTAAAGCGAGCTCCTACAAAAATCCATTGCTTTGGAATATCACAATGGCGATAGCTTAGCCCTAAATCGTGCGGGGTCAGATGATGGATAGCTCCTTTAGAATCGATAACGGTGGCATAGTCTAAAACTTGAGAGATGTCAGTGCCATAGGCCCCAGCATTCATGCGTACTGCGCCGCCTATGGTCCCAGGAATACCACATAAAAATTCCAGTCCTGCAATGCTTTGTTCACACGCTAACATAGCAACATTACGATCTAAAGCAGCAGCGCCAACATCAATGGTCTCATGATCTACATGAATATTGGTAAACCCTTGCCCTAATCGAATGACAACACCGTCTACCCCTGTATCGCGCACTAATAAATTTGATCCGACGCCTATGATATGGAGAGGGAGATCTTTAGGTTTATTCTTTAAAAAAAAACAGAGATCTTCAAGATCGGCAGGCTTAAATGTTACTTGAGCAGTTCCTCCCACACGGAACCAAGTAACTGGCGCTAAAGGCACATCAAAAAGATAACGTCCTCTTATGAGGGGGAGTCTATCTTTAAGATCTTTTGTTTCTATTACCATTGATTACGCACGTATTTGTTCAGAGACTTTATTTAAATCTACAGGCAAAGCACGTGCAAAGGAAGAGATAGAACCTGCTCCCAAACACATTAGGATATCGCCTGTGCGTGCGATGCTTTGAATAAGGGAAGGCAAGTGTTGAGGATCGTCACAACAATAAACTTCTCCTTTCATCGCAGCTGCCAAAGCTTGATGGGTTATGCCTTCTAAAGGAAGTTCGCGGGCAGCATAAATTGGCAAAATGATTGTTAGATCCGCTTCTTCACAACACATTACAAAATCTTGGAAATGATGGGCAACACGCGAATAGCGATGAGGTTCAAGTATTGCAATCACACGTCCTTGAGAGGCGCCGCGTGCTGCCAGTAAAGTTGCTCGGATTTCAGTAGGATGATGGGCATAATCATCGACAATAGTGATTCCTTTCCATTGTCCCACAACTGTAAAACGCCGTTGAACACCTGTGAAAGAAGAAAAAGCTTCTCTTAAAACATGCATCCTAACACCACAATGGAAGGCTATGGCTGCTGCTGCTAACGCATTAAGAACGTTATGATATCCAAAAAGAGATAAAGATATGTTGTATTTTTTATCTTCTTTTACAAGGTCAAAGCTAGATCCCGTAGGCGTTAAACAGATAGATTCGGCACGCACATCTGCCTGTGTATGAATGCCATAGGTTATACAAGGGCGCGTATCTTTTATCTTTTGCCACAGTGTATATACATGAGGGTGATCAATTCCTAAAATGGCGATTCCCTCTGAGGAAAACCTTTCAAAGGCGCTCAAAAGCTTTTCAAAAGATCCATAGTGATCCATATGTTCAGGATCAATGTTAGTGATAAGGGAAATCTGGCGGGGAAGCTTAAGAAAACTTCCATCCGATTCGTCAGCCTCAGCCACACACCACTTTCCTTGTCCTGCTCTAATATTGGAATCCCATGTATTCATAACCCCCCCATTAACAACCGTGGGATCCAGGCCAGCTTTTTCTAGAACCCAGCCTGTAAGTGCGGTGGTGGTGGTTTTTCCATGAGTTCCTGAGATGGCGATTCCTGCTTTTTCTCGCATGAGCATAGCGAGAATATCGGCTCTATGAAAGATAGGGAGATTCTTTGCTTGGGCTTGTTGTAACTCTAAGTTCGTTTCTTTGATATCTGTGGAAAGAACGATGATTTCTTTCCCATCGAGAGTTGCAGGATTGTGTCCTAGAACGACGTCAATTCCTATCTTTTTAAGACGCTCTATATTCGAGTTAAAAGACAAGTCACTGCCGCTTATAAGGAAGCCTCGGGTATGCAGTAATTGAGCAAGTCCACTCATTCCTATTCCCCCAACACCAATAAAATGAATGGATTTACCTACGAAGTCTTGAAGGGTCATGAAGTTTTCTTTCCTAAATCGTCTTGAATTGTACAAGATGAGCCAATTTTGAGGAAGCATCCGGCATAATAATTTTTTGTATATTGACTGCTGCGTCTCGTAATTTCCAGGGAAAAGTTATTAAATCAGATAAAAAATTAGCTAAAGACGCGGGAGTGAACTCTTCTTCCCGCATCATCCATCCCCCGTGACAAGAAATAACTTGTTGCGCATTATAAAATTGATGGTCATCCATGGCATAAGGATAGGGGATAAAAAGGGCTGGTCTTCCTGCGAAGGCTGTTTCCATAACACTCGACGCGCCTGCGCGCTCAATAATAAGGTGGGCCTTTTTATAGCGTTTTCCCATTTGATCAAGAAACGGAGTCAACTCTACTTTTGCCTTTGTTTTTTCATAACAAGAACGTACGTCAGCTAAGAATTCTGAGCGACATTGTTGGGCAATATGAAGACGTTTTTGAATAGATTCAGGTAAAAGGAGGACCGCTTGAGGGATTACCTCGCCAAATATTCTAGCCCCCTGACTTCCTCCTGTGACGAGGAGATGAAAAGGGTCTTCTTCATCAGGAGTAATATAAGGGGAGAGCTTAATATCCGACCGTACGGGAAGTCCTGTAAAGGTGACCTTTTTCTGAAGGGATTCTGGGATGTTTTCTACATAAGGAAATGAGGTGGCAATGCCTGTTACAAAAGGCGCTAATAGACGATTTGCGCGCCCAAAATAAGCATCCGCCTGATGAATAAAAGTGGGAATGCGAAGGAGACAGGCTGCTATAATTGTTGGAAAGGAAGCGTACCCTCCAAATCCCACGACAGCTTCTGGCTTTATGCGCAGCAAGTGATACAAGGCAATGAGAATGCCTATCAGGGTTAGAAGTGCTCCCCGTCCTTTTTTCAAGAGGTTCCCTTGAATATGACTGGCGGGAATCCTAAGCATTTTTACCGATGTATCTTTAAAGGAAGCGCCTCGACCATCCGTAAAAAGGAAAACACTTCTCTTGTGAGAAATGAGTTCTTCAGCAAGGACGTGTGCTGGAAAAACATGTCCTCCCGTACCTCCTGCTGCTAAAACAATGCACTTTTTAGAGTCTTTCATGAACCTCTATCCTACGACGTGTAAGCCCTAAAACCATTCCCATTGCAATGGCAAGAGCAAGCATAGAGGATCCTCCATAGCTAATAAAGGGAAGAGTCATTCCCTTGGTTGGCATCAGGTTTAAGGTTGATGCCATGTTAATAATCGTTTGTAATCCAAACTGAACAATAAGCCCTGAAACAGCGAGGACAACAAACAAATTCCTTTCTTTAAATAAGTGATTGAGACACCGTAAGATAATGAACGCAAAAAATACCACCAGACATAAACATAAAATAAGACCGAATTCTTCACCTGCAACCGCGAAAATAAAGTCTGCATGCGCATCCGGAAGGTATTTTTTTACAGTTCCTTCTCCCGGACCTTTTCCTATCAGTCCCCCATTCATAAAGGCATCCAAAGATTGAGTAATTTGATATCGATCACCAAATTTATCTCCAATATCAGGAAACAGGAAATGATCCACGCGACGTTTAACGTGAGAAAATAAAAAGTAAGCGCCAACAATGCCGGTAAGACCAATGCCACCTGCAGAAAAAATCCAAAAAAGAGGCAAGCCTGCCAAAAAAAACTGAGAAAACCACATGACCGTAACGACAATCAGCATGCCGAGATCAGGTTGAAGAAGTAACAGTCCAATAACAAGAAGATAAAGGAGTATTGAGATAATGTTCCCGGGAAAGGAAGGTTCGAAATGCTGCTTTGAAAAAAGCCAAGCTGACACAATAGCAAAAGCGGGTTTCACAAATTCAGAGACCTGAATGGACATCCCTCCGATCATTAACCATCGACTGGCTCCTTTGATCTCTACACCAGAAAACCATGTTAGACAAAGGCCACCCATACTTACTGCAAACACAGTAAATGCAAGTTTTTTAATATTTCCAATGGAAAGCAAGGAGACTCCTCCTAAAATAAGAAGAGTCGGGATTAAAAAAATCAAATGCTTTTTGATAAAATAAAAAGAGTTCCAATGATGTTGATCAGCAACAGCTGGACTTGCTGCCATGATCAAAAGAATGCCTATAGAAATAAGCAGCAGAATAGCAATAACTATCCAGCGATCAATCGTCCACCACCATCGTCCAATAAAAGTGGTGTTCGTCCGGGCTAACGAAAGCATGGGGGATGGCTTTTCTTTAAACATCTGCGCTTATCCTTTGACTACCATTTTAAAAGATTCCCAGGAAATGTAAAACTTTATAATTGGGCATCATTAGGCATCAAGAGTTAGGAAATCTCAAGGCCTTTAACATACTCACAAAAAGCCAGGCCTCTTTCCTCAAAGTCTTGAAATTGATCAAAACTTGAACAAGCCGGTGACAAAAGAACAACAGCCTCTGAATGTTCGCTTGAGAACGCGAGCTCTGCAGCCTTGGAAGTTGCTGTTTTAAGGGTGGCGCATTGCGTATAGGAAACATGCCCTTCCAAAGTGTTCCCAAAGTCTTGGGCTGCTTCTCCATATAAAAATGCATGAGTCATAAAAGGAAAGTAGGAACGAAGAGAGGAAATCCCTCCTTCTTTTGACCGTCCTCCTAATAAAATATACAAGGGCATTTCTTTATAACACTCTAGAGCCTTTGAGGTGGCTTCGGCATTTGTCCCTTTACTGTCATTAACAAAAATTACATTTTTATATCGACCGATGACCTGCTGCCGATGGGCCAGCCCTGGGAACGTGTCAATTCCAGTAATAATTTGTTCTGGCGTAAGGCCTACTGCTCGAAGGGCACCATAAGCTGCGGCTATATTCTGCCAGTTGTGCGTTCCTTTAAGTTTCTCAAATTTATGAAGGTCTATAATCGGGATCTGATTTTCAAAAAGCATGCCTTTCTGAACAGAGATCCCTTTTAGCAAGAACGTGGCAATGGAAATAGGGAGGGTCGTAACTTGGCGAGAAATCTCCAAAGCCTCGTATATTTTTTTGCAATGAGGATCATCAAGACTCACAACAATGGTATCCTCGGCAGAAGAGTTTTTATAAATTAACTGTTTTGCTGCGATATATCCTTCCATCCCTCCGTGACGATCTAAATGATCAGGCGTAATGTTAAGCAATACGCTGACACTTGGATGAAAGTGGGGTGATAATTCAAGCTGATAAGAAGAGAGCTCTAAAACATAAATCCCGTTTTTTTCAAGAGGAGCTAGGTCAAGGGCAGGGATACCTATATTCCCCCCTATTTCTGTAGGCACCTTATTTTCCTTCAGAATATGGCCAATCAAGGCTGTCGTCGTGGACTTTCCATTGGTGCCTGTAACAGCAATATATGTCGCGTCTCTCTGGGTTAGCCCAAGGATTTCAAGATCACTGATAGGGTGTATTCCTGCTTCTTTTGCTTGGCTAACAAGGGGGTGAGGGGTTGGAAAATGATGAGGAATCCCGGGACTTAACACAAGACTATCCACAGTTTTCCAATCGGCTGCGTGCAGATTTGTTAAAGAAACTCCCTGTTTTTCTGCCTCAAGACGTACTTTCTCTGTATCATCCCAGGCCAAGACGTGAGCGCCAGCGCTCAAAAGAGCCTTCGTTGTAGACAGCCCTGATCGTCCTAATCCTAGGACAGCCACGGTTTTGTTTTGAAAGGATTTTGGGGTAATCATGGGGCCGAATTCACCGCAGTTTAAGCGTTGCGAGACCAATCAACGCCAGCACAAGGGAAATAATCCAAAATCGGAAGACAATGGTAGGTTCAGACCATCCTTTTTTCTCAAAATGGTGGTGAATGGGTGCCATTAGAAAAATGCGTTTTCCGCCAGAAAGTTTAAAATACCCAACTTGCAAGATCACTGAAATAGCTTCCATCACAAAAAGTCCACCGACAATTGCCAGCACAAGCTCATGCTTGGTGATCACTGCCATCATTCCGAGGGCTGCCCCTGCAGGAAGAGATCCCGTATCTCCCATAAATACCATAGCTGGAGGGGCATTATACCAAAGAAAGCCTAGCCCTGCGCCTACAAGTGCACCACAAAAAATAGCAAGCTCTCCCGTGCCAGGGATAAACGGAATCTGAAGGTAATTTGCAAAAACATGGTTTCCTACAAGATAAGAAATAAGCATAAAACAAATCGCGGCAATCATCACAGGCCCGATAGAGAGTCCATCCAATCCATCAGTAAGGTTAACAGCATTTGAAGACCCCAAGACGACGACGAGACTAAAGGGGATATAGAACCACCCCAGGTTAACCCATAAATGTTTAAAAAAGGGAATAGAGGTGCTTGTGGAAAGCTCTGCTGGTGTTAATTTTGTAACGACATAAATAGCAAGCAAGCTTATTAAAAGTTGAAACAAAAGCTTTTTTTTCCCGGACAGTCCTTTAGAGGTTTGTTTTGTAAGCTTTAGATAATCATCGCAAGCCCCAATGAACCCAAACCCAAGGGTAACCAACAGCATAATCCAAACATATGGATTTGTTAATTTTGCCCAGAGGAGGACGCTTGTCGTCACAGCAAAGAGAATAAGACTGCCTCCCATTGTCGGTGTTCCCTGTTTTGTAAGGAGGTGAGAAGCGGGGCCATCATCTCGAATCGGTTGCCCCTTCTTTTGCCTTTTTTTAAGCCATCCAATAAACATGGGGCCGCACAAGAAACTAATTAAAAGCGCAGTGAGAAGCGCCCCCACTGTTCGAAAGGTTATGTATCTGAAAAGATTAAAGAAACCACTCTCATGTCCCCACAGTGCATACAAATAATAGAACATGTTCAGCCTATTGTTATTAATGAACTAATTTATGCTCAGGAAATAGCATACTTCTTTCTCTTTGGGAATAAGCTACCCTTTTACACACCTCATAGTTTATTTCTTGGTGTGATTATCGATATAAGCGTGTAATGCGGTTTCCAAGCCGGGTGGAAAGCTCTCGTGAAATGGTTCCAATTTCATGGGCTAGCATATCAAGAGAAAGGGTGTCATTGACAAGCTCGACCCAGCTTCCTGCATAATACTCTGATTCTGGAATATCTGTGACATCAACAACCGTATAATCCATGGAAATTCGGCCGACGATGGGGGCTTTGAATCCTTGAATAAGGACGTATCCTTTATTGCTGAGGCGTCGGTCATAGCCATCAACAAATCCTATCCCTAAGGTCGCAAGCTTGCTCTCCCGTGTTAAGAGATGGGTGGCGCCATAGCCTACAGACTCTCCTTTTAAAGCTGTGCGGATTTGAAGAATGCGTGCACGAAGGTTAAGACAAGGGCGGAGGGAATCAGAAGGGTACAGTCCAAATAATCCTTTGCCAGTACGAACCATATCATAATGAAAAGCAGACCCCAGATAAATCCCTCCCGTATCCGCAAGACTTGCTTTCATGGAGGGGAGTTGGGTCTGTAGACTCTCAAAAAGCCTTCGTTGTTGTTCATTGAGAGGATCCTTGGGATCATGGGAAGAGGCAAGGTGACTCATGAAAATTTTTGGCTCTAAGGCGGTGAGCATCTCTAGGGAAGAGAATAGCTTTTCCGTATCTTTGCGATCAAAGCCGTTACGGTGCATTCCTGTATCAATGTGTAGGACACAGGGGAGTTTTTTCCCTCGCAGTTTTGCCTCATAAGCCCAATACTCCAGCATTCCAAAGTCATTTAAGACAGGAATCAGCGAATTATTAACAAAAAACTCAGCTGTTTCTGGCAAAAGGCCAGACAACACGTAGATATTTGCATTTTTGAGAGTTGTTTTCAGAAAAATAGCTTCTTCCAGGTGCGCTACAAAGAAATCCTGGCAGCCTTCTTGCTGAAGGAGTGAGGAAACCTCTTGAAGGCCAAACCCATAGGCATTTGCTTTGACGACGGCAGCACAAGAAGAGTTTTGTGCTAAAGAACACAAGGTCTTGTAATTTTCCGCAATCGCTTGCGTATCAATCTCCATCAATGTCGTGAGATGAGGAGGCAGATAGTCTTGATGAAGAGCAGGTTGAGAATACATATATCAAGGTTCCTGGGTTTTGATGCCTGTAATATAGCGAGTTTTAAGGATTAGCAAGAAATAAGTTAACTCTTGGCAAGGTGACAAAATATAATTCTGGCGGCTCCCTCTTGGCGTTCAAGAACGAGAGAGAGAAAGGGGGGAAGGGGGAACTGTTCTTTTTTTGCAGTTTCAATGATCAGAAGAGCGTTTGGAGAGAGCCATCCTCCTTCAAAAAGCTGTGTAAGGATAGGCTCCAATAACCCTTGTTCATAGGGAGGGTCTAGGAAGATCAAGTCGAAAGGAGAAGGAGACGGACCGAGGGAAAGAGCATCTTGATCTTTGATACAACGAGGGGAAAGCTGGAGAGTCTCAATATTTTTACGGAGAGCGGGAAGGATTTTGGGATTGTTTTCAATAAATATCACTGAGCGTGCTCCTCGAGAAATTGCTTCCAAACCCAAGGCGCCTGTTCCTGCAAAGATATCTAAAACGGCTTTTCCTTGCACATAAGAAGCCCCCAAAGCAGGATTGTGAAAGAGAACATTAAAGATCATTTCTCGTACCCGATCAGACGTTGGGCGGGTCTCTAAAGAAGTGGGGGGCTCCAATTTCTTTCCCCTATACGTTCCAGCAATAATCCTCATAAGGTTTTAGCGAAAGCTTTCTTTAAGAGGCCTATTTTTTCTTGTTTTTCAGGGTCTGTATAAGCGCTTGTGATCCCGCTGTTCCACACAGGATGGGGCCATGCCGCATCTGTTTCATAGCGAGCGATGATATGAATATGAAGTTGAGGAACGATATTGCCCAAAGCTGCAATATTAAGCTTTTTAGGCTCGAACACCTGACGCATAATCTGGCTTACAAAGGCAATTTCCTGCATCAGAGTGTGTTGATCTTCTGGAGTTAAATCAATGATTTCACACAGAGAAGGCCTTTGAGGGGTAAGGAGAACCCAAGGAAAAGCTGCATTATGATGGAGACGAACCTGGCAAAGGGCAAGATCGGTAATATAGTAAGAATCACCTTCAAGACGAGAATCGAGAATCATAAAAACACCTTAGCAAGGGTAGGAAATTTTATAAATAAAAAAAGATAGAGAGTTAATAAATTTTTAAGAATGTTTTTGGTAAAATCAACTGATAAAAAGAAATTTTTGATAACTTAGACAAAAGGAAAAAAAATGAAAAACTATGCAAAAATTACACTGCTTGCGCTTTCTTGGTGTTTAATTTGTAGTGATCAAAGCACTGCTGCAGCAACGGCCATTGTATGCCCTAATAAGAAGGGCAACGCGGCACTTGTTGAGAGCACTCTTGCTCTCAGCAAGGGAGCTCCTCTTATATGTACCTATGCTGATAATACTACTACTACAATTCCTTGCCCTGCTTACAGAATGCTATTAGCTTTTGAGAACTGGACCTCAGGCTCGAGCACTGCTCCTAGAGTTTGTAAGGCAGTGAATAACAGAGATTGCGCTTTAACGTGCGGCAATCAACAATAATCTCAATACGGAGTATTATTGAGAGAGCCTTCGCCAAGATCAACGGACTTATACCTTGGCAGGCGCCTATTTCTCAATGCCCTCTACAAGTTCATCCTCATTTTCGCCTTCTTCCCGCAAGCGCACCACAGAAACAACAGTTTCGTTAGGACTGACGCGGAAAAGGGTGACTCCTTGGGTTCTGCGTCCAGCAATGCGGATACCCTCAACAGGGCAGCGAATTAGCTGGCCTGTATTGGTGACAAGCAGAACGTCGTTTCCTTTTTCAACAGGGAAGGAATTCACAACCTTACCAGTCTTTGCCGTGACGTCCATTGTGGTAATGCCTTGGCCACCACGGTTGGTACAGCGGTATTCATAAGCAGATGAGCGTTTCCCAAAGCCTTTTTCACTAACGGTGAGGATGAATTCCTCTTCCTGAGCCATTGTATCAAAACGAGCAGGATCGAGGGGAACAAACTCCTGAGGAAGAAGGGTTGGCTCTTCTTCACGACGTAAGGCTTGGGCTTGTCTGAGGTAGGTATCACGCTCTTCTATTTTAAATTTGACTTGATGCAAGATGGACATAGAGACAACTTGGTCATTTTTTCCTAATCTAACGCCTCGAACACCTGTGGAAGAGCGGCTTGCAAACTCGCGAACATCCGTCACTGCAAAGCGGATACAACGTCCCTGATGTGTGGTCAGAAGAACATCGTTGGTCTCATTACAAGAGCGAACGGCAATTAATTTTTCGTCTTCGTCCAGCTTCATCGCAATCTTTCCGTTCGCACGGATGTTAGTGAAATCAGATAAGGCGTTGCGGCGTACATGACCAGCTGAGGTAGAGAATAAAATATGCATTTTTTCCCACAGTTTCTCATCTTCTGGCATTGGCATGATTGTGGACAGGGTTTCATCCCCTTCGAGCGGGAGAAGGTTCACGATTGCTTTTCCACGCGCTTGTGGCGTTCCAAGAGGCAATTTGTAAACTTTCAATCCAAAAACACGGCCTTTGGTTGTGAAGAAAAGGACTTGCGTATGGGTATTGGCTACAAAGACTTCCATTACCGCGTCTTCTTCGCGAGTTGTCATGCCTGAACGGCCTTTTCCTCCTCGCTTCTGTGCACGATAGGTACTTGTAGGAACACGTTTGATATAGCCCCCTAGACTTACGGTAACAACCATATCCTCTTTCTGAATAAGGTCTTCTTCTTCAGCAAACCCTTCAGCGTCTACAATGGTAGTACGCCGAGGCGTTCCATAATTTTCCTTCATTTCTAGAAGTTCATCTTTCAAGATGCCAAGGCGTTTATCTCGAGACGCTAGAATCGATAGGTATTCTTTGATTTCTTCTACGATTTCATGGAGTTCTTTGGCAATTTTATCGCGCTCTAACCCAGTTAAACGATGAAGTCTTAAGTCCAGAATGGCTTTGGCTTGAAGCTCGGATAGGAAATAAGTGCCATCAATGACGGGGTGTCCAGGTTCATCAATGAGCTGAATGAGAGGCGCCACATCATAAACAGGCCAGGCTTTTGTTAAAAGCTGTTCTTTTGCAGCCTGGGGATCAGGTGCGTTGCGAATTAAGGCAATCATTGCATCTAAGTTTGCCACAGCAAGAACAAGACCAACTAAAATGTGAGCTCTATCGCGTGCCTTCTTGAGCTCAAATTGTGTCCGGCGTGTAATGACTTCCTCTCGGAAGACAATGAAATACTCCAGGATTTCCTTGATGCCCATTTGTTGAGGGCGGCCGCCATTTAGGGCGAGCATATTCATTCCAAAAGAGGTTTGAAGGGGGGTCATAACAAACAAACGATTGAGGATAACGTCAGGAATGGCATCCTTTTTCAGTTCAATGACAACGCGTACGCCATGTCGATCTGATTCGTCTCTTAGGTCCCCAATGCCTTCTAATTCCTTGTTGTTTACAAGTTCCGCAATGCGTTCAACCATTTTGGCCTTGTTCACTTGATAGGGAACTTCGGTGACAATGATGGCTTCGCGATCTTTACGGATTGTTTCTATGTGGGTACGACTGCGAATAGCAAGGGATCCACGGCCTGTTTTAAAGCCACTGTAAATGCCTCTTCTTCCCATAATCATCCCACCTGTTGGGAAGTCAGGGGCAGGAATATAGGTCATGAGCTCTTCTAAAGTAAGCTCAGGATTTTCGATAAGGGCGCAGCAACCATCAATGACTTCACCAAGGTTGTGAGGAGGAATATTGGTGGCCATACCGACGGCAATACCTCCCGCCCCATTCACTAAGAGGTTAGGGATACGAGCAGGCAAGACGGTTGGTTCTACTGTTGATTCGTCATAGTTTGGCCTAAAATCAACAGTTTCTTTCTCAATATCCGCTAAAAGGTAATGAGCAGGTCTTGAGAGACGAGCTTCTGTATACCGCATGGCAGCCGCAGGGTCGCCATCCATCGATCCAAAGTTTCCTTGCCCATCAATAAGGGGAAGGCGCATGGAGAAATCTTGAGCCATACGTACCATAGAATCATAGACGGCCTCTGTACTGTGAGGGTGGTACTTTGCGATAACGCCACCCACAATGTGGGCTGACTTCCTGTGAGGACGGTTATAATCAAAGCCTGATTCATGCATAGCATAGAGAATGCGACGATGCACAGGCTTCAAGCCATCTCTTACATCCGGCAGTGCTCGACTCACGATCACGCTCATAGCATAATCGAGGTATGAATTTTTCATCTCTTCTTCGAGATTCACAACGGGGATAAAGAGACTCTCTGACATCTAAAACTTTCTTGTTAAATTAGTATTTTTCTTTACGTTAAAAAGGGATCTCATCATCAATATCCCTGCTGCCGCCTGCAATGGCTTCGCGAGGAAGAGGTTGAGCAGAAGATTCAAAAGAACTGAACTCGGTGTTGTTGGAGGATTTTGCTCCATCCAGCATAGTAAGTTCTCCACGAAAACGGGGAATGACAACTTCCGTTGTATAGCGCTCTTGTCCAGCTTGATCTGTCCATTTACGGGTTTGTAATTGTCCTTCTAGATAAACTTTGGAGCCTTTACGAAGGTATTTTTCAACAATTTCTGAGAGTTTTTCATTGAAAACGACAACGCGATGCCATTCTGTGCGGTCAACACGTTCCTGGGTTGTTTTGTCTTTCCATTGTTCAGATGTTGCCACAGAAAACGTCGCTAACTTGGTGCCCTCTTGAGTGACACGAATTTCTGGGTCTTTCCCTAAATTTCCTACTAAAATAACCTTGTTAACACTCCCCGCCATAAGACTCTCCTTAAATTTATCGATGAACTCTCCTGTTATAGGGCATATTGCTTTGAAGTACCATAGATTTTCGCTCTTTTTTTATTTTTTAAGATGTGCCATTGTTAAAAAATAGATATCTTCCTGGCAGAGGGGCTATGGGGAAGGGATTCATAACAACACTCTCTATATGTTTTTTTCTTGGAACAGGGGCTCCCTCGGCGCTTTTCTCTGGTTCAGATGGCGTTTGTTTTCGCTTTTACGATCAATGGAAAGTTGCAGAAAAAGACAAACGAGACTTACAAAAAAAGTATGGGTTTGTTTGCCTTCTTTTTGATAAGGAAGGAACTGTCCTTATCAAGGGACTTTCTCCTCGGATCAAAGCCCGTTTTTTCAATCTTTACAACCAATGCATGAAAGACGGATGCATGTTTTGTGATGCGGGAGAAGGAAGCTGCGAGGAAGGAACATGTGGTCTCAACAATGCATCCTGTAAGCCTTATATGGAGAATGAACGGCCTCTCTGTGGTGAGGAATGCGGTTATTACGCCTTACGTCAGCTCTGATTTATATTTATCTTTTAGAAACAGCAAAAACACACTGGAAATCAAGCACATGCCGCTTAGGTAAAGGGCAGGAGAAGCATTGTTGTCTGTGTGCTGAATAAGAAGGGTAGCGATAAGAGGGGCGCTTCCTCCAAAGATAGTCATACTGATACTATGAGCAATGGAAAGCCCGGAATAGCGCACATTTATAGGAAAGAGCTCTACAAGAGTGGCGGGGAGGGGTGCAAAGAAAATACCCATAATAATCGCCAGGCAGACTTGTGCAAACAGAGCAGACGCAGGAGACCCTTCCAGAGCTTGGAAAAGTGGATATGAGAAGACGACAAAACAAAGAGTACTGAACAACAGTAAAGGTTTGCGACCGATTTTATCAGAGAGCCATCCGGAAATAAGAATCGCAATTCCCATGGCCACCATACTATAGGTTGTATTCATAAGACTCGACACCTTATCAAAATGCAGAAAGGCGGTTAGAAAACCATTAATAAAAGTAGTGATAAGAAAGAACCCAATAGATAAAGCAAATTCAATCAAAATAACATATCCGATAAGGCGAGAATATTTTCTAAAAAGAATTACAAGAGGCGTTGAATGCTCTTTGTGGAGTTCTTTAGCTTGAGAAAATTGCTTTGGTTCTCGGACAGTACGGCGCATAACAATTCCGGTAAATGCTCCTATGATACTTAGAAGGAAGGGAATCCTCCATCCCCACGTCATAAGTTGCTCTTCAGAAAGTGCGTAACATATGCCTGTAGCAACAGCCGAACCTATAAGAATGCCGAGCAGAAGGCTGAAGACGACCCAACTGCCATAAAGTCCACGTTTCCCTTTTTCTGCATGCTCTACAACAAAAATCATGGATCCTGTGAATTCTCCTCCCATGGAAAGTCCTTGCACAAGGCGAATAAGGGTTAAACAAAGAGGAGCAAACCATCCAACTTGATCGTATGTGGGAAGGAGGCCAAGTAATGTCGTAGGAAAAGCCATTAAGTAGATAGACCATAACAGGGCTGTTTTCCTGCTGATTTTATCGCCGATATGACCGAAAATCACGCCACCCAAGGGGCGCATAACAAATCCTGCAGCAAAAATGCCATAGGTGGCCATCAGAGACGCAAAAAGGCTAAATTGAGGAAAAAAAAGCTGTCCGATTGTCGTAGCAAAATACCCATAGAGGGCAAAATCATACCACTCGAGAGCATTTCCAATCATACATGAAACGATAACCCGCTTAATATAGTTCTCTTCTTTGGGAACCAACGCAGAATTATAAGTTAAGGTTGTCTCTGCCACGAATCTAATCTCCTATACACAACACTAAATACATCGTTAATTTCGCTGACGAAAGTGGACCTTAGCAAAAAAATATAAAAAACACAAATTTAATTAACAAAAGTTGGTAGAAATGGTGACATCTGCTTCTCTAATATATAAGGGAAGAGCAGGCTCAGCGAAGGATGAATCTTTAAAAAAAGTATACGCTAGAGCGCGTGCATTTTCCCATAGAGGCGTTGTTTCTTGAAAGGGAATTTCCGTTAAAAAACAGTCTATACCTTTTTTCGCAATCAGGAGCGAAGGAGTCTCTTGAAGGAGTGATTGAACGTCTTCTTGAGTATAACTTTGCGGTGGATGGATAGTTCCGCTCTGAAAAAGTTGGCCAAAGACATCTTTCCGATGGGCATCCAGAAGGATAAGAACAGGATTTGGAGTGGTGAGGCTCTGGTGCATAGCTGTAAATCCATCAATTCCTTTAAGAGGCACGCCAAGTCCCAAGGAAAGGCCTCTTGCAAAAGCAAGCCCCACGCGGATTCCTGTAAACGAACCTGGGCCCCTGTTGACAAGAATAAGATCAATTGTTTGATCTCCTAAAACGTTGTGTACGAGGGATGGAAGACGAGCGGCTTGATCGCGCTCTTGTATCGTTTCTTGGAATGCAAGTTCTTTCCCATCTTCCCATAAAGCAACAGAAGTAACCCACTGGGCGGTATCAAGCGCAAGAATTTTCATTTAAGTCCAGCGGCGATGCAACCAAAGCCATTGCCCGGGCCGCTCTTCGATCCAGCTTCCAATAAGGGTATTAAGAGACAGGAGGAGGTTATACGTATCTTCTTCTTGGTTTCCCGTAGGCGTAAACTTAACAGGAGGATAAAAAGTAACCCGGAATTTATAGGGAGATACACGCTCGCAACGTGCAGGAAGGAGAGGGCAATTCTGGGTTAGGTACAGTCGCGCTACGCCTTGTGCGGTCATGGCTTTGTGTCCTAAGAAAGGGACGGGAACGCCCTCTCCCATTTTTTGATCAATTAAAAGGAAGGCATGGTTTCCTTTTTTTAGAAGAGATAGCAACTCACGAGGGCCTCTGTCTTTTTTTGTAATGATGTTTTTGACAGCTAATTTTTGGGCTTTTATCATTAACTTATTTACCCAAGGATTATTAGCAGATCTGTACATCTGTGTGAGGTCTAAGCCTAAAGACTGGGCAGCAAGCGTGATTATTTGCCAATTTCCTAAGTGGCCGCTAAAGATGATTCCTGGTTTGCCATCATCTCGAATCTGGATAAGGTTTTCCGCCCCCACAATTTCTATGTTTTTCAGGTGTACTCCATCCCAAAAGAAAGAGGGTTGAGAATACTCGGCCGTCAGTCGACCAAAGTTATCCCACATCTCTTTAATAATGCTGTCAATCTTAGCGGGCGCGAGATTTGGAAAACACATCTTAAGATTTATCCGTGCTCTCTTGCTTAGGAAGAGGTGAGGTCCTCCAAGACGTCCTAAGCCTGCCCCTAATGTGGAGCCGAGTTTAAAGGGCAAAAAATGAAAGAGCCAGAAAATTCCCCAAGAACCTACAGCTTCAAAGAGTTGGCGTATCGTTTTGAGGATATTCATGGTTCTTGTCTTTCGGTGGCCATAATAATGTGCCAAAAATCATCGGCGCGAAGACTAGCTCCGCCTACTAAAAGGCCATCTACATAGGGAAGAGTGAGAAAAAGTCGGGCATTGGCTGCATTCACAGACCCTCCGTAAAGAGTAGGAACGAGATCACCCTCCGGGATATGGGTACGAAGGCGTTCTTTCAAAAAACTCATCACTTTTTCAACTTCTTCGAGACTAGGCGTAAGCCCCGTCCCAATAGCCCATACAGGCTCGTAGGCAATTAAAATGTCAGAATGGACACAAGAAGAAGGGAGACAAGCTTCAAGCTTCTCAGAGAGAACAGAAAAGCATTTTCCTGCCCTATACTCTTCTTCAGTTTCGCCTATGCATATAATCGGCTTTAGTTTTCCCCGGATAACAGCTTCGGCCTTTTGGCGAATAAGGGCATTGGGTTCGAGATGATGGTGACGACGTTCGCTATGTCCCACAATGACATAAGTACAGCCTATGTTGCTCAGTTGGGAGACACTCACATCGCCTGTAAAGGCGCCATTGGCTTCTGGAGAACAATCCTGGGCACCGCTTTCCAACGTAGACCCTTCTAGAATTTTTAAAACAGGGACAAGGTAAGGATAAGAAGGGCATAAGACCACATGAGGAAGGGGGCCGGATACGTCTTTAGCCTTCGCCGCAAGCGTGAATGCCAAGGCTTCTGCCTCTGCCTTTGTCCCATTCATCTTCCAATTACCAACAATATACTGTGCCATATCCGATTACTCCTGTCGTAAAACACGCTTTGTTTTGCAGTTCCTTAAAGTAGTTTGTACCCTTAAAATGACAAGGCTTGTGGAAAAAAAGAAGTAGGCAGCGGCCATCAAGAGAAGAGGAATAAGCATGGAAGAATGTAGGGAAGGGGCTGAAAACTTTGCCACGCTTGCAGGTTGATGGAGGGTGTTCCACCAAT
Source organism: Alphaproteobacteria bacterium (assembly GCA_020049895.1). Lineage (GTDB taxonomy): Bacteria > Pseudomonadota > Alphaproteobacteria > UBA9655 > UBA9655 > UBA9655. The sequence continues at coordinate 72,046 of JAGVLE010000017.1, read as the reverse complement.
TCACGGAGCCTTTGATAATAGGGAGGTTAAAGGCTCCAAAGAGAGCAAAAAGGGAGGCAGGTCTGGCACCCCAAGCTTTGTAAAAAAATCCATAGCCTGCATAGGTAAATAAAAGCACTAATACAGAAGTAAGTCTGGCGTCCCACACCCAAAACGTGCCCCAAGTTGGCTTTCCCCAAAGGGATCCGGTGACAAGACTAAGGAGAGTGAGGAGGGCGCCTAAGGGAGCAGCGTTCACCGCAAAAATTTCTGCCAAAGGAGACCGCCACACAAAGACAAGGACACTCATGGCTGCTATAAAGCCATAAAGCATAAGGGCCATCCAAGAGGCGGGTACGTGAACATAAAGGATACGTACAAGCTCTCCCTGTTGATAATCGGGGGGAGAAACGACAAGGCTTATATAAAGCCCACTGATAAAAAACAACGCGGTCAAGAGAAGACTGAAGGGCAGAAGTTTTTCGGTTGCTTTCAGAAATATCCCTGGCCGGAAAAGGTTATGCCAAGAGATGACGGGGATGCGCACTCCTTTCAAGGAAACAGCGGTTTGAAGGGATTTTGTAAAAGAATAAAGCACGTCTATCTCTCTTTGTGAGTGTTAAAGATATAACGAACTCTTCATCCTTTGCCAATGAGGTTTTTAAGACTTCTCTTGTGGGCAGATTAAGGAAGCCTCTGCAAAAGGTGTTTGTGGACAATAGATAAGAAAAGGTTTCCCGCTTTCCGGCGTCCCGGAAATTAGGAAATCCGAGCGATTGCGAAGCAAGAGTGTTAGATTTCCTTATTATCCGGGACCCAGAAGCGACAAACGGATGTCTCGTGGCCTCTGGATGCTAAGCCTTTCTAACTCTCCATTCGCTCGAGAAGAAAGTCTAGACTCCGGGATGACGTGTGGGGAGGATACCTTTTGCAGAGGCTTCGAAGGTATCTTTGTTTTCCAAATATGTTTATTAAATTTACCAATTTTAAAGTTTTCTTTTATATTATGGCTAGAGATTTTCTTTGTTAACAAGAAAAAAATAAGAAACACAAAGGAACGACATAATTATGAAGACAATATTTCAAAACATCATAGCCTCCATCATTTTTATTGCGGAAATATTTTTTATGGCTACGTCTGCAGGTGCAATGAGGGGGGCTGGTTCAACTCCAGGAGCTGGAAGCAGCGGTGGGGCTCCCGGTAGTGCAACTACAATAGCTGAGTTAGGTGCGGCAGAATCTAGTTCATCCAACTCTAGTGGATCCTCTAGTGGATCTAGTATCGGGTCTAGCGGAAGCAGCGCTTCTTCTGGCAACGCAGAGTCAATGGCTGAATTAAGTGCTGCAGGATCTAGTAGCGGGTCTAGTGGGTCTGGCGGATCTAGCGGGGGAGGAGGAGCTAGCGGAGGAGGCGGAGGAGGCGCGCCTCCTGGAGGAGCGCCTGGAGACCCTACAGGAGCACCGGGCGGAGACCCTAATGGGGAAGCTGGTGAGGATTCAGCCGGAAAACCTAGTGGAAATCACAAGGAAAAAGCTAGAGGGAAATCTTCTTCTCATAAACATCATTATCATAAATTTAGTGAGGAATTTGATGAGGGGTATGACTGGCCATTTAGAGAGGATTTTGTTGAAGAAGGGGAATTCGACGGGTATGGTGGAATTCGAGAGATATAATTTTTATTAAAGGTTAGAGCCTATTTTACATTACTTTCTTGTTAAGAAAGAACAACACAAAGGAGAAAAGAAACTATGAAAACAACATTAAAAAATATCACAGCATTTACACTTTTTGTTGCAGGTATATTTCTTGTTGGTACGTCTGTAGAGGCAGAGAAGCGGGGGAGTGGTGGAGACTTTGTTGATAGCGCTACTGAAACAGCGGGGGAGTCTACTGGTGGGCTTGAAAATAATCCAGCTAATCCAGCAGTTCTAGAACTGGGTGCCGCTAATACATCATCTAATAACGCATCTGATAACGATAATACTAATACACCGAGCAGTGAATCAAGTAGTGCACCAACTGGTGTACCAAGTGGTGGAGCAGGTACAGGGAGTAGTGGCGTATTGGATGATGCCTTTGATCCGTTGGCAGAGGGTTTAGCTGGGGATATGCCGCCGACGTCGGTACCAGCACCATCTTCTGAACAAGAATAGAGACTATGTTTTTATCCAAGTTATAATACTCACAGGCCACGTCGACACTTGGAAGGCCTCACAGCTCATTTGTATTGAAATTACATCCTTGTCCAAATTGAGTTGCGTATGGCTTCAACTAAGGGTAAAATGAGTGGGTTAAAAGGTATTTTTATAGACATTCATTTTAGTGAGGACTAGAGCATGAAAACAAAATTGATTGCTATCGGCATATGTACGACTTTTTGCTTAACCGCATGCGAAAACCCTAAACAAACGGTTGGAGCTGTTGGGGGTGGCGCGCTTGGTGCGTGGGCTGCATCTAACATTGGGGGAGGGAGTGGAAAAGTTGTTGCTACAGCTGTTGGGGGTGTCTTAGGGGCGCTTGCAGGGTCCTACATTGGCGGCCAATTAGATAAAGCTGACAGGGAACATGCTGAGCATACAGCGCAACAAGCTCTTGAAAACAGTAAAGTAGGGCAGGTTTCCGAATGGAAAAACCCAGATTCTGGTCACTCAGGAACAATTATGCCAACGCGCACTTACAAAGGTTCCCAAGGAAGGCAGTGTCGTGAATACACTCAAACTATATACATAGGAACCCAAGCCCAAAAAGCTTATGGTAAGGCGTGCCGTCAGCCTGATGGAACATGGGAAATTATTAATTAAGCCGTGTCTCAAGGAGAAAACAAACAAAACGAGATCGCAAAGCGATATGGAGCCGTTCTCTTTGAACTTGCGAGTGAGCGCAATCTCTCGGAGCAAGTTTTAAAGGACGTCCGTCAGTTGCTAAAGTGTCTTCATCAGGATCAACGTGCGTGGAGCTTTGTATCAAGCCCTGTTGTTTCTTCAGAGATACAATTTGAAGTGATTAAAAAGCTTTCTCTTTCCTTAAAAACAAATCAACTTACCTCTCAATTCCTAACAACCGTTGGGCGCAATCATCGCCTTGCTCATCTCTCAGAAATGTTAGAGGAGTATATAGTTTGCTGCAAAGGCGCCATTGGCATTATGGAGGGAACGCTGGAGACTGCTGCCCCTTTGCCAACTCAAGCTCTCAATAAGATTCAGGCAGCTCTTACCAAACGATTAGGCAAAGAAGTTGTTTTGCAACCACAAGTTAATAAAGCTCTTTTAGGCGGGGTTGTCTTGCGTCTTGGTTCGTTTATGGTTGACGCCTCGCTTGAAACACGGCTGAATAAATTACGAGATATGTTAAAGGATTAGATTATGGTATTACGTGCAACAGAAATTTCCTCGATCCTAAAGGATCAAATTGCCAATTTTGATAAAAAAATCAATGTGGATGAAATAGGCCAAGTGATTTCTGTTGGAGACGGTATTGCGCGGGCTTGGGGTCTTGATCACGTCCAATCTGGTGAAATGGTTGAGTTTTCCTGTGGTATTCGGGGAATGGCCTTAAATCTGGAAAATGATAACGTGGGCATCGTTATTTTTGGGGATAGCAAGGAAATCCGGGAAGGGGATACGGTTAAACGAACAGACCATATTGTGGAGGTCCCTGTGGGGCAAGGCCTCTTAGGCCGGGTTGTGGATGCGCTTGGAAACCCTATTGATGGGAAGGGTCCTCTTGAGAATGTGAGCCTTGCGCGCGTTGACATTAAGGCGCCAGGTATTATTGCACGCCAGCCTGTCAGCAAGCCTATGCAAACAGGGATTAAGGCTATTGATGCCTTGGTGCCTATTGGGCGGGGGCAACGAGAGCTCATTATTGGGGATCGCCAAACAGGAAAAACGGCCATTGCCATTGATACCATTTTAAATCAACGGGCTGCTAATGCGGGACTTGATGAAGCCCAAAAGCTCTATTGTATTTATGTGGCTATTGGTCAAAAGCGATCTACAGTGGCCCAAATTGTGAATATTTTGGAAGAACGAGGGGCTATGGCATATAGCACTGTTGTTGCTGCAACCGCCTCTGAGCCTGCTCCTATGCAATTTTTAGCGCCTTATACGGGGTGTGCTATAGGCGAGTATTTCCGGGATAACTCTCGACATGCTCTTATTGTCTATGATGATCTTTCTAAGCATGCTGTGTCTTATCGACAGATGTCTCTTCTTCTTAGGCGTCCTCCAGGCCGAGAAGCCTACCCTGGGGATGTCTTTTACCTTCATTCGCGCCTTTTAGAGAGGGCGGCAAAATTGAACGAAGAGCTAGGAGGGGGGTCTCTCACAGCTCTGCCCATTATTGAAACTCAAGCAGGAGATGTCTCTGCCTATATCCCCACAAACGTGATTTCTATTACGGATGGCCAGATTTTTTTGGAAGCAGATTTGTTTTACAAAGGGATTCGACCTGCTATCAATGTCGGTCTTTCCGTTAGCCGGGTTGGATCGGCGGCTCAGATTAAAGCGATGAAACAAGTTGCAGGCAGTATTAAGCTGGAGTTAGCGCAGTACAGAGAAATGGCAGCTTTTGCTCAGTTTTCTTCTGATTTGGAAGCCTCTACTCAAAAACTTCTTCAAAGAGGTAGCCGCTTGACGGAGCTCTTGAAACAACCTCAATTTGAGCCACTATCAGTAGAAGACCAGGTGGTGACCATTTTTGCAGGCGTTAGAGGATACTTGGATTCTATTCCTCTCTCAGAGATAGAGCGCTTTGAATCCCAAGCTCTGGATACCCTTCGCACGGACCATCCGGATCTTTTGCAAACCATTCATGACGAAAAAATTCTCTCTCACGATACAGAAGAAAGACTGAATGAATTCTTCAGTGAGTTCGTTAAAGTATTTGTATGATCTGGCCCTTTTATTGACGTTGCAACAATTTACATGATATATTGTAACAATATAAAGAGGGGGTTATTATGCGGACTTTAAGTATTACCTTAAGCGATGAACTTTATCAGGAATTAAAGCAGACAGCGGCTCCTGGAAAAATCAGCAAATTTGTCAGTGAGGCTGTGTATAAAAAGCTTCGCGATGAAAACGAAAGTTTTTCTTTAGCCTATCGAGAGGCTGCTTGTGATAAAGAAAGGGAAGATGAACTGAAGGAGTGGGATGCCATCGAATTAGAAGGCTGGGGGGAGTTTCCTCCTGAGAACACCAAGAAATGAATATTAAACGGGGTGATGTCTTTTGGATCGCTTTAGACCCTTCTCTAGGAACAGAAAGTAAAAAAACACGCCCAGGTGTCGTTCTTTCTAATAATAGCCAAAATAAAGAAGGTCGACGTGTTATTATTGCTCCTATGACCTCAGTAATCTCAAAAATTTATCCTTTTGAAGTTTTCGTTGAAGTTGCTGGAAAAAAATCTAAAGTGATGCTTGACCAAATTAGAGCGATTGATAGTAGTCGAATTCGGGGAGAGTCTCTCGGAAGATTAACAGTTAAAGAGCTAGAGCAGGTGAATCAAGTGCTCAAGAAAGTTCTTGAATTAGGATGTAGCTATGACCACCCTTAAAACCCTTCGCACACGCAAAACGTCTGTTCAATCGACGCAAAAAATTACCATGGCTATGAAAATGGTGGCGGCGGCTAAGCTTCGGCGTGCGCATGAGGAGTTAGAAGCAGGGCGGCCTTATGCTCTTCTTATGTATCAAATTCTTCATAGACTTGCCCAAAGGACGACAGCCCTTGACTCTCCTCAACCCTTACTCACGGGAACAGGGAGGACAAACATTCACCTTATCCTACTTGCAACCTCTGATCGGGGACTTTGCGGAGCCTTTAATTCCAGTCTTATCAAGTATGCGCGACAGCTTATTCGAGAAGCACAAAATAGGGGTGAAACCGTTAAGATTTTTTGTATAGGGCGCAAAGCAAAGACAGCGATGGAGAAAGACTATAAAGACCTGATCATTGAGACAGTTGTGGGGCTCGGGTACCCTCGTCTTTCGTTTAAGGATGCAAAGCCTATTGCTCAAACGCTTGTTCGCCTTTTTGAGGAAGGCGTATTTGATCTTTGTACTCTCATTTATAATCGCTTCCACTCTGCTCTTAAGCAAGAAGTTCAGGCACATCAAATCATTCCTTTCAAAATAGAGTCATCAGCAGGTCCGCAGATGGTGTGTGAATATGAACCCAATGAAGGAGAGCTTCTCTCTCGTCTTCTCCATCAAAATGTGGTTGTACAAGTGTACAATGCTCTTTCCGAAAATGCCGCTAGTGAAGAGGGCGCTCGTATGGCGGCTATGGAGAACGCTAGCCGGAACGCTGAGGATATGATTGGAGACCTTACGTTAACGTATAATCGTACCCGCCAAGCCTGTATTACGCGTGAGCTAATCGAGATCATCTCAGGTGCTGAAGCCCTATAACTTGTTATATTGTCATAAAAATTTTACAATGTTTATTTTTAATGTAATAACAATTAAGTTATTGTATAAAATCAGTTTGAAAACTTATAATGAGGTAGTTTGTGGAATTTAGAAAAACCCTTTTGGCAGCACTAAGTACTCTTTTTGTTTTAGCCCAGCCAGGTTTTGCAATGGATGAATCATCAGGTGATGAGGGAAAAAGCACTCAATCTATCAAACGATCTTCAGAAACTTTAGACTCCTCTATTCCTCAAGATATTCCTTATGGGCGAGTTGTTGACTTGGGGAATGATGTATATGCAGGTGCCGGAATCGCAGGAAGTGGCGAGACGATCTATTTTAGTATGCAGAAAATAACACCAGAAAATCAAGCGGATATAGAGAATTTTAAATATAGTACCCTGAAAATGTCCAACAACAATGGAAGGGGAGCTCTTGGAGCAGCCTTTGCAAAAGGTGCTTTGGAGGGAAAATGGCCTGATGGGTATGAAGACCTAAACTATGGGTTTACCTTCACAGAATTTGAAGGTTTTATACAGCATATTCAGAAGAATGTATTAGCGAAACATGCTGCTACACTAGGCGCGGCAGCAATCGGACAGATGACAACCCAAGTTGGAGACTACGTTGCTTATATATCGAAAGAGCCAATAACTGGTCCTCGATCCTTTCTTAAAGAGTACAACTCAAGCAAGACAGTTAAGAATTATTTCGAAGATACCAAAGATCTTATTATGATGGTGGGATGTTCTCTTTCTAAAAAGAGAATTTATAACAGAGGAATTGAGCGTACTTTGTATTCTTTTTATTTTGATAATGGCAGGTCTAAAGGAGTTTCGCTGGCCTTCCATGCCTTTACTGCTGCAGTTGCGAAGGTAATTGACCCCACTACAGAAATCTTTGAAGTGCATCCTATGGATAAGATGACAGAGATTATATGCGATGCTTTCGGTCCAGAATGTGCCCGAGGTAAGTCTGCGGCTGATACTGTTATAGAAATGCCAATAGATACCGTGGGTGATCTTTATAGAACAGCGGCTAGAAAATCAGATCCCGCACATTCTGGTAGTTAAATATGCGGTGATTTAAGCCACCTCTCAACCAGAGGCAATGGTTCTGTGTTGCATTCTTTGGTCTTCCTGAGAGAAAGAATGAGAGCCCGCAGAAAAATTTTATCCTTCTCTTGAGGTTCTCTCAATTTTAGGGTAAAATTTTCTTGTTAATGTAACGGAGAGCTTAATGACACTTGTTCGTGCTTTGTGGGGAATTATGGGGCTGCTTATTGTGGGTGGTTTACTCGTCCTTGCTTTTTGGGGAATCCCAGCGCCATCAGCGCGTATTGAAAAGATAGTTCCCAATGAAAACCTCCCGTCTTAGCTTGTTTTTATTTCTTTCCCCTCTCTCTTTTTCCTATCTGTGGCCAATTAGAAAAATTGATGCCTGCTATGAATCCGATACAATAGGATAAAAGAGATGTTAAAATGATTACAGTTCGATTTCCTGATGGTGCTGAGCGCCAGTTTCCTAAAGGAACCACAGGGTGGGAAGTTGCAAAAAACATCAGTGTAAGTCTTGCAAAAGAAGCCGTTGCCGTTCGCGTAGGTGAAGAATTGTGGGATCTTACTCGCCCGCTTGAGAAAGACACTCTTTTGGAAGTCATTACGCGCCCAACAGGCACAGGACTTGATATTCTGCGCCATGATGCGGCCCATGTATTTGCTGAAGCTGTAAAAGAGCTGTATCCAGAGACACAAATTACCATTGGGCCTTCCATTGAAAATGGTTTTTATTATGACCTCTATCGAGAAAAATCCTTTACCCCTGAGGATTTAGAGCGCCTTGAAGCGCGTATGCATGACATTGTCAATCGGGACGAGCCTGTGACGCGAGAAGTTTGGGATAGGCAAAAAGCTATTCACTTTTTCAAAGATATCGGTGAGTTTTTTAAGGCGGAAATTATAAGGGATTTGCCAGGAACAGATGAAATTACCTTGTATCGCCAAGGCGACTTTGTGGATTTGTGTCGAGGTCCTCATCTTCCCTCAACGGGTAAGTTAGGGCACGCTTTTAAGCTCACAAAGCTTGCAGGTGCTTACTGGCGTGGAGATCCTAAAAACCCTGTTCTCCAGCGGGTATATGGAACAGCGTGGTCAAATGAAAAAGACCTCCAAGATTACTTAACACGTCTTGAAGAAGCTGAAAAACGTGATCACCGTCGTATCGGAAAAGAGATGGATCTCTTCCATATGCAAGAAGAAGCTATTGGAAGTGTGTTTTGGCACCCAAAAGGATGGACGCTTTATCGGTTATTGGAAAACTATATTCGCGATAAAATTGCTGCGGAAGACTATGTGGAAGTTAAAACGCCACAGCTTGTGGATCGCTCCCTCTGGGAAGATTCAGGTCACTGGGAAAAGTTCCGAGAGAACATGTTTACGGTTCAAGATGAAGATAAAGTTCTTGCTCTAAAACCCATGAATTGCCCTTGTCATGTTCAAATTTTTCGACAAGGAATTAAGAGTTACCGTGACCTTCCCCTTCGTATGGCTGAATTTGGATCGTGCATGCGAAACGAGCCTTCGGGCGCCCTTCACGGTATAACCCGTGTGAGAAGTTTTGTACAAGATGATGCACATATTTTTTGCACAGAAGAGCAGGTTAAACAAGAAACCCAAAAGTTTTGTAAACTCCTTCAAGAAGTTTATAAAGAACTAGGATTTGATGAGATAATTGTGCGATTTTCTGATCGCCCGCCGGTGCGTGCTGGTGAGGATAAGGTGTGGGATAAGGCAGAAGCCCACCTTGAGGAAGGGGCAAAGGCTGCTGGTCTTACCTATACTCTCAACAAAGGAGAGGGCGCTTTTTATGGCCCAAAACTTGAATTTGTCCTGAAAGATGCGATAGGTCGAGAATGGCAGTGTGGAACGCTTCAGTTGGATTTCGTTCTTCCAGAGAGGCTTGACGCTTCTTATGTTGGAGAGGATGGACAAAAACATCGTCCTGTGATGCTTCATCGGGCAATCCTTGGAACCTTTGAGCGCTTTTTAGCTATCTTTATTGAGCATTATGCAGGTAAGTTTCCTTTGTGGATTGCGCCTGTGCAGGTCGCTGTTGCTACGATTACGCAAGAAGCAGATGCGTATGCACAAGATGTAATCAATAAGCTTAAGGAAGCAGGATTGCGTGTTGAGAGCGATTTAAGGAATGAAAAAATTAACTATAAAATTCGTGAGTTAAGCCTTCAAAAAGTCCCTTATATTCTTGTTATAGGGAAAAAAGAGGCCGAGGCTGGATCTGTAGCGGTACGAAAATTGGGGGGAGAAGCCCAGGAAATTCTTACCCTGGATGCAGTCATTACTAAACTAAAGAAAGAGGCACTTCCGCCTCATAAAAGCCAACAACTAAAGGAGACTTGTACATAACTAGAATTACCCGAGAAGACAAAGCGCCCCATCAAGATGGGCCTCGCGTCAATGAAAAAATTTCCGCTCCAAAAGTCCGCCTTGTGGATGAAAATGGAGAGATGGCTGGTGTTTTATCCCATACAGAAGCTTTAGAGCGTGCCTACAGCGTTGGGCTCGATCTCGTTGAGGTTTCTCCTCATGCGGATCCTCCTGTTTGTAAAATCCTTGATTATGGGAAATATAAATTTGAGGAGCAAAAGCGTCGTGCTGAAATGCGCAAAAAGCAAAAAGTGATTGAGGTCAAAGAAATTCAACTGCGCCCTGTCATTGATAAACATGACTTTGATGTTAAAATGCGCAGTGCTCGCAAATTTATTGAAGAAGGCGATAAGCTAAAGGTTACTCTGAGATTCCGTGGTCGTGAAATGTCTCACCAAGACTTAGGAACAGAAGTTCTTAATAGGGTTAAAGCTACTTTGGAGGATATTGCTAAGGTAGAGCAGTTCCCTAAACTTGAAGGAAAGCGGATGATCATGATCCTTGGTCCCGTAAAGTAATACCACATTTTCAATCTGAATCACCACGGGCTTCACGCCCGTGGGATTTAGGCAATCTAAAACCTAATCGTTCCCTTATCTGAATTTACTCAGCACCCTCTAGCTTTTTTAAGGCTGTTTCTAGCTTTTGGACAGCAAGTTGAGCTGCCTTCAAACGTTGTTGTTGGGTTTCCACAATATCTTGCGGAGCACGGGCAACAAAGTCTTTGTTCCCGAGTTTGCTGGTGAGGGCGTCTACTTCTTGTTGGGTTTTCACGAGCTCTTTTTGCAGGCGTTCCTTTTCAGCCTTTACATCGATAGTGTTTCCGAGGGGGAGAACAAGCGTGGCTTCTTCCACAATCGCTTGCGCCACACCCTTAGCAGCTTCAGCAGGGAGGGAATCTGCAAACACTTTGACATGATCAAGGCGGGCAAGTTTGAACAAGAGGTCCTCATAGAACGTCACTCGGCGATGGGTTTCGGGGGAGGCCTCATAAATGCTTAGCGTCAGAAATACTGCCACAGGAATATTCATTTCTGTTCGAACGCGGCGGATTTCTGTAATCATTTGAATAAGCCAGCGAATGTCTTGGCTTTCGAGAGGATAGGATATTGCCTCGTCTTCAGGCCAACGTGCCCCCATCAAAAGGCCCTGCTTGGGGTGAAGATGTTCCCATAAAACTTCTGTCATATAGGGCATAAAGGGATGCAAAAGACGTAAAATTTGATCCAGAATATAGGCAACTGTCTGCTGGGTTTCTGTTTTCTCAGCTCCTGTACTTGCGAATTTTGGTTTGCAAAATTCAAGATACCAGTCACAAAATGTTCCCCAAACAAAATGATACAAAGCCTGGGCTGCTTCATTGAATTTATAAGTTTCAAGGGCTTCTTTTATTTGACAAGAAAGACTTGCAACTTCTGCAACAATCCAGCGGTTGACAGAAACCTGAAGGATTTTAGGATTAAAGGCTGGGTTAAATTGGCACTCATTCATTTCTGCAAAGCGAGCGGCATTCCATAATTTTGTCCCAAAGTTGCGGTAGCCTTCCACCTGGTCTTTAGAGAATTTTACGTCTCGACCAGGGACGGCAAGGGCTGCCAATGTAAATCGCAATGCATCTGCACCATAAGCATCAATCAAAATAACGGGGTCCACAACATTGCCCTTTGTTTTGGACATTTTTTTCCCTTTTTCATCTCGCACAAGAGCATTGATGTAGACTGTTTTAAAAGGCACTTTTCCTGTGAAGTGAAGGCCCATCATCATCATGCGCGCAACCCAGAAAAAGATAATATCGTGGCCTGTGATCAACACATCTGTTGGATAGTATCGTGCAAGCTCTGGCGTTTCTGTGGGCCACCCAAGGGTAGAAAATGGCCAAAGGCCCGAGGAAAACCAGGTGTCTAAGGCGTCTTCTTCTTGGGTCAGGACAACATCCTCTTTATAAAAGGCCTTTGCATCCGCATAAGCATCCTCTTCATTCATAGCAACGAAAACCTTGCCGTCGGGCCCATACCACACAGGAATTCTATGGCCCCACCACAATTGTCGAGAAATACACCAGGGTTGGATATTCCTAAGCCATTCAAAATAAGTATTTTCCCAAAATTGAGGGAAAAATTTTGTCTTTCCTTGCTCCACTGCCTTGATGGCAGGTTTTGCTAAGGTGGCTGCATCTACATACCATTGATCCATCAACCAGGGCTCAATCACCACATCTGATTTTTCTCCGTGGGGGGTGGGAATGACAGCGTCTTCTTCTTTTTCAAATAATCCCAGTTCGTGCATGTCTTCAATAACGCGTTTGCGCGCCACGAATCGATCAAGCCCTTGATAAGCCTCTGGTACATTATCATTAAGACGAGCTGCCTCATCCAGAATATTAATCATGGGAAGGCCATGCCGACGCCCAACCTCAAAGTCATTAAAATCATGGGCAGGCGTAATTTTGACGGCTCCTGTAAATTTCTCGGGATCGGCGTGGAGATCCCCCACAATAGGGATCAATTTACGAGTGAGCGGATGGCGCAAATTCTGGCCAATGAGGTGTTGATAGCGCTCATCTTCAGGATGGACCGCCACCGCCACATCCCCAAAGACGGTTTCAGGGCGGCTGGTAGCAATAGTAATAGAGTGAGTGTCATTACCCTCCAATGGGTAACGAAAATAATATATCGTTCCTTGGAGCTCTTTGGTTTCCACTTCCAGATCTGACAGGGTGGTTTGTAGTTTTGGATCCCAGTTAATTAACCGTTTGTCTTTATAAATCAGACCCTGGCGATGAAGTTCCACAAAGACATAGCGTACTGCATAGCTGAGCCCTTCATCCATCGTAAAGCACTCACGGCTCCAGTCTGGCACAGCACCTAAACGTCGTAGCTGCTCTGTGATCATGCTTCCTTTTTCTTCTTTCCATTGCCACACCCGCTCAACGAACTTCTCTCGTCCTAGAGAACGGCGGTCTGTTCCTTCCGTCTCGAGGTGTCTTTCAACCATGACTTGGGTGGAAAGGCTGGCGCTGTCCGTGCCGGGTTGCCAGAGAACGTCTTGTCCTAGCAATCGGTGAAATCGAATAAGGACATCTTGCAGAGTAAAGGTAAAGGCATGCCCCATATGCAGGCTTCCCGTAATATTCGGGGGTGGCATCATAATCGTATAGGGATCAGCTGTGGAGGTAGGATTGGCAACCATCAGTCCAGAGTCTTCCCATGCCTTATAAATTTTTGCTTCAACAGTGGCGGGAGAGAAATTTTTATCTAGCATGTGACCCTTTGTATTTCCTTAAAAAACATATCGGTCACTACATCATAGATGCGGAAAAGAGTAAAGAGGGGGAGAGGGTGTAAGTTTATCCTAAAAGGTCTTTAAGTGCCTGTTGGTTTAAAGGAACTTCCAAGAGAGGTGTGAGCTCTTCATAAAGCTGTTCTGGGGCGATTTTAAACACAGGAATGGAATGTTCTACGCAACATAACAACTCTTGTTTGACTCCCCAGGATGTCTTCCAGCCATCTGCTGTTACTAAAAGCAACCCTTTTGAAACCTTTAGAAAATCTAACAGATATGGCATGACAATGTCTCGTCTCTGCTCTAAATTTAGGCCGAGCCTATCTGCAATCTTGTTTACATAAATAAGGGGAGCAAAGAGGTGAATGCCTTGACGAAGGCATTCGGTGGCTGCTGTGAAGGAAAGTTCTGTGCGTGCTTCCTGCTGTTCTTCTGTCCCCTGATAAGGGATGGCGAGATAATAGAATCCTTGATGCATAAAATAAGTCCTCCAGGGATGTTTTTTAGCATTATAATCTGTCTGATAGGAACAATAAAGGCGTCTTATTGACCAAATTGAGCACCACGTAAATGGGAAAAAAGATGAAGAAAAACACCTCCATTCGCCATGCACTTCTTGAAGATATTTCTCAGATATTGCCATTAATGGAGCAGCTGGGGTATCCGCAGGATCAGGAAGAATTTGAAGAGCGTTTCCACCTCTTTTTACGCCAACCAGGGTATGGAATTTCTGTTGCTGGACAATCGTCTAGTATACAGGGGGTCATTGCTTGGTCTCAGAGTTTTTCTTTGGTGATTCCTTATCAGCGTATTCGAATTGAGGGCCTTATTGTGGATTCGAATTACAGAGGACAAGGCGTTGGAAAGGCACTTATGCAGTTTGTTGAAAAGAGTGTCGAAACCTTACGGCCTTGTGTCATTGAACTTACCTCTGGAGCTCGTCGCGCAAAAGAGGGAACTCATGCGTTTTATAACGCGCTTGGGTACCATAACGATGGGCCAGCGGAGAAGCTCTATTTGAGGAAAATGCTTCATGCTTTGTAATTTAAGATATTTAAGTATTTTTTTGTATGTTCATATATAAATATACGAATTGAAAAATAAGGAGACTGCGTATGAAAGTAAAGTTATTGATCTGTGTTTTAACAGAAATTTTGCTGATAAATGGCCATGTAAAGGCAATACAAGCAGAAGTAGAAAAAGACTGTGAAATGCCTGAGGGGAATATATTAAAAACATGTGAAAGCATTATCATGAGTCAAACGGGGAAAAAAATGGAAACATGTATATTAACGGCTGCTTGTAAATCTGACAAGGGAGCTTTAGTGCAAAATAAAATTACTTTTTCAGCAACTGCCCCTGATGAACCTCTGAGTTCATACAATAATCATGATGGAAAGCTTGTAAAAGCTTAAAAAATAATTAGAAACTAAAGCCTAAATAAGCTACTTCCAGCTCTGCTGGAGGTAGCTTATGACAACATAGTTTAAATAGTTTAAGCTTGCAGCAACTTCAAAAAAAGAGTTTCTTCCTAACAGTAAGGATAACTTAAAACAATTAGAGGGAAGCTTGTTGTTACAGAGGCTTGAGAGGGTGTTTGCGTGATCGTTGAGCGTGCACACTGTAAAATTACGGCTTTGAATCGGGATGGTTTGGGCGTTGGGTATACGGAGCAAGGAACCGTAACTCTTCCCTATACCTTACCGGGTGAAGGTGTGGCGTTTGAACGGCATAAATACCGTCATCAATCAAATTGTACCCTGACAGAAATTACTGAGCCCTCGCCCATGCGAGCCACCCCACCATGTCCTTATTTTGGAACATGTGGAGGATGCTTGCTCCAACACTTAAATCCAGAAACCTATCGTAATTTTAAAATAAATTTGATCACCCAAGCTTTAAGTGCCCAACAAATCTATACGACCATCAATGATTTAATAATCGTTCCTAATGGGCATAGACGCCGTGGAAGTTTTGAGGTTGTTAAAAAAAACAATCAGATCTTTCTAGGGTTTCGTCGCTTTGGATCCCATCAGATTATTAATATTGATGCATGTTTGGTTTTAGAACCCACATTATCTGTGCTCTTGAGTCCTCTTAAAAACATGCTTTTCCAGGTTCTGGAGTCTAATCAAAAGGTAAATGTTTTCCTATTAGCTGCGGCAAATGGAATTGATATGATAATGGAGAGGAGGGGAGACTGTTCATCCCTAACCTCAGATCAAGAATCTCTATTAATAGCATTTGCTAAAGATCATGGAATTATTCGTCTTTCTGTAAAGGAGGACGGTAGCCTCAAAACAATCTTGGAAACAGAAAAACCCTATGTAACGTTTGAAGGGGATCACGTTTTTGTTCAAGCTGGAGAGTTTTTGCAGGCAAGTGCGCTTTCCGATCAGATACTAACAGACCTAGTCCTCAAGTGTATGGGAACGATTGAACCTTCTAGCCTAGGTATAGATTTGTTTTGTGGCAGAGGAACGTTTACATTGCCGCTGAGTAAACAGTGTAAGATGGAAGGGTATGACTCAGATCATCAGGCGATTCAGGGTCTTGATGAGGCCGCAGAAAAAAACAATCGCCCGATCACTGTCGCTCCTAGAAACCTTTATCAACAACCACTTCTCTCACAAGAATTAAGTAAATATGCTTTTGCAGTGATGAATCCCCCACGGGCTGGCGCTCAAGCCCAAGTCCAGCAACTCGCATCTAGCTCTATTCCAAAAGTTTGCTATGTTTCTTGCAACCCTGAAACATTTGCGAGAGATGCACGCCTACTTGAACAAGGAGGGTATATCCTTAAAAACGTCACTCCTGTAGACCAGTTTTATTGGACTCCCCATCTTGAGGTTGTTGGATTTTTTGAACGCACAGTCCATTGCTAAGCCCTTTTTGATCAGATAATATGTATAGTTAAGGACAATTTTTCATTTTGAGGATTGATTTATAAATTTTTTTATTTTATGTCTACTGTATCAAAAGAAGATAAGTTAAAAAGGAAAATATGTTAAAATTACTTCAAGTGGTTGTGTGTTTCTCGTTGATTTTAACCCTAGGGTCAGAGGGAAAGTCTGTATTTGAACCTAAGATTTTCTCATATGAGAATCTGGAAGAGCCAAAGGGGTTGCGAATCTCCATCCACGGGGAAGGATGGGAGGCACGGCACGTAGATCGCTTTCGCTTTGATGTTCCTTTTTACACTCAGATAGCAGCAGATCCAAATACTGTTAGGGGGCTGTCAGCGCGGACAAACCTTTCTAAGGAGGGAACAGCGGCTAAGTTAGCCACATGGACTCAGCGTTTGAAGAAGGGGCAGCCAACCGTTTCCATGACGTTTCTTGACTCACAAACCGATAAAAAAATCGGTTATATTGAGGTGTGTGTTGGAAAATATCCAAGCGTGGCAGAGTTGGGCTATTGCTTTACACCTGAAGCTTGGGAAATGTATGCGGAAAATATTTTTCAAACAATGGTTAATCAATGGGCGCCTGAGGTAAACCGAATTGGCCGTGGGGTAGACCTTCGTGTGGGGGATGAAAAAATCGTCAACTCTTTTCAATGTTTTATAGGTGAGGGACAAACAGATTCAAGTGTTAGTAAGTCCCTTCGCTGCGTGGATACGTTCGCATCTCTTGCGTATCCACGATCTTGGGAAATATTTGATAGGTCTGGGTTTAGCTCTCCTTCTGTTTCTTCGGAAAATGCCAGTACTCTTGCCGACTTTCAACGGGAAGGTATGTGCAATAAATGTGGTCTTCATGCATCTGAAGGGCCTTGGGAAAACAACAAAGCAGGCGTATGTATAAAAGAAAAAGGCGTGTGTAGAAAAGAAGAGGGCTTGTCTACAAAAGAGAAAGACCTCTTATACACGCAAAGACTTGAAGAAGAAATTATTAGAAGGTTTTACTCTTCACAAGAAACAGGGTTAACGCCCGGAGTACAGTATTTTCTTGTTGATCCAGATGGACGTCTTCGAACATTTAGCCGACACCGAGTTACTTCGCATATTTGTTACCATTTTATGTACGCCTATCAATCGTAAAGTAGAAATCATTCTATAGAAAAACCACTTTAAGATCGAAGCGCTCTCCGAGAAATGGCAACACGATAACCGTCATCTGGGCTCGCAGGGGTGAGCTTAAAGTATTTCATGAATTCGCTTTTAAAGTGGAAAGGCTATAGTTTAGCGTCCGAGAATATAAATCCTCTTGTGCTCCGTCTTCACGCCAAAAGGTAATCTTTGCGAGGGTGAAGAAAACACATGAGAAGAGGCTTACAGGGTCTGATTGGTTTTTTTTTCTATTCCAACCGTATTTTCTCCTGTGTCTTTTATTTCGTAGGTTGTATTTACTGTGTTTTCATTGATGTCTATGGTAGCACTATGAGACCAAAACTCTTTTAAAAAATATATCACACTCGGAGGATTAGAAGAAAGAAGTTCATTTGTTATGACCAACTCCTTTTCGTCGTTTTGCGGTATAACTGTCCTCTGAAGTTCTTCATCCTCACGACCCATGATTGCAATAACAGCTTCTGTAGACTTATTTTTTAGCCTAATAAAACAATTTCTTGAAGCAGCATGCTCCGTTGGAACATCTTTTTGGTTCATGGAAAAGGAAGGCGATTGGTTGAAGAGAATAACAGACATACTTAAAACACATACACGTAACAACATATTTACCCTTATACAAAACTTTAAAAATAATTATTCAAAAGAAAAGAAAATACACAGGATTATAAAATCTGTCAATTATTATAAAATTTTGGAAAGGATACCTGATTTTTAAAAATGAGGACTAGATGTATCTAACTCATTGTAATTTAATCAGAAAAAAACGCTAGATATTATCAAGTGCTTAATAGCGAATTCTCGCGCCCCAGCCTACTAAATACGTGAGCTCATAGGGGCTTTTTTCCGTGAAGGCTCTTCTCTCTTCATTGATCTGAAAGAGAGTGTGGCTCAACTTATAAAAAAGTAAAAGGAAAAATGCGTAAAGTTCTTCCAAAAGACTGCTTTGCAAAACAAGTACAAAAATACAGAATGGCAGCAGATAAAGTTTAGGCAAAAAGGAAAGTAAAAAAACTTGAAGAGCATATTTTTCTGGCTGGTGAACGCGCGCTCATCGGGGCAAACACCTATTTTTTTTCTTTGTTTCCTTTAAAAACTCTACGCCACTCTCAGGAGTTAAACGCTTTCCTTCAAAATCACAAAATAGCGGCTGGATCACTCTTGATCATCGAGATATGAAAATTATATTTCATTTTAAATTTTTCCTTCGATTGAGATTAAATTCTCCCGATGTTAGAATAGAGAAGACAAAATAAACAGAGATTAGACTGGTCTGGTGCAGATCCAGTCGCAAGGACCCCAGGGAGCCCCATTGTCCGAGCACATCTCACAGGTGGAAATCAGTCCAATTGCGTTGCATACATTGCTTTTTTGAGATTGATTAGTGGTCGTATCAGAACAGGGAGAGCAAATATCACATGTGGTACTTGCAGCAATTTCACCACAGTGCACGATCGAGAAAGAAGAACAGATTATAAATGTCCGAAAAAATGTGATGTGCATGACAATGTTCCTTTTTGTTTAAATTATTGCTTTTTTTTAGAGTTAGAAATTTCGTCCACTACCTTTTTTACACAATCACCACGATAACCACTCCTCTTCGCAGACATTTCAACAGGAGGACATTTATTTTGAACTTCACGTAATAAAGCCACTTTATTTTCGTCCTTTGAGGTGGTTTTCGCTTTCCTGGGAATGATATTAGAACGATTATTGTTTTTAGCCATACACTCATCAAACCCGAGGCCTTTCCAAAAGAACGTGCTAATAAGTAATATTAAAAAAAACGTTTTGAGAAAATTATATTTCATAGCATATTCATTGTTTTTTAGTGACACGGATGAAAAAAATCACATGCATTACCATGCGGAGTCTTCATTTTTTAAATTATAAAATAAAAATATTTAATAATTATTTAAGGAGCTCATAGAAAACGGTCTTATTGAAGACGTGCATAGAAAGATGAAGCTCACTCAGAGACGATCTTGTGGTTTTAGAAATTTTGAAAACCATAGAGCGCGTATTAAAGTTCTATGTCAATAACCCGTGCCTCTTCCTCTTCAAATACCTGCGGCCACGTGGGATCATAGAGAACGACTTCGATGTGTTTGAGAGAGGGCATGAGTTCCGTTGTATCATGTTTCAAAATCTCCTCAATTGTTCCCCAGGCGCTTTCAGCTTCCACAGAATTTGTGTCCGTAAGGCCAGCGGCAACAATTAAAGCTTTCCATAAAGCCCAGGCTTTGCCGCGCTCCCAGGTGGCGTCATTAAAAGGAAGGCTTGCTTTACAAATATCCCGTACTGCTTTTCGAAAAAATTTCCAAGCAATGACAAGATCACATGCAGGATCTCCAATGGCGAGGCCTCCAAAATCAATCACAGTTGAAAGCTTTCCATTTTGAACGAGCAGGTTTCCAATTTGGATAAAACGCGTACACTATGATTGGCTTCATAGGATCCTATTTTACCAAGGTGTGCATGAAAATTCTCAATATCGTCGTTCATTGCCAGAGCCCTCCCCTTCAGAAGTATGTGCTTATTAATTCGATATTCGTCTTCTTTCCAGGTCTTTTTAACTCCCCCAATGTGTTGCTTTTTAAGCCTCACCGCCATTCCTCCACTAAGTCACCAGAAATCATACTGTTTTATGCTCTATCCTGAGAGAAGATAGTCTAAAAATCCTTTTAAATTTAAGAAAATACGTATAATTCCGAGACATTATGATATGTCGCATGGGGAGCATCTATTGCCCATTATATTAGGTATAAACAAAGAAAATACAAGAGACCTAGGAGAATAAAAGGTGCGTCCTTAGTTCTCCACAGGGGCACTATTTTCCTAAACGGGCTTATAGCTTTAAAGAGAGGAATATATAAAGATATGATTTTTTTAATCTATTATTAAGATTTTTATGAAATAAAAAGAAGAACATCTTGTAAACAAAAAAATAAATGAAAGGAAAAGAAAAGTATGGTCAAACCAATTTTTGTAGCGATAATACTTATGTTTACGTCTCATTCGGTTGCAGCGTTTGCAAAATCAATTAAGACGACTGCAAACACAATTGCGACGAATACAACTAAAACGTGTCGTGTTAGTGGAGCAGTTTGCAGAACTGATAAGGAGTGTTGCGCTGGAACCTGTACCAAGTATAGTGGATCAACAAATCGACGCTGCTCTCCCTGTGGTTTAACTGGGAATCCTTGCGGTTCAAATTCTCAATGTTGTAGTGGAAAATGTGGAAATAATAATGGCACAACAATTTTTGTCTGTATGGACAGCTATAATGGAACATGTCTTCAGTTGGGACAAACGTGTACCCCTGGTGAGCGGTGTTGTGATGGGCCATGCTCGAATAATGGTGGAAAAACAGGATATATGTGCATAGCCAGCACAGGCTTATCTACTGAATTAGCAAGCAATGGTAAAAACTGTCGTATCTATGGAGCAGTCTGTCAGAATAGTTCAGATTGTTGTAGCGGAATATGTAGGGGTCACAGAGGAACTACTCGCTGTTCCACTGCTCAATGTCTTAGACCAGGAAACCTCTGCAGTGAATCTTCTGAATGCTGTAGTGGACTATGTAAAAATCACGCAGGAGCATCTCGCTGTTCCAATTTCCACTGTTATGTAAAGGGAGCAAGCTGCAGCAGTAATTCAGAGTGTTGTAGCAAGCAATGTGAATACAATGATGGTCAAAGTAGATGGTTCTGCATATAGTTTTATTATATTTCTTATAGTGGGAGATTTTTGCAGCGAAAATTGGACTAAATGTTGCCGTAAGAAACGTGGAAACCATCATGGCCCACTTGAATGGGTCTGTATAAAACAGTTTTATTGTTCAAAAACAAAAATAAAAAGATAATAACGTCTTTATCACTTCTACGAAATTTAAAAAATATATCCATGATTTCTTGACTATTGGCCAACCATTTTTTTCTTAATGGTTGATCACCTCTAGACCTTTCTTACGGTATTCTCATGTTGATTGTGACAAACAAACACTTGCTGTTTTCTTTTTTTAGGGTAAAAAAACCAGTTAATTTATGTGAAAAAAAGGTAGTAACAATGGCGGTTCCTAAGAAAAAGACGTCCCCTTCGCGCCAAAAAATGCGGCGTTCTCATCACGCGCTTCAGCCTACGGTTAGAGTGGAATGTCCTAATTGTGGAGAATATAAACGTCCTCATCATATTTGTCTTGCTCGTGGATATTATAAAGGACGTCAGGTTTTAGGTACTGTTTCTCATGAAGCCACAGCCTAAATGCTGTTTTCCATAAAAGAGAGTCTTTGGTGACAATCCGACTAGCTATTGATGCAATGGGGGGGACAATGCTCCTCAAATGGTAATACAAGGAGTGGCAACCGCTGCGATGCGGTATCCTTCTGTTCATTTTCTTCTTTTTGGTAATGAAACACTTATTACTCCCTTACTCGCTAAAGAAAAAATTCTACAAGAACGCATTACAGTGATTCACTGTGATGAGGTCATTTTTCCAGAAACGCCACCAAGTGCAGCCATTCGAGGGTTTCCTAACTCCAGTATGCGTCAAGCCATTCTCTCTGTTGCACGGGGAGAGGCGCAAGGGGTTGTGTCTGCAGGCAATACCGGGGCCTATATGGTCCTTGCGAAAATTCTCCTAAAAACGATGCCAGGGATTGATCGTCCAGCCCTTGCGGCCCTTTGTCCTACCTTGCGGGGAGAAACAATTTTATTAGATTTAGGAGCGAATGTTGAATGTTCGGCCAAAAACCTTCAACAATTTGCCATTATGGGTGAACTCTTTGCACGGCATGTGTTGCATCTACCAAAACCAACTGTTGGGCTAGTCAACGTAGGATCAGAAGATTATGTAGCATCAGTATCTTTCCACTGAAATGGCTTTTGGCGGTTTCCAGAAAGTGTAATTTCCCCCTTTGTCTGCAACATAAATTTTGTAAGGTCAAAGGTAGCTTCCACTTCGACGTTACCAGAAGCGTAGAAGGTAAGACCGGGAATATCTTCGTAAGAAAGAGGAGAATTAGAAGAGCGGTCTGTTGCTAAAACAGTAAGGTAATCAATTTGTTTAAACTTTTGCGTGTCAGTATCAAATTGAATAACCCTTATTCCTCTTTTCGCGGTACTCGGAAAACTGAACTCATCCACATCTATGGCTAGAATGGAAAGACAAGTCTGCGGGATTTCAAAGGCTGCGAATAATAAAAAGAATATTATTCCAAACGTTCTACGCATCATGCCGCACTTCCTTGTTTTTTTTTATCCATACTTAACTTAAAAAGCGCAAAAGGTAGCACGAGAGTAGCACTAAACTTTTATTCTTTTGCGTCCACTCCATAAAACAGCAGGAAATCACTGGTGCCGAAGAGGTGAATCGAACACCCGACCTACTGATTACGAATCACTTATTCGATCTTAGCATGACATATCATAATGCGTCATAATCCTATGTATTCACTTGCATTTCAAGAGTTTTTTATACTATCTTCTCTCACGAAAGGTCGCCAAATAGCATGACTCCTGGTGACTTATTGGTGACTTGATGGAGGGACGGCGGTGAGGCTTACGAAGAAATACATTGAGACCTTTGTATATGAAGGTATCCCCCCTCAGCGTGACGTGCGCTGGGACGACGATGTCTCAGGCTTCGGGATCCGCATTTATCCGTCAGGTAAAAAGGCTTTTGTCCTGAGCTATCGCATCAATAATCGAAAGCATCTATTAACGATAG
Organism: Alphaproteobacteria bacterium; assembly: GCA_020049895.1. GTDB lineage: Bacteria > Pseudomonadota > Alphaproteobacteria > UBA9655 > UBA9655 > UBA9655. Next base: position 49,132 of record JAGVLE010000017.1, on the reverse strand, counting down.
GAGACTTCGGGATCCTAACTCTTGACCAAGCCCGAAAACTAGCGAAGCAAGAGTGCGTGAAGGTTTTGAACAACGTTAACCCGCTTGATAATAGGAAGTTGTCTGGTAAAGAACAGACTATGCGGGCCCTATGCGAAGCGTATCTTTCTCGTTATTCAAAAATTCACAAAAAAACCTGGAAAGAAGACGAACGTCGGATCAATAAACACATACTTCCAAAGTGGGGCTCTTTCTCAATCAAAAGCATTAGCCGCTCTGATATTGCGAGCTTCCACGCACAAATTGGAAAGGCAGCGCCATATGAAGCCAATCGCATTTTAAGATTGTTGTCTAAAATGTTTTCTCTAGCTGGTCAGTGGGGCTTTGTAGAAGAAGTGACTCCTAATCCTGCAAAGAGCATTCGTTTACTAAAAGAAGAAAAACGAGATCGTTGGTTAAGGCCGGAAGAGCTTCCTCAGTTAGTTGATGCTATTGAGCAGGAGCCTAATAAGGTCGCAACACAAGCCGTTTGGCTTTACCTTTTGACTGGGGCCAGAAAGTCAGAGCTATTGCAGGCTAAATGGGATGACATTGATTGGGAAAGAAAAGAGCTTAGGATAGCGGAAACTAAAGCTGGTCGTATTCACTACATTCCGTTGATAGAGCTCGCCTGTCAGCTGCTAAAGAGCATTCAGAGCATAAAAGATAACCCGTACATTTTTCCAGGGAATGTCATACATCGGCCTCTCGTCAATATAACCAAGCCATGGAAACGCATTTGCGCGAAAGCTGGATTAGAAGACATTAGGCTCCATGACATTCGTCGAACGGTTGGATCGTGGTTGGCCCAGTCTGGAAACAGCCTGCATCTGATCGGAAAAATCCTTAATCATTCTAATCAAAGCACGACGGCGACATATGCTCGTTTTGCTCAAGATCAAGGCAGGACTGCTATGGAAGAATATGGGAGAAAGCTTATGGCCTCATCGAAAACAACAATTACTTCCGTGCCTTTAATCACGAACAAAGGAAATTAACATGAGTGCTACTATAAAATTAGATAAGCTGGTTTTTTTAAACGAAGCCGAAAAAATTCTAAAAAAAAGATATCCGAGCATTGTTAACAAAGAGATAGATCGCTTTCTTTTAGATAACATATTTGACCGTCCACGCTATGATTGTACAGGAAAACCTAGTGTTGGAGGGGGATGTTTTGAAAGAGAGGACATTGAAATTTTTGATTTTTACGACAGAACTAATCCCCAGGTAGGGCGATGGTATGAAAATGGTCGTATTGTAGAGAGAACGTTTTGTGCGCTAACTCCAATAATAAAAAGGATTTTACGGAGTAGTATTGAGGGAGAGATTATCTCGGGTCTTGAGGCAGCAATAATGTTAAGAGATAAAGAGTATGATAATGTCAATGTCAGAGTTATCCTTAATGCCCACGTATTACAGGCCTTTAAAAACAAAGACCCGGATGAAAATGGAAGGATAATAGTCAATACGGATATTCTAGAAGATTACGAAAATTTATTTTATTCTCAGCTCGCAATTTCCATGTTTATTTCTCCTGTGGAACTACAATTTATTACTTTGGAAAGTATTAAAGCACGTGAACCTTGGAATAAGCTCACGAACCTTGAAATTATAACCCTGCTTAAAAAGAAGACTCATCAAAAAAAGCTAAAGATCTATGATGAAAATTGCTTTTGCCCAAGTCGTGAAGAAAACGAGCGTATAGGACAAAAAGGTGATGGAAGTCCAATTATTCTTTCCACTCGCATTGTCACTGATTTTTATGGAGAGGAAGCTCTTTCCTTAATAAATAACGAAAAAGCAATGTTTCAACTTTCTGAGATTATTGCAATTGAAGAAAGCCATTTTTCCAAAGAGAAAAAGAAGGTCTCTTTACGAAAGCATAACTTGGTTATAACAAAAGAGCTTTTCAATAAATTGTCTTCTGCTATTAATAACGGCACTGAAGTGCCTATTCTAAATAAAGACGATCTTGCTTGTAAAATCCTCAAAATGGGTAATGTAGGTCAACTTTACAAGAAAACAATAAGTAAGAGTACCGTCTATAAATACCTCAGTGACTCGGGAATAAATAAAGAGCAATGGGAGCCACTTACTGAGAGTAAGTGGCTATAAAAAGCCGGCATTATCTAATAAAGTAGCATAAAGCATGTGTCAGTTTTTTTCGAATTAGATTGACGGGGGCATATATGAACTTTCTTAAGAAATGCAAAGCTTCGATACGACAGAAAAATATGCCTACGCCTCAAAGAGCTGACTGGCTTATCCGGGATTTAGCGGTATAGTCTACCTAAAGTACCTAATCCACCTAAAGTTCAGGATTCTGCAGCTTACAAGAAAGTGGAAATTCTAAAAAATTTCTTATCTTATTTATTACCCCTTCCAATCCACCTGTCTTGGAGGAATAGCCTCTCATCGAAAGTGCTTCAATCTTTCTACTGCAAGCTCATTTCCCTGTTCAGCAGCCAAACGGTACCAATACACAGCTTCAACTTCATCTTTGCGTACACCAATTCCATTTTCATAACAAATCCCTAAAGTAGATTGAGCACTAGCATGCCCCTGATCAGCAGCAAGACGAGTCCAACGTACAGATTCGTGCTCATCCTTACTGATACCTATCCCCAGGTTATAACAAAGTCCTAAATTAGATTGGGCGCTAGCATATCCTTGCTCAGCAGCAAGCCGATGCCAACGCACGGCTTCGTGCTCATCTTTTCGGACACCTATTCCCATACTATAACAAAGTCCTAAATTATATTGAGCAATAGCCTCTCCCTGGTCTGCGGCAAGACGGTACCAACGCACGGCTTCGTGCTCATCTTTGCGAACACCTATTCCATTGTCATAACAAAGTCCTAGATTACATTGAGCACTAGCATCTCCCTGTTCAGCAGCAAGACGGTACCAGCGCACGGCTTCGTGGTCATTTTTTCGGACACCTATCCCATTTTCGTAACGTTTTCCTAGAGCATATTGAGCACTAGCATGCCCCTGATCAGCAGCAAGACGATACCAGAGCACGGCTTCACCTTCATCTTTGCGAACACCTACCCCCGCTGCATAACAGACCCCTAGATTACATTGAGCACTAGCATCTCCCTGATTAGCGGCAAGACGCCAGCAACGGATGGCTTCGTCATCATTTTTACTGATACCTATCCCCAGGTTATAACAAAGTCCTAAATTATATTGAGCAGTGGTATTTCCACGATCAGCAGCAAGACGGTACCAACGCACGGCTTCGTGCTCATCTTTGCGAACACCTATTCCATCCTCATAACGCATTCCTAAAGCACATTGGGCACTGGCATCTCCCTGATCAGCGGCAAGATGCCAGAAACGGATGGCTTCGTGATCATCTTTATTGATTCCAGTCCCCATGTCATAACAAACTCCTAAATTATATTGGGCCACGGAATGTCCCTGATCAGCAGCAAGACGATACCAGTGCACGGCTTCGTGGTCATTTTTTCGGACACCTATCCCATTTGCGTAACAAATTCCTAAGGCACATTGAGCCATGGTATTTCCCTGATCAGCAGCAAGACGATACCAGCGTACAGCTTCCTCTTCATTTTTACTGATACCTTGACCATTTGAATAACAGAACGCTAATCTAGTTTGAGCAAAGGCATCCCCCTGCTCAGCAAAAGACTTTAATTGATTAAATATGCCTTCATGGCCATTCTTGATTTCTTCATATAAACGGTCAACTTCTTGATGCGATAATACACAAGAAGGAGTTTCTCTTTTACAGTCATGAGCTTTTACAAGAGAGCGAGCTGATCTTCCTTCCAAATCCTCTCCAATGTCATGATTTCCTTTATTCATTCCACAAGCATACGAATTTAAAGCTGTAAGATAAATTAAGCCTACAATCTTAAAAATAGGGAGGATATTTTTCATTTTTCTTATTTCCTGTATTGTAAACTCTTGTCCAAAATTCTTGAGCTTTTTCCATAGGGCCAGAATATCTAAATTAGTTCTGCAGTCCATCCTAAAAAAATCCTAAATTGAAAATCAAGAATTCCCCTGCAAAAGCCTCAATATTTAACAAATTTCCATAGCCTAAAAAATATTGAAAAATCCTAAACTTCACGTTGATCCTAAAAATCCCCTTCTTCCTAATAGAGCTTAGCGCCGCTCATGGTGCTGCATCTAATTAGGAGACAAATTAATGACACAACACTTTTCACCACAAGACACCCTTCTTTCAACAGAGGAACTCGCCCAAAAAACAGGGTTTACTCAACGTTTTTGGGAAGGAAGACGCCTCTCAGGGGATACCCCTCCATTTATTCGATTGGGATTCCGAGCCGTACGATACCGATGGGAGGATGTCTCAAAATGGCTGGCAGATAGGCTTAGGACAAGCACATCTGATCATGGTGAACTCAACTCTGCTCATTCAGAAAATATTAAAGGAGACACAATATGAGATTTTTAACACAAGACGATATCCGTGCAATAGCAACTAACTTGGGTGGAGCCCGAAAATGTGGTAACGGCTATGCTTGCAGATGCCCTGCCCATAATGGCGGAGATTCAAATCTTTCCGTTTCTTTAACCAAAGATGGTAAGTTACTCCTGCATTGTTTTTCTCATGGGTGTACGTTTAAAGACATTTTGAAGGCCATTCAAGATAGGGGATTTTTGAGAAGCCACCTCTTAGGCGGAAGTGATAAGATACTTCTTAAGACACAGAAAATACCTCTAACAGGCCATTCTACCGTGAAAGAAATATGGAGCGGATGCTTACCATCAGAAGGCACTGTCGTTGAACAATACTTAAGCTTAAGAGGATATAGTGACAGCATTCCTTGGTCTCTTAGATATCACCCAAGCTTATACCACAAAGAAACGAGAGCACATTACAGAGGGATGGTTGCTGCGATTACTAAATGGCCAAACAATGACATTATTGGCATTCATAGAACGTACCTTAAACATGATGGGCGTGATAAAGCGACTATTAAGCACAATAAGAAGATGTTGGGCTCTGCTTCGGGTGGGGGCGTCAGATTATCAAATCCAGGACGGACTCTTGTTCTGGCTGAAGGAATTGAAACGGCCCTAAGCCTTTTCTTAGCCATGGGTGTCCCCACATGGGCAACTCTCTCAACGTCCGGAATGATTAATGTCATCGTCCCCCCTGTTGAAATGACTCCAAAAATAATCATTGCGGCAGATGCAGACGAGCCAGGTATGGCTGCAGCAAATAAACTAGCTCTTCGCTTACTTGCAGAGGGGTACAATGTAAGCATAGCAATGCCTCCTGAAGGCAAGGATTTCAACGATATGCTCGGGGAATAGATATGGGAATCACATCAATAAAGGAAGCTGTGATGGATGCCGAATTACTGAAAAAGGAACCTCCTCAGCCTTTGAGAAAACAAAGAAAAAGGCCTGAGGAGTTCCCTATTGATTCATTGCCATCATTACTAAAGGACGCTGTTTTGGGCTTGCATGAGGTAATACAGGCTCCTATTCCTATATGCGCTCAATCGGTTCTTGCAATAGCTAATCTTGCTGTCCAAGGTCATGCTGACATAATGTTGCCCATAGGACAAGTACGTCCCATTTCTTGCTTTTTCCTTACAATTGCTGAGAGTGGAGAACGAAAATCCAGCTGTGATAACAGGGTCTTGAAGGTAATTGAGGATCATGAAATCAAACTTAAGAAAAAGTACGATCTAGATCGTGAGGATTCGCAGAATGAGCTAGCAGCGTGGGAAAAGCAGCGGCAGTATATTTTAGGAAACAATCAAAAACATCCTGACAAAAACAGTAAAAAACTTGCCCTTGATGCTCTTGGGAAAAAGCCTGAGATGCCACTTACCCCTTTGCTTATTTGTCCAGATCCTACTTTTGAGGGCCTCTGCAAGTTAATGCAGACAGGACAGCCTAGTCTTGGCTTATTTTCTTCCGAAGGTGGGCAATTTATAAGTGGCTATGGAATGAATGAAGAGAACAAAATACGAACGGCTGCAGCGCTTTCTGATGTTTGGGATGGTAAGACAATCAAAAGAGTCCGCGCAAAGGATGGGACAACAATCTTAAAGGGCAGAAGGTTATGTATGCATCTTATGGTGCAGCCTCAAATTGCTTCTGGCTTCCTATCTGACCGTGCGCTCAAAGACCAAGGTATATTATCGAGAATATTGATTTCTTCCCCATTAAGCTCCTTAGGAATAAGGTTTCAGCATGTGGAAAAGCCAGAAAACAAAAAAGTGCTGGACGCTTTCAAAGTCGTCATAGAAACCATATTGGCTATGCCTCTACCTACGCTAGATTTCCCTAATGAATTAGCGCCACGCGTCATAACTTTAAACGAGGATACAGCAAGTCTCTGCAATGAATTTTCAGACCACGTTGAAAGAGGAATAGCAGAAGGAAAAAAGCTTCATCCCATTAGGGGACTTGCCAATAAGTTGCCGGAACATGCGTTAAGGATAGGAACAACTTTTGCCCTTATAGAAAACATACACACTCAAGATCTGGAATACAGGTACCTAAAGATGGGGATTGATGTTGCTTCCTACTACGGTGATGAAGCTCTGAGGCTATCTGATGAGGGTAGATTTGACCACGATTTACAGCTTGCTGAAAGACTTCTGGATTGGCTATACGAGTCCTGGAAAGAAGAAAATATCTCTCTCCCTGACATCTACCAGAGAAGCCTAAACGCCATTGGTGACAAGAAAACAGCAAGCAAGATTGTTTCAATATTGGAAGATCATGGCTGGCTTCAGAGGAACGGTGAAGGAATTCAAGTAGGAGGGTATGTAAGGCGGGATAGCTGGAGAATCATAAGGGAGTAAAGAAATGGCACAATTCCCAAGGTTTGATTTTGGTGAATTTGAGAGGAAGACCTTCCATACATCAGAAAGTTTAGGTGCTTTAGGTAGTTTAGGTGGAAGAGTTGTTGATTTCGCAAAATATTGTCAGAGCCCTAACGAGGATGAGCGAATGGAGCTCGAAGAGCGCGCTGCTATTATGGAATACGATGGCGGGTTGTCTCGGGAACAAGCAGAAATTCAAGCATTGCAAAACGTCATCTACATGAAAGGACTAGATCCCAAATGATACAATTAATAGAAAATCGCCGTCTAAAAACGGATTTAAATTAGGAGAGTCTTATGGAGATAAGAAAGAGTACACTGTTTAAAGAGGGGAACAAAGCAGGAGTTGGCCGTCCCAGGGGATCAAAGAGCAAAGCTCAGTTGTTCCTTGAGAAAATAGGAACTGATCGTGGAGAAGAGGTTCTTAATAAAGTCGTAGCGCAGGCACTGGAGGGAGATATTCAATCACAAAAGCTTATCTTAGAACGCGTTTATCCCGTGCCTAAGCATCAACGCTATATAAGTCAGAGCTCTATCTGCGCTATCGAGACAAAGGAAGACCTAGACAAGGTATCAAAAGAAACGTTCGATCTTATAAGATCGGGTGAATTGTCTCTTGAAGAAGGGTTAACTTTGACAACGCTGATTGAAAAAAGAGCGATTGTGGTTCTTCAATTGCAAAATGAGAAACTTCGAGAGGAGTTAGCAGAATACGAAGAAAATAGGATTGGCTAATTTACTCCAATCTCATCTCATGACTCTCCTCCATTTTCCTTTTTAAATTTTTCTAGGACGTTTAATGGAAATTTAATGAATTATCGGCACTATCTAGAAAGTAGGGATTGAGAGTCCTGAGGATAGATAAATTCTAAAGCGAAATCATAAACGAAAAGGAAAACAACCATGAGTAGTAATTTCATATTCAAAATTGTTCTGATCAGTACATGCTTCTGGCAAAGTTTTTGCTTCGATGCACAGGCTAGAGTCGATTCACATACCAGGAAACATAGCGCTCAGACAGGTGAGTCGAATAAAATAACAAAGGAAGAGTTTCTAAAACAATATTGCAGTAAGAAGAAACGCCACGGGAGATATCCTATTAAGTGCGTTGTACCAGCAATGAAAGCTTATAAGAAAAAATATTCAAATAATAAACAATAGTTTTGATGGGTTAAATTCAATAGAAAGGAAAACTTAAAATGAAAAATAAACTTCTCAAGACATTATTAATGAGCACTTGTGTGCTCGTCGATCTGAGCTTTCCGAGTGTTGTGAGCGCGTGCGGAGAGGACTCGTGCTGTAACCTCACAGGGGATGGTGAATCCGTATGTAATACTAGCTCAGCGCAGGATAGCTGCTCGGAGACTGAGCAACAGGACTGCACATGGACCAACAATCAGTGCGAGGGAACGGGATCTTGCTTCGCTGATGACAACCAGTAATCACAGGTGCTATTTTGTTTCGCTGACTTGAGAAAGCTGATTTTGTCTGGTCATTAATCCGTGCCCCCTTATTTGGGAAAGAGCCGTGTTACTGTGAGCAGTGTGTAGGGCTTAATCTGTTTGTACACAGTACATAGATCTCTACAAAGCTTAACTTGATGGTGACTTATTGGTGACTTCATTTTTAATACACTTTTTGTTTGCATCAAAAAACTCAGGGAACCACTGGTGCCGAAGAGGTGAATCGAACACCCGACCTACTGATTACGAATCAGTTGCTCTACCAACTGAGCTACTTCGGCAATGATGATAATAAAGCAAAAACCTATCATAGGAATGAATCAGGAAACAAGGGCGTTTGTTTTTGTTAATGAAAGAATAAGTTGGCCTTCGTTGCAAAATTGAGTATATAAGCTATATAAACTCACAAGGACGCGACTATGTATGTTAAAACAGTTGATTATAAAGCGCCGCAAGCAGCAAGAGAGTTTGCTCAATCTCTAAAAGAGACAGGTTTTGTCGTTCTCTCTAATCACCCTATTTCTCAAGTGCTGATTGATACTGTTTATAAAGATTGGGAAAAATTTTTTAAAGGGGACACTAAATTTGATGTTCCTTTTGACCCGCATACCACACGTCAAAAAGGATATTTCCCTTTTAAAAGCGAAAACGCAAAAGGATATTCTTTAAAGGATCTCAAAGAATACTACCAATATCGTGACGTAGAAGACACTCCTCCCGGAATGGGACTTAGTACCCAAACGCTTTTTGAAGAGCTGATGACATTAGGCGGGGATTTGCTGAATTGGATTGAACAAGCCCTTCCAGATGAGATAAAAGACACTCTTTCCATGCCGCTTCCTCAGATGATTAAAGATACGGACATGAGCATGATTCGGATCATTCATTATCCTCCTTTACGTGAAGATGAGGAAGAGGGGGCTGTACGCTCGGCCGCTCATGAAGATATTAATTTGATAACGATTTTACCAGCTTCTGCAGCCCCTGGATTGCAAGTTAAAGATAGGAAAGGGGCGTGGCATGAGGTATCGTGTGACTATGAAACGGTTGTGATCAACGTGGGAGATATGTTAGAGATGGTAAGCCAAGGATTTTATAAATCTACGACTCACCAGGTAATTAATCCTACAGGAGAAGCGGTGCGATGTTCTCGGTATTCGTTGCCTTTGTTTTTTCATCCCCGCAATGATGTTCCCTTGTCCAGTCAATATACAGCAGGAGAATTTCTTGCTGAACGTTTGGGCGAGAATGGAGTGATTGCTATAAACCCGAGTGCACCCTGATTTTAAGGAGATTGTGGTATGCCAAAAATGACTTTTATAAAGATTGACGGGACGCATGTCGAAGTAGATGCGCCTAACGGACTTTCCGTCTTAGAAATTGCTCACGAGAATAGTGATAAGATTTTTCTTGAAGGAGCCTGTGAAGGATCTCTCGCTTGTTCAACCTGTCATGTAATCGTGGAGTCCGAGTGGTATGAGTTTTTAGCCACTGCCACGGAAGATGAAGAGGATATGCTAGACCTGGCTTTTGGATTGACTCAAACGTCTCGTTTGGGGTGCCAAATCATTATGCGTCCAGAACTTGATGGCCTTGTTGTTCGCCTTCCTGCTGCTACACGCAATATGACAATTTAAGCTCCTTACGCTTTTTCAATAATGATCATCTCTGGATGAGATAAGAAATAATGAAGAGCATGCTTGAGCTCCCCAGGAGATTCGGCATAGAGAGTGAAAAGAGGCTGCCCTTTTTCGACTTTAGATCCTACCGAAACGTGCAAATCAATTCCTGCTCCAGGAAAAGTGGGGCTGCCAGCTAATTTTGCCGTTTGAGCGACATGGCTATTGTTAATTTTAGCCACTGTTCCCATGAGTGGTGAGACAACAACCTCCTTGTGGGGCGCGTATATTAGTTCTTTCGTGCCTCCCTGAGCTTTGCAGATGGCCTCAAACTTTTTGAGAGCTTGTCCACTTGTGAGCAGATCTTCTGCGGTTTTTAGACCCAACCCTTTAGGGACGCCCCCCCATTCTTCTAATATAATGCTTGCCAAAAGAAGAGACCTATTTCTTAAAAGAGAAGAGGCTTCCTTTTCGCATCGTAAAACAGAGAGAACATCTCGCGCCTCTAAAGCGGGTCCTATTCCTTTTCCAATAGGCTGAGATCCATCTGTTTCTATGATACAAAGAGAGAGCCCCATTGCTTTGCCCACTTTGTTAAAGAGAGAAGTCATGGCTTTAGCTTCTGCTGAAGAGCGAATCTTCACATTAGGACCAACAGGAATATCAATAAGAACATGGGTTGATCCCATAGCCTTCTTTTTAGAGAGGACAGAGGCAATAAGGAGCGGAAAACACTCAATGTTAAGAATACTTTCAATGGCAATCAGGACTCCATCCGCAGGACTTAATCCAATGGATTCTCCCCAAATAATACATCCCTTTTCTTTGTCAACGACATGACGCATTTGATCTAGGGTAAGCGTAACTGGAGCTAAAACTTCCATGGTATCTGCTGTTCCTGTAGGGGAGGTTATAGCCCGAGAGGAAGTTTTAGGAATCGTTAAGCCAAAGGCGGCAATAATAGGAATCACAATCATTGTGGTTCGGTTCCCTGGGACCCCGCCAATACAATGTAGATCAACGATGGGAGAATGTTCCCAGGTTATTTGCGTTCCCGTATAGACCATAGCTTTTGTAAGAAACACGATTTCTTCTAGAGTTAAGTGAATGCTGCTAGTGATAAAGCAGGCAAGATGGCTGTCAGAATATTTTCTGTGGGAAATATCCGTTATGATGGACTGAAGGGCAGGTTGAGTAAAAGGGTGACCACATAGTTTTGATCTAACAAAACTAAAAGATTCTAGTGGGTCTGAAAGCCTTATTGTAACTTTATCTCCCTTCTTAAGTCCTAGATTTGTCCAAGAACTTTCTGAAAGGCCTATTTCTCCACAATTAATCAAAGAAGCGGGAAGGGAGATCAGCGTTGCAACAAGAGAATGATTTTTATGGATGACTTCTACACGTGTTTCCCCTCGTAATCCAAGGGATTGAGATAAAGGGCAGTCAAGATTAATAAAAACAATATAATGATGATGCTCTAGGCCAAAATTGAGCGCCGTGAGACTCAGAGAAGAGCAAGAGGTATGCGACATTATAACTCCTTTTTATTCCTGATTCTAAGGTAGCTGAAAGAGCTTAAGAGTTAGTTAATTCTTTTTTTGGAAAGTCATATAGGCGCACGGGTTTCCTTGAGAGAGAGCCTTTTGCTCATAACGCGTAGAAGGCCATTCTTCAGGACGGGAAGACCACGTAAAAGGGTCAGGTGTTGCGGGTCCATCGACATGTTGAAAAGCAGGAGAGGTAGAGAGGACTTCCTGGATTTGTTTGACGTAGGAAGGATCATCACTCGCGATGCGCAAAAGAGCTCCCTCCTTTAATGTACGGGAGAGTTGGGAAATAAAATCAGATGTAATAAGGCGGCGCTTATGTTGCCGAGCTTTGGGCCAGGGGTCGGGAAATAAAACAAAAGCACGAGAAAAATAAGATGAAGTTGTTTTGTCTAAAAAGTAACGACTATCTTGAGTCCAAAGACGAACGCGTGAGAAACTTTCTTCTGGCAAATGAAGCAAAAATTTCGCAACACCATTGATAAAGGGCTCGCATCCAACAATCCTGACGTCAGGGTTCTGCGAAAGCTGTGCAAGCAAATGTTCTCCGCCGCCAAAGCCAATTTCTAGCCATATGTCTTTCTCTAAGGGATCAAAAGGAGGGGAATCCAGAGAGATATTTACAAGAGAAAGTTTCTCATCATAGGCGTGTTGCGATGCCATTCTAAGCTTGCGTGCTTTGCGGCGGCCAAAAGAGGGTAAAAGACGATTTTTCATAGAATCAGGTTACCAAAAATAATTCTGTTTGTGGCATATTAAAATTTGTGTATGATATAACGAGTATTTTTAGTGAAAGGAATAGATAAAAGTGATGAAGGAGATTTTATTGCTGAATCTTAAATGGCTAAAACAACGAAGCATTCAAACCCTCCTTATTTTAACTCTTTATGTTTGTGTTGCTAATTTCCTCCCCCCCATTTTCCATCAATTTCTTTATACCGTCAGTATCTTTATAAAAGACCTCCTTATTTGGATGATGCCATTGACTGTTGGTTTTTTTATAGCCAATGCGGTGATATCTTTTGAGCGTCGCGCCCCTTTCTTTATTTTACTGTTGGTTCTATTTGAAACTATTTCGAACCTTAGCAGTGTCTGGTATGCCTATGGTGCAGCCCATATTGTGGCAGATCAACTTGCGACGGCTAAGGCGGTTTCTTTGGATCATAATTTTAATTCGCTTTGGAGGCTTGGGCTTGAGAAACCAGCATGGTGGTCTGCTGAAAAAGGCTCTATTGTTGGGCTTTTGCTTGGATGTCTAACAGCCTTTAATTCAAAAACATCCTTGAAAGGGATTATCCTTCGGGGAAAGACCGTTGTTGAGTGGATACTGACCCGTATATTTGCTCGCTTAATTCCCTTGTTTGTGTTGGGGTTTGCCGCTCAGATGCATCAAACTCATATGCTTACGCATGTTCTGACTCATTATTCTCTTTTAATTCTTTGGCTTACCTCCTTTTTGTTTATTTATATTAGCTTTCTTTTCTTACTAGGAACTGGATTTTCTCTTCAACGCTTTATTGAAAACATTAAAAATCTTTTGCCAGCGACGGGAATTGCGCTCATGTCGGGATGTAGTCTTTCCACCATGCCATGGACCATTTCCGGAACTTCTAAAAACCTTCGCACACCTTCTCTCGCGCAAGCAATTATTCCAGCAACGACAAATATCCAGCAAATTGGTGATTGCATTGCTCAAAGCTTCTTATGTTGTTTAATTTACACCTATTTTTATGGTCATATTCCAGATATGGCCACATGGTTTAGTTTCAGTATTGTCTTTGTCCTGGCGCGCTTTGCGACCGCAGCGGTACTGGGCGGGGCGATCTTTGTGATGTTGCCAATCTATGAGGGATACCTTCACTTTACCCCCGAAATGATTGCTATTATCCTTACCTTAAATGTCATTTTAGATCCCCTCATTACCTCAACGAATGTGATTGCAAATGGGGCTCTTTGCCGAATTTTTGAGAGGGTGTGGGAATCCGCCCAAGCGCTTCTTTCTTCCCCCGTTCTTACTGCAAAGAAATAGGGCTATAGAGCTGTCGTTCTCTAATGACTAGCCAGGTGCAAACTATTTTCGCCTGAGGCTCCAGCTCCAGAGGAGAAGTCCACAGATAAGAGCCCATATGAGGTTGTCTCCCCAACGAGCATAGGGAGGAACAATACAGGTAGGTCTAGGGAGGATCACATCAAGGATACTTTCTGTATTTAAGGGCAACTCTCCAACAATCTGTCCATAAGCGTCAAAAACAGCGGAAACGCCAGAATTTGCGACGCGCACTAATGGAATCCCTTCTTCAATGGCTCGGAAACGTGCGCTTTCAAGGTGTTGATAGGGCCCCGAGCTATTTCCATACCAAGCATCATTAGTAACGTTAATGATCCAGCCTGGACGAGGGTGTGTAGGGTGAATGATGGCCCCTGGAAAAATGACCTCATAGCACACAAGACCACTGAAAGAAGGAAATCCCTCAGGGAGAGGAATAGATTGTGGACCTTCTCCAGGCGTAAAATCTCTATCTCCGGCTGTTATTTTTTTAAGAGTATTTTTTCCCAAGAACTTATCCAAAGTTTCCCTAAAAGGAAAATATTCCCCAAAAGGCACAAGGTGAGACTTATCAAAATGAGCAATAAGAGACCCTTTCTCATCTACGACAAGAAGGCTGTTCCATATTTTAAGGGTGCGTGCGCCTAGGGGGGTACGACGAAGACCTCCCGTAAAAAGCAAGGCTCCACGAGGTAAGGAATCACCTATAACTCTGCGAGCAGAGGGTGATCCATCCAGAAAAAAAGAAACAGCACTTTCGGGCCATATAATCGCTTTAAGAGGAAGAGAAGAGGGGAAGGTACTTAACGTGAGGAGGTGATGAAAATTACGTTTTTTTTCAGCTGGATCCCATTTTAAAGTTTGGGAAACATTAGGTTGAACGAGTCGAATTGCAAAAGAGGGTCCAGAGACAACATCGGGATGGGTGACCCTATAATGCCCCCCTCCCCAACAAAGGCAGACAATGCCGTATGTTATGAGACATACTACTTTTCTCTTTCGTAAAGATCCTAAGGAAATTCCCATAAAGACTGTTAAAAGGCTAAGGCCATAAATTCCTGCAAGAGAGGCTGTTTGGCTCATTGTTGAAGACCATCCCCATATGTAGCCAAGAAAATTCCAAGGAAATCCTGTAAAAATATGCCCTCGGATCCATTCAAGAGCAACCCAAGAAGCCGCGAACAGAAGAATTCTTGCCAATCCTTCACGGGGGAAGAGGGCTGTCAAAATAAAAGGAACGGCAATGAAAATGGCCAAAATGGCGGGAAGACCTATAAAGGAAAAAGGGATTCCCCACCAGAAAGCATTTAAATCCACAAAAAGAGCATTCGTAATCCAGTAAAGGCCGACCACAAAGTACCCTAGGCCAAAAGACCACCCGAAAAGAGCTGCTTTCCAAAGACGATTGCGTGAAGGAGTAAGATCAAGGAGTTGGTTATATAAAAACCAGAGATAGGCAAGACTCAAGAGGGTAAGCGGCCATAGAAAGAGAGGGGCAAAACCAAGAGCTGCAGTTGTTCCAAGGAAGAAGGACACACTATTTTTGTGCCTCCCCGCAGCATTAAATAAGGAGTTAATTTTTTTCATGTAACGGCCCATTAGATTCATTCCAAGCTAGAGGTGGGGGGAGGAAGAAGCTCCCACCATGGTGAGTCTCGATGAAAGGGGGCGCAATGATGGCGTTGAATTACTTTCCTTTCTTTTTGCTCTTCTTCTCCGTCTTTTCCTTTTCTTTGATAGGCTTCAAGAGAGGCTCAAGAATGTCGTCAATTTCTTGAAGCGTCAACGCATTTGGATAAATTTTCGTATTAATAACGAGTGTAGGAGTCGCCGTAATTTTATATTTTTGTTGCCCCTCAAGGCGCGTATTAATAATTTTATCAAGAAGTTCTTGATCTTTGAGGGCTTTATCAAATTGTTCTGCCGAAATCCCATGTTGAACAACAAATGTTTTAAGGGCGGCTATCGGGTCCTTTGCAGATAACCACTTGTCTTGATGTTCGTATAGCAATTGAACGAAATCTAAGTATTTCATTTCTCCTTTGCTCCAAGCTATTTGGTGAGCTTGTAGGCTTACCTGGTCTCCAGGAAAATCACGGAACATAAGGCGGACATAGCCAGGGGTAATATATTTTGATTTCAATTTAGAAAGAATATGAAGGTGAAAATCAGCACAGTGATTACAAGCAAGAGAAGAATAATCAATGATTAAAATAGGGGCCTTAGCATCCCCCATACAGATTTCTGGTAATGGCTTAGGCGCCGCTTTTTTATCTTCTTTTTTAGCGTCAAGTGGACCTATCAGCATGAGCATGCAAAACAGGAGTTTTCCATAGTGTATCATTATTTATCCTCACTACAATGACCTTAAGAAAGGGTCATTTTTCTTTTTATTTATGGACGTCAGCTTACTGCGAGAAGGTGAACTTTTCAAGTCTTGAAAGAGAGTATTTCAGGATAAATGAGACTCAGGGCGTGATAGGAAAGAAAGTTCTGCTTTCTCAAGAACTTCTGTAACACGCACGCCTTCTTCTCCACAGGTGAGAGGTTGTTCCCTTTTTTGGATGCATGTTAAAAAATGCAAGCACTCGTTTTTAAGGGGCTCTGATTCAGGAAGAGGGATATACGTATGGCAAGGAGAGGAATGGGCCTCGGGCTTCCCCTCAGCCCAGGTGAGGCATTCAGTTGATAGGGAAAGCTTTTCAGCCCAAGGTTTTTGATCATCAAAGATGACTATTCCCTTATCTCCCACTACCACCACCTTTTGCTCCTTAAAAGGAGAAATCCAGGATGTCTGAATGTGCGCGGTAAGACCTGATGGGAATGTTAAATTCAAAAAAGCGGCTGCAGGGTAATCAGGGGTAAGGTAAGCTTGAGGAACCGCGTAGACAGAGGAAGGCATCGTTTGGACAAGAGAGAGAATAAGCGATACATCATGGGTGGCCAGATCCCATAGAATGCTTTCATGATGGCGGAAACGGCCGAGAGCGAGGCGATTCACATAGATATGTCGCAAGATTCCAAGGGCGGGAAGTCTTTCTTTAATCGCTGCCACAGCAGGGTGATAATTAAGAATATGACCTACCATCAAAATACGATTGTGCTTTTTTGCAAGGGCTGCGAGCTTTTTGGCTGCTTCTAGAGATAAAGCCATAGGCTTTTCAATGTATACATCTTTACCCATGTTGAGGGCTGCTTCAGCTTGAGATTCATGCAGGGGAGCGATGGTAGCAATGACAACCGCATCAATGTCTGGGTGACTAAAAACTTCATCGGGTGAGTATCCTGGAACCCCATAGTGAGAAGAAAATTCTTTTGTTTTTTCCATGTCTTGATCACACACAGCAGCAAGAGCTCCAAGCTCAGCAAAATTTCGGATCAGATTTTTGCCCCAATGGCCGCATCCAATAACAGCGACGCGTGGGGATGAGGGTGTAACGTTAATCATAGGCAAACTTTAGGGAGGAGAACGTCCCTGGTCAATCCTAAAGCCTTCACAAAATATGACAAAAGATTAAAGGGAGGGTTCTATGGCCTTGGAAGACGGCGGAAAAGAGAAAGGCCTGCTCCTAGCACCATTAACGCGCCCCCTAACCAAATCCAGGGGGCGAGAGGAATCCAGGAGGCACGGACAAGCCAGGTGTCCTCTCCTTGATAAGGGCCCAGGGCAACATAGATATCTCGGAAACCATTTGTGGTTATGGCCGTTTCGCTGATGAAAGACTGCTGAGGGCGATAGAGTCTTTTCTCGGGAGCTAATTGTCTTTTAGAATAACTGAGGATTGCCCTCTCATAGATGTAAGTAGGTTCATTTCCATGGAAGACTGACTCTA
This sequence comes from Alphaproteobacteria bacterium, assembly GCA_020049895.1. Lineage (GTDB taxonomy): Bacteria > Pseudomonadota > Alphaproteobacteria > UBA9655 > UBA9655 > UBA9655. Next base: position 31,760 of record JAGVLE010000017.1, on the reverse strand, counting down.
GGGTTAAGGGAAGTCCGGCTAAAGGGAGAGAGTGATGGATCTTCAGCGGGCGTGCTTCATCTACACGAAAGCCTCCGCCAACACTCACACCAAGAAGACTCACACCTACTCCTAAATGGGCACAGAAAGCCCCTAGCGAAAGGCGTTTTTTATAAAAAGCAAGAAGCGTTCCACTTATCACCCAAATCGCCAAGCTGATTCCTGTAATCGATAAAAGAGAGGGAGGATGGACGTAATAAAGCAGAAGGACGAGAGCTCCTAAGACGGCTGTTAGTGGTATAAGAAGCAAGGAAAAGAGATCCATTCGTTGGGTGCAGAATAAGCACCCTATGGGGAGCAAAATGAAGAGAGGAAGACTTAAGGGAACAAGGGTGTTTTCAAAATAAGGGGCACCAATAGATAAGGGAGATCCGCCAAGGATTTCGTTGAGAAGTGGGTAAAGTGTTCCCAAAAGAAGCGTGGCTAAAACAATAGACAAGATAAGAGAGTTTCCTAAAATAAGTCCTTTTTGAGAGACAAGCTGCACCGGTGGAGAAGAAAATTTGGGGGCTTTCAACATCCATATCGCAAAAGCAGCGGCCATAATAAGAGCAATGAGGCTCGCCATAACGATTCCTTTCTCAGGATCAACGGCAAAGGAATGGACGGAGATAATAAGCCCAGAGCGAACAAGAAAGGTTCCAAGAAGGCTTAATCCAAAGGTAAGAAGGCAGAGAAAAAGTGTCCATTTATGAAATTTGTCGGTGAGAAGAATATGCAAGAGAGCGGTGGCAGCTAGCCAAGGCATGAGTGAAATATTTTCCACAGGATCCCAAAACCACCAGCCCCCCCATCCCAATTCATAATACGCCCACCAACTGCCAAAGGTAATGCCTGCTGTTAATAATCCCCAGGGAAGGAGAACCCAAGGCCTAAGAATCTTTAAAGAGCGTTCCTTCCCTTCCCATAATAGGCTCAGAGCAATAGAAAAAGGAGCTGAAAACCCAACATATCCTAGATAAAGAAGAGGAGGGTGTAGGAGGAGACCTTTATCTTGCAGAAGAGGGTTCAGAGACTGCCCTTCTGAGATGTGAAAGGGAAGAGGAAGAAAGGGGTTAGAGGTTGTCAGCAAGAGGACTAAGAACAAGACCGTAATAATTCCTTGACTTATCAATGACTTAGTTCTTAGAGGTAAAGGAAGAAAGAAAGCGAAAGCGGCGCTTAAAGCTGATAATACGCAGATGAACAAGAAGAGGGATCCCTCATGATTTCCCCAGGTAGCCGCGAGCCTATAATACCAGGGGAGAGAGGTGTGGTCATGAAGGGCTACAAGCAGAAGGGAGAAATCACAGCAGACAAAAGCTATTACGAGAATAAGGAAAGCGGAAATGATAATCCCTGTCTGTAGGAAGGCGGAAACACGACCTAAGACTTCCCAGCGATTGTGTTGTCCATTGAAGGATGCGGCGACTTGGACGCACGCAAAGCCAAGAGCAAGTTCTAAAAAAAAGGTTCCTATTTCACCGAGCATGCTTTTCCCGAGGTATCGACAACGTTTTTTGGCATATAGGTTTCATCATGTTTGGCAAGGACCGATTGTGCTCGAAAAAATCCAGTTCCTTCAAAATATCCCTCAGCAACGATAGCTTGGCCTTCGCGAAAAAGATTGGGGAGTGGATCTGTACACCCTATGGTGAGAGAGGCTTGCGAATCAGTTATTTTAAAAGATATTGCACTTCCTTCTCGATGGACAGAGCCAGGGGCAACGATTCCCCCCACACGAATGAGTTTCTCCCGATGGACATAGGTATGGGTGAGATCTGAGGGGGTATAAAAGAAAAGTATGTTTTCCGAGAGAGATGTAAGGGTAATAAAAACAAGGCCTCCTATAAGCCCACATCCGACACAAAGAACCCAAAGCCGTTGGTGTTTTGGCTTCATTGACGCGCTTTTTTCCATTTAAGATAAGCCCATCCTAAAAAGCCAAAAAGACTGAATAGGCTTACTCCATAGGCACTAAAGATATAGACAGAAGTCATTACTTCTCTCCAAATTCATTGTCAATAAGCCCGACGAGAGCGTCCACGGCTTGCTCAGCGTCTGTTCCTGTCCCTTCCACAATAATATGGGCCCCTTGGGCGGCCCCAAGCATAAGTAGGTCCATGATGGAGGTTGCAGGGACGCAAGCCTCTTGGTGGCAAACGTAAAGATTGGCTTTAAAAGATTCTGCTAATCTGACGACTTCAGCCGAAGCGCGGGCATGCAACCCCTTACGATTCTTGATGATAGTATCTTTTGTGATTTTACTCATGAGGCGTGCTCTTTAAAATACGCGAAGCAACGTGAATGTATTTTTGGCCGGCTTCTTGGGCCAATAACACCGCTTCTCTTAAAGGCTTTGTGTTACGGATACTTGCAAGTTTAATAAGAAGAGGAAGGTTCATTCCAGCAACGATTTCTACATTATGGTGGTCAAGAAGGGAGTGGGCGAGGTTTGATGGAGTTCCTCCAAACATATCCGTCACAACAACCACTCCTTTTCCCGTATCAACGTCTCGGATGGCTTGGGAAATTTCATTACGCTTTGCTTCAATATCATCATTGGCCAGCAGGCTAATGGTGGCCAAATGATCTTGCTTTCCATTAATGTGTTCAAGAGCAGAAGCAAACTCTTGGGCAAGGCGTCCGTGGGTGACGAGAACAATTCCGATCATTGTTTTTTTCTTTCCTTTACGTCTCTATGTTTTAGTTTTACGTGTTTTTTCTCTGTCTGTAACCACTCAGCAAGAGTTTTTGCGACAAAAACTGAACGATGTTGCCCTCCGGTACACCCAATAGCAAGAGTAAGATATTGGCGCCCCTCTTTCTCAAAGCGAGGAAGAGACAGGGATAGTATCTCTTTAAGACTATTGAGAAGTAAAGGAAAGAGAGGGTCTTTTTCGATATAATCAGCAACCTCAAGGGTTTCTCCTGATAAAAGACTGAGATTTTCTTCGTAAAAGGGATTTTTAAGAGCACGTGCATCAAATACAATATCAGCTTCCCGTGGCAATCCGTGGCGGTAAGAAAAAGACATCACTAAAATACTTAACCCAGGAGATTTCTTGGGAAGAAAGCGGCGCCGCAGTTGGCCTTTTAAGTCCGCTGTTGAGAGATGGCTGGTATCAATTACCATATCTGCATGATCTTGTAGAGAGGACATAATATGGCGTTCTACACGCATTCCATCAAGGACAGGACGTTCGTGGGCAAGGGGATGAAGGCGTCGAGAGGCATTATATCGGCGGACCAAGATCTCATCTTCACAATCAAAGAAAATAAATTGGGTGTGGCGGGTTTTGTCTTGTGAAAGTTTTTGTAACTCTTCCAAAAAACGCTCAGCGGTAAATCCACGAGTTCTTACATCTACAGCAATCGCTAAGGGAGGAGGCTCACCCTGTGATGTTCGTGCGACACCTTCTAAAAAAGAGAGGGGGAGATTATCAATCGTTTCATACCCCATATCCTCAAAAGTCTTGAGAGCAATAGACTTCCCTGACCCTGACATTCCTGTAATCAAAATAACTGGTCGTTTGAGGGAATCAGAAGACATTTTATATCCTTAGCGTTCACAAAACCTAGAAACTATACCACTTATTTTAAGAGCTCTCAACATGAGGATTTTCTTTTATTTTTATGACAAGAGGAGAGTTTCATGGAGGCAAAAAATTGGTGCTGAAACTCAAACACAAAATTATTGAGAGTGTTCTTTAATTTCTCTCTCAACCTCATCTTGTAAGGTTATCCTAAAAAAGTTAAATTAATAAGTATGGATAAAATAATTTCTCCTTCTCCTAACCATAATGAACGCCTCTGTCCCATTGATACGGTATTGCTTCATTACACGGATATGGAAAGTGCGCAAAGGGCCATTGACGCTTTAAGAAATCCTCTTTCTCAGGTGAGTTGTCACTATGTGATTGATGAAGAAGGGCAAGTCTATACCTTAGTTGAAGAAAGAAAACGTGCCTGGCACGCGGGGAAAAGTTTTTGGCAGGGACGAACGGATCTTAACAGTTCTTCCGTTGGGATTGAGCTTGTGAATCCAGGACATTCTTATGGATACATTCCTTTCTCAGACTCACAAATTGAGGCATTAATCGAGCTATTATTAGAGATTCAATCTCGCTGGGAAATTCCATCTTCTCGTATTTTAGGACATTCGGATGTAGCCCCGCGTCGCAAAGAAGATCCAGGACATCTTTTTCCTTGGAAACGTTTGCACCAAAAGGGGTTAGGTCTTTGGCCTGTGGAAGGAAAAGGAGCCTATCCCGATGTTAAAGAAGGGCTCAGTAAAATTGGGTATGAGACCATATCTCTTCCTCATGCGCTTTTAGCATTTCAACGACATTTTCAACCCCATAAAATGGATGGAATTGCTGATGATGAGACGTTAGCCTTGATCGCGGGATTAATTAGTGATCATTGATTCCGCCGGGAAGGACGCGGCGTGCCAGAAGAAGGGTTTCAGGGCTAAGAGTGGTTTCTGAACAAAAATCAAGTAAAACCGTATCGTTTGCTAAGATAGAATCCAAGACGCCCCCCAAAAAATCTGGGTCTTTAAAGTGTTTTTTAAGCTCTTGGGGACTAATGCCTGAGCCTGCGATAAAGTGTCCAAATAAATCCTGATCTTTAGCAAGGAAAACGAGCCCTTGAAGGGCAATGACCTCAGCTTGTTCTGGATTTATTTGTATAGGTTTAGGCATTAGTATATTTTACAGGAAAAGACGGGAAATAAAAAGAGAACAATGAAAGACTCTGATAAAAAATTTGATTTTGGGTTTGAAAAAGTTTCAGCGCGTCAGAAAACTGAAAAAGTTTCACATGTTTTCGACCGAGTTTCTTCACGATATGACCTGATGAACGATGTGATGAGTTTGGGTATTCATCGGCTATGGAAAAAGATATTTGTTGAGAGTCTTCCTCTGTGTGATGGGGGCGTTTATTTGGATGTTGCCGGCGGGACGGGAGATATTGGATCTGCCATTCTTCGTCGGCTTGATCGCAGCGGTTTTCACGGACAGGTCGTTCTTTGTGATATTAATCCGGCTATGATTAAGGAGGGGCGCTCACGTTTTCCCAACTTTACTTGGGTGTGTGGAAGTGCAGAAGCCTTGCCTTTAGAGGATAGCTCTGTGGATGTCTATACGATTGCCTTTGGGCTGCGTAATGTGACGCATCGGGATCTTGCATTAAAGGAAGCTTATCGAGTTTTAAAGCTTGGCGGAAAATTTTCCTGTCTTGAATTTAGCCAACCCGCAGCTCCAATGCGTAAACTATATGATTTTTATTCCTTGAAGATTCTTCCTAAAATGGGAGAGTGGATTGCAAATGATAAAGAAGCTTACCAATATTTGGCAGAAAGTATCCGAACGTTTTTAACGCGAGAAGAACTTCTCACGCTGATGAAAGACGTGGGGTTTTCTTATCAGACGTGTGAACCCCTTACAGGAGGAATCGTGGCTCTTCATACGGGCTATAAATGCTTATAAGCTATCAATCAGATGGTTTGCTTTAAACTGATGTCGAAACCAGGTGCGTTGGCGTTTAGCATATTGGCGGGTGTGCACTAGAGTGAGGGCTTTCGCTTCCTCGAGGGAAATCTTTCCTTGGAGGTGGGCTGAAAATTCTTTGAATCCTAAGGCCTTTTGAGCTCCCATAGATATAGGTTTTTTCAAGGCCTGAGAGATTTCCTCTAACACTCCATTTTTCAGCATATTCTCAAGCCTTTGAGCTATGCGAGCTTCGAGAACGTCCGGAGGAGGCAAGAAAAGATAGGATTCAAAAGTATAAGAAGTTGGGCGGGCAGCAGAGGCTTGCCAAAAACTTAAGGGGGTTCCAGTTCCTCGAAAAACCTCAACGCCTCGCATAATGCGTTGACGATCGTTAGGATTAAGGCGATCTGCCAGGAGGGGATCCACAGTTTGGAGCTCTTGATAGAGAGTTGTTGTTTCTTCCGTTTGAAGAGCTGCACGAATGTCTGCATCTTGAGAGGGAAGGGGAGAAAGCCCCTCGATCAAAGCTCTCAAATAAAATCCTGTTCCTCCCACAACAATTGGTAAACACCCTTTTTCATGGGCGGTCTTGATGGCAGCGAGTGCAAGAGGCAACCAACGCCCTACAGAACAAGTCTCTTGAGGGTCCAAAATTCCATAAAGGTGGTAAGGCAGAAGCTTTTGTTCAGCGAGAGAAGGTTGGGCAGTTAGGATTTCAAGGTCTCTGTAAACTTGCAGACTATCTGCATTGATAATGAATGCTTGAGCGGTTTTTGCTAAATGCAAAGCGTAGGCTGATTTTCCGCTAGCTGTAGGGCCAGCAATAACAACGACCTTATCCAAAGCTATGCAAAATGCCGATGATGGCTCCACTCATGCAACTTGCAATAGTGCCCGCAATCAAGGCCTTAAATCCAAGAGAAATAATTTCTTGTTTTCTGTTAGGGATCATTGTTCCTAAAGAGCCAATTTGAATGCCGATACTGCTTAAGTTAGCAAAGCCAGCAAGGGCGTAAATCATAATCATGGCGCTGCGTGTGCTGAGGACTGTTTTTGGAATGGAGGCTAGGCCAATGAAAGCGATCAGTTCATTTAAAATCGTTTTTTTACCCAAAAGCGCCCCTGCAGGTATGGATTCGCTCCAAGGAATCCCCAAAAGCCAGGTAAGTGGGGATAAGACATAGCCAAGAAGGAGTTGTAGGCTTAAAGGTTCATCGCCAAAAGAAGGAAGAAAGGCAAGAATAGCATTAACAAGGGCAACGAGCGCTAAAAAGACAAGGACCATGGCGATAACATTAATATAAAGTTTTACTCCATCCGAAGTGCCTTGAGAAAGGGCTTCCATAGATCCTGAAAATTGATAAGGAACAACAAGATGACCGGATGTGGTTTCTCCTGTCTGTGGAATGAGGATGCGAGAAATTGTTAGGGCTGCAGGAACGCTAATAATGGAAGCCGTCAAGATGTGAGCAATGGGGTCAGAAATGGTTCCTTCCAGGATTAAAGCATAGACAACCATGATGGAAATAGATGTGGTCGCCATTCCAGCTGTCATCACTGAAAAAAGCTCACTGCGTGAAAAATGTCCTAAGTAAGGTCTGACCAGAAGGGGTGCTTCGGTTTGACCAAGAAACATTTTAGCCGCGGCACATACGCCAAGAGCCCCACCAACACGAAGAGTTTTTTGAAAAAAAGTTGAACAGATTTTGACGATAAAAGGAAGGACGCCCCAATGAAAGAGTAACATGGAAAGAGCGCTGACGAGCATTATCATGGGCATGGCTTGGAAGGCAAAAATAAAAGTACTTGCTCCTTCTTTGGGGACAAACGGGACATCACCCCCTCCTAAGTAACCAAAGACAAAACTTGTGCCGGCAAAGGTGGCATCTTTCAAGAGCATGATTCCATCGCCAATAGCAAATAAGCCAGAGCGGACAAAGGAAAATTTGGTGACGATGATGGCTAACGTTATTTGAACCGCAAGCCCCATGAAAACTGATTTGAAATCTATCGCCTTTCGATCTTCACTAAAAACCCAGGCAAGGAAAAGAAAAAGGACTAATCCTGCGCAAGCTTGAAGAACGAGGCTTATATTTTCCATGGAATGCTCCGTAAAAATTGTTGATAAGTAGGGACGGATAAGATTACTAATCCATAAAACATATTAGCTGGGCACACAAGGCCTTATTATACTCGGAAGAGGAAACGGGAATAGGGCATACAAGCAAAAAATGCCTGTTCTTTCTTATCTTTTTTGTTGTTGTCCTTATTCAAAACAGTGAAGGAAAAATTTTAGTCATGCAAAAAATTGATCACATCCGTGAGGCACTTTCTTCCCTCCCAGAAGGTTTGATTCCTTAATTTCTAGAGGTTCATTCCTGATAGGCATTGAGAGAAAAAAAAAATTCTAGTATAAAAGAAATTATGCAAAACATTCGCCCCTATGCTCAAACGTCCCCGGCTTGGCCTTTTGAAGAAGCCAGGAAGATTCTTCATCGTTTAGAAATTTCCCCTCCCTCTAAGGGATTTGTCTTGTTTGAGACAGGGTATGGCCCTTCAGGATTGCCTCATATTGGAACTTTCGGAGAGGTCGTCCGGACGACAATGGTGCGGAAAGCCTTTTCTTTGCTTTCAGATATCCCTACTAAACTTTATGCAGTTTCTGATGATATGGATGGCCTAAGGAAGGTTCCGGATAACGTTCCAAATCCTGAGATGCTTGCTCAGTACTTAGGGAAACCGTTAACAAAAATTCCGGACCCATTTGGGACACATGAAAGTTTTGGACATCATAATAATGCTCGGCTAAAGGCCTTTTTAGATACATTTGGGTTTGATTACGAGTTTATCAGCTCGTCAGACTGCTATTTTTCAGGGCGTTTTGATCCAATGTTGCGCTCTGTTTTGGAAAATTATGATGCGATTATAAAAATTATTCTTCCGACTCTTCGTGCAGAGCGTCGTGCGACCTATAGCCCTTTTTTACCTATTTGCGTTGAAACGGGGCATGTTTTGCAAGTTCCTGTAGTTGAACAGCATCCTGACAAAGGAACAATTGTTTATCGTCGTGAAGATGGAAAACTCGTTGAAACTCTTGTGACGGGTGGTCACTGCAAGTTGCAGTGGAAGGTTGATTGGGGGATGCGGTGGGCGGCTTTTGATGTGGATTATGAAATGTCTGGAAAAGACCTTATTGATTCCGTCAAACTTTCAAGCCAAGTTTGCAAAGTGCTCGGACATCGGCCGCCAGAAGGCTTTAATTACGAGCTTTTCCTAGATGCAGATGGGACAAAGATCTCTAAATCGAAGGGAAATGGTTTAACCATTGAAGAATGGCTAAACTATGCACCTGAAGAAAGTCTGTCCTATTTTATGTATCAAGCGCCGAGAAAGGCGAAACGACTTTATTTTGATATGATTCCGCGGGCAGTGGATGAATATCTAGGGTTCCTTGAAAAATTCCCAGAACAACCCGTTCCTCAACGGCTGATGAACCCAGCGTGGCATGTCCACCAAGGAAATCCGCCTCGTGAAGAACTACCTTTAAGTTTTGGAATTTTATTAAACCTGGCAAGTGTATGTAATACGGAAGACAAACAGGTTTTATGGGGCTTTATTAGCCGGTATGCTCCTGGAGCAAACCCTACGGCTATGCCTATGGTCGATCACTTACTAGGATACGCTATCGCTTATTATAAGGATTTCGTAAAGCCCAACAAGCATTACCGCACACCGACCCTTGAAGAGATAAAGGCATTGGAAGACCTTAGGCAACGCCTAGAGGGGCTTCCTGCAGATCCGGAAGTGATTCAAAGCGAAATCTATGAGGTTGGAAAACGTCACAATTATACGAACTTGCGGGATTGGTTTAAGGCGCTTTACCAAATTCTCTTAGGCCAAGACGAAGGACCTCGTCTTGGATCGTTCTTTGCTCTCTATGGAGTCGATGAAACGATTGAATTGATTGCAGCAGCACTGCAACGATAAGAAGACGCTAATCTCCATCTTTCTCTTCTCTTACAAAAAACTCAGCATGTCATTCGTTTAGATGAGCGTCTCAAAAAAGAGAGGCAAACAATTCAGCTGTTTAGGGGGAGAGTAATTTTTATGCCCTGGGTTGCTTCGCCTCTCTTTCATCGAGGTTCACAATGACGAAAAGGGTGAGCGTTTTTTATAGTGACGCTCACCCTTCTCTTAAAGAAATATAGCCTTAGTCCTACTCTTGCAGGAGCTGTTGATCTTGCTGTTGGTGTTCGAGGATAGCAGCAGCTTTGGCAGCTTTAAACGTCAAAACCTCTTGATCCCGTTCTGCAGCAATATGCTTCATACGGTTTACAACGCTTCCTGTACCTACAGGGATGAGACGTCCAACAATAATGTTTTCCTTCAATCCCTTCAGTTCATCAACCTTACCAGACACAGCGGCTTCTGTAAGAACACGCGTTGTTTCTTGGAAGGAAGCAGCTGAGAAGAAGGAGCGGGTCTGTAGACACGCCTTGGTAAGCCCTTGAAGGATAGCGTGGAACTGAGCAGGTCTACGACCGTCTGCAATGGCTTGTTGATTCGTATCTTCAAACTCTTGCTTGTCCACCTGTTCTCCAATAAGGAATGTTGTTTCACCTGGATCAGTGACTTCAACTTTTTGCATCATTTGGCGCACAATGACTTCAATATGTTTGTCGTTAATAGGAACACCTTGCAAACGATAAACTTCTTGAATTTCATTAATCACATAGCGTGCTAGAGCTTCGATGCCAAGGATACGTAAAATATCATGCGGAACCATGTTCCCGTCCATAATGATATCGCCACGCTTGACTTGTTCGCCTTCTTGCACAGCAATATGCTTTCCCTTGGGGATGAGATATTCCATAGGAAGCAAGTTTTCGTCATCAGGAACAACAATCACGCGACGCTTTGTCTTATGGTCTTTTCCAAACTCAATTCGACCATCATATTCACTGATGATGGCAGCATCTTTTGGACGACGTGCTTCAAAAAGCTCAGCAACTCGAGGAAGACCACCGGTAATGTCTCGCGTTTTTGTAGATTCACGTGGGATACGAGCAATAACGTCTCCTGCATTAATCTTTGTGTTGTTATCCATCACGAGGACTGCGTCCACAGGAAGGAAGTAACGAGCTTCTGCGCCGTTGGCAAAAAGTAAGGGTTTCCCATCTTTGTCTCTTAATACGAGGCGAGGTTTGAGATCCGTACCACGAGCAGATTGTTTCCAATCAGCCACAACACGTTTGGTTAATCCAGTTGCTTCATCAACGGCTTCACGAAGAGAAACGCCTTCTGTCAAATCCAGATAATGAATGATTCCTGTGACTTCTGAGATAATGGGAAGGGTATAAGGATCCCACTCTGCAAGCCTGTCCCCAGGCTTTGCATGCATACCATCATCGACAAGGAGACGTGAACCATAAGGTAGCTTATAACGTGCGCGCTCTTGGTTCATCTCATCCAAGATGCAAACCTCTGAATAACGGCTCATGACAATAAGCTCACCTTTACCGTTTTTGACGGCGCTACGGTTCTTAACAAGAATCTTTCCTTCAACAGTGGTCTCAACACTTGATTGCTCGACGGCAAGCTGAGCGGCACCACCAATGTGGAAAGTACGCATTGTTAACTGTGTTCCTGGCTCTCCAATGGACTGGGCCGCAATGACGCCAACCGCTTCACCTACGTTTACAGGCGTTCCACGGGCAAGATCACGTCCATAACATTTTGCGCAAATGCCATCTTTTGTTTTACAGGTTAGAACTGAGCGGATAAGGACCTCGTCGATGCTTGTCTTCTCAAGATCTTCTACATGGGATTCTTCGATCAGCGTTCCTGCAGAGACAATGATTTTATTGGCTACAGTATCTATAATATCCACTGCGGCGGTTCGTCCAAGAATTCTGTCACCAAGAGGAGTAATAACATCTCCCCCTTCCATAACGGCGCGAACGGTGAGCCCTTTATCTGTGCCACAATCATGTTCAATGATAATGCAGTCTTGAGCTACGTCTACAAGACGACGGGTTAGGTACCCTGAGTTTGCAGTATTGAGGGCTGTGTCTGTCAAACCTTTCCGCGCACCGTGGGCAGAGTTAAAATATTCAAGAACATTAAGGCCTTCTTTAAAGTTAGAGATAATGGGAGTTTCGATAATCTCACCGGAAGTTTTTGCAATCAAACCACGCATCGCAGCCAACTGACGCATCTGAGCAGCTGATCCTCTCGCACGAGAGTTTGCCATCATATAAACTGAGTTAACGGGCTCTCCAGGCTTAATCTGAGAAATATTTGTCATCATGGCTTCAGCGACTTGTTCTGTACACTTTGTCCATGCATCGGTGACCTTATTATAACGTTCTCCGTTAGTAATAAGACCATCCATATATTGCTGTTGGAATTCTCCGATTTTCTCACGGGTGTCTGCCACAAGTTTTTTCTTTTCCTCTGGAACAACAAGGTCATCTTTTCCAAAAGAAATACCAGAAATAGTGGCATACTTAAATCCAAGGGTCATCAAACGATCAGAGAACATGACGGTCTCTTTTTGACCGCAGACACGATAAACGATATCGACGAGTTTAGAGAGTTCTGTTGAGGTCAAAAGTTGATTGATGAATTCAATTTTAATGCCGTCAAATTTGGGCATAATTTCCCATAGCAGCATTCGGCCTGGCGTTGTATGGACGCGGCTGACAATTTTATTTCCTTTTTCATCAACGGTCTCATAGCGTGCAAGAACGCGGGCGTGCAAAGAGACGGTTTTGGAAAAAAGTGCTTGTTCAATTTCAGCAACAGATGAGAACGCCGAGCCTTCTCCAAGCTCTCCTTCTCTCTCCATTGTTAAGTAGTAGAGACCGAGCACGATATCTTTCGAAGGTGTGATAATAGGCTTACCATTAGCGGGATGGAGGATGTTGTTTGTCGACATCATCAACACGCGTGCTTCTATCTGAGCTTCGACAGACAACGGAATGTGCACCGCCATTTGGTCTCCGTCAAAGTCTGCGTTGAAGGCTGTACAAACGAGAGGGTGAAGCTGAATTGCTTTTCCTTCGACAAGAACAGGCTCAAAAGCTTGGATTCCAAGGCGGTGAAGTGTCGGGGCACGGTTCAGAAGAACAGGGTGCTCACGGATCACTTCTTCGAGGATATCCCAAACTTCAGGACGTTCTTTCTCGACCATGCGTTTTGCAGCCTTAATCGTTGTTACAAGGCCATAACGTTCTAAACGTGCATAAATAAAGGGCTTAAAAAGCTCGAGGGCCATTTTCTTTGGCAAACCACATTGATGAAGCTTAAGCTCTGGTCCCACCACGATAACAGATCGTCCGGAATAATCCACACGCTTTCCAAGAAGGTTTTGGCGGAAACGCCCTTGTTTCCCTTTGAGCATGTCAGACAGAGACTTTAGGGGGCGACGATGGGTTCCTGTAATGACGCGTCCTCGGCGACCATTGTCAAAGAGGGCATCAACAGATTCCTGCAACATCCGTTTTTCGTTACGCACGATAATGTCTGGAGCACGAAGCTCCATCAAGCGACGCAAACGGTTGTTTCGATTGATAACCCGACGATATAAGTCGTTGAGATCTGATGTTGCAAAGCGACCACCATCAAGCGGAACCAAAGGACGTAGCTCAGGAGGAATGACAGGAATGACTTCCATGATCATCCATTCAGGGCGACCTCCAGAATTAAGAAAAGCTTCGACAAGCTTTAATCTCTTTGCATATTTTTTTCGTTTAAGTTCAGATTTCGTCTCAAAAAGAGCCTCACGAAGCTGTGTTTGTTCGCGCTTTAAGTCAATGGCTTTCAGCATATCTCTGAGGGCTTCAGCACCAATGCTAGCTTCAAAAGCATCGACACCATATTCATCTTGGGCGCGATAATATTCTTCTTCTGTTAGCAACTGGCCGCGTTTCAAAGGTGTGAGTCCAGGCTCTAAAATGATGTAATTTTCGAAATATAAGACTTTTTCAAGATCCTTAAGCATCAGATCAAGCAAAAGGCTGATACGGCTTGGGAGAGATTTTGTAAACCAAATGTGGGCAACAGGGGAGGCAAGTTCAATATGCCCCATCCGTTCACGACGAACTTTTGTGAGAGTGACCTCAACGCCACATTTTTCACAAATAATCCCGCGATACTTCATACGCTTATATTTGCCACACAAGCATTCATAATCTTTCGTTGGACCGAAAATGCGAGCGCAGAACAAGCCATCTCTCTCAGGCTTGAAAGTTCTATAGTTGATTGTCTCTGGCTTTTTAATTTCTCCAAAGGACCAAGCACGAATTTGTTCCGGGCTTGCAATAGAGATTTTAATATTATCAAATTGTTGGGGGTTAGCTACCTGCCCAAAAAGATTCATTACGTCTCGCATCATTATTCTCCGAAATCTAGTTCGTTAATAGTTTACTCGTTGCTTCCTAAGCTTACATTTAAGCCTAGAGAGCGAAGTTCTTTGGTCAATACGTTGAAAGACTCAGGAATACCTGACTCAAAATTATCATCCCCACGAACAATCGATTCGTAAACCTTTGTCCGTCCGGAGACGTCATCCGACTTTACTGTCAGCATTTCTTGAAGTGTATAAGAAGCACCGTAGGCTTCGAGAGCCCATACTTCCATTTCTCCAAATCTTTGTCCTCCAAATTGCGCTTTTCCTCCAAGAGGTTGTTGCGTCACAAGGCTGTAAGGACCGACAGAACGAGCGTGGATCTTATCGTCTACCAAGTGGTGCAACTTGAGCATATACATATAGCCAACAGTTGCCTTCCGGTCGAACGCTTCTCCAGTACGCCCATCGATGAGGACGACCTGACCGCTTACATCAAGACCCGCTTTCTTAAGTTGATGGTTAATATCACTCTCGTGAGCTCCATCAAAAACGGGAGTCGCCATAGGCACGGCAGGCGTTAAGTTAGTGGCAAGTTCTACAACCTCTTCATCAGACATTCCCTTGATTTCTTTGGCAACTTCATCGTCTTCATAGATATCATCTAATGTGGAGCGTAATAGTTTTATGTCCTTATGGCTTTCAAGTGCCATTTTTGCTAGGACCCCATTAATTTTCCGTCCTAAGCCCGCTGCAGCCCATCCTAAGTGGGTTTCAAGAATTTGTCCCACGTTCATACGAGAAGGCAGACCAAGCGGATTGAGAACAACGTCTACCGGTGTTCCATCTTCAAGATGAGGCATATCTTCAATAGGGACAATACGAGAAACAACACCTTTGTTTCCGTGGCGTCCAGCCATCTTATCTCCGGGTTGCAGTTTGCGTTTAACAGCAACGAAAACTTTTACTTGCTTCAGAACACCTGTTGGAAGTTCATCCCCACGACGAAGTTTTTCAATTTTGTTTTCAAAACGAGCCTGAAGTTCAGCAACGCGTTCATCATGATGCTGCTTAGCTGATTCAAGAGCTGATGTCACAGAATCGTCTTCAATCGCAAGCTGACGCCATTGACCTTTTGAAAGGCTTTCTAAGACTTCTTTCGTAATCTTTGTGCCTTTCTTTACAGTAGCAACAGCACCGACAGTCTTTTGTTCCATCAAAAGCTCTTCCAAAACTGCATAGAAGTTTCTATCAAGAATGGAACGTTCAGCATCACGGTCTTTTGCAAGCCGCTCAATTTCTTCTCGTTCAATAGCCAAAGCACGCTCGTCTTTCTCTATGCCTCGACGTGAGAAAACGCGTACTTCCACAACAGTTCCTTGAACTCCAGAGGGAAGTTTAAGGGATGTGTCTCGAACATCTGACGCTTTTTCTCCAAAGATAGCTCGCAAAAGCTTTTCTTCTGGAGTTGAAGGCGTCTCTCCCTTAGGCGTTACCTTGCCAACGAGGATGTCTCCAGCCTTTACATCGGCGCCAATGTGGACAATTCCAGCTTCATCCAAATGACGAAGAGCTTCATCTCCTACATTAGGAATATCACGTGTGATTTCTTCGTTTCCAAGTTTTGTATCTCTGGCTGCTACCTCGAATTCCTCAATATGAATAGAGGTGAAGATGTCATCCTTTACGATACGTTCGGAAATAATAATAGAGTCTTCAAAGTTGTAGCCATTCCAGGACACAAAGGCCACAAGTGCGTTTGATCCAAGAGCTAAATCGCCCTTATCCATACAAGGTCCGTCAGCAATAATATCGCCTTTGTCAATCTTATCACCTACCTGTACGAGAGGTTTCTGATTAACGCAGGTTTTATCGTTGGAACGTTGGAATTTGAGCAAATTATAAATATCGACTTGGCTTTTTGTTGCGGCACCTTGTCCGGTAGCGCGAAGAACAATCCGAGAGGCATCTACTTGATCCACGATTCCTGAATTTTTTGCAACAACAGCCACTCCAGAGTCCCGCGCAACAGGTGCTTCCATTCCAGTTCCCACAAAGGGAGCTTCTGTTCGCAACAAAGGCACAGCTTGGCGCTGCATGTTTGATCCCATCAGAGCACGGTTAGCGTCATCATTTTCAATGAAGGGAATAAGGGAAGCCGCAACAGAGACAATTTGTTTTGGAGAAATATCCATTAAATCAATTTCTGCAGCAGGAAGAACAAGAAAATCCCCGTTCCGACGACAACTAATGAAATCGGCTACAAACGCGTTGTTTTTATCAAGCTCAGCATTTGCTTGAGCGATTGTATGCTTACTTTCATCCATTGCGGTAAGGTAAATAATGTCAGAAGTTACCTTCCCATTAATAATCTTACGATAAGGGGTTTCGATAAACCCGTATTTATTGACACGTGCATAAGTAGCCAAGGAATTGATAAGCCCAATATTTGGACCTTCCGGTGTTTCAATGGGACAAATCCGTCCATAATGGGTTGGATGGACGTCACGCACTTCAAAGGTTGCACGATCTCGCGTTAATCCGCCAGGGCCTAAAGCTGACAAACGTCGCTTATGGTTAATCTCTGACAAGGGGTTCGTTTGATCCATAAATTGAGACAATTGAGATGTTCCAAAGAACTCACGCACAACAGCAGCGACAGCTTTTGCATTGATGAGGTCATGCGGCATGACTGTATCAATCTCAACAGAGCTCATGCGCTCACGAATAGCTCTTTCCATTCGTGAAAGCCCTATGCGGTATTGGTTTTCTAACAACTCTCCAACAGAACGTACACGGCGGTTTCCGAGATTATCAATATCATCGATTTCTCCACGGCCATCCTTAAGCTCCAAAAGAACTTTAAGCATAGCGATGACATCTTCCTTCCGTAAAACCCTCATTGTGTCTGGGGCATTCACGCCAAGACGAGAGTTCATTTTTACTCGTCCCACAGAGGACAGATCATAGCGTTCTGAATCAAAGAAAAGGGCATTGAAAAGGACTTCTGCGCCTTCTACCGTAGGGGGTTCCCCAGGGCGTAAAATGCGATAAATGTCAAGCAATGCATCTTCTCGGCTCAGATTTTTGTCTGCGACTAAAGTGTTACGCAAATACGCACCGACATTGACGTAATCAATGTCAAGCGTAAGAACTTCTTTGATGCCAGTTTCTGCAAAGGTTTCTAGGAGGGCAGGGGCGATCTCATCACCTGCTTCTGCATAGATTTCTCCCGTGGATTCATTGATGAGATCCGACGCAACATACCGACCAATGAGCTCTTCTTGAGGGACGCGAACTTCATTAAGGCCTTCAGTTTGCAAACTGCGAGCCAATCGCGGTGTCATTTTGGAGCCTTCTGCAGCAACAACTTTTCCCGTCTTTGCATCAACTAATTCATGAGTTAGCTTTCCGACTTTAATAAGCTCAGGGCGGAAAGTCGTTTTCCAATGATCTTTGGTTTTTGTATAAACAACGGTTCCGTAAAATGTATTGAGAATTTCTTCCCGGGACATTCCTTGCACGTCGAGAGGATCAAACTTGGCTCCCTTTGTTTCGCCAGCTTTGCTTTTTTCTTCTGTCTTCTTATTAGAAAGCGCCATCAAGAAGGTTGTTACAGGGAATTTTCTCTTCCGATCAATACGGGCGTAAACAATATCTTTGGCATCAAACTCAATATCTAGCCAAGAGCCGCGGTAAGGAATGACACGCGCAGAAAACAGGTATTTTCCTGAAGAATGGGTCTTGCCCTTATCGTGGTCAAAGAAAACGCCTGGAGATCTGTGCATTTGAGAAACGACAACACGTTCAATCCCATTAACGATAAAAGTTCCGTTTGGCGTCATAAGGGGAATATCCCCCATGTAAACTTCTTGTTCTTTAATATCGCGAACAGACCTTGCTTCTGTGTCTTCGTCAACACTCCAGACAACAAGACGGAATGTAACACGTAAGGGTGCCGCATAGGTCAATCCTCGCTGCTTACATTCTTCCATATCATATTTTGGAAGGTCGAAATCGTAGCGAAAGAACTCAAGTTGAGATTTCTCTGAGAAATCGGTAATGGGGAAGGAAGATTGAAAGACTTCTTGAAGTCCTGTTGATGCGCGCTTTTCAGCAGGCACATGCATTTGAAGGAAATTCTCATAAGAGGTTGTTTGCAACTCAATAAGATTTGGCAACGGGGCTATTTCAGGAATGCGAGCAAAGTTTTTGCGAATTCTTTTGCGTTCCGTATAGGTTCTTGCCATGGATACCTCTTTCTTTAGGGTTTGTTAAAGACTTACCAAATAAGAAGAACGAGGAACTCCGCCTTTTCGTAGGGGCCGATGCAAAATCGTTGTCCCCCTCTTTTCTTCAAGGAGGGACAAATGGAGCACATTCAAGGAAATCCGTGCCTTTGCTTTTGCCCTAGCATAAAAGAAGGCGTGACACAGCGAACCCTTAAGGGGTCGCATGCCAATCCTGTAATCTTCTTGTAGAGAATGTTTACACAATTTTAACGGGTTGTGTCAACTGTGAAATTGCTAAAATATGCCCTTATCGTCCTAGAAAGACAATATCTACTCGACGATCGTGAGCATTAACCTTTGGTCCAGGAAGAGGACCACCCTTCTTGACAGTGATCAAGTGAGGGGAGATACCATTGCGAACCAGTTCTTTTTTCACAGCAAATGCCCGCGCTTGAGCAAGCCTTTGGTTGTGAGATTTTTCTCCCACAGGATCTGTGTGTCCAATCAAAATGATATGGCGAGATTTGTCTTCCTTTGCAATTGCGTGAAGAATTTCAATTGATTTAGGTTCTAGCTTTGAGCTGTTAAAGCAAAAGAGGATACTATGGTGTGGCAATACATTTTGTACGCCCCCCTTCAAGAGAAACTCAACTTCAGCCATGGCTCTATAAAATCCAAATCGGCACGTTGCAATGTCGTTAAGTTCCCACTCTTCAGCCTGTTGCTCAACCCAGCAATCAAAACTAGCTTGTGCACGGGCTGTAAGGTGAGGTGCTCGATTGTCAGCACCAGATTGCAGAGCGCGTACGAGCCGTGCACGGGCTGAGGCAAGTTCAGGAATTTTCTTTTTGGGAAGGTCCCAGTTGTCTAAATGTGTAGGAGCAACACAGGTGCCGCCTTTAGCGCAAATAGCCTTACGGAAGTAGTAATTGGCTGACCATTGGTCGAACATTTCATCTTCTTCGGTTATGCCGAGAGCCTTATATTCTTTTGCAAGAGACTTTGTAAATTGAGGGCCTTTTTCTGGCGTATCTTCGAGAACGCGTCTATGGTATTCAGCACACCCAGATAGTGTAAAGATAAGAGCCAGCGCTGTTAATGCGAGATATTTATTATTCATGGATTTTCCTCTCAATTAGCATTAAAGTATCATGTAATCCTTAAAAATTAGTGATAATTCTATGAATGAACAGGAAAAAATAGTCTTTTTGTCTTAAAAAAATAGAGGTGTGGTTAAATTAACACGGTTTCCTGTCATTTTAAAAAAGTCTATAGGTGGACTTATGGATACGATAAATTTTCCCCATAAAGAGAGCTCTCTCCTCATTCACCGAAAAGTTAATGTCAGGGCAAAAAGGCTTTCTTTGAGGGTATCTCTGCAGAAAAATGCTTTTGTATTGACGATTCCTCTGAGGGCTTCTGAAATGTCCATTGCGCGGTTTTTGAGCCAATGTACAGAGTGGATTAATAAGAATGTTCACAAACTTTCTCATAAAAAAGGCGTTGTTTTGGGTGAGAACATTAGTCTCTTTGGGACTCCCTTTATGTGTGTTGAGGATCCTTTACGCCGGAAGCCTGTTTTATGTAAGACTACATCTACGCTTCGCTTACCTTTCCGTTATACTCAAAAAGCCCTTCATGATGTTTTTAAGGAGGTAGCAACTGAGTCTTTGACTCCTTATGTGCTGGAGCTCGGAGAGCTTTTAGGAAAGAGTATTAAAAAAATAAGCTTTCGGGATACGCGGTCTCGCTGGGGAAGCTGTTCTGCTCAAAACATTATTTCTTTGAATTGGCGTCTTATTTTGGCTCCGCCTGAGGTCGCAAGGTATGTTTGCGTGCATGAAGCGGTTCATTTGATTCACATGAATCATAGCTCAGCATTCTGGAAAAAAGTAGAGACCCTCTGTCCTGCTTATAAAGCTCATCGCCAATGGCTTAAGACCCATGGATATTCTTTGATGGGGGTGTAAGCTGAAGAGAGCTTAGAGCGTCCCAAACAGACGATCTCCTGCATCTCCTAGTCCTGGGATAATATAAGCTTTTTCGTTGAGTTTTTCATCAAGAGCTGCTGTATAGATGGGAATATTGGGATATTTTTCATTAAAGACGCGGACTCCCTCAGGAGCAGCGACAAGAGCAATAAATTTAATTTTCGATGTGACGACACCGTTGTCGCACAAGATATCAACGGCTTTAACGGCTGAATTTCCGGTGGCTAACATGGGATCAACGAGGAGAAACATGCGATCTTCTGTAGGAGGCAATTTTACTAAATATTCCACAGGTTTCTTTGTTGTGGGATCGCGGTAAAGGCCTATATGTCCTTCATCAGCTTCGGGCATTAACTCTAAAAGGCCATCTGCCATTCCGAGTCCTGCTCTTAAAATAGGAACAATAACCGGCTTCTTTCCAGCAATGACCGGAGCTTTCATGACAGTAAGGGGGGTTATAATGGATTCGACCTTAAGGGGCAGATCTCGTGTCACCTCATACCCCATAAGAAGGGCGATTTCTCTCAGGAACTGCCGAAATTCATGTTTTGGCGTTGTTTTTTTACGCATTTGCGTCAGCTTATGCTGGATAAGAGGATGGGTTAGAATATGGAGGTTGGGAAATTCAGGGTGATTCATAATTAGCCTTATTACCATAGAGATAGCTTGGAAGAAAGTTAAAAATCTCCTCTGAAGCTGGCTTGGTAATAGTAGAAACTTGATTGACAAAAAAATTGAAATATGTATTTTTTCAAAAAATAAGTTGTGTTAAAATTTTATATTAGGTGAATACTATGAAACCATTCTGCACTTTTTTCTTACGAAGCTTACCTTTGTTGGCACTTTCTGCTTGTGCAACTATTCTTGAAGGCTCTGATCAAGATTTGACTATCATCACGGATCCGCCAAAGGCATCCTGTAAGATTATGAGAAACAACCAGTTAATAGGAGTTGTTCCATCAACGCCAGGCTCTATTACCATTGAAAAAACAAAACATCCTATCACAATCGTATGTGAGAAAGAGGGATACGAAACGATTCAGTACTTAAATGGCTCAGGCACAGCATCTATGACTTTAGGAAACATACTCTTAGGAGGACCGATTGGCTGGGCTGTGGATTCTGCGACAGGATCGGATAATTACTATACAACTCCAGTAATAATAACGCTTGTGCCGCGTGAGGGGGCAGTTTCTAAAAAAGCTGTTGCTCATTCAGTGAACAACTCTATCCCTTTAAAATAAAGCGCCTTTAGTGAAGACCTGAAAGTTAGCAGCAATACGATCAGGCATAGAGAGAGCGATTTCTAATCATTTTGCGAGAGAAATGGATAGGAATCGCTTTCCACGATTTTACCCTATGCGCTCTGCTCCCTGCCACCTATGTGCGTGCAACCGGTACCTATGCAGACACTCATCTTGCTCGAAAAACTTATAAGGAGCTTTATTCCTATGATAATCCTCGAAGAACACAAAAGAATTTTCTAGTCCCTATGCGGCTCTGATCAAAAATGTCCAACAGGTCAAGACAGCTCCTTGGAACACAGCCATGAGAAAGCGAGGGATTTGGGAATGTAGGGGGGGGCGTTTGCGGAAGTTTAAAAAGAAGCTTTAATCATTTGTTCGAGCTCTCTCGTTTTTTCTTTTAAAAGGAGGGGGTTGTTTCGTGTTTCAATATTTAATCGTAGCAAAGGTTCTGTATTAGAAGAGCGAACGTTTAAGCGCCACTCAGAAAACTCCAAGCTTAACCCATCTGTGGTATCTACGTGGGGATTTAAGGATGAAAAATGATTGCTTATCTTTAGAATGGTCTCTTGAGGATTGTGAACTTTATAGTTGATCTCTCCACTGCAAGGATAAGCTTCCATTCTTGTCTGCACGAGAAAAGAGAGAGGCTTTTCAGTAGCGTTTATAGTTTCACACACTAAAAGCCAAGGAATCATTCCGCTATCGCAATAGGCAAAATCTCTAAAATAATGATGAGCACTCATCTCTCCCCCATAAAGAGCATTTTCCTTTCTCATTCTTTCTTTAATAAAAGCATGACCTGTTCGATTTTGAAGGGGGATACCTTTTTCTCTTTTTACAATATCAATGGTGTTCCAGGTAAGGCGAGGGTCATGAATAACTTTTTCTCCAGGGTGTTTTTTTAAAAAGAATTCAGCGAGGAGCCCTACAATATAATATCCTTCAATAAAATTTCCTTTTTCATCGAATAAAAAACAGCGATCGAAATCTCCATCCCACGCTATTCCCATATCTGCGTTATGGAGTTTAATAGCGTCGCTCGTTTCTTTTCTATTCTCTGGTAAAAGAGGGTTAGGAACTCCATGAGGAAAATTTCCATCAGGAGTGTCCTGGATATAAATAAACTGGAAGGGGAGGTGAGGCTCAAGAAGGCGAATGATATCTCCGGCACTTCCATTTCCTGGGTTAACGACAATTTTGAGAGGTTTTAGCTTAAGGGGATTTGTATAACTGAGGAGGTGAGAAATATACTGAGATTTATCTATATCTACGGTTTCTTCATTCCCAATAGGCTGTTGATCTTTTTCTTGTGGAAAAGAAGAAGGAAGGGAGAGAGCAAGATCACGAATAGAATGCAGCCCAGAGTCTTCAGAAATAGGACAGCTTCCTTTTCCTACAAGCTTCATTCCATTGTATCCCTTTGGATTATGGCTGGCTGTGACCATGATGCCGCCGCCTATTCCTTGAGCTTCACGGGAAAAGGTTTGAAAATAGACTTCTTCTGTTCCACATAGCCCAATATTAATGACGTTAGCTCCTCCTCTTCTAAGCCCTTCGCTTACGGCCTTAGAGAGAGAAGGGCTTTCTAAGCGTATGTCGTACCCTAGAATAACGGTTCCTGGATTAAAAAGCCGGGCATATGCGTACCCGATACGATAAGAAAGATTTTCGTCTAGATCCTCAGGAACGCGCCCTCGAATATCATACGCTTTAAAACAAGTCATGGTGTGTTCTATGTAAAGAAAAATAAGAGTCCTATAGAAACATTTTTGATCCACTCTCTCAAGGTGAAAATTATGCGCAATCCTTTAAAATTTCTTGAAGAACCAGCTAAGGAGGGTTATTCCTCGTCTAAAGATAACGCATTAAAACTATAGAGGAATGAAAGAATGAATATTCTTGTAACAGGAGCTAATGGTTTTGTAGGTCAACATTTGTGTAAGATTTTGAATCAAAGGGGGATGTCTCCTTCTGCTCTTTTACGTAAACGCTCCCCTGCTTTAAATGTTAAAAAACAGTTTGTTGTTGAAGATTTTCTCAAAAACTCTGAGTGGAAAGAAATCCTTCAAGGAATCGATGTGGTGATTCACACGGCAGGGTTAGCTCATGTAACGGGAAGGCCGGATGAGGATTATTATGCCATCAATACGCACACAACGGAAAAACTGGCTTTAGAATGTGCAAAACTTGGGGTCAAGAGATTTGTTTACATAAGCTCCATTTACGCTATCTTTGGGGGGCATTCGAATCCATGCGTATTAACATTGGATAGTCCTTGTACTCCAGAAACTCCTTATGGGAAGTCAAAGCTCTTGGCCGAGGAAAAACTACGTACAATTGAAAAGAAAACAGGACTAGAGATTGTTATTGTGCGCCCGCCCCTTGTTTATGGACCGAATGCTCTTGGTAATATAAGAATGCTTGCTCGTGCTATTAAGAAAGGGATTCCTTTTCCGTTTGCTAGGGTAAAAAATAAAAGAGACATGGTGTATGTTGAGAATCTAGCAGATGCGCTGATGACCTGTGCTATTCATCCTGCAGCAAAAGGAAACACTTTTTTCGTGAGTGATGGACAGCCCTTGTCGATTGTCGATTTGATACAAGGGCTGGCTCAAGGAATGGACAAGAAAGCGCGTTTCTTTTATCTTCCCGAAAGCGTTGTCAGGCTCCCCCTTAAGATGCTAAAAAAAGAAGAAATGCTTGAAAAAATAACGGGATCATTGCAAGTCGATATACGTGAAATACATGAGATACTTGGGTGGAATCCTTTTGTTTCCTCAACGGAGGGACTTGAAAAAACAGGGCATTCTTTTCGGTAGCTTAAGGTTAAGTCAATCTCCAAAAACTAATGGCTAACATCTTTTCCAAAAATGGTTCTCTGAATTGTTTTAAAAAAAATAAAACAATCAAAAAAGAAATTTTGTTTTTCTAAATAGGCTTTGTCTAAAGCAACTTTATCAGGAATCGGGAGAGAATCTCTTCCATTAATTTGAGCCCAGCCTGTAAGGCCAGGGGTGAGTTTGTGGATTCCTACTTGTGTGCGCAAATCTATAAGGTCGGCTTGATTAAAAAGGGCGGGGCGTGGACCAACAAAGCTCATGTCCCCCTTTAAAATTGGCCACAATTGAGGAATTTCATCAAGAGAGCTCTTTCGCAAAAAAGATCCAATGGGTGTTAAATAGGTGTCAGAGTTTTTCATTAGATGAGTGGCGACAGGTGGTGTGCCTACCTTCATTGTCCGAAATTTAGGCATTTTAAAAAGAATATTATTTTTCCCTACCCTATCAGACCAATAAAGGACAGGTCCTAGAGAGGTAAGCTTAATAGCAGCTGAAACAACAAAGATAAGAGGAGATAAGCAGAAGAACAATAAAAGGGAAAACATAACGTCAAAAGCTCGTTTCATCACAATCTATCCTTATTCTATCTTATTTCTTTATATAGATACTTCTTTACAAATCAAAGGACTTTGCAATCTGCAGTTATATGAGACAGCCTAAAACTGAAGAGATTTTTAGCTAATTTTCGGCATTTAAAAAAAGATGAGCAGGCTGTCCAAGGGCAATTCTGCCTTCTTTCTCAGTATAGGGTATGGTCTGTCATTTTTTAGAACTTTCGAGGGCTTGAGAGTAGGACTGCGCACTTTCCCAATCTCTTTTGAACACATCAAAAACAGATTGAATAGAATTTTTGTTCTGGACGATAAGGCCTAACTCTCTGTTGTTAGACAAGGCTTCTGGCCAAAAATTACAAGAGCCTAGATACATTTGTCCCTCGCTTTCTGGATCAATTAAAACAACCTTCGCATGAATATATAAATCAGCTTTTGGCTTAAAACGACATTTTCCCCCGAAAGCCATTATTTTTGTATGATTAATACGATTATTATCAATCCCTCCAAACGGCACAGGCGTCATCAGCACATGCACCTTTATGCCTTTTTTTGAAAGAGAGATAAGGGTTTCTCCGACTTCTGGATCAGAGAGATCTTGCTGGTAAATATAAATAGAATGGTGCGCTGATTGTAAAAATTCTTTTACGTATTCTCTCTGGTGAACAGGACCTAAAATGATATTAGAGGTTCGTAAGTGCGATATATTATCATCATTCAGGTGAGGCTGAGAGTTGTAATCGTTGTTAAAGAGGTGCGCTAAGGACTGGACTTGATCCTTATTGTCTACGAGGATTCCAAAATTTCTAGCCTCTTGAAAGTTAAAATCGTCATAATTAAAGGTCTGTATAATGGCATATTCCTCATCGATAATCATAAATTTAGAATGAGTGAGTGTGTACATATGATCTGGCAAAAAATGAGTTTGAATCCCATGGTGCGTTAGTTTTTCTACGGTTTCAGTGTTGATTCTATTTTCAAAAGGAGCGGGATAGAGGTCAGGCTTATGAAGGATTACCCTCACAGACACTCTTTCTTTTTTTGCATGGATGAGTTGATCTATAATCTGAGTGTCATCTAGATGGTAGAGCATGAGATCGATTGATTTTTTTGCAGATCGAATCGCAGAGATAATTGGCGAACTCCCCATATCTGGTAAAACCAATATGTTATCTTCTGGCCAGCCGGGAGGACGTGCCGATAAATGTCCAAGGAAAGTGTGAACAAGTAAAAGGGTAAACAAGATAACAATACGTAAAAAATGTCGTCTTTTCATATTTTGTTCCTTTGAAATACTAATCCTTGAGCCGATTGAATGAATCCCTGAGATCTTTCTGTATATTTTTCAAAAATCATAACCCCTTCTTATGATTCTATAAAGTGTTGTATACTACATATATTAGATAAGAAAGGCTTAAGAATTTTTCTAGGGAGTTAGTCTTTGCATATGTCATTCTGACACCACCCACTACAACAGTTAGTTTTCTCGCCACAATTCTTTCCCGACTTTACGCAACTAGAAGAATCTGAACTAGTAGCATCTTGGCAACGAAGACGTCTTCCTTTCCCTTCGCATTTGTCTGAAGCGAGAAAAAATAATTGATCGCTGAGACTAAGAGACAGGTGTTTATGTGAAATGGATAAGATAACCTGTGCCCCTTTAATTGGGAAAGAGCCAAGAGCCCGGATTTTGTAAAAGAGCTGAAAGTCTTGGTTTTTTTGGCTCCCCGGGACGGACTCGAACCGCCGACCCAGTGGTTAACAGCCTTAAAAATACTCATTTTATGTTGTTCTGTTTTTATATATAACTATTTACAAACAAAGGATTTTTTGAGAATATTGGTTGTATGAGATAATCTGAAATTTGATGAATTTTCACCTAAAATGCGGCACCAGTGCGGCACCAGGAAAAAAGATGAAAGTTAATTTCACTAAACAATTTTTACTAAGATGCAAGCCTCCTTTAAAAGGAAGAACGTATTTTCAGGACACCCAAGAAAAAGGACTGTCATTGTCTATGACTCCTAATGGGGTCATTAGTTTCTTTGTGCGAAAAAGAATTAATGGGAGAGATGAAAGGATTCATCTGGGGAATTTTCCTGAGATGTCTATAGACAATGCCCGCAAAAAAGCTTTATCCGCTAAAGCAGACGTAGCAAGGGGGATTGACCCGAATGAAGAAAAGAAAAAGCTAAGGAAAGAAATTACTTTTGAAGGCATGTTTCGAGAGTTTATGGAAAGATATAGCAAGAAATTTAAAAAAACATGGGAATTTGATGAGAGGGAGGTGAAAAGGTTTCTTTCCCACTTATTTCATCGCAAAGCGTCCCAAATCTCGAAGATTGAAATTTTGGAGTTACATGAAAAAATTGGACATGATAGCGGTCCTTACCAAGCAAACCGACTCTTGGAAAGAATTCGGGCTATTTATAATAAAGCCATCGAATGGGGGTGGGACAGCCCTAACCCCACTCACGGAATAAAAAAATTTAAGGAAAAAAGCCGTCAAAGGTTCTTAAGGAAAGATGAGATGCCTCGGTTTTTTAAGGCTCTTGCTGAGGAAGAAAATCACACAGCTCGGGATTATGTTATCATCTCTCTGTTAACGGGAGCGCGAAAAAGTAATGTACTTGCCATGACATGGGAGGAAGTCAACTTTTCGTTAGCAGAATGGCATATCAAAGAGACAAAAAATGGCGAGCCCCATGTCATTCCTCTTACAGAGGCAGCCATTAAAATTTTACATGATCGTAAACTTTCTTCCCAAAGCTCTTTTGTTTTTCCAGGAGGAGGGAAAAAATGGTACTTAACAGATCCCAAAAAGGCTTGGGTGCGTATTTTAAAAAGAGCAGAGATTTCAGATTTACGCATTCATGATCTTCGCCGCACTTTAGGCAGTTGGATGGGAGCTGTAGGGGCGACGACAGCCATTATTGGAAAAACTCTTGCCCACAAAAGTGTTGAAGCAACGAGGGTTTATGAACGGATTGATATTGATCCTGTCAGAGAATTCATTACGCGTGCAAATGAAGCCATTTACAATGTAGCCTACGGAAAAAACAAGACAGAGGAGGGAGGGTAAGCAATATAACGTGTTTAATTTAAAGATACGTTCCCTTGGAGAATATGTTTCATCCTGACAACAAATCTCTATATAAGCGCTCTTCCTCTATTTTAAAAAATCGTATATAGTCATATCATGGATATAAGAAAAAACGATAAATTAAAATCCCTTCTGCAAGGATGGCCAGCACATACGGTCATGACGTCCCGTGTTCTCAAAGAGCGGGGGCTCAGTCATAGCAATATAGCCAATTACCAAAAGTTTCAATGGATTGCCCCCATAGGGAGAGGGGCCTTCAAAAAAGCGTCAGAAACTGTCTCTTGGGAGGGACTTGTCTATGGGCTTCAACAGCATGAGAAAGATACTTTTTTTGTGGGAGGGAAGACGGCCCTGGAACTTTCAGGGTCTGCTCATTTTATTCCTTTTCATCAAGCTACTGTCTTTCTGTTTTCGAGTGTACCTAAGCTTCCCCCTCTTTGGTTTCGCCAAGCGAAGGATAGCCCCACCTTTCGGTTTCATACACAGCGTATTCTCCCTCCTCTTGAGGGGATAACTCCGTATGATTGTGGGGAATTTTCGATACAGATCTCTTCTCGTGAAAGAGCTTCCGTTGAAATGGCTGCGCTTGTGGGACAAACCTACGCCTTTCAAGACCTCGCGCTTATCTTTGAGAATTTGGGCTCCATGAGGTCGAATGTCATGCAATCCCTTCTTGAAACCTGCACGTCCCTCAAGGCAATACGAGTGGTGTTATTTTTAGGCCATCGTAGCCAGCACCCTTGGTATAATAGGCTCGATCTATCTCGTATCCCTATAGGCACAGGGCCGCGCGAAGTCGTAAAGGGGGGCGTCTATGATCCCCAGTTCAAGATCACCTACCCGAAAGAGTTATTTGAAGATGATCAACCAGAGATTTAGAGACCAAGTCGATCTTCTCCTCGAGGTCCTGGGCCCTTGTCTGCATGATGAACGATTGGCCCTCAAAGGGGGAACAGCAATCAACCTTTTTTATCAAGACATGCCACGCCTTTCTGTTGATATTGATCTGACCTACGTGTGTCTGAATGAGAGGACAGAATTCATCAAGGAGCTCAGAGAAATTTTTGAGGCTTTCCAAACAAAGCTGAAACAATTCTTTCCAGAGGTCAACCGTACAAGTGATGGCATTCCTAAACAGCTCCGACTCTCAAACCGGACGGCCCAAATAAAGATCGATGTGAATCTTGTGTTGAGAGGAACAGTTTATCCCACAGAGGAAAGACTCCTCTGTCAACGTGCCCAGGATGAATTCCAAAAAATGGTTAAGGTGCGTTGTGTGAGTTTTGAAGACATTTATGCCGGCAAATTTTGTGCAGCCCTCGATCGCCAGCATCCCCGAGATCTTTATGACGTCAGAGGCTTTTTTGAAAAGTTCACCTTTACCGAAAAACTCAAGAAAGCCTTTCTCGTCTACTTAATCAGCGGCAATCGCCCCATTTCTGAAATGATTCATCCAACACTTTTGGATCAACGGTCTCTTTATGATAGAGAGTTTGTGGGGATGAGTTACCATGATGTTTCCTATGCTGACCTTGAACAGGCGCGAATGCAACTGATCCAAGTCATTGATGACGTTCTTACACCCGATGATCACCGTTTTCTTCTGTCTTTCAAAGAAGGTGCCCCTCTTTGGGACCTTCTGGGAATTAAGGAAGCTCACGCTTTCCCAGGGATAAAATGGAAACTACAGAACATCAAAAAGATGGATCCTCACAAGCATCGCCTTGCAATTGATGGGCTCAAGAGAAAGTTGAAAATTGATTAGGCACCTCAGCTTCACGCACCACGCCCCCGTGGGGTTCCAGAAGGTTACGAAGCTCTTCAACATCACCATATCCTTCCCATTTCTGTTGGGGGGCGTTCCAGGTAAAGCCTAGAACGGTTAATGCCTGACGAAGATCTTCTCCTGGAAAGGATGGGAAGGTCAGGGTAACAGGAGTCTTTTGTTTCTTATCCGCAATGAAATGGATTCTTCCGTTAAAAGTCCAGGCGGCTTTTTGCTCTTGATTCTCCTCCTTATCCTTGAGGGAGAGAAAGGC
This sequence comes from Alphaproteobacteria bacterium, assembly GCA_020049895.1. Classification (GTDB taxonomy): domain Bacteria; phylum Pseudomonadota; class Alphaproteobacteria; order UBA9655; family UBA9655; genus UBA9655. The sequence continues at coordinate 1,894 of JAGVLE010000017.1, read as the reverse complement.
TCCAAACAGAGTGTTAGATGGCCATGTATCAAGGTGGGATTTCATCACCAAGCCTCCGAGTTCGATAAGGCGTCGAGTACGCTGTTTCCGAGCCAAGGTATTGATTGAGCTCTCCAGCTGGTTCAATCGGTTTCTCCGTTGTTCAAGAGCGCGTTGCCGTTTTTCAAGAATGTTTGCTGGTTGAGACATAGAAAGCTCCTATGTTGGAAGTATTTGGAGTGAGGCTATTTTACCAAGAAACCAACCTATATTCAACGAAGAAGAAGCATTTTTATCATTTATTTCAACATGTTAATAGCTGTTTGTCTTGTTATCTATGCTTGTATAATTTTCTACAAATTTATCTATTCTTAATGAGTTCTCTCGTTTCCTCGTTCTTTTTTTCTTCAAACTTTGATTGAAAAAAGTGAGGGAATAAAAAACAGGAGATCCTTCCCCGTTCTACAAACACCGTACACATTACGCACGACAAGTTTATCGGGGCTCTAACGCGAATAAAACTCGTTGTCCTCAAAACCCCTGTAGTCTGTATTCTCGATCGGCCTGAGCACTAATCAAACATTGGTACATAGAGCAAGATTCTACATGGCCTAAAACACTGCGTTGATATTCCTCCTCCCAATTTTTCCCATTACACACGCTCCAGTATAACTTAATTTGCGTATTACATGACAAGCACTTCCATTTTGATTTAGTTGATTGTGTGCTATTGTAATAAGTTTCATTCATATCTGTAAAACCTGGATGTGGTAGACGTGCTCGAACGGAGCTCCATATTGCCCCGTAAAGTTGCTGTTGAGCTTCGTAACGTTTCTGCTCAGGGGACTTGTTCAGCTCTTCCTGTCTGCGTCTCTCTTCTTCTCGCAGCCACTGTTGATTTTCGGCTTCTCTTTGTTGATTTTTAGCTGCCTGTCTACGACTTTTTTCCTCTTGCTGTTTACGAGCTCTTATGTTTTTTTCCCTTTGATACACAGCATCTTGTGGTGCATTCCTCTCCGAGAGTGCAGACTGACGTGATATAAGTCCATAATTTCCTATTACTATGTCGTCATTGTAACGTCTTGAATACCACGATGAATATTTATCATCTACTGAGTCCCTATATCGCACTGTCTCATATTCGTGTGATCTTGTCGGATGTCCCCAAAGATTAAGTTTCCTTTCTTCTCGATACGGTCGAAATTTTCTTTCAGCTGAACTGAGTGTGGATAAAAAGTTTCTCATCGTGCCAAAATTTTCTAGATCTGTGTGTGAATAAGAGCTCCATGTCTTTAAAAGAGCTGCCATTTCTTCAAAATCATTGACTGGTGTGATTGCTCGTGCTGTTCTTCGGCGTCCCAATTTACTTTTTATTGTCAAATAGAAATAAGAAGGGACTTTTATAGTTGCAGATTTGTTTTGTTCTGACCCTAATATTTCTCTCTCTTCTTGATGATTATATGTATGACTATAATGACCAATAATATGATCAGGCGACACATATGGTGGATTGAGAGTTTGAGTTGTCCACCTCATTTTAAAGATATGGTCCATATTGCCAGCAATGTGATGTAGTGCGATGTCGATAGCTGCTTTCGTTTGTTCTAACTCCTCTTTAGATCTCCTCAGCGCCTTTTTTCTTTGACAATTGAATGCAGATAATTTGTAACGTTGAATGTGCGTACGAGTTTCAGCATTTTCCTCTAGAGTAAAAAATTCCGCCTCCATATCCTCCAGGCGACCACTTGAGAGGGATTCTGTTAAGGTCAATAGAACCAATAGAAGTTGTAAAAAAAACTTCATTTTTTTATCCACTTAGAGCATTTTTGATTTAAGTCATTACATTTTTGTGATATGATGGTCCTTTCTAATGGAGAGGAAGCATCATGAGATCATATTCTCAAGACTTACGAGA
>JAGVLE010000001.1 GCA_020049895.1 Alphaproteobacteria bacterium | reverse complement strand
TGAGCGTAATCACATTATTTGATGGGAAAAGGCTTAGTTTTGATCAAATTATTTAATGGTTCTAATAAAAAACCCATCAAAGAGTTTGATTAAAAACGCTTGATGGGTTTTCCTCTTTGTATTCGACAACAAAAGAGGAACTCAAATGTCCCACAATTTTCTCTGGAATGCAAATTTCCATTCACTTTTAAAAGCAATTGATCAAGACCTAGCGGATCAAGCCCAACAGGAAGGATGTCCTGGGTGTGGGCATAAACTGCATCAAGCGAATTACCCACGGAGTCCGGTTGGAATGCCTCTACACTTCCGTTTTTACTATGATGAAAGATTAAGTTTTTGCTGTGAGATGTGCCGACGGCGCATGACGCCTGCGTCGGTAAGATTTTTTGGGAGACGTTGGTATCCTGGACCGTTGTTTGTTCTTATTTCTGCACTCCTACGAGGGATTACAGAGTCTCTTCTCCGTCAAATCAAAGGCTACTTTGGCTTGTTTATCACAGCTTCGACCCTGAAACGTTGGCGACAGTGGTGGTGTGAGGAATTCCCAATGACCCTCTTTTGGAAACAAGCTTCAGGCCTTATTCCTCCCCTTGATCTTCAGAGATCTTTCCCTCGTGCCCTGTTAGCTTTCTTTCAAGGGAAGCTTGAAGAAAAAGTTTGTTCTCTGTTGCAATTTCTTTCCCCCCTCACTCGGGGTGGTTTGCAGGCTTTTTAAGGGGGAGAAATTATCCGCAGAGTTTATCACTGTCATCAAAAAATACCATCCCGTACCCTTAACTCTCAGACATCACTCTCACAGATAGGAGTTCTGAGATGAGTAAGGATACATTTTCTGATCCCCATCAAGCCCGCCTGGCCCGCTTTCGCTTTTCTATTATTGGTCCTTTGCTCTCAGCTCCTCCCAAAAAGGGGGAGCTTAAGGCCCATCTTGAAGCTCTTTCAAAAAGGATATGGCAACATCCCCTCACAGGTGAGCCCCTTAGCTTGAGTTTCTCCACTCTTGAACGGTGGTTTTATAGAGCTAAGAAAACCCAAGATCCAGTGAAGGCCTTACGTACGAAACGCCGCATAGATGCAGCATTGGTACGCAAGCTAAGTTCAGACCTCAAAAGAATGATACAGCGTCAACATCAAGAGCATCCAAGCTGGAGTTATCAACTCCATATGGATAATTTATCAGTCAGAGTCAAAGAAAAGCCGGCACTCGGGTCGATACCCTCTTACAGTACGCTTTACCGTTACATGAAGACCCATGGCTTGCGTAAGCAACGCAGAGTCACACAGCGACATACAGAAGGAGCGCTTATTGCCCAAGAGCGGCTCGAGCATCGTGAAGTGAGAAGTTATGAAATGGAGTACGTCCATAGCTTATGGCACTTGGACTTTCATCACGGATCTCGAAAACTTCTCGGGAAAGATGGAAAGTGGATTAAGCCACTCTTATTGGCCATAGAAGATGATCACTCTCGCCTTGTTTGTCATGCTCAATGGTATTTAGACGAAACCACAGAATCTTTGGTACATGGGGTTAAGCAAGCCTTGCAAAAGCGTGGGTTACCCCGAGCCCTTATGTCGGACAATGGATCTGCCATGATCTCGGCTGAGTTTACGCAAGGGTTGGAGCGTCTTGGAATATTGCATCAGCCCACATTAGCTTACTCACCTTATCAAAATGGAAAACAAGAAGTCCTCTGGGGGCAGGTGGAAGGTCGCCTCATGGCGATGTTGGAAGGAGAAGAAACTCTCTCCCTTTCTCTTCTTAATGAAGCGACCCTTGCCTGGGTAGAGTTTGAGTATCATCGAAAGTTTCATTCTGAGATCTTAACAACCCCCTTGGAGCGGTATTTGCAAGGAGCTTCTGTTGGAAGACCTTGTCCAGACGGGACAACCCTCACGCAAGCGTTTTGTGTTGAGGTTAAACGAAAGCAACGTAGATCTGATGGAACCTTCACCCTTGAGGGGCGTCGTTTTGAAGTCCCCTCTCAATATCGTCACTTTGAGTTCTTACATATACGCTATGCGCGCTGGGACTTAAGTCAGGCGATCCTTGTTGATCCACAGAGCCAAATCTGTCTGAGGACACTGTACCCTCAAGACAAGGCTGCCAATGCAACAGGGTTACGACGCCCTTTGTCCCCCCTGACTTCTTTCTCAACTCCAGCAATATCCTCTCCAGGGATCGCCCCCCTCCTTAAAAAGCTTATGGCTGATTATGCGGCAACGGGGTTGCCTCCTGCTTATTTGCCTCAAAAAGATAAAGAAAAGAAAAAGGAAAAATCATGAATACAAAATTACTGGCTCTTTATGGGCTCAAATACAATCCCTTTACACCTGATATTCCAACTGAAGCCTTACATATCTATCCTAAGCTCGAAAATTTTTATTGGCGTATTGAACATGGGTTCATTGGAGACGGAGGCTTTGCGTGTCTCTCTGGGGATCCCGGGACAGGAAAAAGTGTTGTTCTGAGAGCTTTATCTGAAAGATTGGGTCATATCCGTGATGTTCAAGTGGGCGCTTTGAGTCATCCTTCAGCCCGACTCTCTGACTTTTACCGTGAATTAGGAGATATCTTTGGTGTTCCTCTTGCCGCCCATAACCGTTGGAATAGTTTTAAGAATTTGCGTGAACGCTGGTTATCCCATGTCAAAAGTACGTTGCTCCGGCCTGTTCTCTTTGTTGATGAAGCTCAAGAGATGCCAGCTTGCGTCTTGATAATGTCTTCATATTGCAACTCCTTCAGTCATCTTTAGACTTCTTTTTGAATTTTGAATCCATTCATTGAGTTTATCTTCTGTTTCGGGATCTATACTAACCCAAAGAGGGCAACCCTTTTTAGGTTGGCGTTTTTTTAATAGATTGCATTTAATCCAATAATAGACCACATGTTGATTAACATCAAACTTTTCAACTGCTTCTCTGACATTCATTTCATACTCGTTCCTTAGAGTACGGAAAGAAGGAATTGAATAGGTGTGACGAATTCCTTTAACACGACTCATTGTAAACGCTTTTTTCGTACCGCTCTTTGCGCCTTGTTCGTTCAGAAGCACGGCAATCTGATCATCAGTATGCTCCATAGCAAGAGATCGAATCATATCAACGGTAGCTCGAGAGGTTTTATATAGATCATAACTTTTGGGACGTATTGGAACTTCGATCTCTTCCGTTTCTCCTCCTTGCCAACGAATATAAAGAATAACTTTCTTTTCTTCATCTTTTCGTTCAACAGTAATATCCTTTATTAAAAGGCGTAGAATTCGCTTACGATCTCTTGAAGATGTAGTAGGTGCTTCCCAAAGGCGCGGAAGATCTTCTGCTAAAGAAAGAATTTGCTGTTTCTGTTCTGCTGCTAACGTAAGCGAGCTTTTTTGTTGAATAGCCTCGTATTCTCTGTGAAGTTGCTCAAGATTTTCTAAAGCGCTATTCCATCTTTTTTCCAGAGTAGCCGCCACAAGCCTGTTCGAAGGATCTACTTCTTCATAGCCTCTCTGCGCAAGCTGCGCTTCATATCGAGCTCGCTCAATTTTCATCATCCACTGT
>JAGVLE010000028.1 GCA_020049895.1 Alphaproteobacteria bacterium | reverse complement strand
TCTTTCTATAGTGATCCATCTTAGCCTCACTTATTGCGTGCTTAATACTTTAGCACTTCACGAGACATAACCTGGACCATTTATAGGGGGGCAGGACAAGAGTAGCCCCTTTCGCATTCTCTAAGGTCTGAAGGGTGCTGGTTCCTGGAACAAGAGTTGAGATAGCAAGAATCCCTTTGTTTATAAGGTGTTTTACACCCTCTAAGATAAGGGCTCCTATCTGCATATCGCCTTCGGTTTGGTTGGTGAAATCATCCCCCATAAGGCGCAGTGTTCGAGCAGATATATCTCCTTTTTGGAGGGTTATAGGGCCTTCCAACGTTATTTCGTCAGCGTCCAAGAGGCCTTCGTTAACAACGCGAGTTTTTGGGGAAAAAGTTAAGTTTTTGGAAGACTCAACGCGTGCGTCCTGGGTGTTTGTAAAGAGTCTTAACCCGTTTGATCCAGTGATTGATCGGGCATTGATGGAGGAATCATTGATCAGTTGTTCAATATCAAGTGTAAGATCAGCTTTTTCTCCCTCGAGAGTACTCTCAAGAGCCCCTCTATTCTCAAATTTTCCAGCCCCTTTTAGGCGTTGGGTGCTAACCCCACCGGTATTTGTGAACAACGTGTCAACGGATAGGCAAGGGGCCTGCAGCTTTCCAGAATTTTGTCCTTCCCCCACAGGCAGTGTTCCTTGCTCTAACATCAATGTATTGGAATTTTCAAGGTGGTGGGCGTTTAGATCTCCAGTCTCTATATGGAAAAGACCCTGATTGAGAATAGATTCAAAAGCATGGTCTGGTACTGCCTCACCAATTAGCATTGAGCCATAATTTGTAAGGACTCCACCTGATCCATCTAATCTATCCATAGTAAGGGGAGAAGATGTTTTATAATTTTCAAATCGACAGCCAGGACTTAAAAAAAGAGCCTTAATATCTGTCTTCGCGGTATCCATGAATTTTAAGCATGCGTTTGGTTCTAAAATTAATTCGTCGCTTATAAGACTGCCCATAGAGTCCAATTTACCCATGAGTGAAAACCGAAGAGCATTAAGTGTGCCTGCATTTCCGCCCTTAAGATTTCTCAAAAAACAGTCTTGGGCTTCAAGCTGTCCTACGTTGACAAAGGGAGCGTCTGTCTCATTGCCTGTAGGGAGTAATCCCTCAAGAACCAACCTTTTTATGGAAGAGTTTCCAACATGAAGGATTAAGGGGGCTGTGACTTGTAATTCATCAGCTGTGAGACTGTTTAACGTAATTAGACGGTCACTGCTAAAAAAAAGGGTTCTGCTAAAATCAGTTTGTCGTCCTTGTACAATCATGTCCCCCGCATTGTTGATGGAGATGTCTAATCCTTGGAGGACAAAGTGTATGCGATCAGGGAGGCGCTTAATGCCAGCACTTTCAAAAAAGGTTGGTTTGTGCCTAAAGGAAACAGATGGCTCATTGGAATCAGAGCTGAAACCTGTATTTAAAGTTTGATAAGAAGGAACATCAATAATATCAAGCAGCCTCTGGGGCTCCCCATCATTGTCCGTAGCTGTCCCTAGGGTCAGGCGTAGAGTACCATTTCTTCCCTGGGAAGTATGGAGGTAGATTTCATCATGGGTTGAGTAACCCTGGGTAATATCCGCCCGAAGCACATAGGCATTAACGTGCTGCAAAAGCAGCATCCAGCATAAAATCTTCTTGAACATAGTCTTCCTCCCAATGCAGCCCATACGAGGAAACAAATAACGCGAAAATCTTTTTTTATCTTAGTCTTTTTAGTTTGTGCCTTATTTGCACACGTTAGTATGTGCCAAAACTTCCCTAAACAAACCTAACAGGTTCTTTACATGGCTGTTATTATATAGCCATTACCTATTTTATATGAGTTTTAATAAAAGGGCTAACACACATTACGTTATGATGTAAAGCTTGTTGGGTGTATTAGAGGGGAGCCCTTCACTCGCCGATCTTGTCTGAGGCCCTCCATGCTTTCCCCCTTTCCGGAGATCAGAAGAGAAGGGTAGTATGGGAAAAAATGATGCAGGAGCGTATAAAGGAGGAATGGGTTCGAGCAGGTGACGTAAGTGCTATATCGTGACGGATACGATAGAAAAGATTCTTCATGTCAAAGTGCACGCAACCAATATTCATGACCAACGGGGACCAGTTTTTCAGGAGGCTTTAGAAAAGGTATTCTCAATATTCGATGCTACTTTTAAATAGGACTTCTCACCCACGATGACGGCTTCTAAAACAAAGTAAACGTGGGTTTTCAGGATCAACCTGCACATCATAGTGTTCCAGGTATGCAGCTGGAAGTACACATACCAGATCAAAGTCGGGATCTTCAATTCCTTCGTAGGTATATTCATACGTAGCCACCGCAACAGGTGATGGAGTAGCTTCATAACTTACGAATAAATCTTTCAAGGCTCCTATTTTAATCTCACCAGGCTTATCTTCGTCCAGAATTCTAAAGTGCAAAGGCGGCAGAGCAGAATCTCTGGGCGGGAGACTCAGTTTATATTCTATACAATCTGGACCAGTCCAACCAAGATGCGAGACATCCCCAGCTTCATCAATAGGGAGACGTGTAACCGTAATGTGGCTCCCATGAGCTGGAATCTCAACATCGAATGACGACGTAGCCATCGCTGATGAGAGAGAGCCAGCTAAAACAAGCACAGCAACTGCAAGTAAGTTTTTCATAATAATACCCTCTAGAATTTCAAAAAACACTTTGTTAAATGTAATTTATTTTATATTTATTATTCATATTATTTTTTGTCAACAAGAAAACTTTACAATTCGTGCGTCCGAAAGTGGGGTGTATAGAGTTTCGAAGTAATTACGAAACTGGGATGATGAGGGGAAAAGGTCATCATATACCTTTGAATCATAACGACAGGCCCTTAACGGAACAGTCAGTCTTTTTGAGGCATTTCCTTGACTTCAGAGGCTATTACCTTTATTCTTACTCGAAGAGATTCTCCTGTTTTTTCTTGTGAAGATACACACTTAAACGACAAGAAGGGATCTTGCTTAAAGAAATCAAAATATACTCATTCACCGTTTTTAACGGCACTTTAACGGAGCCGATATGGAAGTAGGGACAAATCCCCCAACCGGAAAATTCACTCAAGGGAATACATTTGGGAAAGGAAGACCAAAAGGCCTTGATAAAACAAGATTGATAGGAAAGGCTATCTCAGAAGAAGATTTCTCTCAGCTCTTAAGGCTTATTTATAGAAGGGCTCTCGGAGAAGATGTAGCCATAGATATGGCTGCTGCTAAGCTTATCCTTGATTGCATCCCTGTTGCGAGATCTCGCAGTTTTATTGAGACCAAGACTTTGGTTAACATAAAGAATTTAGAAGATTTTGATAAGGCCATGAAGGATACCCTTACGATGGTAGGGAAGGGCGAGATGAGCGTAGAGGATGGAATAGAGTCTGCCAATCTAATTGAAAAGAGAGGGATTAATATCCTTCACATTGAGAATAAGAAGCTGAAGGAAGCGTTAGAGCAAGTTAATCATTGTTAGGAGCTCATTAAGATCTTAGATTACTCCTGAAAGAAAGAACATTAAGGACCCAAGCCAAGATTCTTTATTTTAGGTCTTTTTCAGCTAACTCAATTTCTCTCTCCAACCTATTAATTTCCTCAGAAATAAATTTATTGATGCTTTTTGGCAGAAGTCCAATGTTATATTGATTTTTTACAGTTTCTTCTAAAGCCATTGAAGAATAATTTGGGTAGGACTCAAGTTCCATAATAGAAAGTTTGTAGGCAGAGATACGATCATTAATGAGATTAAAGATTTCAATGTCGCTGTCATGCTTGCTGGATGTCAGCATACGTAAAAACAGCTTAAAAAGAGTTGAAGAAAAAGATGAAGAAGCGGTACGATCTAAAACATAGGCACGAAGCTGTATGGAAAGAGTACCTGTAAAGTCCTTCTTATTTAATTCCTTTAATTCGTTTAAGTTGCCTAAAAGATGAACTTTCTCCTTTAATAAATCTATAAGACGTTCTTTTTCTTGCCAGGCTAGGATGTCTCGTTTTTCTTTAAATGAGCTTTTCGCTTGTATTTCATCGTCATAGCTTCTCCACCAAAGTTGCATTCTGTACTGATGGTTCTGCCTATGATTAATCTCTTTCAACTCAGCTAGAATTTTTTCATTTGTAGTGTCATCACATCCCGACAATGTACAGGAAACAAGCAGTAAAAAAAGTAATGCATGCCTTCTCATTATCTAATTTCCTTAAGAAGTATTTGAATGTCGTCAACAGTAAGGTTATTGGCTTTCATAAAAATCCGCAATTTTTCTGGAGATGAAACTTCTAATTTCTCACATGTTTCTTGCATTAACTCTACTTTTCCACTTTCATACGTCAAGTCAACGGGAGGAAGGCATTTGTTGTACTCCTCAAGGGAAAACTCCTGAATCTCACATTGGCATTTTCCATCATCTTTAACTCTATGCGCAAATTTAAAAATTGCTTCAGGAGAATCTTGAATAAAGAGCTCTACGTCTTCTGCACTTTCAGCAATAATTCCTCCTTTTTCATGCATTTTTTGTAATTTCCTATAGATTTCTTTCTCAGATAAATCTTCTTCTAGATATTTTGAAGCAGATTTCTTTTCTGTGCGACACTTAGACTCTGTCAAGAATAGCACTCCATTATCTCTTGTTTTAAAAAGACCATCATTTCCATGATTAGCTTCATACTTAGAAGCAAGAGCTAGGTATCCAAAATCAAACATGGTAAGAATTGTCGAAACTTCTCCTATCCTTCCTCTTTCATCGCTATTTTCTTTTTGTTGGGGGGAAATGCTCTTAAACGTTTGTGCAACAGGCTCTGATAGATCTCCCTTAGGATTTATAGACGAAAGTGATACGGTGAAGTCTCCTCCTGCAGCTGCTTGCTTAGCAAACGTTTTTAGCTTTTTTAGAATAGCTTCTCCCGATAAAGCTGGTGATGCAGATTGTAGAACAGAGTGAGAATCAATAGCTTTCCACTGAAATGGCTTTGTAAGATTTCCAGAGAGTGTAATTTCTCCCTTTGTCCTCAACATGAATTTTGTAAGATCAAAAGTAGATTTTACCTCAACGTTGCCAGAAGTATAGAGCGTAAGGCCAGGAATATCTTCGTAAGAAAGCGGAGAATTAGAGGCGCGGTCTGTTGCCAAAACAGTCAAGTAATCAATTTGTTTAAATTTTTGCGTGTCAGTATCAAATTGAATAACCCTTATTCCTCTTTTCGCGGTACTGGGAAAACTGAATTCATCCACATCTATAGCCAAAATGGAAAGACAACGCTGTGGAATTCCAAAGGCTACGAGCAATAAAAAGAATATTGCTCCATAAGTTCTATGTTGCATTTTCATCATTAATTTTTGCCTCTTGTTAATTCTTTTAAAAGGTTAAGATTTCTTCTTTGGTAGAAGGGTACATTTTGTTTAAAAATACAAACACGCCGCGGAGCATGTCCCGTGGAGTATTTTCGTGCTTTTTTTCTGAATTACTCTTCATGTCCTAGCTTAAAGGCACTCTCCCAAAATCCAAACTCAAGCTGTGCGGCTGTAAAAAACGCTTTTCTCATCAACTCTTGGTCTTCATACTTTGCTGTCTCAGAAAAATCGTCAATGATGTCTAAGAAAACTTCAACATTTTTCCTTCTGAGGGCGCTGCTATATGTAGATATCCACACTTGAAATTTATTTGGTTGAGCTGAATGGTCCCGAAGATGTTCTCCTAATTTTTGATACATAAGGGAACAAGGAGCATGGCTTGCAAGTGCTTCATAAAAACTTCCTTCACGTGCCATTTGAATAAGAAATTCACCATATCTTTTACTCGCAGGGCTTTCCTCAACGCTTTCAGGCTGGATACTATACTTTTCAAAGATAAAAAGGGCCGCAGCCTTTGTTACCTCGGCTTTTTCTTTTAAATAGTCTTGAACATCGGTTGTGGAAGCTCTGGACGCTAAGATGGAGTAAGCTTCAGCTCTATGCTTAAGGAAAAAGCTGTCCTGATGTACATAAAATCGAAATTTTTCATCTTCTAGGGAATTATCTACCATTCCTTTAAGAAAGGGGTGTTCCTTTATACGTGCAAATAAAGGCATCGTTTCTAGCCAAACTCTTTGAGAGAAAGGAGGTTGTGACCAACTAAGATAAAAATGATGAACGGGACCGACGGATCCTTTTCCTAATGTATAGTGAGATCCTTCTTCAATAGCGTGAGTGATGTACTGCTTTGCATTACGAGCCGCCACAATAATATCGTCCCCTCTTGCTAGATAACTTGTGAGCGCAGCAGAAAAAGAACAACCGGTTCCATGAAGATTAGAGGTATGAGTGGGGGTTCCACGAAGCCAGAAAGGGATTTCTTTCCCTTGCATAACTAAGCAATCATTTCCAGGAGAGCAAGGTCCTCCTTTGACTATCACTGCCGTTGGTCCTAAAGCAAGTAAGCTCTGAGCTGCATGAAGCATTTCATCTTCCGTTGTAATGGGGGGGAGGCCTAATAGTTTAGAGGCTTCATGAACGTTCGGGGTTAGCACTGAAGCAAAAGGAAGAAGCTTTCTAAGAGTTTCTATTGCATCTTCTTGAAGAAGAAGGTGCCCAGTCTTTGAAAACATAACGGGGTCAATGACGATGTTTTGTAAATTATGATCTCTTAAAAACTGAATAACTTCTTCAATAGTCTCTTTTGTGCCTAACATTCCAATTTTTGTGGCATTAACACCTATATCACTGAAAATGGACTCAAGTTGGGCAGTAAGAAAACCTTTATGAAGTGCGGGATGAATCGCTTGCACACCTTGTGTATTCTGAGCCGTTAAAGCCGTCACAACACTCATTCCATAGCAGCGTAGAGCTGAAAAGGTTTTAAGATCAGCTTGAAGTCCTGCGCCCCCACTTGGATCTGATCCAGCTATAGTTAAAGCCGTAGAATGTTTAGTCTTTGTCTTTGGAACAGCTAGTTCATCGTCAGGAAAGCCGGCATGAAGAGCAAAAGAGATGAGGAACAAAAAGATGCTGACGCTTGTCGTTAATGTGCGGGAGATTACTTTAGGCATAAAATATCCTTCCAATGTTTCTAGATCAAGAATTCTTTTGTAAACAATTACCTATAAAAACATCCTCAAGATTAAAGCACGTCAGTATCTAAATTGTTAGAAAAAAATTAAGAGCTGTAGGCAGATCGTGTGTGAACAGAGAAGGAGCATCTTGTATTCATTGCACATTTTAGTAATTTTTGGCCATACGCAAGCTTCCACAACTCAATGAGATGCTCACCTTTCTGATGAGCCCTTGCGTCACGCTGCTTCCCTTTTTGGAAACACGGTTAGAGAAGCAATTGCTGAAGAAGTTCCTTTGGAGAACGGCCGTTAGAAAAGCTGCGGAGACATTTGAAAGGAAAGTAGGAGGTTTTCAAAAGGAGTGTGTTCTTTTCGCGGTACTCGGAAAACTGAATTCATCCACATCTATGGCTAGAATGGAGAAACAAGTCTGCGGGATTCCAAAGGCTGCGAATAATAAAAAGAATATTATTCCATACGTTCTGTGCTTCATGTTGAACTTCCTTGTTTGTCTTTATGCATATCTAGCTTAAAAAGCTCAAAAGGTAGCACGAGAGTAGCACCAAAATTATTCGACAAAAGAATGGGCTCTAAAAACCCTAGTGTTTCGTTGGTGGGCACTGATGGATTCGAACCATCGACCCTCTGATTAAAAGTCAAGTTCTCTATATGTTTGTCTCTGTTGATCTACGTTTATATTTGTTTATATTTCAGCTAGTTAGATCGTTTCCGTTGTTGGTCTTTGTTGGTTAATGTTGGTCTGAGTTTTTGCCTGTTGCTTCCGAATTGCTTCCGAATTAAGATAAGGAAAGTTGGGAAACATAATTTCAATTTAGAAACTATCGTAGCATATAGGATAGGAAATGCAGACGGCTAAAAGACTGACTAAGAGAATCATTGAAAGCGTCCTTCCTCCTCAGAAGGGGGAAATATTATTGTGGGACTTGGAACTCAAAGGTTTTGGAGTTCGGATTTTTCCAACTGGGCGTAGAACTTATTTTGTTCAATATCGGAATGAATTCAGCCATACACGTCGCAAGAAAATAGGAGTTCATGGACTTATTACGGCAGACCTTGCTCGTGAAGAGGCCAAAAAGCTTTTAGGCGAAGTTGCTAAAGGAATGGACCCTTCAAAAGAAAAGCAAAATCTTAAAACTAAGCCAACCATGGCGAAGCTAGCCAATGATTACCTAGAGTTTCACGCCAAAATCAACAAACGTCCCAAAAGCTATAAAGAAGATGAGCGTATGTTGGATAAAATTATCCTCAAACAATGGGAATCAAAAAAAGTAGAAGAGGTTACCATGCGTGATGTCCAACTCCTTCATCATGGACTTCAGGGAACACCTTATATAGCTAATCGTGCACGCGCCTTGCTAAACAAAATGTTTGGTCTTGCCCTTCAATGGAAATGGATTAGCTCTAATCCAGTGGAAGGAGTGATAAAATATCAAGAACACAAGCGAACACGGTGGCTCAGTGATCAGGAGGTTCAACAGCTTTATGTTGTCTTGGATATCTATCATAACCAAGATGTTGCAAATGCTATTCGACTTCTCCTTCTCACGGGGTCTCGGAGAAATGAAGTCTTAGGAGCCACTTGGGATCAATTTGATCTTGAAAAAGGCGTGTGGACTAAACCAGCGCATTCTACAAAACAAAAAAAGATGGAACATCTTCCTTTATCACTGGCTGCTTTAAACATTTTACAAGAGATGCAGGAAACAGCTCAAGACACCTATCTTTTCCCCGGAAAGGTTTCAGGAAGGCCTTTAACAGACATAAAAAAGGCATGGGCCACCATTAGTAAACGAGCAGGCCTCGTAGATGTTCATCTCCATGACCTCCGCCACACTCATGCTTCTCATCTCGTTTCCAGTGGATTAAGTTTAAGTATTGTAGGAAAACTCTTAGGCCATACACAAGCTTCTACCACACAACGTTATGCTCATTTAGCCGATGCACCCTTAAGGCATGCTACAGAGCTATTTGGAGCCAAGGTGACGACACTTACAAAGAAAGAGGCTTAGAAAGATTATTCCAAAAAATAGGAAAAAAAATGACTAAGAAAAAAGAATCCTTAGAAGAATTCATGGAAATCCTTTCCAACGTTAAAGGAGAATATAAGCGTCCTATAAAAATGTGGCTGTGGGGAAAGGCCATCACCGAATGGTTTGGAATTTTTATTGGAGCCTTTCTTTTAATATTATTCACCTTGTTGGCGATTCGTTTTTAGAGATTTTATTATAAATGAAAAGAAACTCTCAGAGGTTCATTCGATCTAAATCTGCTAGTTATTAGCAGTAACTTGAGGTAATTTTTTATGGAGCTTAAATATGTCGAAATCTGATGAAAACACATCCTTAATAATAGGTGCTGTTGAAGGATTTCCTGTCAATTCTTCCCTGATAGTTGATCTAAAAAGACTCATTGAAAGTACCAAAAATAGGGTTATTTCTTCTGCTAATGCTGAGCTAGTACTGATGTATTGGAAAATAGGAGAACGCATCCAAGAAGAAATCCTAAGGAACAAGAGAGCTGATTATGGAGAAAAGATAGTTGCGACGCTGTCACAACATTTGACAGAAGAGTATGGAAAAGGATTTACAAAATCATCCATTGCTCGGATGCTTCAGTTTTATAAGTCGTTTCCCGAAATTAAGATTGTCGCGACACTGTCGCAACAATTGACATGGAGCCATTTTGTTGAGGTACTTACCTTAAGGCCAGATTTAAAACGTAATTTTTATGCGGAAATGTGCCGCATTGAACAATGGAGTGTTCGAAAGCTTCGAGAAAAAATAGATGGCATGCTTTATGAAAGAACAGCCATTGCAAAAGAGCCAGAAGAAGTGGCTCGACGAGAGCTTGAAACGCTACGCAAAGATGACGTTCTCACACCCACTCTTATTTTGAAAGATCCTTATCTTTTGGATTTTTTGGAATTAACAGACGCCTATAGTGAAAAAGACCTCGAGAGTGCAATTTTAAGGGAAATTGAAAAGTTTATCCTAGAGCTTGGCTCAGACTTTAGTTTTCTTTCTCGGCAAAAGAGAATCTCCATCGGCAATGAAGACTATTATTTAGACCTTCTTTTCTACAATAGAGCGCTTCGCTGCCTTATAGCGATTGAGCTTAAGCTGGGAAAATTTAAAGCAGCAGACAAAGGGCAAATGGAATTGTATTTAAGGTGGCTTGATAAATACGAAAAGAAACTAGGGGAAGAAATGCCTTTAGGTATTGTTCTCTGTAGTGACAAGAATCAAGAACAAGTCGAGCTTCTTGAATTAGCGCAAAATGGGATTCATGTGGCAGAGTTCATGACTCAGCTTCCCGCTCCAGAGATTTTTGAACAAAAACTTCATAAAGCTATTGCTTATGCAAAAGCTAGGTTGGAAGGGAACGGGAAATAGAAATGACGACCTCACTTCCAAAGCATCCACAACATTATAATTCTTTGTCTGATTTAGATAGATATCTAGAAAACATTACACTTTCTACCAAACAACGAGCAGAATTTTATGTTTTAAGACATTGGTTTTTTATTCATAAGAAAGAAAAAAAGAAATTTGAGATAACCTATGAGTGCAAGGGCTCTAATAATGAACCTTCCCCTGATTTTCTTGTTAAATTTGCAGGAGAAACAGAACACTACATCATTGAAGTAGTTGGTTTGCAGGAAAACGGTTTCCAGAGATTTATTGCTAAAACCGTTAAGCCGTTGCTCAAAACTAAACTAGGTGCGGGCTACGAATCTCTTCAAAGTTGTACTTATCTAGCCCTAAATACTATCGCCAGCGGAGCATTGCGTGAATCTCTACAGCTATGGTTTTTACTCTATGGTAACCCACAGCGTTTTCAATTAGCACAAAACGATACAGAAGACCTTTTGGGGACAAGCTCATTATATCAAAGGATATTTTTTGAACGGAAAAAAGAACTTTTGACTAATTTTATAAACGCCCTTAATGGAACAAAAACCTACGAAATTCTGGCTATAGAAGAGCTCTCAAATACTCTTTGCAGCCAGTATCAAAAATTACTCTCTATTTCAAATGGAGATGTTGATATTAGTGTCAATCCAACTTTAGCCATGGATATTACGGCTAATGAAGATATGCTTAAATCTTGCATTGTTGAAAAAAACTTTCTTGGAAGTGTAGGCATTACTCCATGGAAGTATAATCTAGATCAACAAATCTCTGACCTTAAAGAGCAATGCGAAGGAAAATTTACAAAATATGATAAACGCAAGATAAGCTCCCTAAATGGCAATAAGTATATATTGGGCATCAGTCTTTTTGCCCATGATAGACTATCTGAACAACACACAATTACCAAAATTAAAAAAAATCAAATTGACGCACACTCGCTTGAAGACCTACTTACGAAGGTTTCAGAGTGCTTTTTTGATCAACAAATTGATAAAAATTCTCCTTTTTTCTGGCATAGAGTGTATCACGTTTATCTGTTTTCGTCCGCTCTAGAAAAAGAATTTATCCTATTTTTGCAACAACACTCAAACCATATATTTAGTGAAATCTGTTTGTCTGACGCAGGAAATCATTACATTTTAAAGAAAGATACGAATGGATGGAAACTACAGGGGGGGCAATATGTAATGGCGTTAGGAAACTTTTACCGTTTTTGGTAGCCTTAAAAACATACATGAATGTTCCAACATGCCTCTTTACTCTATGAGCTTCCTCTCCCTAAAGACTCCCATCTTTGTTGTACCCAAATGGGTAAAATCACATCTTTTGATTGTGCCATTCATTCAATATCAAAAACTCTTTAAATAAAGCTGCCACCTGTTCTTTTATCTCAGGGTCCTTCTGAAGATCCAATCCAAGAGAAATTTCAAAAGTTTCGAGAAGTCCTGCTTTCTCAACGAGCCCTCCCAACTGGATTAAGGTCCTTGTTCTTGCCTTTCGTAGAGATGAAGACGTTGTTCCTAGATGATGCATGTTTCGGTACTTCTTCGACTCAAACTTCAAGATCTGCTTCTGCAGTAAGTTGATTCTTTTTGCTAGAAGGTTGATCTGAAAGACGAAAGTGAGGAGCACGTTTCTGCCATTCTTTTCTTTGTTGTTCCGACGCCTTATTCCAGGATTCAGAAAGAGTTAAGAGCGCTGCTTCTGTGGAGAAGTCTTCTTTTAAAATCTTTTGGGCTTCCTTTGTAAAAGAAAGTGCCTGCTGAATTTGTATTTTTTCTCGTTTTTTCTTTAAGACTTCTATTCTTCCCTCAATCTGAGAAAGTTTATTTGTCATAAGACCTCCTGTGTTTTTTTGTATGTTCATTATATCATTTTTTTTATTATTTTAACTGAGAAGTTAACGTGACAAACAACACACAACAAAGACAAACAACCCTGAATATAAATAACGTGTTAAATTGAATAAACCTGTCTTCGTGAACTTTGTAAAAGTTTTCGAAGCGCGCTTACACAAAGGTGAAACCTTTGAGCGCTTTGGTGCAAGCACCCCAGATAAAACGAGAGGTCCTGATGAATTTCAACTTGAGGAGAACCCTCTCGAAATGGCCTTGTACCACTTCACCACGAAATCTCTATCCCGTAGTACCAGAAATACGGTTGGCGCTGTTGCCTATCGTGCAGGCTGTAAGCTTGAAGATATGAGAACGGGGGAAGTCTTTAATTACACGCATAAGGCTGTTGAGCATATCGAGCTTCTCTTGCCAAAAAATGCTCCGGCCTGGAGTGTTGAGATTCAACAAGTCATGGCCCAGAATCGAGAAATTGGGGTTCAGGCTTTATGCATGATTGCAGAAGCTTCTGAAACAAAAATCAATGCCCGTGTCTGGCGAGAATTTGAACTTGCCCTCCATCGAGAATTGACGGATGAACAGAATATAGCTCTTGCCAGAGAATTTGTTGAAGAACAGCTGTGTGGTCGCGGAATGGCGTCACAGTTGAATTTTCATTTTGATGTGGATCAAACAACAGGAGACTACAAACCCCATTGCCATGTTTTAGCCTTAACGCGCACGCTCACGGAAATAGGCTTAAGTGTAAAAAAGGAGAGAAACTGGAATAAAAAAGAGCTCTTGTCGGAATTACGAGAGCAGTGGGCTTCCTATTCTAATTTTCATCTTAAACTGCATGGGCATGATGTTCAGATTGATCATCGTTCTTACTATGAGCGGGGCATTGAGATGGAGCCCCAACCCAAACGCGGGAAAAATGTGATTGAGCAGGAGAAACGGCTCAAGGCAATTGAAGGAAATACTGGTCCTTTTACAGAAAAACAACAAGCCTTTCAGAATATTCAATTTCGAAATATTTACCGGATTTTAAGGCGCCCTGAGGTGGTGCTCGATATTGTCAGCAAGCACCATGCTACCTTTATGTGGGCCGATGTACAGAAGGTGCTTCATCGTTATATTGATGAGCTTCCTCTTTTTCAGAGGATGGAAGCACGACTACGGAATTCTTCTGAACTTGTGACGTTGAAAAAAGACGATAACGCCATTTATACAACGAAAAGTTTGCTAAAAGCCGAGCTTAATCTTGTGGAGCTTGCAGAAACGCTTGCTTCTAAAAAATCCCATCAATCTCACTTTGTAGATGAGGAGTTAAAAAACAGATTTTCTGACGAACAACTGACAGCGCTCAACCATATGGTAGGGCCAGAGCAGCTTGCTTGTGTGTTTGGCATTGCAGGGTCAGGAAAGACAACTCTTTTGAAGACATGTAAGAATATCTGGGCAGCCAATGATTACAAGGTCTATGGCCTAGCGCCAACGGGCAAGGCAGCTCAAAATTTAGCCCAATCTGAGATTATATCCATGACCATCCACAAATTCTTGAAGGAATTTGAATCAGGTCGCTATCGCTATAATGCCAAAAGCGTCCTTATAGTAGATGAAGCTGGAATGGTGGATTTGGAGCGCTTTTCCAAGCTTCTTACAGCTGTACAACAGCTAGGGACCAAACTGGTGGTCATGGGGGATGGAGCGCAACTTCAGCCTGTGGAAGCGGGCCCTGCCTTTCGATTGTTGACAGACCGTATTGGGAAGAGAGAGCTGACCACTGTTGTTCGTCAACAAGAAACTTGGCAGCGGGAGGCTACGGTTTTGTTTGGAAAACAACAGACCCAAGAAGCCGTTCAACGATATATGGACAAAGGACATGTGCATATTATCCAGGAGAATATTTCCTCTCCCGAACAGGGAATCTATGATCAACGCCATGATACTAAACAGGCTCTTCTAAAAGCTTGGCATTCAGAGTTTAAGTCTAATTCCCAGAAATCCACTTTGATGCTCACCTTTACCAATCGTGACGTCAGCGACCTTAATAAGGAGGCTCGTTTCCTTCTAAAAGCCTCAAATTATCTTGAAAAGCAAGAATTCCTCTACACAATCAAGAAACAGACAGAAGATGATTTTGGTGAACAGAAGACAATCTCTGAAGACAAACACTTTTCTAAAGGTGATCGGATTGTTTTTATCCGCAACAATTATGGATTAGGAGTTAAAAATGGAACGATAGGAACAATCCTCAATCTTAACCAACAGAAGATACAGGTGCGTCTGGAGGAGGGTAGGGACGTATCTTTTGCACCAAAATTATATCCATTCTTTGACCATGGCTGGGCAGTGACGATTCATAAATCTCAAGGCACAACTATTGACAAGTCTTATGTCTTAGCTTCTCCAAACATGACCAAAAATCTGACCTATGTGGCCATGACTCGACATAGAGACGATGTTCAAGTGTATGGAAGTTCATTGGATTTTAAAAAACCTGAAATCCTTCCTGAAATGCTCTCCAGATCAGGAGAAAAACTTGCAGCAACCGATTACATGGATGCCTCCACACTTATGGAGAGGATGGTGGAAGATGAAAAACTTCTCAATAAATTGTTTGGACGGCTTTCTGATGAGCTTCACGCTATGGGCGCCGTTTCAAAGAAAGCTTTCCAGCACGTAGTGGATCAGTTCATGGGGAATTCGAGGGTTACGGAACTTCCGATATTATCCCACAGCATTCGAGAAGAAAAACGGGCAGAAAAAATCTTACCACAGAAGGGGTACAAAGGGTTTTGGAGAGATATTTGTGCAAATGAATTTTCACCTCCAGAACTACAGAAAACTCAGAAAGGGTATAAAGGATTTTGGCGGGATACATCCTCAAAGACCCCATTACCTCACGAGCTACATCAATTTCAGCAAGAGGAAAGAAACCTTACCAACAATAAACGTCCTTCCCTCTGGCGGGACGAATCTAAAAGACAAGGAAGCATCCAGAGTCAATCAACAGGGCTCCAACGAGATCTTGCACCACCTACCTTTGATTTCGTGGGCAATAACAATCTTGCGGAGATCACAGACTACATTCAAAGCAAACTCCATACGATTACGACATATGCCGGTACCCGTCTTGCCCATAAGGCCAAAGATGAACTGCATCATTACATGACCATCTTGGAAAAACATACGGACATTTTCCAGGAACTTAAGGAGCATAATCAACAGTTGGTTAAGGAGATTGAACAGCGTTTTAAACAAGAAGAACGGGGGGTAGAATATATTCATGAGACAGGGAGGGGTTTAGATTTTTAAAATTTGCAAATATTCATTATAGGATGTAATAATGTTACTGTGAGATAGAAGAAAATCTTCACTTCAGGCTAACGATAAAAGAGGATAAAATGCAAAAAACACTTCTTAAAACATTAAGCTGGACAGGCCTTTACAAAAAAGTTGACAAGTCGATGAGCCAAAACTATCAATCCCTAGCAGCCCTATCTGGGCGTGCTTCAATTCTTACACGAGGCATTGTGGGAGGAACAACTGAGGATCCCACTAGGTTTACTAAAAGGATGCCGTAGGTCATTCAGGGGTAGAAACCTCAAAAATTTCTGCCCTTGGCTATGTGAAAAGGCAAAGAAGATGAACGAAGGGGGAGGGGAGTATAAACAACGGATACACAGAAACCCTCTCGGATTTTTTAGATGCTAATAGCAAAAGCCATTGTGATGGAGAATGTTAATTATAAGCAGTATTGGAAATGCATTAAAGACATCCTTGTTACAACGTTTGCCGATAAAAAACTCACTTTAAGCTTCTGGCTCTCTTTGGTTGTGTTAGTCGTAGGAGTCTTATCGAACCTAGCCTTACCGCTTTTCTTGAAAAAGATTGTCGACTCTTTCTCTCTTTCTAATCCTTTGTTAGTGACCGTTATCCTTATCAGCTATGGTTTTATTTGGATGATGAGCCAAATCTCTGTTCACGTACGCACCATATTGATTTATAAAATTGAGCAGCGCCTTACCCGTGTATTAGGGTCAAAAATTCTCTCTCATGTTTTTGGCCTTTCGTTGAATTACTTTGTGAATCAACAGCCAGGTGCTCTTACAAATATTATCCGAAGAGCTCAACAGAACGTCCCTCGCATTGTACTAGATCTATTTTTTCACGTTCTCCCCATCCTCCTGGAATTCTTATTTGTCATTATTCTTATTTCTTCTCTTTATCCCTTTGTTTACAGCCTTTTAATGGTAGTCATTTTTGGAGTTTTCTTTGTGTATACTCTTATCGCCTTGAGAGTAGCTCTAAAAGCGCGCGAGCAGGCTAATGAGGCTGATAAAGATGCAGATGGAATCATTGCAGATTGGTTGTCAAACTATGAGGCGGTGAAGGTTTTTGGAAAAGCTGACGTGGCCATCTCAACCTGCACAACAGAATTAAAAAAGCGAGAAACCACAGAAGTTAAGTTTATGCGCAATATCGCCCTTTCCTACATAGGACAATCTGTGATTTTAGGGATAGGTCTTTCTGTGTTTATGTATCTTGTGGGTCAAGGCGTATTGCAAGGATCTCTTACTGCTGGAGACTTCATCCTTTTCAACGGGTATATCTTACAATTCGTGATGCCCATTGCCATCTTAGGGCAAGTCTTTCAAGACATCAAAAAAACGATCCTTGATATGAAGGGAGTGATTGATGTGCTCCTTACACCTCCAGAACTTATTGAGGCCTCTCATCCTCTTCATTTACCAAAGACAGTTTCTTCTATTAGATTTGAAAATGTCTCCTTTAAATATAAAGATAGATTTATTTTGAAAGAAGTTTCTTTCGCGCTTGAGGCTGGACAAACAGCAGTCATTATAGGTCCTACAGGAGCAGGGAAATCGACCATAGCAAAGCTTCTTCTCAGACTATTTGATCCTATAGAAGGAAACATTTTTATTAATGACATCAACTTAAAGCAGATATCTCTAGAATCACTCCCAAAGGCAATCGGCTGGGTTCCTCAAGAAACTTATTTATTGAATGACACCATCAGAAACAACCTCACTTTTGTGTATCCTGAGGCAACCCCTCAAGAAATTAATGAGGCTTTAAAGCAGGCTCATCTTTTGGAGTTTATCAATAAACTCCCTCAAGGTCTTGAGACAACAGTTGGGAACCGAGGGTTAAAACTGTCAGGGGGAGAAAAACAACGGCTTTCAATTGCACGGATTTTCCTAAAAAAACCACAAGTGTGTATTTTTGATGAAAGTACCTCTTCCTTAGACAAGGATACAGAGAACGTGATTGAAGGAAATATTGAAAAATTCCTCCCGCATATGACAAAAATCATTATTACTCATCGCCCTTTTCCTAAAAATAAGGTGGATCAGGTGATAGAGATTAAGCATCATGCAGGAATATTGCAATGAATGCACCCCTGGACCATTTACGCACTAGTGCTTTTATCGCTTATATCATAATGATACGCGCAGCTTGTCCGAGGCCTGTAAGTTGACTGTGATGCCACGAGGCAAGCCTCGTGGAGCAATCACATATCACAAGGGGTCCCATCACAATACCAAGAGATTTGCATACGAGTTCCTGCAGTACCTAGATGTACTCATTAGTCACGGCACGGGGAAGGCGGGATACCTTCATACCATCTCCCCCCACCTCCACGGGTTATGCGACTTGCCGTGTTTCGCTTGTCCTGCATAAAGTAGCCTATCCGAGATTTCTTATTCTGTTTAGGTTTGAATTTTAAGTCAAATAATACTGATTTCTGAAGAAATTTTTTCATAGTTTTTCCTTTCTTTTTAATGTCATCCCCATCAGATAGAGATTAAATGAGGTGAATTGTTTCTTTAGCAAGACGTTGCAGGAGAAGGATTCTCTCTTGGATGGGGAGAATCCCACTCTAGGATTTACTCAGACCAATCTTCTCACTATCTTGGTTTTGAAGGTTGATAAGTCGGCAATGTCATAAAACTTTCTGAATTACAACCCCGTCCTCCACAAGTCATCCAAGAAGCTTTAAACTCAACTTTTCCTAGCGACTTCTCTGTGTTTTGAGATGGTTTATGCAGTTCTAGAGAAAACAGTCTAGTTGATGCCTGAAGAAGTTTTTTATACATAATATTTTTCCTTTCCTATTAATATTATTTTAGTCACATAGAGAGTAGATGAAGTGGGCAAGCCCTTCAGCCTGCCCAACAATTATTACAGCCTGTCTTTACCAATTAGGTGCGTACAGTTACTCATAACGATCTGTTATGCATGCTCCTTCGGAATTCCGTCCGCTCCACCCGCGCGTCAGACGGCTTGCTTTATTACTCATGGATTGAAATGTCGAAGATTTTTTTCTTTGTTTAGCTTTAGACTTTAGGCCAAACATCGATGACTTCTGAAGAAATTTTTTAACCATAACATTTATCCTTTTTTGTTGATATTAGCCTCATCGGATACAGAGCAGATAAGGCCGGTAATCTTGCCATAGCGTTTCAGATGGAATACTTGTCTCCTACTGTTAGTGTCGGCAAGGCTCTGTTTTCTTGTATAGCCATGCAAATTAAAACTTCTTTTTCCAAGCATCCAGAAAAAGCTCAGCGGATGCAAGATGTGTAAATGGCCACATATAGTTTATATCTCCATTACTGATCAGGTTGATGGTTTCTTGCATCCCCTCCTTATCAATAAGGCCTTGTTTTACAAATTTTCCTTCTCCACAAAGAGTCAAAATGAAATCCAGATTCTTTTTCATTCCTAATTGCAGAATGCCTGTTGTTTGGCTTTTGTCGCGTCTCCATACCGTCTGAGTATTGAAGTGATCACTAACAGACTTGCGAAGGGGATAACGATCATGTCCTTCCTTAAAGAGATCATATGTTGGAAATGAGAAGGCAAAATCTACAACTGGTTTATAAAGATATGGATAATAGGTAGGAAGGATCGGATTTGCTTCCATGTGGATAGACGCGAGACCTTCGTAGAAGGCATCTATTTGAGCATATTTCCCAGGAAGGATTTTAGGTAGCAATGTCCTATAGATGGGGTGGATAAAATTAACAGACGCTTTCTCTCCTAGCTCTTTTTTTATCCAGTCAGGACGCTCATCGCTCACATTTTTAGGATGCCGTTTATCACGACGCCATCCCAAGATATACCCTCCTAAAGCTGTGATATTCTCTTTTAAGATAGGAAACAAAGAGTCTCTGTAAAAGGCGGTTATGTCTTTCAAAGGAACTCCTCGGAACCCTTTATCAATAATGTAGTCTGAGATCGTTTGTTTTGCAGGAGGACGCATAAAAATATGATCGCTTCCATGGCCACTCAGGAACGTACAGGCTTTATCAGAAGGAAGACACTCAGAGACGGTTTCTATCCACTTGAGGCTCATCAACCCAGGATAAGGTTTGTTGGGAAGCAATGACCTTTTGTGGGTAGAAGAATCAAAAGGAAGGCACGAAGAGGCATCAGCTTCAATGAGGTCTATTCCTGTTTCTTGGCAAACCTTTCGTGCATGAACAAGCTCATTACTTGATTTAACTTTAGAATGAAAATAATTCACAGCAATGAGTTTTTGATCTTTTTTTAGGATGTCCTTAAGACAATAGACAAGGGAAGAAGAATCAAGCCCCCCAGAAAGGCTCACACAGATGTTTGTATAGGGCTCAATCCAGGGCTTGAGTACGGATTGCAATACATTAACAGCATTTGTGTTTTCTGGAGAAGTGGAAGAACAAGCGTCCAAAGGGTTCCAGAAGGGCTCCGTTACTCTGTCATTCTTTGTGATCTTTAAAGAGCAGGCTGGAGGAAGCTCATAAATTTCTTCAAAAGGAGTCTGTATCGCAGAACTATTTCCATAAACAAGATAAGAACATAAATAACTCCAATTATACTGGGGTGTGCGCTCTAAGATTTTAAAAATAATTTCTATGTCTGAAGCGAACAGGACATTCCCATTTGGGAAAACATAGTAAAAAAAAGGAAGCTGTCCTGTCGGATCGACAATTATTTCAAAGTAACCTGTTACAGAACGAATATAGACATATTTTCCCCATAAGGATTTAAAGATCTCTTTTGGAGATGTAAAAGATAAATTCTCAAAATCTTTTTTCCGCAAAGACGTTGCGGTGGTGTTGTCAAAAACACGTCCAAGCATAAGAGACGTTTCATTTTCCAAAACCTCATCCTTGTCTTGCAGATCAGATAATTTCGCATAGCAAAAAGCCATAGATTTTTTTTGAAGAAAAACCGGAGGTGTTTCACTATAGTCCGTGAGGACGGGACATAGCTTGTCAGCAATGCTAGGTGTGTCGTTAAAGTGAATGAGACCAGCGTAAATCATGCTTTTATTTTTCTAAAGGGTTCACTGAGAATAATCGCAAGCTCGTCTCGTAACACATCTTCATCCATCACCACGTGACCATTACATTCAATCCATGCATGAGCCATAAAAGGATAATTTTGAACACCAATTTCAAGATTGCATTTCCATTTCCGTTTTAAGGCTAACAACACAAACGTCATAGCCCATTCCAAGCATTTGGTTCGTGTAGGATAAATCAAACAGGCTTTGTTAACGATGTTAGCAAGTTTTCGCAACTCTTTTTGTGTTGGGAGAGTGTATGAGTTTGTAGGGTTATACGCATTCTTTATGGATTGAATCCCGGAATAGAATCCTCGAAATTTAATATAAAAATTGACTTTGAGAAGGACTAAAAAAGCCTTTACAACTTCTAAATCAAAAGGAACACGCACGTTTTCCAGAGGCAAACGCCAATCTACGTTTGCCACACCTTCAGATGTACTCTTCTTATCAATGTAGAAGGGGTATATATTTTCTTTCTCTTCCACGATTCGATCATCGAGGAGAGTTTGAATAGCTGTATCTTCTGAAGGATCTGTCACCTTTCCTTCCAAAAGTTGTAATACTAAATCCGCAAATTCTTTAAAGCAGACCGTATATTTATCTTGCTTTAAATCCAGAAGGATAAGCTCATCCTGAAATTGCGTGATATAAATATG
Organism: Alphaproteobacteria bacterium; assembly: GCA_020049895.1. GTDB lineage: Bacteria > Pseudomonadota > Alphaproteobacteria > UBA9655 > UBA9655 > UBA9655. The sequence continues at coordinate 11,899 of JAGVLE010000028.1, read as the reverse complement.
GTCTGTTAAATGATAGGGCATATGGGCTATTTAAAGCGAATGGCCGCACTATAATCTTCGTAGCCCCTCCCTCCGCTTCCTTGCGTTAAGCTGTGCGCCTTTTCAGATAACCTATATCCTTTTGTGAATATTTCTTTTACCGAGGTGTTTTTTGTAAAGATGGTGTTTTTATTCACAAAAAATGCTTTTTTAAATATATTTTTACGCATGCTTTTTCCTTTTTTGTTAGAAAATTTTCAACCTCAACACACCAAAATTACAGATTTTTACAATATTCTCTATCTGCACCCACAATAACATTTTATAAGTTCACCACACACATAACAACCTCCAACAATAGCAGTTCCTATATTAAGGTATGTTTTGCGTTCTTTCCAAATTCAATTGCCGAGGGATTGTCCGAAGACGCAGCTACGGAAGAAGATTCTGATTTTCTTTTAAGGGTCACTCCCAATACAGTAGCACTTTCTGCTCTAAACTCACCTAATGCCTTCCCCATCTTGCTAAGAATCTGCATGACACCACCTTTTTTATCGTCTTTCTCTTCCATGCCCTTTGCTTCTTGAAATCCGAACAGAGTTAAAAGAGTGAGACAGAGGAGTGCTTGAAAAATTTTATTCACAATAAATGTTCTCTTTCTTTCATGGAAATGATCAAAATTTTAAAAAAATACAAAGCTCTCTTCTGTGCAAAGTTCACGCGCAATATTTTATTACTCTACGCTTTTTCAAAATCGGTTTCTAGAGAAATAAATCATGCAACCTTTCTGATAAAGTTTTCCTTTCTGATGAACGCATACACAGTTTGTTGTTAGAAAAAGAGCTATGAATCTTCATAGCTTATAGTATCAGGCATTGTCTTCCCCCATAAGAGGATTGAGCTCTCCCATTTCAACATTGTCACCATTATTTGCTGCGGGATTGCGCATTAAGTCTTCTAGTCTTTGTTTGTCACTGTTAATTATCCTGTTGCTTTCCGCTAAAAATTCTTGAATGCCTTGAGTAAATCGTATGGTTGATTGGGTAAGTTGATCTAATCCAGTTTGCAAGTTACTTAAATGGGTTAGATGGGTTAAAAATAAGCGGAGGTTAGCCATACGCTGGTCATTTGTAATGAGCGCCTGCCAGACAAATGGATCTGCATCTTCTGCACGTTTTAAGAGAGCATGTAATAAGACTTGTGCTGCTTGAATATGAAAGCGGATGATTTTTCCTTTTGACTGAGGGGCATCAAAATACTTAAGCCTATTGGCAAGCGCTTGAATTCCTCCAGCTTCTTCTTTAAATACTTTCTTTCTCTCCCACGCTGTTTTCCATAAGGTTCGAATATTGGCATATGGATTGATAATGCTGCCTCTCTCTCCAAAAAGCTTTTTAAGAGCCTCATGTTGTTTTTCCTGAGAAGGAGAGAGAAAAAGCTTTATATATTCATTTGTTTTTTCTAGGTTTTTTACTTGCTTCTGAAGATCAACTTCATCTAGATGAGGAAGAGTAAGATAAGAATAAGATGCAAGAGATGCTCTAGCGGCCTCAGAGATAGTAAACTGAGGTCTAGTTGTTGGCTGAGAAAGAGATGTTGTATCTGACAGGTTACTACTTTTTTCATCTAAGACCTCTTTTTCAATGTGCTTTTTAGCATCTCGAACGGACGCAAGTTGTATAGCAGGGGTTAAAATGGCTGTTTTTCTTTGTTCAGTAAGAGTCAGATGATATTTTTCACACATTTCTTCTAGAAACTTCTTTAAGGAAATATTTTTCCCGGCATTACCAAGTGTTGCAAAGTGAATTTCAACCAGCCTGTCTTTTAGGGCTTGAAATTGCATTCTATATTTTAAGGCTGAATGCTCTGGGGTATGAATGTCTACGTTCCTCTTTAAATTTTCTAGATCTTCTGATGTAAGTGAAGGAATAGGATAATTCGCTGTTACAACGATAATTAAATCTTTTATGGGGATACGTGCTTTAAAGTAAGGGCTATAGAAGCTCTCTTTGCAGGGATCGAGGTAATCCAAAAAGAAGGAAATCGTCTGTGTTGTTGTGCTGGGATCCATTAAAATTCTGTCAAAATCATTAATTAAGAGAACAGCATTCCAATACGTATTGGAAGGAATAGTATCAGGCACCTCCACCGAGAGTGTTGAAGACAAGCCATAGCGTGTAACTTCTTGGAAAGGCATAGTAATTGTAGGTTTGTCTGTGCGTTGTTCACCTTCGTCTATCTTTGTACATAACGTGCGCGCAAGAAACCCTGTGTTTGCCCCTGGCAACAGCCAGTCTTGCCCTTCCAGGGCTGTTTCAGATAGATCGGCTCCTGTCCGTATACTTTGCGTCAAAAGAGGAAGTTGTAGAAATTGGGCAATGTTTTTTGCGGCTGTTGTTTTTCCAATGCCAGGTTCTCCAAAAAAATAATAAAATTTCCGTTGAGAAGTAGAATTAGAATAAGAAGAATATTTTATCTGGAGCAGCAAACGTGTCATTTCAACTTTTACTTCCTCTTCATAGTTCAGAAGTTCTTCAGCTGCACTCCGTTGAGACGCTGCCAAAGCATTAAAATGAGTGGGGTTTTTGCCTGCTAGCTCTAACAAAGCAGAATCAATGGATATTTGTTTTTTTCTTAAAGGTAGCTTTAAAAAATTACCAATGTACTCTCTATGAAATTCTGAGGGAATTCCTCCTTCTTTACGCATGGCAATAAAAATAGCTTCTACGTTTTTTTGTAACTCTCGATTGTCTATAAATGGCTTTTTGAGGATATATTCTATTTCAAGATCAGAAATCCCAGATTCTTTGTTGATATTTAATATCAGAGAAGATTTTTTTTGCTGAATAGCCGTTTCTAATTTATCGATATCAAAATTTCCATCAGGCTGCAAAAACTCATGAGCTAAACTCATACTCGCTGCAGCAGTACTTACACCAGCAGCTGTCGCCATAAAAATCCGCATTGCCGCGATTTCTTCTCCTACTCCTGGTATTGCTAAAACACTTAATCCCGCTGCAGCAGCCAAGAGCTGCCCCCCACCTTTTAGAGCCTTTGAAGCAAGAGTAGGTTTATATTTTTCTGATAAATAACTTAGATATTCTAGTTCTTTATCATAAACGCTAAAGAGATCGTCTTCCAATAAGCGTATTTTTTTGTGTGTAAAGTAGCGCAGGACAGCTTGTTGGTAACTCCTATCATTGAGGCATTCAAAATTAGGGCGCCTAGCAAAGAGAATGGATTGGTCATATATACGTTCATCAAAGACAGCATAAGGATTTTGCGGCGCATCTTTTCCTGCAAAAGCAGAAAATAAAGAACCAGACAAGCAGACAAATGTTAGAAATTTATAAAACAATAGTTTTTTTAACATCTTAGTTCCTGGATGAATCGATTATTCTGACCGTACTGGAGAATCTTAGAAGAGTAGGTATTCTGATTTTCTAAAAAGAGTATCTATTGGAAAGATTTTTTGTAGTGGGTTCCAATAGATACTCTAGACTAACCTATTTATTTCCCTGGATAATAATTTAAGGGATACCCTTCAGATTTTGCTCCAATTCGCATTCCTTGAGTTAAGGAGGATGCTTTTGCTTCAATCGCACTTCCTAAATTAACAGGAGGTTTTGATTTTTTATGTTTCATGGGGTTGCTTTGAATTTTTTTCATTGTTTTCTCCTTTCTTTATTGACCACTTCTGATCAATCTCTATTGATATCACAGGCTATTTTTACAAACAATCCGTGTTTATTACGGTATGTTTTTTTATTCCTTTACGAAACATTTTTTCAAAACAGTTGGAAGCGGGAAGCAACGTTCTCTTTGGAAACAACAACTCCATACCCATTTTGGAGAAAAATATGACAACCTTCCAGACTCTTCAAGAGCATGATCCGCGGCTTATGAAGGAAGCCGAGAAGCACTTAAACCAGCTAGAACAAATTCATGAAAAAGAGAAGGATGTAGACTTGTAAAGCCATTCTTGTCTCATCCGTTAGATTGTATATAATCGGAATCTTCTAAAGGAAATACAATGCCCCGAATTCCCGATGAGTTTTGTGATTCAATCATTTTTTTATATCCGACTGAAGAGGCTGCACAAGCTGGAGAGAATCATACAGAGGGGGGATGTGGTTTTTTAGTAAAAATTTCGCATACAAACAATTCAAACTTACATCATTTTTATCTTGTTAGTTGTTTTCATGTATTAAACAAATGTTCTTTTGCGAGAATTAATAATAATGAGAAATACAAAGTGATTCCAATTGCCGCCCAAGATCTCGTACGGCATACAGATCTTGATGATGTAGCAGTTGTTCCAATAGATATCACAGAGAATCATAAGGTAAAAGCTCTCACTCTAGAAAAATTTCTTACTGAAGAATTTATAACGCAAAATAATATTGGGTGTGGAGACGACGTATGTTTGATTGGAAGATTTTCCCTACATAGTGGTAAGGAGCAAAACCTTCCTTCAATAAGATTCGGGCATATTTCGATAATGCCGAGAGAGCCAGTAAAGCATCCAAGCGGCTTAGACATGGAGGCTTTTGTTGTCGAAATGAGGTCACGAAACGGATACAGCGGTTCACTAGCAATTGTATATGCCTTGCCAGGAACTCCTAGGCCTGGAAATACCAGCATCGTAATAAACAACGAATTTCCCTTCATGAAAATACTGGGAATAGATTTTGGTCACTTCGATAGTTATTCTTGTGTATTAAATAAAGAAAAACAAAAATTACCACAATGAGGATTTTATCCGCAATCAATGGAAAACTTTTGAAAGATCCTTAGATAATGGTTATTTACTAACAATTTTTGGCTATAGTGCCCCCATATCCGATGTACAGGCGAAAGAAATTATGGAAAAAGCATGGAAAGGAAATACTTCCAATGCTTTTTCTCGCATTGAAGTGATTGATATAAAAGAAGAAAGAGAATTAAGAGAGACATGGAAACAATTTGCATCTAGTCAGTTTCACACCGCCGAAACAATATGGGATTCGTATTTATTTACCCATCCGAGACGTTCATGTGAACATTGGGAAGAGGCAACATTGCAACAAAACCCTCAAAAAGATAATAAATTTCCTATTTTTCCAACATTAAGTTCATTACATCAATGGATTAAACCATTAATAGAAGAAGAAAAAAGATGAGGCTCTATCATCCAGAATGGCAGGATGGGAAGCAGTACATACGAATTTTTTGAAATTAAAAAAAGATGAATGGGGATTGGAATGCAGATAAATTGTACAGAAGAACAAACAAAAACAAGAAAATCCTTAACAAACATGCTCTCTGCACAAGAACAAAAAAGGTGCCGCAGTTTGGAAGAAAAGCGGAGAGTTGATAAAGAAACGTCACAAAAAATTTCAGAGATACTACAGTCAGATCCTGAACCTTATGACAAGCCAGCCAATTGTATCTCTTGGGCTTTAGGTCTTGATAATTCTATCAGCTATGAAGCAATAGCTAAATCTTATTCAGATAGTCATACTCCTGTTCGCTTAAAGAAAAATAAAACCTGTCCTTACCAAGCGAGTCCTTGGTTTCTTACCTGGTTGCTGAGCAAAAAAATTTTAGAAGAAGACTCAGCGCACGAAAATGCACTTATTATATATTGTGACAAGGAAAGACACTGTACTCATGCTGGGCTTGTAACAAGAGATGGCCGTGTAAAATCAAAATGGGGCGAGCTTCCTGGCATTCACGTCCATGAGATATGGCAGGTTCCAGAATCATATGGTGAAAAAATCAAATATTACAGGCTACCGAAAATTCACGATATAGAAGATTCTTTTAAAGAATTTTGTGAATATCTTACCTCAAAGATGAAGCCTGGTATCTCATCCTCATCTTCGCACATGGATACTTCCCAGGATATTTGAGGTAACATTCTAAATCCCGCAACAAAGCCAATTCTGTTGGCAACACAAGCGGTGTTTGATGAGCATGCAAGCTTAACGAGACCCCATCTCGCATGCTATGGGCGCCGTAGGAGATATTTTCTGTAGGCTCTTTTTCTTCCCTCTCCCCGAGCACTTTTGAAATCCACACTTGCGTAGAGGGTTCGGTACACCGGAAGAAAATCTTTGTGTTGAAGAGGTCCAACATGGCTTCTGCGCCATTGCGGCCGTAGATCTCTTCCAGTTGAGGCTTGCTCTGAAATCCAACCAAGAAGCATCCTCCATATTTACGCGCTTCTGCTAATCCGTACTGCAGGGATGGAAGTCTTTGCAAGGCTGGCAATTCATCGATTACAAACCATAGTCGTAGTTTATGATCTGGAGGAAGAGTCATTAAGGCATTCGTCAGGATCTCAATCCACATGGAAATCAAAGGGATGAGTGTTTTGCGTTGATCGGCTTTCGCTGTGATAAAAAGCCATCCTTTCGATTCTGTTTGATCCACCCATTGGCGTAAGGAGAAAGCGTCAGATGGATTTTCTGCTGTTTTTAAATGTGCGAGGCCTTCAATATGGGAATTCAGAACACTCCGGATTGAGCTGGTTGTCTTATCGTTGTGTAAAGATGCGTAGGTAGCCGCTTCTGTTCCTTTAAAGAACTGGCAAAACTGCTGATCCGTTGCTGTCATAAAAAAGTGATAGAGATCGTCCACATCCTGATACCCTGCTTGCGCGAACTTTCGCAACCCTGCCTTTAAGACGGCTCGACTGGCATTATCCCAAAAGGGGTCACTATAGCTATGACCTTTCGGTTGAATCAGGGCATTGGCTAAAACGTCATAGTGAGATTCTACAAGGCAATCCGCCCAGGGATGCCAGGAGTGTGAGCGTTGATCCAAAGGGTTTAGCAGGACATCCGTTGTTGGATCATAATACTGAGACACATAATCCCCTGTGAGATCAATGATAATGGCTCTGTCATTACGGGCGCGGATTTGGGGAAGAAGATGATGGAAGGTATTGGTTTTTCCAGATCCTGTAGTGCCTGTAATCAGGATGTGGGAGGTTTCTTTGTCTTTTACAAGGGGAAGCTTCCTGAGTTTAAGGTCTGAAGCCTCGCGGCGCCTCTTAAGAATGAATCGCAGCTGCTTCCAAGACACCATTGTATTCCCACGCTGGTGCTGTTTTTGCTTTTGCACATATCCTAAGGCATACCAAGCCATCATAATGCTAAAAAAACAGGCCATTCCCCAATAAGTGCTCTCAATCCCTGCATGCTTCACTGTATTTTCCATCCGCTTAAGAATAATCTTTCGCAACGGATTTTGGAGATGATTGATGTATTTTCCTCGTGCAGGAAATGGGGAGGGAGACATCGCCAGAACGACTTTTGCAACTTGAGCTTCATAAGCTATTTTCCATGCAGCCTTTGGGATGATGGAACATTTCCAGATAAAGATGGCTCCAGACACAAAGAGGGAAAAGAAAACCCCTGCCATCAGCACTTGCTTGAGCATTCGAATCTGGTGAAGATGAACCTGGCCACCTTGGGTGATTGTTTTTAAGAAAGGCATCTATAACGTTCCTGCCCGCATTATGGCGTTAGAGGTGGGACAAAGATTGAGGCTTCTTTATCGGAAGATAAGGATTTTTCTAGTTGTTTTGTTCCCTTAGCAAGAGACGTTCCTGCATTTTTGAGAACGGCAGCTGTCATGTTTTTGTCTTGAGAATTTGCGTGAGCGCTTTCTAAAGCTTTCTCTTTCTTTCCAAGGATGTCTCGTTCTTGAGAGATTTTAGTGTCTATTCCTGTTTGAAGAAGCCCTTTGCTGGTAAGAGGGTCATAAGAATGCCCGTGGGGAAGAGGGTGTGTGAAATCAAGATTGTATTTATTAGCTTTTTGTAGAAGGTCTGATTTTTGATCCATATGATAAGCTTCCACATCTTGCATCATTTTTGATGTATCAAATAAATGAGCAGCCTTGTTAAATTCCTGTCCATCTACACCTTTCAGAGAATACTGAGGATTCTGTTCCTGGAACTGATGCAGGTAAAAGGATCTCTCTTCGTTTGTACTTTCAAGGATTTTACGGGCTCCCTCATACCCTATCGCTCCTCCACTTCCTTGAGGTCCTGGATTGATGGGCTGCGTTGCAATAAAGTCTAGGACGTCTTGAGTCAAATCTTTTGTAATGCTGAATCCCTTGCTTTTGCTTTGAGACAGTTCTTGAGAGAGTGTGTCAACCTGGCTTTGGGCCACATTAAACTCTTCTCGCAAGCTTTTGGCTTTGTTAAGGCTTGTCAGAGCAGAGTTGGCTAAATCGCTTCCTTTAGTATCTTGAGATCCTTCAGAAAGATGTTGCGCTGCCGAAAGAACCTTATCGAGACTCTCATGGTAACCCGTTTGAGCTGATATGCTATGGGCAGAATCAACGGCTTGCTGACGGTTCGCTCCACTTGAAAACCGTCCACTCACTCCAAACCCTCCCATTGCCATGTTAGGTCCTGCATGGGCTGCAATGGCAGCTTCAACCGCTTGGCTTTCCGTGAGCCCCGTACTTTGGCGAATATCTTCCACATAGGTCTTAAAGTTCTGCAGGCTTTGGGATTCTGAAGATGTGAGGGTTGAACTTTGATCTGTGCTGACGTGCTGGGTTTTTCCCATATGTTCTAAAAGTGTTGTTGAGTGCTGAATGGTCGATTCCATCGCCTCACTTGATGCTAGGCTTTTGGACTGGGCTACACTGCGGGCTTGATTGAGACTTTCTTGTTGAGCAAAGCTGGTATTTTCTGTACCCATGATTTGAACGCTGAGGCGAGAGAGAGCTATATCACTAAAGGCTTGTGTTCCGTCTGCAAAAGTCGCTTGTTCAACTCCCGTCCCACTCATCATCTTGAATTCAGCGTCACTGTACCCAGGGCTGGTCGCATGCTGAAAGGCAGAGGTGTTTTGATAAGCTGTCGTTCCCATGCTCACATTGCCTAAGCTGATATTCCCAGAAACAGTTTCAGCCGCAGCCCCACTTGCAGCTGATTGCATTGCCGAGCCTAAATGTTGCGCAAGTCCTACAAAGGCGGCAGCCCCTTGCCGGAGGATTCCATAAGAGATAAACGGAATACTGACAGACAGCCATGCAGCAAGAGTTTTCATGTCGGCATTCGCATTGATAATAGCGCTTGAGTTTAAAAGGGTAAGACCTTGTTGAGCACCTTGCGCTAAGGTCTCAGATCTCCCATAGAGGGTCATAATCAAATTCAAAACCGCATACAAAGGAGCCCAGAGTTGCGTCCAGACAAGAATGCCCCCATACGTTAAGAGAACCCGATGGCCGTTCGGCATCAAGGCCAGAACAACAATAAAGATAAAGAGCGCGTAGCTCAGAGCTTCAATGACATTCTTGAATAAGGGAAGCGTACGAGCAGCAATCTCTCCCGCAATGGCATAAGCAGACCTCTGTTGAAGGAGCGCCTTTGTAGCAGCATAAGAGGAGGCACTTCCCAATTCTGAGAGTTTGTTATTTGCTCCGTCTTCAATGGCGTGAATCATCATTTCTTGTCGTAGAAGGTTTTGCGCAGAATCCGCCCATGCTGTTGCGCCCAATAATAACCGGGCACTGCCTAAGAGTTCTGTGTTAAAGGCAGATTCATTGAGGTCGCGCAATTGAACTCGGGTTCCATAAAGGGCTGTCGCTCTCTGAATCTCTGCAGACCATAAGGTGTTGAGTTTTTTGGCTCCTTCTCGGCAGGAGAGGGTGGTTCCAGGAGTCCCGCCTTCTTTATACAAAAATCCCAACACAGAAGAAGCGTTCTGCATCACCAATTCCCAAATGTTTAGACTATTTTGAAGATCTTTGAGGGTATACTTGTGTCCAATCATGGCATCATAGACCACACACTGATTGACGAACCGCTCCATGTTGCCTTTAAAGACAGGATCCACAATCCGGAACTTTCCCAGTTGGCTCATGAGAGAAGATGCAAATACCGTCCCTGTTTTATGATAAGGCATGTAGTCTGGAAGGCTAAAGACTGCTTCCAATTGCTCCGTAATGTTCTGTCCAATCTGGCTTGTAAGACTTGCAAAAAGGCCTAAGGTAAGAGGAACATTGGCTACATCTCGATGGGTGTTGTTGAGAGGATCATAGATATGGATCCGTGTCTTTGGCAGGAACAACAGGTTTGTGACCACAATCACCCAGAGCAACCAACGAATCCCTTCAACAAGTTGATTTCGGAAGAGCATTAAGACCGTTACATAAACAGATCCAATCAAAACCCCTAAATGAATAAGGGGACCCAGAATGCCTCCATTCGCTTCGTTAAAGAGAGATGCAATGCCATTAAAGACCAGAAAGAAGAGTTCCCCGCCGCCATATGTTGTAATGACGTAATTCATTCCTTACCTCGTGTGCTGGAGATGAACTGATTTTGCAGTTTGCGTTCAACTTGTTGAGTGTGCTCAATAGCTTCTAAAGTGAGACTAATCTGCTGAAATAACGCTGTCCGTTTGGCAAAGAGATCTTTTCTGGCAGACAAGATCCCACGCCTGAAGGATTCAATCATCTTATCATTGAGTTGCACTTGCTTCAGATGGGTGGTGCTGCTCCACACCAGATCCATCACATCATCCAAGTATTGAAGGAGAATATCATGAGCAATGGCATCCTTATAAGTGCTCATGGAGAGAGGGCTGCCTCCAGCCTTAAAAGCCATCTCAACAGCCATGATCCTTAAAATTGGGATCATCGTTGAGTTCACAAAAGCTTGTTGTTCAGACGTCAAGGGCTTGTCTTGGAGGAGGTTTTGATGAATGCCATTGACGAGAATATCTACCTTATAAGACAAGGACCTTTCTCGAGGAAGGCTCTCAGAAGATACACTTGGGTTTAAGCATTCGTCTTCCCCAATCGAATCACAGCGATAGACCTGGACAGGTTGTCCTCCTGTGAGAAGAGCTGAGATGAGATCCCCATCGCTGCTTTTGCAAGAGAATTCTCTCATCTCCAAATTTCCGGAGCTGTTTTTGCGAGAGATAATGGTCCCCGAGATTGTCATAAAGAATTCGGCAAGGCGGCTGTCAGAGCTTAAGAAGGCATTTTTCTTGAGAGCTTTCCAAGCAAGATTAAACTCATCTCCTAAAACGTCCTTATACCCAGAGAGATTAGATTTTTGAGCATTAGTAGATTCTCTTTGTCCCCCCGCTCCACATCGTTGACGGCTTTGGGCCCAGTCTGTGGCAAGGCTAAGATCTTTGCTCATGGCATTGCACAAAAGCTGGGAGGAGGCATCCGATTGCGGCCAGACCCCTCCTACAAGCGTGGCTGCAGCCTCACAAGAGGTAATGCTATGATTGGTCATCTGCTGGACTTTGGCAGAGAGATCATCCAACACACTTTTGATTTGAGGGGTAATGGTGGCAAGGGCCAGATTAAAGGCATAGCCTGAGGCGTTGCTGCCGATGTTCCGAAGAAGGTGGAGGAATTCCTGGGCGTTGATAAAACTGAGTCCTCCCATAAAGAGATCAATTCCGCCACATCCTGAACGATAATGGGGCATTTTCAGTGACATGAGGTTGGCATTCACGGTCTTACTTCTGGAAAACACACTGCCGGCCGTATAAAACCCTCCCACCTGATCATTGTAGCTGGCACCAGGGCCTGTCACGTTGTTTGAGGCACCTAACTTTTGAAAAGCGTTCTCCAAACTTTCATGCATACCGGCGTGAGCTTCAGTTGAATTTGAAAGTAAAAAAACAACAGTACATTTTACTATAAGACTACAAAAACGTAAGCATTTTCTCTCTCTTTTCTTTCTTCTATCCATAAAAAGAATGCTCCTGTATTTGACATTTTGCGTATTTTTCTGTATAGTTAACGTTAAGATGAACAAAAGGAAGATGCTCACATGTTGACTCTCTCATTGCGTGAAAAAACACAGAAACGGCTGGATTTTCTTTCAAAAGAAACGCACCGGCCTGTGGCCTATTATGTTGAAAAAGCCATTGAGGACTTT
>JAGVLE010000031.1 GCA_020049895.1 Alphaproteobacteria bacterium | reverse complement strand
GTCCTCCTCCCGCAGATCCGGCTCAGGCAAAAGTATTTCTCTTTATGCCGCTTTTCTTTACCTATTTATTAGCTCAATTCCCTGCGGGATTAGTCATTTACTGGACATGGAACAACATCCTCTCCATTAGTCAGCAATGGATTATTATGAAAAGGGCTTCACACGTGAAGGGTAAGCAGCATGGATCAAAACCTTGAAGACTTCGCCCGGTGGCTGTTTACGCAAGAATGTGTCTTTATCAGGGGAGCTGAGAGTACCGCTTCTCTCCCCGATCCTATCTTTCCCGAAATTGCATTTGTGGGACGGTCGAATGTGGGAAAATCAAGCCTTATTAATGCCGTTTTAGGACGAAGGGCCTTAGCCCGTGTTTCCCATACGCCAGGTCGCACTCAGCAGCTTAATTTTTTCCTTTTAGGAAAAAGAATGTATGTTGTTGATATGCCAGGATATGGATATGCGGCTGTTTCTAAGACAAAGTTAAAATTGTTTTCGCAGCTTATTCTAGATTACCTTAAGGGGCGCGTTCCTCTTAAACGAGTCTTCTTGTTAATTGATAGTCGTCATGGTCTCAAACCTCCCGATCTTTCGGTGATGGAGACGTTAGATAAGGCTGCCATTTCATACCAACTTATTCTTACTAAGACTGACAAATGTTCCCCAGCACATCTAGAGCTGCTTTCGGCCTCTCTGACCGAAACATTAAAGACGCATCCAGCGGCTTTTCCTGTTCTTTTGTCTACGAGTTCTGTAGACAAAAGTGGGATAGAACAAGTTCGAGAAACAATCGCGGCTTTTGCTTTCTAAAGATAAGAACGTTTTATAATGGGGGCGTTCAAAAACAACTCTTGACGAACTTCAATCCATCTTAAAGGATATGGGGTCTCAGCTTCAAACTAAACTGTGTTTACTCCATATGAAAAACAACTTCCAACCTCCGGTTATTATGTGGTTTCGCAGGGATTTAAGGCTTTGTGATAATGCGGCTCTTATTCACAGTAGTAACTCTCCTATAATTCCTCTTTTTATTTTAGACGACAAAGATCCGGGCAACTCTGGAAGTGCTTCCAACTGGTGGCTGCATAAGAGCTTAATTTCTCTTCAAAAATCATTAAATAAGTATGGATTGAATTTGGTCTTGCGACGGGGGGACCCCTTAAAAATTCTTAAAGAAATAGTCGAATCCCATAAAGTTTCTGGGCTTTATTGGAATCGCTGCTATGAGCCCTATACGAGAGATCGGGATAAAAAAATTAAAGAATTTTTCACCCCTTACATAGAATGCAAAAGTTTTAATGCGTCTCTTCTTGCTGAACCATGGACGCTTAAAACGCAAGCTGGTACCCCCTATCAAGTTTTCACTCCTTATTGGAAAGCATTGAAGGGGCTCGGAAATTTTGGAAATCCTTTACCTCCTCCTTTAACTATTAAAGGATTCCCAGGGCCTATAGTTTCCGATGTTCTTGAGAGGTGGGGTCTCCATCCCACTCATCCAGATTGGTCACAAGAGTTTAAAGAAGTCTGGACGCCAGGAGAAGATGGAGCAAACAAGAGTTTCTCCTTTTTCCTAGAGAACCTGATACACACCTATGGAAAAGAGAGGAACTTACCACACTATGCAGGAACCTCGAAGCTCTCCCCTCACCTTCGCTGGGGTGAAATAAGTCCTCGACAGATTTGGCACTCTATCTTGACCAGTAGTTTAGGAGAGCCTTGTGAAGATACATGGATTTTTCTAAGTGAAATTGCGTGGCGTGAATTTTCTTATTATTTGCTTTATTATTTTCCTGAACTCCCGACAAAGCCTTTACGTAAATCATTTCAGGCTTTTCCTTGGGTTAAGGATGAAATAGCGCTTCATGCATGGCAAAAGGGCATGACAGGATATCCTATCATCGATGCGGGGATGCGCCAACTTTGGCATACAGGGTGGATGCATAATCGCGTGAGAATGCTTGTTGCTTCTTTCCTTGTTAAAGATTTGTTGATTCCCTGGCAAGAAGGAGCGTCTTGGTTTTACGATACCTTAGTGGATGCTGATCTCGCCAGTAATTCTGCGAGTTGGCAGTGGGTTGCAGGATGTGGAGTAGATGCTTCTCCTTATTTCCGTATTTTTAACCCTGTTCTTCAAGGAAAAACTTTCGATTCTCAAGGAAAATATATACGTCGGTGGGTTCCTGAATTAATCTCCCTTCCTGATAAATATATTCATACTCCATGGGAGGCTCCTCTAAATATTTTAGAATCCGCAGGCATTAGATTGGGCCACACTTACCCTTTCCCTATCGTTGATCATAAAAAAGCGAGAGAGCAAGCCCTGGATGCGTTTAAAGCCATAAAATCTCTTGGTACAGTAACACTAAAAAGATCTTAGGCTTTTTCAAAAAATGCTTTGGCAGGGACATTTTCCTCCCTCAGCATCTTAATAGCGCTGTCCATATTAATGAAAAATAGAGCAAGGAGTTCTTGTTGACTGGACGACTGCGCTGGCAGTCATCTAGTTCAGTTCATGCTGTATCTGTAAGTTATTGAGAATGCGTGCCAAACTATCTAAAAAGATAGAAGCTTTATTGATAAGCTCCCTTTCAGTTCCTTCTATAGATGTTTTGTCGCCAGATCCGACGCATTCTACTTTTATACCAGACGTTGGATAGTTTTTATCAAGGCAATTTTGAATAACAAGCTCTTGATAAGGGATAAAACAACCGTTAGAAATCGCTAAATACACGCCTGGTTCTGGAGTGTACTTCATAAATTCTTGGACCGTACTTTCGGTGGTTGCTCTAGATGACTCTGGAGGAGCGTTTGAATAAACATAAATGTATTTTCCTTCAAGTTTTGGACTTAAGATTTTTTTAAAGAAAGCTAATGTCATCTCTCCTTCATCATCTATATCTTTCAGAAAAGAAAATTCTTCTTTTTCGAAATTTTCAAGAGATCTTTGACCTGTGAGAATATAGAACTTATTGAACTTTATCCCTTTTTGAAGGAGTTTTTCTGTAAAAAAGATGCGTTCATTAAATCGTTCGGCTAATGATCCAAGCAGAAGGATTCCTTTATAATTTTTCTTTTGGGCGCCAATTGATTTCTTAAACCCGAGGTCCTGTAACCCAACTTTAAGTATTTTTTTTGCAGCTTCAGGTGTTAGAAGGGGGTTATACATTTCCCATCTTTTTCCTTTCATTATCCAAGAGATTTTAGGATTTTCGATTCCCTGGATAATCTTGACAATATCTTTGAGTTTTCTTGAATTTATCGTTAAGACAGGCTTAGGGAAATCCCCCCTCTTTTGTGGCTGCCCTTTAACATAAATTCCTGTGAGATTGAGGCATAATAGAATGGGATTCGTCACATCTCCTTTTGAATCAACAAATTTTTCATAAGAAGCCGCGCAAGGAAAAAAGAAAATTTTTGGAAAAAACAAAAAGGCTGTTATCAAAAAACATATTCTCATCTTTGTTTCTCCTTTAGTGAGAGTGTTGGTATGAAAATTCTAAACTAAAGGCAATAAATTTATAAGGTTCGGATCAATCGTCTCAATAGATTTTGAGACAACGACCATCGGCTTAGGCAATTGAGAATGATGCTCTTCCGCCCAAAATTCTTTGAACCCCGCATTTTCTTCTATAGTGAAGCCAGCCGCTCCATAGGCCGTTCTAACTTGCTCTTCCAACGCCGTATAGGACATTAAAATTTTAGGAAGATCTTGCACTTTATCAGTAGGATAGGAATGCATAGGAAAGTTGTTGTCAGAAAGAGTGCTTATAAATGCACTCGTTCCTGCGATCATATCTGCCATAAGCTCTGGTTGATCTAACAGTTGTGTAGACGGCATAAACCGCATACGAGCCATACTCGATCTTCCATTATTTAAAGGTCTATATTTTCCAGTCCACTTTTCCTCAGCGTTGTTTGCATCGTGTGTCATGAGTCCTTTTTCTTGATAATATTTTAGGATCTCTTCTTGTGAGACTGTGTCTGTAACAGCTCTGGGCATGGTATGGAGTTCTATAAAGGCTAAAGGAATTCCGTCCATTTCTATGAGAAAAGGACGATAATGGGGTTGATTTCTATCGACCCTTTCTTTCCATTCATTAAACCCCTCTTGAGTTAAGAGCTTTTCTAAATAAATCCTTTTTACAGGGGACTGAGAAAGCAATATGGGGTGTATCTTAGAAAAATCTTCTTCTCTCTCTAAAGATTTAGCCTCCCACTTGAATTCTTGAGAACGAAAACGGAAAGACAAATGGGAAGGCCCGGATGCTGAATCAACTATTGCCCTCTCCCCTACATATTTTGGATTAGCCTTTGAAGGACAAGGGAAGCATACCTCTATGCAGATAAACATCATCAGCATCACTTTTTTTTTCATTGAATTTCCTTTCAGATTCATATTTTCCTCGTCGAGACTTCATATTGATCCTAGCATTCTCTAGTTAAAAACTAATTTTGGTCAAGATATTTTCGCTGGAAACAACAGTTGAATATGCCGGGGGATTAGTTTTGAGAAAAAGTGACACTTCTAAAAAATGAAAATCTTGTTTTAAGAGATAAGATGGTTTTGAAGACTTATTTTTATAATTTTAAAATTAATATTTTCTTTACTTTTTTATGACTTATAAAAGACATTATTTTATGTAAAAAGGAGATAAAAAATGAAAACAACATTGAAAATTTTTACAATGCTTACTCTTATCATTACAGGAGTATCCCTTGTTGCCACCCCTTCAAATGCTTCTAAAAAAAATAGTGCTTCAACCACTTCTTCAGCCCCTTCAAGTGGCGGCGGCCAGGTAGAGAGGATGATTGGGGCTAGTATTAATTATGATCGAACCTCATAAGCGTAAATTACCTTGTTTTTGCAATCATCAAACCAAGGTACCTCTTTTATAGCGGGAGCGTAAAACCCCATGGGCATAAGCCCGTGGAGGTTCACAACTCCTCTTCTTCTATGTGGGTTTCAAACCTCCAAATAGTGAGGGCCTAGTTCTCTTTCCGATGTGTAGCATTTTCATTTTAAAAACGTAGGATATCAAAACAGAACCCTACAGCTTAGGGAGAGGGAATGATGACTTACAGTGTAGATCTTCGAGAGTGTGGGATAGAGACTTTAAGATCTTGGAAGATTTAGCGTCTTTAGATAAATATTTACTTTATATAAAATTAACATTATTAATAAACGGTAACTTTAAACAGTATAGATTTTAAGAAACAATGTTTCAGGGCTACAATCCATCTCCTCTCCTCTCCTCTCCTCTCCTCTCCTCTCCTCTCCTCTCCTCTCCCCTTCCTGCTGGGTTTTTGACGATTTATCTGGGAACACTGGTGTAGAGGTGTTTGAGGAGATATATTGCGGACTTTTGAAGGTCCTTGCTCAGAGGTTTCACCTCACAAAATAATCCAGGAAAAAGCCTTTATGAAAGCTCGGCAGCGTTATGCGCAAGGGGGCAAAGAATCTCTGCTGAGATACTTAAGAACCTGGGTGTAGGCCGGTTTTCCCTTTAAAATAAATTACGTTGAGGATATCATTAGCTCGATTCGAGAAGATGTCCCCGCAGTCTCACAACGCCCAGACACTATAGAATCAGAGCCTTGTCGGCATCAACAAAAGCCATTGCTTTTCAATCCGACAAACTTGTTCGCTTCCCATCGCTCTGATAAGGGGGGAAGTTTCTTTAACTTTAACCTAAAAGGAAAACTAACATGCAAATCAAATTTCTTCGGACGTTATTAATCAGCGCTTTCCTTAGTTCTCTGCTGTCGGCCTCTGCCTACGGCATGATGACCGAATCCGTGGACGAAGGTGGTAAAGGTAGACAACAACGTCTCAGATCATGGTGTATTGGGCAGAACGCCGCGCATACCCTGGCTCGTAAGGCTATCGAACTGTGTGATCCCATCCTGGTGGGTTGGGTTCCGCAATTGCGGGTGGAAGCGGATCACTTACGCGCTCTGTTGGGTATGAGGGTGAACTCGCTCCCAGTGGCAGGGTATGAGGGGCTTTCCATCTCGCAACGTATCGGCGACTTCGGGATGGCCGGATATGTGGGTGAGAAATATAATGGTGAGGATTGTGACGCGGTCTTTTCTCGTATTTATGCCGCGTTAGATGCCGCCGATCTTGATCCGAATGGAAGTTGTCGCGCCGTGATTGATTCGATGAACCTACCAGGAGTCTTGCGCGATTTGCGCGATCGATTGAACGTACTTGAGTCTCTCAGGGCTGAAGATGATGAGATTAACCAACGTGACCCCAGCTACCGGGATCTATATGCCACGCGGAAATAGTGCCGGGTCGTCCACCCTTGGCGATATGAGGGCGAAGAGCTCATCCGCGTGCGAGTAAAACCGCATTGCGGGTGGCTCCTTCTGTTCATTTCACGGTGCCGGGAAGGCCTGAACGGCGGATGCCTGGCTGATCGGCAGGTTTAGGATTCGTCTCTCAGGCTGCCATTAACTCTCTCGTTAAACCCCTTCTCCCAAGCTGTTCCTTGAGAAAGACTGGCGCGCCCGAGAAGATTCGAATTCTTGAACCTTCTGATCCGTAGCCTTTTTCTCTTTTGCTACGATGTAAATTCATAATCTGCTGTAATAAAATGCTTATTTTGATTATTTGACAAGTAGAAATTTTTTGATTATCATCACATTATCATTAACGTAGATCCATTCATTTTGGGCGTGATCCCTATCTTCCGTCACTTCAATACAAATTGAAAACTCCAGATTTTCTTGAGTAAAAAAATTATTGAGAAATAGATTTTAAATAGTTATATTTGTTTAATGTCCTGTTTTTATTAAGGTGTTACATTATCTGCGATAGCTCTTTTAACAACAACATCTCTAGTATCTGCGATGAATCATCCTGTAGCTCAGGGATTAATAGATCTTGCAGAGGGCCCTGCAAATACCAAAAAGCTTTCTCCAAGCGAAGCATTCAAAAGAAAACAAAATGAAGAAGAGCTAGCGCAAGAAAGAGAATAGCAGGCCGCTACTAATTAACGTAGGGTAAAAACCTCCAGCTATTCTGGAGGACAAACAAAGTTTGACAATTTCGGGAGTGTTCATAACTTCCAGTTGAACCGCTCAGTTCAACCAAAAAGGAAAAACTATGAACACTTATGAAAAGTTAAGTCATACAACTTGGCATTATTTGAGCCCTTGGATATTCCTAGGAAAACCCTGGCACGCCCGAGAAGATTCGAACTCCTAACCTTCTGATCTGCAGTCATAAATTTCATATTTTTTATAATTTCTTAATGTATTTCTTTTATTATTGAAATTTACAAAAAACATTCACACCAATAGGCATACAATGAAAAATAATTTTTTTCTAAAACACCTCAAGATAGTATTGTTGTTCGGTCTGCTGTCTGGTTCCGCCTGTGGAACAGGTGCATATGGCACACCTCAACAACCTCCCTTCCCACTTAATGGTGGATCTAAGGTAATGGCAACGAATCCTAGTAACAACTCGACTCGTGGAGGCCGTAGTGGACACGACATTTTGTCGTTTATCACATGGAGCTTAAAGCTTGTCGCTCCCGGAGTCGATTGTACGGGGACTGTGGGAATATCGTCAAAGGACGTTCCTTTCTCCAATTCGCTTGAAAAGCCGGTTGTTGGAGCTTTTGATAGCGCCAGTCCGCCTGTGGGCAATCATAATGATTCTTGGAATTATTCATCAAGTCTAGAAAAATGGAGTGTTACCTATAAGTTAGTTCCACGAAGAGACGGAAGACCTTATGTTGCAGTAGGCAAGACAATTCCACAAGAGAGGACTGTTGCTTATTTTATGTGTAACTAGTAAACGAGCTTTAATGCGTGGCTGGAGGAATACGTTTTTCCCGCTCTGGGATCGGGATGGATCATCATCTTGGACAATACGTCTTTCCACAAGGGCTCTAAAACGAAGAAATTAGTAACACAAGCGGGCTGTATACTTCTCTATCTTCCTCCCTATTATCCCGATTTTAATCCCGCAGAAAACCAATGGGTAAAAACTCGTTAGAGGACTTTTAAACAGCGAGGTTATTCCTGTTGACGAAAAAATTTTAGGATTTAGCAACCGGTGATACAAAGAAACAATCAAGCACTCCCTCAACTATCAACTAACAGAAAATATTTCTATACGAGTCGTAACTGCGCCTTACTTTCTCGGTACAAAATTTGAAGCTTTCCAAACGTGCGGAAAGAATGATTTTATGGTAAGCACCACCTAAAAAATAATTCTAGTAGTAACGATCATCAACAGGGTCTTTTACGAAGGTGCAAAAAAAAGGTTCAAAGGCCTCTGAAGGAGAAAACTCTACCAACTTTTTAAGAATATCCTGTTCAGTGTCGATAAATATCCTAGGGTAGTTAGCCTCCTCTTTTTCTAATCGAGCTGCTGAAAGGCATGCTTTTCCAAAAAAAATATCATGTTTGTGATAATATCCTCCAACTGTAATAGCCCCACGTACTAATAAACCAAGACCTAACGCATTATGAATTATTGGCATAATAAATTCGCACATATGTGCGAATAAGCAGACGTCAATTTTGTGAAGATCATCTTGTAGAGGCCAGGAAAGAACCAGAGTATCTGAGGCGAAAAAAGTTGATAATGGAGTCAATTTTTGAATGTCTTCGGAAGAGCTGATGCCTTGTATTTCTTCAGGACTCATATTAAATTCTTGGTTGCAGGCTTTAATTGACTCCAAGGAAGAGACGAATTTCTCTACTTCCTCTTCTCCAATTTGCTCATTGTCAATCTTCTCAACAAACTCGGAAAATCCTAGGAAATCTAGGTAGAGCAGTAAATGCTTTTTATTATATTTGCTCATCTTTAAGATCTTCCTGCTGCCCGTCAAATGTATACCCGGCGCATACCCGAGGAAAAATTAGACATTTTGGAAAACTAGAAACTCTAGTGTTTGACTGGCGCGCCCGAGAAGATTCGAACTCCTAACCTTCTGATCCGTAGTCAGATGCTCTATCCAATTGAGCTACGGGCGCTTAGTCTTATTAGAATAGACGGGATAAAAGCATTTTTTTACAGGTCTATCAAGTTAAATCGAAGCCTTTTAGCGCCTCGCTCTCATTAAACAATCATTTTAACGTTGCAACAAGGGAAGTTCCAAAATTTTTCAGGCAATCCTTGAGCTCTGGATCGTGAACGTGCTGGATTTGACCCTCTACCCACTCTCTTACTTCTGGAGAAGGAGGAGAAAACACCTTTGTGAAAGATAGTTTTGAAGGAATAAAGCCATGGGTCATATAAATTTTGGAGAGGGCTTTGTATCCAAAGAAAGTATTTATCTTGTCCAAGACAAGGTCGTGAACGGATTGCAAAAGAAGAGATCCTGCCGAGGTAACGGTAAGGTGCAGCATGCCTTCGCTTTTCTTTCCTTTTGGAAATGTTATTTTTTCGGGCAGAGAAAAGGCTGAAAACCTCTCTCCCACAATTTGTGACCAGTGGGTAATAATTCTGCCTTCCATAAGCCCTCTGGTTTTAAACACCGGATTTACGATCTTTTGCGTATAAAGCCCTAGGCGAACGGGGACTGTCTTGTTAGGATATCTCATATTTTTTAATAAAATCCTTATTACGAGAAAGAGCAAGTGTTTTCAGAAAAACTCCTCACTTGGTTTGATAAACATCAGCGGTCCCTCCCCTGGCGCCTTTCTTCTCCTAACCCTTATTATACGTGGTTAAGTGAGATTATGCTGCAGCAAACCACTGTAGCAACGGTCATCCCTTATTTTCATGCTTTTATTACCAAATGGCCAACGCTTCAGGACTTGGCCTTAGCCTCCCTGGATGATGTTCTCGTGGCTTGGCAAGGCTTAGGGTATTACTCTCGCGCTCGCAATCTTCATAAGGCTGCTCCCCTTTTGGTCAAAAGATTTCCTGTAACACCAGCGGAATTAGTCAAGTTCCCAGGAATAGGCCCTTATACAGCTGCAGCCATTGCTTCCATTGCATTTAATCAAAAAGCTGCGGCTGTAGATGGAAACGTTATTCGGGTGTTGAGTCGCTATTTTGCTATTCCAACAACCAACCCAATTACAGAGGTGACAAACGCGCTGACCCCTTGTCTTCCTGAAGGTCGTTATGGCGATTTCACGCAAAGCCTAATGGAATTAGGAGCCCTTATCTGTCGACCTAAAGCCCCTGCCTGCTCTCTTTGTCCTCTTCAACAAGACTGCAAGGCCCATGCGTTACAAATGGTGGAAGATTTTCCCGTAAAGTCTCCTAAAATAAAGCTCCCTACGCGCTATACCAGAGCCTTTATTTTAAGGCGGGAGGATGGTGCGCTTTTATTGCGCAAGCGCCCTTCTAAGGGCCTTCTAGGAGGAATGATGGAGGTTCCAACAACACCCTGGGAAGATAGTCCATTTGAATCTCGCGGAGAGCGCATTCGTCACACATTTACGCACTTTCATCTGGAGGTTGATGTTTGCCCAGGGAGTGACCCTTCTGAATTTCAGGGAATTTGGGTGCATCCTAAAGACCTGCATACCTATCCCCTTCCTACGTTGATGAAAAAGATTTTAAAAGCGACTTTGGCCTTGTCCGAGAAGTAAAAATAACGTATCCATGAGCAACATTACAGGCAGGATTCCATGGAAAAAATACCTCTTATTATGGATTGCGATCCAGGGCTAGACGACGCTATTGCTCTTCTCATGGCTTTGGCGTCTCCCGATGAATTGAAAATCTTAGGTATTACGACTGTTACAGGAAATGGCTCCCCTACTCAAATTCACGAAAATGCTCGTCGTATCTGTGAGCTCGCAAACCGCTCAGATGTTAAAGTTTTTGCTGGGTGTGCTCGGACTTTCTTCACAAAACCAAATCTTTGTGCCGATGTTGGGGCCGCCATCCACGGAGAAACGGGGCTTGGGGGATGTAAACTTCCTGCCCCTACGATGCCTCTCCAGCCTCAACATGCTGTAAATTTTATTATTGAGGCGGCTCTAAATGCCCCTCAGCCTATTACTATTGCTGCGTCAGGTCCGCTTACAAATATCGCGGCGGCCCTAATTCTTGAACCGAGCATCAGTGAAAAAATAAGAAAAATTGTGATTATGGGAGGGAGCATAGGGCTCGGCAATATTACCCCTGCTGCTGAGTACAATTTTTATTCCGACCCTCAGGCCGCTTATGTTGTGTTTACCTCAGGTCTCTCGATTGATATGCTTGGCCTTGACGTGACGCGTCAAACAGTCACTTCTGAAGCTTGGCTTGAGACAGTTCAAGCCCTTCACACTCCTGTCTCACAGGCCGTCATTGATATGCTCTCGCATTATTATCGTCCCAATGCGATTCTTGAGCCAGGGGTAACGGGAGGAGGAGTCCTCCATGACCCTAACATCATTGCTTACCTTTTGAAGCCTGAGCTTTATAAGGGCTCTCATGTATATGTAGAAATTGACATCAGCCAAACTATTTCCGCGGGCAGATCGACTGTCGATTGGTATAAAAAAGTTGGCTACCCTGAACTAGGATATCATCCTAACACTCATGTTTTGAGTGAGGTTAACGTTGAAGGATTCTTTGCGCTTTTAATGGAAAAATTACAGTGGTATAAGGCTTAAAGCCCATCTCCTACATGGTATTCCTGTGCTCTCTCTTGTTTCCGTTCCCATTGGCAACCTTAAAGATATCACTCTGCGGGCTCTTGAGGTTTTACAAGAAGCTGATACCATTGCATGTGAGGACACCCGTTTTTCTTTGAAATTGCTCTCTCATTACGGTATTTCAAAGCCCCTTTTATCTTATCATGAGCATAATGCGGAGCAAATGCGTCCGCGTCTTTTATCACTTTTAAAAGAAGGCAAAAAGATAGCTTACATAACGGATGGGGGGATGCCTCTTATCTCTGATCCTGGCTTTAAGCTCGTTGTTGCGTGTCAAGAACATGGATTTCCTTATACTGTTATTCCGGGGCCTTCGGCACCTTTGACAGCTTTGTGCCTTTCGGGTCTCTCCCCTTCCCGCTTTTTATTTGGTGGATTCTTATCTCCCAAGACAGGGGCGCGAAAGCGGGCTTTGGAAGAGGTTTCTTCTGAGAAAGCTACGCTCATTTTCTTTGAATCTCCCAAGCGGCTTGTTCCTTTCTTAAAAGATGCTCACGAAGTTCTAGGAGACCGGATTGCAACGGTATGCCGTGAAATGACAAAGCTGTTTGAAGAGACTAAAAAAGGCTCGTTTTCCACGCTTATTACTTTCTATGAGCAGACGCCTCCACGGGGCGAGATTGTGGTGGTGATCGAGGGGAATATGGCACTAGAGAAAAAAGTGATAGACCTAGACTACCATTTAAACGAGGCATTTAAGAGTCATTCTCTTAAAGAAGCTGTTGACCTTGTTTCAAAAGCCTATAATCTTCCTAAAAGGGAGGTATATCAGCATGCTCTTAAGCTTAGCAGCGAAAAAACGCGCCTATCTAAAGGGACGTCGGAGTGAATGGCTGGCAGCTCTTTTTTTGCGCTGTAAGGGCTATGAAATTCTAAAAACACGCTTTAAAACGCCCGTAGGAGAGATCGACCTTTTGGCACGTCAGGGGAAAACTCTTATCGCTGTGGAAGTTAAAAGTCGCTCATCCCTTGAAAGAGCTATTTTTTCTATCACTCCACGACAGCAGCGCCGTATTGAACGGGCGCTTCTTTATTACCTTTGTCGTCACAAAGTTCAGTGGTCTTTACGCTTTGATGTTATTTTAATGGCTCCCTGGAAGTGGCCTTATCACATAAAAGGGGCATGGAGAGAAGGAGAAAGGTAGAGAAGTTGAGAGGGAACAATAAGCTCCCTCTCCTTTAGACGTTATTTCTTTTCAGCCACTGGTGTTGCTGCAGGTGCAGGTACCTTTGCCGCTGCCGCTTCTTTTGCGGGCATAGGCTTACCATCTTTATCAAAAAGCTCAACTTTTGCTTTTTTGCGGAGGTCTTCTAAAAGACTAATAATCGCTTCTTGAGTCAACAAGCCTTTGATTTCATTTTTAATTTCTGCGCACTTGGGAGGCTTCGCATCTTGCATTTCGCCAACCTTCAGGACGTGCCAACCGAAATCTGTTTTGATAGGGGTTTCGCTATAGGCTCCCACTTTTAAAGCAAAGGCTGCTTCTGCAAGTTCCTTTGGAAGTTCACTTTTACGGAAGTACCCAAGGTCTCCCCCTTGCTTTCCGGTGGTATCCTTAGATTTTGTTTCAGCAAGTTTTTTGAAAGCCGTTCCGCCTTTTAAAGCCTTAATAATACCTTTTGCTACATCTTCTTCGTCTACGAGAATATGATAAAGATGAAGTTCTTTTTCAGCCTTAAAGGTTTTTATAATGTCATCACATTTTGCTTGAACAGCGGCATCAGTTACTTTTGCTTTGACTTGACCTAAAATATAAGCTTGCGCAACGATATCTTTTGTTGCTTTTGCAATGGCTTCCTTTACCTCTGCTTTTTTTAATTCACCAGAAGTTTGGGCTGCTTGATCGACAAGGTAGATATCTACAGCTTGGTTCACAAGCACAGGGAAAATTTTATCATCTGCTAGGGATTGATATTGTTTAGGAAGACTAGCTTTTGCTTTCATAACTTCTGAATGGGTAAATTTTTGGCCATTAACAATCGCCACAACGGCATCAGTCGCTGAAGAAGCAGGGGCAGTTGAGGACAACAAAGCAATAACACTGAGGGATTTGAGAAGAGATGATTTCATTTGTATAATCCTTATGATGGAGTGACAGTAATAGAAAGCCTGCGCCATCTTCATAGGCTCCTTTTATGAGCAGAAGTAAATCACAAGCTTACTAAAGACGCAAGAAGTATTAGAAACAATGGGTTATTGGTGGAGAATTCTTGATTGAGTTATCAGCAGGAATTTATAGTTTGATCTGCATAAACGCAGGAACATTGGTTCCAAATCCAAGTTCTGACGGGGTTGCTTCTGGCTTTACAGGAGCAGAAGATTGTTTTGTCGGAGTAACAGATTTTTTGACAGGAGCAACCTGTTTCTTTATGGGCGGCGCAGTTTTTTCAGATTTTTCGCCTTTGATGACGCTACCTAGCGTATACTCTTTCATCGTGTTGTTTAAAGTGTTTAGAATTGACTGAAGCTGTTTTTCCTCTTGAGGTGAAACGAAAGTAAATGCCTTTCCTTCTTTTCCAGCGCGTCCCGTACGGCCAATGCGATGAATATAATCTTCTCCATTAGCAGGAACGTGAAAATTAATGACAACAGGTAGGTCTTCAACATCAAGGCCTCTTGCCGCTACATCGCTTGCAATTAAAAGGTTTATTGTTCCCTCTTTAAAAGCTTTTAGTGTTTCGTTTCGCATGGCTTGAGTGAGGTCTCCATGCAAAGCACCTAAGTTAAACCCTTGCTTCTTCATAAAAGTAAAGACATTGTCCACTTCACGCTTACGATTACAAAAGACAATGGCTTGAGTAAATTTTTGTTCTAACAAGAGCCTTTGCAATAGCTCCTGCTTATTTTTTTCAGGAGAACGCACCACATACTGCTCAATATTAGTGGCGGCCTTGGTTGGAGAAGAAACTGTGATTTCTTCTGGAGTCTTTAAGAACTGTTGCGCCAGCTTGCGAATAGGCGGCGGCATTGTTGCAGAAAACAAAGCGGTCTGATGGGCGGGCAAAAAAGACGCGATTTTTTCAATATCAGGAATAAATCCCATATCCAACATACGATCAGCCTCATCAAGTACAAGCATTTTTACATCATTCAGCAGGATCTTCCCTCGCTCATATATATCAAGCAATCGACCAGGGGTTACGATGAGAACATCGACTCCTTTTTCTAGTTTTTTTTCTTGATCTCCCATGGATTCTCCGCCAATAAGCAGAGCTACTGTAAAATTGTGATATTTTCCATAGGTTATAAAATCTTCTTGAACCTGAATTGCAAGTTCTCGAGTCGGTTCAATAATAATGGAACGAGGCATCCGAGCCTTAGCGCGCCCACGTCCTAGTAAATCTAATAAAGGCAAAACGAAAGCGGCTGTCTTCCCTGTCCCTGTTTGAGCCAGAGCAATAAGATCACGCCCCTCTAAAAGAACTGGGATGGCTTGCGCCTGTATAGGAGTAGGCGTTTCATACCCCACTTCAATAACCGCGCGAAGAGTGTTCGCATGTAATCCTAGTTTTTCAAAAGACATTTATTTTTATAGCTTAATATTTATAACAGTTTCCATTGTAAAAGCTTAATCCTTTAAAAATGTCAAATGATTCGTTAATAAAAAATTAAAGAAAAAGAAAAACAGCGTCTTTTTTGTAACACTCTATCCTTTATTCTTAAGAATACGTGCTTTTTCACGTTTCCAATCTCTATCTTTTTCTGTTTGACGTTTGTCGGTTTGTTTCTTTCCCGTTGCGATTCCCAGATCAAGTTTGGCGATGCCGCGTTGATTGAAATAAAGTGAAAGGGGAATAAGGGTTACCCCTTTTTTTCGCACCTTTCCAAGCAGACGACTGATTTCTTTTCGACGCAGAAGAAGTTTGCGCGAACGACGAGGATTATGGTTAAAGCTGCTGGCCTCAGAATATTCTGGAATAAAAGAATTGATAAGGAACAGCTCATCCCCTCCTTCATCCGAAGCATAGGCTTCTGTAATGCTGCCCTGACCGTTGCGCAAAGATTTTACCTCGCTGCCCTGCAACATAATGCCAGCTTCAACATTATCTTCAATGAAATAGTCGAATCGTGCCCGTTTGTTAAGGGAAACGATTTTTTTAGGAGTGGTCACGTTCTCACCTATATACCGATATTTTCCATTTTTCTCATCGACTTTTGCTTAAGGAGTAGAATAGTATCTTTGAGACTATTTGACTCGTTTCTTTTCCTGTGGGGGGGAATATCTGCCGCAATGATTATATCTTCCTTTAAAATGCTTAACAAGACATTTACTTTCGTGCTTTGCACAGCAGTTATTCTTTTAGCTGTTTTTTCTGGAAAAGCGGAAAAAGCAACAAAACAAGGTCAAAATAGAGCGCCTCTCTGGAAATCAACCACAGCCCAGTCTCTTACAATGTGGTCTGCCGTCCTTGAAAATCCAGATAAATTTACGGCGCATCAGTTAATTTCTTTCCTTGATGCTCATACTCATTGGCCTCAGTACAAGAAGTTATGTGCGAATGCAGAAAAAGTCATCGCAAAAAAAGCTTCCCCGAAACAGATCCTCGTATGGTTTGATTCCCACCCCCCTCAGACTGTGCAAGGGGCTATGGCGTATGGTGTTTTGCTTCCAACACCTCAGGCAAAGGAATTTGTAGCCTCTACATGGCAAACGATGAAGATGACAGCCCAGGAAGAGAAACAATTCTTGTTAAAATTTCTCTCTCTCTTGTCACAAAAAGGCCACGCAGCTCGCCTTAATGATTTATTATGGAATGAAAACATTGAGGCTGCTAAGCGCCTTTTTCCTTATGTTTCTCAAGAGACCAAAAAAATTGCTCAACTGCGAATTTCATTTTTACAAGGCCAGGCTCCAAAAGACCTCAGGGCGGCAAAAGATGAAGGTTTGCTTTATGAAATGGTTAAAAATCATAAGGTACAGAAAAATTGGCATACTGCAGCTAAAATCCTTATTACGACACCTTCCAGCAGACCTTATTCTGCCCAATGGTGGAAAATGAGGAGCTACATTGCTCGAGAACTCATTCAAATTAAACGTTTTGATAAAGCCTATCTTGTTGTGAAGAAGCATAATCTTGAGCCCGGGACAAAAGAATATGCGGAAGCTCAATGGCTTTTAGGGTGGCTTTCTTTGCGTTTTCTGAATAAACCTGCCGAAGCCCAACGTCATTTTGAACTTCTTGAGAAAAACGTTAAGGCAGCGGTGAGTATCTCGCGTGCAGCCTATTGGTTGGCGCGCTCTTGTGAAGCGCAAAAGAAAATAAAAATGGCGAAGAAATGGTATGCAAAATCAGCATGTTATAAAACTACATTTTATGGCCAATTAAGTGCCCATAAACTTCATCAAAGATCTCACCCTATTCTCTGTTCAGCACCCCGTGCGACGTCGGAAGAAAAAAAGAAATTTTATGAAAGTGATCTTGTTAAAGCTGCCCACCTGTTGAAGAGCAGAGGTGCTCATACAGAGTCTGATTTGATTAAAGTTCTTACATGTATTGCGAGTCAAACAAAAACCAGGGCAGAGCGAGAGTTAGTCGTTGAGCTCACGCATACGCTTTCCCCCCATACGGCTGTATGGATCGCACGAAAAGCAGGTACTCACGATCCTGTACTTCTTAAAATAGCATATCCTCTGTGCAAGCTTCCCCCAAGAGATGATCTTCCTGAAAAGGCTCTGCTCCATGCTATCGCTCATAGAGAAAGCGATTTTAATCCCAAGGCTGTTAGCCCTAAAAATGCTATGGGGCTTTTACAACTTATCTCATCAACAGCCGCCCAAACAGCCAAGCAGTTAAATGTTCACCATAATGACGCTAAGTTATTTGATCCTTCTCATAATCTTTTACTGGGGTCTGTGCACGTTTCAACCCTCCTTAAGCAGTATAATAATGCCTATATCTTGACGACCGCTGCGTATAATGCAGGACCCACACCGGTTGGACGCTGGTGTAAGGATTTCGGCAAACCTCATGCAGAAAAAATTGATATTGTGGATTGGATAGAACTTATACCTTATGCTGAAACGCGCAATTATGTTCAGAACGTTTTGGCAACTCTTAATGTCTATCGTGGCCATTCAGGGCGTTCTCAAAAAACATTAGTTGATGACTTAAAACAGCGTTGATAACCATATGCGTCTTTTTGCCCTTACGTTTTTGATAGGTCTTGTCTTGCTTCCGACAAGAGCTTTTTCTGGGACTCCGCTTGCGGAACAATCTCTCATTCGGGATGCAGAAATTGAAGATGTTTTAAAATCCTACATTACTCCCATTTTTAATGCCGCCAAACTTGATCCTAAATCTCTCCATCTCTATGTCATTTATTCTAAGGACGTTAATGCTATGGCTATGGGCGGTGGAAAGATTGGAGTCTTTACAGGGCTTATCCTAAGAGCTACGTCTGCGCTTCAGATTATTGGCGTCCTTGCCCATGAAACGGCTCACCTTGTAGGTCATCATACTGTCAAAGGCGGAGAAGCTTATGAGCAAGCGCTCCTTCAGCACTTATTAGGGACGTTGGGAGGAATCGTAGCCGGTACTGTCCTCAAGAACCCTGAACTAGGGCAGGCTATTCTCATGGGAAGTGAAGATATAGCCATGCGTGGTCTTCTGAAATTTTCCAGAACTCAAGAAGGGTCAGCTGATCAAGGGGCCACGAGATTTTTGGATTCCCTTCAGTGGTCTTCTCGAGGGCTGCTAGAATTTTTAGAGATGTTGCATAAGGATGATTTTCTTATTGCTAGAGATCTTGACCCTTATCTTATTACTCACCCTCCTACACCGGAGCGAAGTGATTTTTTACGCAATCACGTTAGTAAATCTCTCTATGCTAAGGCTCCCCTTCCTGAACCTTTTGAAGAAAATTTTAAACGTATCAAAACAAAAATAGGGGCCTTTACAGAAAGCTTACCAAAAACGCTTTCTCGTTTTAAGCCAACGGACAACTCTTTATTTGCGCGCTATGCTCGGGCTATAGCCTATTCCCAAGCCTCTCAGGAAACAGAAGCGTTAGAAGAGCTGGACAGCCTTTTAACCGATTATCCAAAGGATGCATTCTTTTGGGATTTAAAAGGGCAAATTTTGTTTGAATCTGGAAAGATTCAAGAGGCTATAGCTGCATATGAGAAAGCCATCTCCTTTCGCCCAGAAATACCCTTGCTTCGCCTGAACCTCGCCCATGCACTTCTTGAAAGTGGAAACGAGAAATTCTTAGAGAAAATTTATACCGAACTTCTCCGTGTAAGGATGGAAGAACCAGATAATCCCTTCACTTATCATCTATTAGCTATTTACTATGGGAAAACTGGGAAAACGGGGCTTGCGGCTCTTTCTCTTGCAGAAATGTCTTTAGAAATTGGGAACCTTCCTCAAGCAGAGAAACAAGCAAAACGTGCGCTTCACCTTTTAAAAGGAGATGAAGTAAATCGGCAACACGCCACCCGTGTATTGGAAGAAGTCGAAAAACTAAAAGAGAAAGAAAGCAGTTGGTTGGGAGGATTTAGCCCTACTTCAACTCTGGAACCCCACTCGTGGTGGAATATTCAAAGTGGTAAACCTCACCCGGATGAAGGTATGTGCGAATCGTGTGGGCGGCCTGAGCGGCTTCTGCAAATCCCGTAAGAATCAGTTTTAATTTATGAGGATATGTAGCGATATCTCCAATAGCAAAAACGCCGGGAAGGTTTGTTGCACAACTATCTGGTGCGACATGAATATGGGTTCCATTCAGATCTAATCCCCAGTCAGCAATAGGTCCCAGGTTCATCGCAAGTCCATAAAAAGGCAACAGAACATCTGCAGGTACTTCCCGCATTTCTCCCCCTAAGGACTTTAAAACAACCGTCTTAAGCACGCCATTGTCGCCCTGTAGACCCTCGAGTTGATAGGGAATGGCAAGGTCAATGATTCCATCGGATGCCAATTTATGAAGCTTTGCTTCACTTTCAGGCGCTGCTCGGAATTTGGCACGTCTATGAACAACTGTTACTTTCTCAGCAATAGGTGCTAAAGAAAGGGCCCAGTCTACGGCGGAATCCCCTCCCCCTGCAATGACGAGGCGTTTATTACGAAAAGCCTCTCGGTTTTTGACATAATAAAAGACACTTTTTTCTTCAAATTCTTCTAAATTCTCGAGCGGTGGTCGATTCGGTCCAAAGGCCCCTACGCCTGCAGCAATAACAATCGCCTTAGTTTGGATTCTAGTTCCTTTTGATGTTTCAAGAATCCACAGCTCTTCAGGGGTTTTCTCAAGGCTCATCACTTGCTGATTAAGATGATACACAGGCTCAAAGGGAGCCGCTTGTGCCTTAAGGCGATCGATAAGATCGGCCGCCAATACTTCAGGAAAGCCAGGAATATCATAAATAGGTTTTTCAGGGTAAAGGGCAGCGCACTGCCCACCAACCATCTCGAGGGTATCAATAACGTGGCAGTTGAGGCGCATCATGCCACACTCAAAAACGGCAAAAAGCCCTACAGGCCCCGCCCCAATAATGGCTACATCTGTTGTCTGGATCGTCATACCTTCTTTTTAGGCGGAGTTTCCACAGAAAATCAAGTGGATTCTTGGTTATTGTATGTGTTTAAATGAAATGAGATTATTATTGAAAATTGTATATAGAAAGTTTACTATATTTATTCGATGATGGTTTTTTATTCAATCTTATAAAGAGAAAAGGTAGAGAAGATATTTTTTTAAAAATACGATAAGTGCATTTTTCGTTTTGCAACTTACTTTATCCTCTGTCTGGGCAGGTCCGATAGAAGACTTAAGCAGCGCAAAAGGATTTTTTCGATTTAGACGTATAGTAAAAGAAGAAATACAGAGACAAATTCCCTCTAACCAAAATAAAATACCGGTAATTGATCCTGTTGAAATACAGCTCCCTAATAGAAAAGTAGTCTATTCAGCAGTTTCTGAACAGCAAGGGATATCCCTGGTGATCAACGTTATGCAAAAAAGCGAATTTTTGGAAAAAAAGAAGGAGCCTACTAACGGATTTAGTTTTTAGTCCGTATGCTCAAGAGCTCAGGACAAAATTATCATCGAGAATTATTTTAATGATGCTAACTCTGCACTTATAGCAACACCTGTCATCCTGCCTCTCCCGAGCGAATGGTTTTCTTCCTAGGAAAGCTATACCGTATCTTCTAACTACAGATCCCAGAGGCGTGGGACCGTTTAGCCCTAAAAAGCAAACAGGTGGTATTTTCTGAACTTAATTGGGGATAGGGCTCTTTTTTTGCGGATCCCTAATCTGTCTCTCCCAACGCATTGATTCAGAGCTTTTTTTTCAAGTCTACCATTTGACTTCTAGATATAGGAGGCATATTTTCTCTGTACCTCTCAAAAATACAGGAAGGCCTGCTTACACATTCTTAACTAATCTTTGAGATACTTTTCATCAAAGGTTTCAACAAAAGGATGATTTGATGTCCCCTCTTTTCTTTGATTTTCCTCGTCCCTCTGCTTTAGGAGAGAGCCTCAGAGGCCTCTTAGGAGCAGAACAAGGAAAGTTCATTCTGAAGACATTTCCTGATGGAGAAACCTATCTTCGTATAGAAAATCCGGTCGAAGGATGCCACGTTATTGTAAATGCGTGTCTTGTTCCTCCGAATGAGGTGACGCTCTCTCTTTGTTTTCTGAGTGATGCTCTGCGGGCTCAGGGTGCTAAGAGTGTTGGTCTTTTTGCCCCCTACTTGCCCTATATGCGTCAAGACAAGGTTTTCCATCCGGGGGAAGCGCTTACGTCTCGCACCTTTGCTCAGCTCATTTCAACTTACTTTCATTATCTTGTCACAGTAGATCCTCACCTGCACCGTTATCATAGCTTAGATGAAATTTATTCTATTCCAACATCAGTTGTTCAAGCGGCTCCCCTCCTTCAGGAATGGATTCATGCCACTCTCCCCTCCCCTTTCCTGATTGGCCCTGACGCAGAAAGCGTGCAATGGGTTAAGGAGATAGCTGGAGCTTCCCCTTTTATTGTTCTTCAGAAAGAACGATATGCGGATGGTCATGTAAAAATTAACTGGCCGGAAACCCTCTCGTTTGAAGGGAAGACGCCTGTTCTGATAGATGATATTATTTCTTCTGGAGGAACAATGGTGCAAGCGGTAGAACACCTTAAGACACTCACTCCTACTCCCCCGGTATGCCTTGTGATTCACCCCATCTTTGCAGAGCATTCTTATCAAGATCTTTTGAAATCCGGTGTAGAATGCATTGTAAGCTGCAACTCTCTTCCTCATCCCTCTAATCAGCTTGATCTGGCTCCGTTAGTTCTTCCCGCGCTTACTTACTTTCTTGAAAAATTCTCATGACCTTCCAGGGTCTTTATTGAATCATTCCGGTGGTTTGCTCTTTTTCCTGCTGCGCATGCTGTTCTTGAGAAATTTGACGTTGATAAAGTTCAGCAAAATCAACCGGCGTTAAGAGGAGAGCTGGATATCCTGCTTCTTGAGTTATTTTCGAGACAACATGACGGGCAAAAGGAAAGAGAATACGAGGACACTCTATCATCAAAATGGGACGGAGGTACTCATCAGGAACGTCTTTGCCAACGGTAAAGACACCAGCATACTCAAGCTCTAGCAAAAACACCTTCTTTTCTTGACGTTTTGCATCGACTTGAATCCGCAAAGAAACCTCGAAAGAGCGATCTACAACGGGCTTTGCTTGTGCTTCAATGTGAATGGAGATATCCGGACTTCCTTCATTTTCCAGGGGTTGCATCGGAGCTGATGGATTTTCAAAAGAGAGATCCTTAATATATTGGGTGTTCACAATAAGTGAAGATTGTGCCTCTTGCTCTGGAGCTGTCGTATTATTCTCTTTTTTTGCCATTTTATATCCTTTCAAACTGATTGCGGCATACTACCTCACAAGTTAATGTGAAAACAAGAGCCAGAAAGATTTTGATATGTTTTTTGATGACATCAGACTTGGTGATATGGAGGGGGATATGGTAAAACTTCTAGATGAATAAAACTATACTCCATATTATTGTTTTGGCAGCAGGCCATGGGACACGAATGAAGTCCAACCTTCCTAAGATTCTTCATCCCTTAGGGGGCAGGCCTGTGGTTCATCACGTCCTTGATTTGGCTCATCAAATGAATCCCAAAGAGATTATTGTTGTTGTGAGCCCTGCCCTTAAAGAGATTAGCCTTCCTTTTTCTTCTCGCATTGTTGTGCAACATCCCGCTCAAGGGACTGGGGATGCTGTTAAACAAGCTCTCCCTTTGATAACCCCTGAAGGATATGTGTTGGTTCTTTATGGAGATACTCCACTGATCCAAAAGGAAACCCTCGAAAAGATGGTTTCGTTGAGCAAAACTCAGCCAGAGATCGCCATTATTCTTTTGGGGATGAGGCCGGAAAATCCTTATGGGTATGGTCGGCTTCTGCTGAATGATGCGGGGGGGCTTGAAGAGAATATAGAAGAAAAAGACTTATCTTTGGCTCAAAAAGATATTTCGCTTTGTAACGCGGGTATCATGTTGGTGCGTGCGGACCTTTTAGAAGGGCTTCTCTCGGGTCTTACGTCTGATAATGCAGCAAAAGAATACTACCTTCCAGATATTATAAAACGAGCCCGCAAACAAGGTCTTCCGTGTGCTGTTGTTGAAGGTGCTACTGCTGAATTTATGGGAGTTAATACCCAAAAAGATCTCGCCAAAGCAGAGGAAGCTCTTCAAGAGCGTTGGAGAGATCAAGCTATGATGCTAGGTGCGACTTTAAAGGACCCAAAATCTGTCTATTTTAGTTATGATACAAAAGTTTCTGCTGACGTTACCATTCATCCTTCTGTCGTTTTTGGCCCTGGGGTTGTCGTTGAAACAGGAGCAGAGATTTTCCCTTTTTGTCACATTAGCGAAGCTCACCTTGGCCCCTCTACAAAAGTAGGTCCTTTCGCTCATCTTCGAGGCGGAGTTGACCTTCAAAACAACGCAGAAATTGGCAATTTTGTGGAAATTAAAAAATCCACTTTTTCAGCTTATGCCAAAGCCAAACATTTAAGCTATATTGGAGACGCGGAGATTGGCTCTAACGCTAATATTGGTGCAGGGACAATCACGTGTAATTATGATGGATTTCTCAAATCAAAAACGTCTATCGGAGAAGGGGCTTTTATTGGCTCTAATAGCGCTCTTGTCGCGCCCCTTTCTATTGGGGATTACGCTATCGTGGCAGCAGGAAGCGTTGTAACAAAAGATGTAGAAAGCCAAGCTTTGGTAATCGCTCGCAGTGAACAAACCTCAGTGCCAAAAGGAGCGGAAACATTCCGCGCAAATCGACAAAAGAAAAAGGATACTCTTTAACATGTGTGGAATCGTTGGAATTGTGGGCGTTTGTCCTGTTGCTTCTCGTCTTCTTCATGCATTGGAAAAGCTCGAATATCGCGGATATGATTCTGCAGGAATTGCCGTTCTGCATGAAGGAAAATTAGACCGTCTGCGTGCGGAAGGAAAACTTATTAATCTTAAGGAAAAATACGTGTCGCAGCCTCTTGATGGTGTCACGGGTATTGGACATACGCGCTGGGCGACTCATGGGAAACCATCTGAAAGTAATGCTCATCCTCAGGCAAATGGGAAGGTTTCTTTAGTCCATAATGGTATCATTGAGAATCATGCGGAATTGCGGGAAGCCCTTCTCAAAAAAGGATATGTTTTTGAAAGCGAGACAGATACTGAAGTTGTCGCGCATCTTATTGCATCCTACTTGCAGACAAACGTCTCTCCTGAGCAAGCTGTTTCTCAAGCCCTTAAGAAACTAAAAGGGGCCTTTGCGCTTGCTATTTTGTTTGAAGGACACCCGGATTTTCTTGTTGTCGCTCGGCAAGGCGGAAGCCCCCTTGCCATTGGTTATGGGAAGGATGAAATGTATGTGGGATCAGATGCCATTGCCCTTGTTTCTTTAACACAGGATATTTGCTATTTAGAAGATGGAGACTGGGCTATTCTTACCCCCAAAAGTGTCTCTATTTTTGACAAGGAAGATCGTCCTGTTCAGAGAAATATAAAGCGAAGCCATGTTTCTGAATCTGCCGTGACTAAAGGAACTTATTCTCATTTCATGCTAAAAGAAATTCATGAGCAGCCTCATGTTCTTGAGGCCACGTTTAATGCTTATGTTAAGGAAAAAATTCCAGCATTTCCGCCTCTTCCTTGGAAATCTTTTTCGCGGTTGACGATTTCTGCCTGTGGTACGGCTTATTATGCAGGACTTATTGCAAAATATTGGTTTGAAAAATTCGCTCGTCTTCCTGTGGAGATTGATGTGGCTTCAGAGTTTCGATATCGCACTCCGCCTCTTCCTGCCCAAGGTCTCAGCATCCTCATTTCTCAATCGGG
This sequence comes from Alphaproteobacteria bacterium, assembly GCA_020049895.1. GTDB lineage: Bacteria > Pseudomonadota > Alphaproteobacteria > UBA9655 > UBA9655 > UBA9655. The sequence continues at coordinate 50,964 of JAGVLE010000031.1, read as the reverse complement.
AGAGACGATAGATACCCTGGCCGCCCTTGAGTATATGAGATCGCAAGATCAAACCATACTCTCAATTGTCAATGTGCCGGAAAGCTCCATTTCTCGGGTCTCAGATATCTCGTTCCTCACCTATGCAGGGCCTGAAATCGGCGTTGCTTCCACAAAAGCTTTCACAACCCAATTGATGGTATTGGCCCTTCTCGCCTTAGACGCAGCTCACAAACGAGGATATTTGACTGATGAAGCCCTTGCGAAGGCCTGTCATGAATTGTCTTGTTTGCCTGCTTTTTGCAAAGACGTTTTAGCCCAAGACGCCAACATACGAGCCATTGCAAAGTCCCTTGTAAACGTAAAAGATGTGCTTTTTCTAGGGCGCGGAATAAGCTTCCCCATTGCTCTTGAAGGCGCTTTAAAGCTAAAAGAAATTAGCTATATCCATGCAGAAGCTTATCCTGCAGGTGAGCTGAAACATGGCCCTATTGCTCTTTTAGAACCGTCCGTTCCCGTGATTGTTGTTGCTCCTTTTGATGACTTGTTTGAAAAAACAGCCTCTAATATTCAAGAGGTTAGTGCACGTGGGGCTCCGGTGATTGCTTTGACGGATGCTAAGGGAGCTGAACATCTTTCCTCTCTTAATTGTTTAATTCTACCTGAAACCACCACGCTGACGGCTCCCTTTGTCTATACAGTGCCCCTCCAACTTCTTGCTTATCACACAGCCCTTCTTAAAGGGACTGACGTGGATCAACCCCGGAACTTGGCGAAATCCGTGACCGTTGAATAACACGTTTTCGAGAAATAGCTTTGCGTTCCCACGGACGATGATTGGCGTGTGGCCTTACTTTTTTAACCTGAATTCCTTGAGGCTTTACCCATAAGGCATGGCTCCCTCCCCGCCAAAGATCATATCGATCAATAGTCATATGTGCTTCGGGACACGCCTTTCGGCTTGGCTCTAGCCGAATGAGAACAGCCCCTTTAATACACGGTTGTTTCTCTTTAAGAAAAGAAATCACCACAGGAATTCCCTGAATTTTCAACTCACAGACTCCCTCCTCACAGGGCAGTAGTTTCATTTGGGAGGCTGCTAAATGTTTGCCCCACATCTCTGCTGTAAACTTTCCTTTTCGCAAAGAACTGACATAAAGAATCGGGGGATCATAGAAAGCAGCAATTTTGCCTTGTCCATCCACCATAAGATCTGGGGGATTGTAAAAAAAGGCAAGAAAACATCCCAGAAAGATAGGAACTATCCCCCATCGACGCCACGGTTGCTGCCAAAGACAAAGCCATAAACTACCCAGAACAACACACATAAAAGAAATAAGAGGAGGCTGTGGAAGTTGAATGTTGGCTCCGGGCCAATAGGCAAAAAAAGAAGCGATTTTCACTAATAAATGAAGAGATTTTTCCAGGACCCATAGAGGCCATCCGCCCAATCCTAGAGGCGTCAAAAGACACGATAAAAAGGCTGCTGGCATGATGATAAGGCTTACCAGGGGAACAGCGAGAAGATTAGCTTCGATAGCATGCAAACTAAAACGATGAAAAATATAAACTGTAAACGGCAAAGTGGCACAAGTCGCTAAAAGTGAAGTAAACGTTGTTCCTCCTACATACAGAATACATTTTCTAATGATTCCCCCGCGTACAATCCAGCTCGCAAGAGGATTTCTCCAGACCTCATAGCCTGCAATCAGACCGATAACAGCTGCAAAGGAGAGTTGAAAGCTAGGACCCAACAGAGCCTCTGGGGTGGTTAAAAGAATTGCAAAGGCAGCTACCGCAACTGTTCTCATAGACAGGGCCGTTCGATCCATAAGGATCGCTCCCATGACTAGGCTAATCATAATAAATGCCCTTTGAGCGGGGATGCCAAACCCTGAAAGCACAAGATAGAAAAAAGTCATCAGGATAGTGCCAATGGCTGAGAGCTTTTTGATATTATAGAAGAGAACAATTGAAGGAATGAGAGTAAGGCTACGTCTGATCACCATAAAGATCACACCTGCAATAATGGTAAGATGCAGTCCAGAAATAGCCAAAATATGAGAAAGGCCTGACCTTACAAATTCTTCTCGAATGTCTTCAGGGATAGTCGCTTTGTCCCCTGTAATTAAAGCGCCAGCTATGGCCCCTTCCGGAAAACTTAGAGATTCTAGGAAAAAAGCTGTAATTTTCTCTCTTCGTTTTTCAAGACGGGTTCCAAAAGAAGGCTTATTTCCTATGACGTGTGGAGGCGAAAAGGCAAATCCGGTAGCGCCAATTCCTTGAAAATACGCATGCCGCCGAAAATCAAATTCTCCCGGTAAAGATGCGTCAGAAATAGGAGAAATCTTGGCTGTCAAACGAATGATTTGACCAGGCCACAAGCGTTCTCTTTTTCCTTTTAGGGTAACGCGGATTTTATCAGGTAGTATTTCTCCCTCGTCTGCTTTGGGCTCACTCAAGAAAATCTTCTGAAAAAAGAGCCCTTTTTTAGTAGGTTTAATCTCAACTTGAATTACTTTCCCTTCCACCACAAGAGGCGGGAGAGACGCGTGAAGCATGGGGGTAGAAAGCCAATGCGTTCGCAGAGCGGCTGCTGAAAACCCCAAGGCAATAATACTGACAGAAAGCAATAAGAGTCGTAAGAGATGAAGACGAATGCTCCACAGGGCTAGGGTAAATAAGCTTATTCCGCTATAGGACCATAGGAGTGAAGGCTCAAAAGGGAGGCTGAAATAAATGGCAATGCCAATTCCTAAAAACACCGGGGCCCATAAGGGCCAACGACTAAAATCTTTATAGAAATATGAAAATATCGTTTTCCAGATCACGTTCGTATTCTCCTCCCTTTTAAGAATACTGATGTGGGGTGGTTAAGTGTAAAAGAAAACAAGACCTCTTAAAAGGGGAGATGTTATCTTTATGTCTCATTCGATGTTGCTCATCTATGAGTTTTACGCAATATTAGTTTCCCTTAATAACAATAAAAATGATTATTTTTGTTGGTTCAATGAAAAATTTCTTTACAAAAAGAAAAATTTATTGTATAGAATGCGCAGTTGATGTTCAATTTAAAGAGATTGTTTTATGAAAAAATTATTTATTCTGCCTATACTCGCAGTCACTCTCTGTTCTTCTTCTTCAGCATGGGCGATGGATAGGATTTTAGAAAACCAAGGCGTAGCCCCTAGCTCTTCTAGTAAAAGTTTTTATGAGGACTTTTCCCAAGCCTATCCACAAACAATGAAGGGATCAAAGGTAGGGGGGGCTAACCCCTTTCATGATCCTAATCTTTTGATTGCTTTAAGAGAGGCATCAAGACAAAAAGAAATAGCCCCTGAAACTCATGAAACACTCAAAATCATAGCGGAATATTATGAGCCTATTTTAACGCAATATATGCAATCTCTCCAAGAATACGCGAAGAAGAATGGCAAGACTTCTAGTGAATTTGAGAAACTATGGGAACAGATCAATACTGATAACAGAAACCTTTTTAATGGCAATAGTTTCTTGCCTCTCTCTTATTCGACCCTTGAGGTCGCTGCCGTGCGGTGTTGTCACCTAGCTTCATTTTTGGTAGCGAATCCCGATTCGGTTGCAGAAAGCATTTTTTCTCATAATAATTTTTCAAGCGATTGGGTGGCTCTTTTCAAGGCTTCTGAAGCCCCCACGCCTTCTCTCTTTGGGAAAACTCAAAATATTCCCGCATGGAAACACTCCATCTTTGCCTGTGCTGTAAATTGTAATTATTTACAGCAGGGTATCCTTTCAGGGCAAAAATACACGGATACATTTCTCCCGTCCATAGGTTATGCAGGAATAGACGCATCTACATCTCTACATGCTAATGACAGTATTCATGATTGCATTCGGCGTCACCAGGGATCTTTTTGGTTCGCTCCTGTCCAGGTTCCACTTATAATGGAGGGGGCGTTTGGTCTTACTCACATGGTTGAAGCAATTTTACAGAATATCGTGTGCATTCCTTTGGCACTTAAACAAGCATCTGTCCATACTGTAAAGTTTTCTCCTCATCACATGGCGCTTCATGATCTTCTTCATGCAGACCTAGATCCTAGAGAGGATGCAATGTATCAGGAAATTCTTGACCGACTTGCTGATTTTAAGAATGCAGGTGGGTATGTGTTGGATGGTGTTCAACCTACGGTAGAATTCGTAGAAAAACGCTGTCAAAAACTTCATGAGACCTTATTAGAGTGTGTGAATACACAAAAAAAGATATTCTTAGCTTCAATTCATTCTGATCCAGATACTATAGACAATGCTCGCAAACACTATAATACCTTTATTTCGGGATTAGCTTTGGTATTTCATGAGCTCTACTCTTTTTCTGAAAAGACGCTCAAAGCTTTGACTTTTGAAGAGGCTATGGATTCTTTAAAGCCTACAACTTCTTTTGGGCCTCTTTTTGAAGCGGATCTTAATGACGATCTTGATGTAGAAACTCCCCAACACATATGGTCTGACCTTTCTGATGAAGAAATTATTCAGGGAGTTAAAACAAAATTTTCAGAAAATCAAACGAGAGAAGGTGCAAAAGATTGGGTAGAGGCAAGAGACTGGGGAATTTCCCGTACGCCACTTGCTATTTATATCGAAGCTCATAGCTACTCTACAGGAGATGAGCTAACTCATGAGATTACAACTTTGCGGGGGCTTCGCACAATTTATGAGGATCTTAATGGATATCTCAAACCATCTGGAAATAATATAGAAGTGCCAAACCTTAGAGATTTATCTTATCCTGAACAATTAACGGCCATGCATTCGTTTGCCGAGCAAGTTCGTGGAAAGACTCGCTCTCTTGTTGATACTTGTATAGAAATCATTAATGAAACTTCCAATACAGTAGCTTATAATTCCTTTGTTGAAGAACAAGAAATGAGTTGGAGTGGACTTAAGCAAGCAATAGTTGTGCCTGAGGAAATTGAAAGAAATCTCCCACGTCTCCCAATAAGTGCATCTTCTGCAACGGATGACGGGAATTAAATGAATAGCTCTAGAGGCCAAGTTTTTTGTTAGCTCACTCCTGCTAACAAAGAAATGAGGTCAATAATTCCTTTAACAGGCTCTAAGATAAGGGCTCCTAAGAGATTAATTCCGAAAAAAGACGGGATTAACAACAAACCAAAGATAATCATCATGCCATATGGTTCAAGAGCAGCAAGAGGATAAGCGAGGAAATTAGGAAGAAGCCCAACGGCCACTCGCCCGCCATCTAAGGGAGGAAGGGGGAGCATATTGAAAACCGCCAAGGTCACATTAATCAAGACAGAAAGAGACAACATTTGTTGGACTACGGGGGCTAGTTCTGGAGGTAAAACGATCAGGAAGTGCAAAAGAAGGGCGGAAATAAAGGCTAAAAGAATATTCATAGCAGGCCCAGCTCCCGCCACAAAAATACTGTCTTTGCGAGGGTTGTTCAAACGAGAGAAATTGACAGGTACAGGCTTTGCATATCCAAATAATACAGGCGCATTGAAAGCTAGCAAAAGTCCTGGCAAGAGAATGGTTCCGATAAGATCTACATGGCGCAAGGGATTCAAAGAAATCCGCCCTGCCCTTTTTGCCGTATCATCTCCATAGCGCAACGCCACATAACCATGGGCAGCCTCGTGTAAGGTAATTGCAAGAACAATGGGAAGCCCAAGGGTAAAAATGCGCAAAAATGTTTCCATTACACTCCCCTCATGACATCGATCATTTCTTCTAAAATCCCGGAACAATGGAGGACCACATCACATCCCGCTTCCAAAGATTTTCGCGTGCGTTCTGCAAAAGAGCCCGAAAGAGCGCTCATCCCAATATCGTCACTTACCAAGACGCCTTTAAACCCTAACTCTTCCCGAATAATATCATGAATCACAAGAGAAGACTGTGTGGCGCAATGGTCAGGATCAAGAGCTATGTACACAATATGTGCCGTCATTGCCCAAGGGCAGTTAATGTTTTCCTTAAAGGGAGCAAAGTGTGCTTCAAGCTCAGCGCGAGACAATGTCACAAGAGGAAGTTCTTTGTGGCTATCACACAGCGCTGCTCCATGACCTGGGATGTGTTTCATCACAGGTATGATACCCTGTTCCTGCATAGCCTGAATGGCTACAGCTCCTAAAATAGAGACAATTGTGGGATCCGTACTAAAGGTGCGATCTCCCATAATAGGATCGGCTCCGAGTACATCGAGATCCAGCATAGGGGCGCAGTTCACTGTAATGCCGACCTCTCTTAAGTCTTTGGCAATAGATGTATAGAGGTGATGGATGCGCGCCTTCGCTTCCTCTATGGATTCGCCGTCCTTCATGTGTACAGGAGCATATTCTTGCCAATGAGGGGGCTTCAGACGTACAACGCGTCCTCCTTCTTGATCGATGAGAATGGGCGGATTGACGTGATTTACGGTGGCCTTTAAAGCTTCTACAAGGGCCATAACTTGGGCCTTATCTTGGACATTACGCTTAAAAAGGATGAATCCCAGAGGCTGAGATTTTTGAAAAAAATCTCTTTCCTCATCTGATAAGGATAACCCTGCACACCCAAAGATCAGAGGAGTCGGAGATACTTTCACTCTATTCTGCCTTTTTGGGAGCGCCCATTCCCCCAATGAGTTCTTCAATGGAGAGTGATGGTGCTTCAGGATCCGTATCAGGCGGCGTATATTGTTGATCCATTGTCAAAGGACTCGAGTCGTCAGGTAGAATATGTTCTACAGGAGGAGACGCCTGATCATTTCGAAGTCGGCCATACACAAGCTTATCTTGGTGCTCTATTCCAGGAACGCTTTGATCTTGCGATTTCATTTTAAAAGGAGCTTCATCGGCACGGACTAAAGGAATCTCTCCTTGTGATACAGGGGGAGAGCGAGAGGGCAACATAAACCAAATCGCAACGATACAAACAACAACCAGTAAAATTAAAAATGCATACTTCCACGGAGTCGAAGAATTATTGGGCTTCTTCTTTCGCTCAGGATTTCCCCCTAAGCGATCATCATCATTCACGAAAACGCTCATTCTCTCATCTCTTTCACTGGCGTTACTCCAAAAACAAAGAGGCCTGATGCAATAACATGTGCCACGCCTTGAATCATGGCGAGACGTGCACGCGTTAGCTCGGCTTCTTGAGGAAGAATAAACCGTAAAATGGCATTATCCTTTCCCTTGTTCCATAGCATATGAAATTGTTGAGCAATTTCATAGAGGGTATAACACAAACGGTGGGGTTCCCGCATGATAGCAGCATTTTCTATCTGACGTGGCCAGCCAGCAAGAAGTTTTAAAAGATGGAGCTCATCTTTATCTGTCAAACGCTCTAAAAAAGACGCTGGTGTTTTTTCCCATTCTGGAAATACCTCTTGCGCCATGCGCATGACAGAATGGCAACGGGCATGAGCGTATTGGATATAAAAAATAGGATTATCTTTTGTTTGCTCGAGAACTTTTTGGAAATCAAAGTCAAGGTGAGCATCGCTTTTGCGACTTATCATCATAAATCGATAAGGATCCTTCCCCACTTTATCGATGACATCCTGCACTTCGATAAAGTTTCCTGCACGCTTGGACATTTTAACAGGGACTCCCCCATCGGTAAAACTTACCATTTGAGAGAGGATAACATTCAAGTGGGCTTTCCCATACGTTACAGCTTCAACAGCTGCTGTGATGCGCTTTACTGTCCCACCGTGATCTGCTCCCCACACGTTGATCATATGGGTATAACCGCGTCTAAATTTGTCATAGTGATAAGCAATGTCTCCCGCAAAATAGGTCCAAGACCCATCTGCTTTTTGAAGCGCTCTATCTGTCGTATCGCCAAAGTGTGTAGAGCGAAATAAAAGCTGCTCTCGAGGCTCCCAGTCCTCAGCTCCCTTGCCCTTAGGTGCTTCTAACACTCCTTCATAAATAAGACCTTGTTTCTTTAGAATGGTTAGGGCTTCTTCGATAACTCCCGAGCGATGGAGTTCTGTTTCAGAGGTGAATACTTCGTGGGAGATACCCATTAAGGCCAATGCCTTGCGAATATTCGTCATCATGGCATTGACAGCAAATTCCCGGAAAGGTTCTTTCCATTCTTTCTCAGAAAGAGTGAGCCATTTTGCTCCATCCCGCTCAGCTAAGGCTTGGCCCACATCTTTCAGATAGTCTCCAGGATAGTATCCCTCAGGGATTTCCCCAATGTCTTCACCGAGTGCTTCTTTATACCGAAGATATGTGGAGTACGCGAGTTTTTCAGCCTGCCCGCCCGCATCATTAATGTAATATTCTCGTAAGACTCGATATCCTACTTTTTCCAGTAAATTTGCTAATACGTCCGCAACCACCGCTACACGCCCATGACCCGCATGAATGGGCCCCGTAGGGTTCGCAGAAACGTATTCTAGATTTATTTTTTCACCCAGCCCTAGGTTTGAATCCCCGTATCGTTCCTTTTCTTGAAGAATGGTCGAGAGCTGCTGATACCAAAATTGAGAAGATAGCCTAAGGTTTATAAAACCAGGTCCAGCGACCGACACCTCTTCAACAGAGGGCAAAGAATGTAAGTGTTCAGCAATAAGGGGCGCAATGTCTCGTGGCGATTTTTGAGCAGGTTTGGATAAAATCAGGGCTGCGTTTGTTGCAATGTCTCCATGACTTGGATCACGCGGAGGTTCTGTCGTAATTTTATCTAGCTCTATCCCTTCAGGTAATTGGCCTGCTTGGATAAGGGTTTGAATTACGGCTAAAATGTCTTCTCGAAAACTATGAAAAAAGTTCATGCTTACCCTTCAAAATAAAGTGTACGATAAGACAAAAGCAGTCATAAAGCAAGATTGGATCAGGTATCAGAAATATCCAATTAGGGTTTTTGACGCTTTCTTTAAGAAAAAATCTAATTTTCTATGATCATTGCTTTTTTGAACAAGTTAATGAGTTCAATTCGCCAAGAGGGCCAGCTGCTTTCTTTAGACCCACGGTGTGGAGGATGAAATGTTACAGCGTATGCCTTCCCATTTACGGGGGAAACAAGAAAGGCAGCGTTTTGAAAGCACTCTCCCTCAATATTATTTTCATTTAAAAACTTACGAAAAGCAGAGGAAATTTTATCAAATTGAGGACAGTTGTGATGCAACAATGTTTCAATCCATTCTGGATACTGTCCTTTTACAAACAAGGATTGGAGAGGGGTGGTGTCTTCCTCGCTATCAGCTTCTTTTTTCTCAGAAATTGTTGCAATTCCTTTTGTTTTAACTTTCGCTGTTTTTCGCTCATATAATTCAACAGGGTTAAAGGACGTATAAATTACCGCTTCTCTCTGTGGAGGACTCTTGCGCTCGGGAATAAAAGTTGTGTCTTGAGCAGGACTCTCTGCTTTTTTGCCTTCTTCTTGTGGTGGTGGAGCTTCCTCAGTGTGTATGGTTTTTTTCTTTTCTTTCTTTTTTGCAGAAGATTTTTTAGGTGAAGCATCTTCTTGCGCAGGCTTAGGCAAAAAATCTAACAACTCTTGTCTTTGCCCTCCTGTAAGCGGTGCGTTAATTTTTCCTAAGTTAGATTTCCCTTTTTTATCCGGAAGATGAATCCATTGATTTAAATCAGCTGCAAGAGCGTTTATTTGGGGAATAAATTCATCAAAACTCTCATTAAGGTTTTTCAAAATTTTTGGAAGCATCTGATACATGACTATATTTTCTTTGTGAGTATCTTGTATGGGATAGCTTATCCTTGATGTTTCAAGAAGAACAGATCGAATGCCCTGCGAAACATGCTCTAAAAGAATTCTCTTCCTTTCGGTTAAAATAGTGGAGAGCCTCTCGTTAACAGTCTTAATTTTTTCTTCTATAGCACCCGTGAATTTTTTAGCAAATTTTAATAATGGATGTTTTAATAGCGGATCAAGATCTTTCTGTCGGTGCTCAGAAAAGCGTTCAGAGTTAAATCCATACCTATAATTACCTTCGGTTTCTGAAAACAATAGATAATCATCAGAAGAACCGTAAAATTCTAATTTTCTATTGTATAGAATTTTGCTAAGCAGCGTGAGGAAATTACTTTCTTTAGCGAGGGGATTGGTTACAAAGTTATCGTTTTCTTGGAAAAGTTGGAAATGCGCTTTATACTCTAAAAAAGCATACAAATCGTTTTCTGGGGTATGTTCTTTTAGTTCTGATGGTCCTTTTTGTATTTCATCTATAATTTTTAAGACGTCTTCATATATAGCAATGTCGTTGAGAATCAGTGGATATACCATGCCCCGCAGCGTTACGAGTGCCTCTAGCCCAGCTCTTTCTAACCCTAGTGTTAGAAGAGCCCTTGCAGACTTCTGATCCTCAATGAAGCTTAGTAGTTGATCTCGGAGATCCGATTCTTCGGATGCGGCCTTAATCGACTCTAATTGTTTATTGTTTTTCGCAATACGATCCATACAAATGAGTCTGGCAAATTTCAAATTTTTATTAAGAAGAGTTGATGTTTTTTCCGTAGGCTCTAGATCAGTTTTTTCAGCATTATTTAAAGTTTCTTCCCTGGATGAAGGGCTTGCTCTCTTAACACCTTGATCTTGTTCTTCTACATCTAGCCCCTTGGGTGTCCGAGGTAAATTTGTAAACTCTAGATCATCTTCTTCCCCACCCATTGCTGCACAAGGAGCCATCATAAGAGAAAAAATACTTGCAGTTGTAAATAAATATTTTGTCAACACTGTTAAACCCTTTGCCTTTACGTGAAAAAACAATCAATTATTGTTATATAATGAATATTTTTATAAAAAGCAATTACCATACAATTTTGAATAAGAAATAAAAACTGGACTTCTACCCTTGATAGCCCTAAGATCTAAGCTAGATAATGTCTTCGGGCAATGTCAACCAACCCTTGACCTTCTTTATTTTTATCAATACAAAAGAAAGAGTTATTCAAACATAAAGGAAACCTTATGAGCGTTTTAAAAATAACAGATTCTTCTTTCAAAACAGATGTTACAGATGCAAAAGGCAAAGTGCTTGTAGATTTTTGGGCTGAATGGTGCGGTCCTTGTCGTATGCTCTCCCCTATTTTGGAAGAACTTGCTGCAGAAGTAGACGAAACAACTATTGCAAAGCTTAACATCGATGAAAATCCAGAAACAGCAGCCATCTTGGGGGTAAGATCTATCCCTACATTGATGATTTTTAAAAATGGTCAAATGGTGGGGACAAAAGTCGGGGTCCAATCTAAAGCGTCTCTTTTAGAGTGGATTGAGTCGGTATAAGCAAAGGAATTCTTTTGTTTCGAGCGGCATAAAAGGAGTAAATGATATGTTTTCACGGCTACTTGGTAAGTTATCTTCAGATATGGCCATTGATTTAGGAACGGCCAATACTCTTGTGTATGTCAAGGGACAGGGAATTGTTCTTAACGAGCCATCGGTTGTGGCTATCAGCACTTACCGTGATAAAAAGCAAGTCTTGGCTGTGGGAGAAGAAGCCAAACTTATGGTAGGCCGTACTCCTGGTAATATTCAAGCTATTCGTCCTTTGCGAGAAGGCGTCATCGCAGACTTTGAAATTGCTGAAGAAATGATCAAGTACTTCATTCAAAAAGTTCACAAGCGTCGCCAGTTTGTTAGCCCGCGCGTTATTATTTGTGTGCCTTCAGGATCAACCGCTGTTGAAAGACGTGCGATCCAGGAATCCGCAGAGAGCGCAGGCGCACGCAGCGTGTATCTTATTGAAGAGCCAATGGCTGCGGCTATTGGTGCAGGCTTGCCTGTTACAGAGCCAACTGGATCCATGGTGGTGGATATTGGAGGCGGAACAACTGAAGTTGCTGTGCTTTCTCTGGGAGGTATCGTTTACTCTCGCTCTGTGCGTGTGGGTGGAGACAACATGGATGAAGCTATTATTAGCTACATTCGTCGCCAGCATAACCTTCTTATTGGTGAAGCTAGTTCTGAACGCATCAAAAAACAAATTGGCTCTGCCCTTCCTCCTAAAAATGGGGCGGGACGTACGATGGAAATTAAGGGGAGAGATCTTCTTAATGGGATCCCTAAGGAGATCACCATTTCAGAGAGACAGATTTCCGAAAGCCTCCATGAACCTACTTCTGCCATTGTAGAAGCTGTTAAGCTTGCTCTTGAAAACACGGCGCCTGAACTTGCTGCTGATATTGTAGATAGAGGAATTGTGATGACAGGAGGTGGCTCTCTTCTCACAAACTTGGATGTGTTAATTCGTCAAGCAACAGGTCTTCCCGTTATTGTGGCCGAAGATGCCCTTTCTTGTGTGGCGCTGGGAACTGGGAAAGCTCTTGATTTAATGAATCACCATAAAAATGTACTCATTACTGCTTAGAGGCTAGAAGTGTGTCCGTCTTTCGTCGTTATAAGCCTCCCGGTCCTTTAAAACGGAAAGCAAATCCGTATCCAACCCGCACGTATCCCTTCAGGCAGAAAATTTCCATTTTAGTCTTTGCTTTTTTCTTGCTCGGGGGGGCTGCTTTACGATTTTATCCGTCTCTTTACAACCCTCTCTCTTCCTTTCTTTTTGAGGGAACCGCATCTTTTCAAAGAATTTTTATTTATCCCTTTCAACAAGCTCATACCTTTTTGAAAGATAGTTATACATTCATAAATTTAAAAAATGAGCATGCAGCCCTTGTACAAGAGAACAAAGACTTGAAATGGAAACTTCAAGTGCTACATCCTCTTCAACATGAAAATAATGTCCTTCGACAACAACTGAATGTTTCTACGCCAAGACCTTATATGCATAGGGTAGCGCGCATCGTCTCAAGTCCTTACGACGGTATCCATTATTTTTTCTTAATTGCAGCAGGATCCGACCAGGGGCTTACAAAGGATCAAGCTGTTGTAGATCCTGACGGGGTTTTAGGTCGCATTGAGAAAGTAGGACATCACGTGGCGCGAGTCCTTTTGCTTAATGATGTAAACTCTCGTGTTCCTGTTATGACAGAAGGGTCTCATCAAAAAGCAATTTTAGCTGGAGAAGGAAATTTTTTTCCAACGCTTGTGTATGTGACTGATATTCAGAAAATAAAGCCAGGTGAAAAAGTTGTAACGTCGGGTGTGGGGGGGATTTTTCCTCCAGGTCTTCCTGTTGGTTATATCAACGACATTACAGGCGGTAAGATTCATGTAAGGCTCTTGGCTTCATACAAAAATCTAGAATGGGTTCATATTCTTCACCCTCAGTCTGCTTCATTTTTACAAGAAGTTCAGACAAATTTGGAGGAGCAATGAAATTTCTTTTCCTTACCTTACGGGGACTTCCCGTTTTTAGTATTATTTGCTTTATCATGGGGGGGAGTTGCTTGCATATAGGACAAGCGCCTTTTCTTCCCGCTTTCTACCTCATTCCTACTTATTATTGGATTATTTTCCGACCTCAAGATCTCCCCTTATGGAGTTTGTTTTTTGTCGGACTTTTGTATGATTCCCTCATGAAGGGAGAACTTCTCTTGTCGTCCATTCTTCTCATGTTGAGTTGGGTTTTTGGACAACATATAAGACCCTTTCTTATTCCCCATAGCTTTTTTTTCATATGGGGAGCCTTTGCAATTTATAGTCTAGTCTATACTTCTCTTTACGCTCTTTTCGTGGGAGGAACTCCCCTAGTGATGCTTTCTTGGATCTATGGAGTTCTTTTATATCCTTTTATAACATGGTTATTAAGTTCCCTTCATTTGCGGGTACGCCTTTATGTCTGAGCGCGAAAAGACGCAATTTTTGCGCCGAGTTTTGTGCCTTGGCGTTGTCCAATTTTTTCTCATTCTTATTCTCGTTGGACGACTGTATGTTTTTCAAATTCTAGAGAGTCATCATTATCATTTTCTAGCCGAAGGGAATCGGATGGCTACCCGTCCTATTTTCCCCCCACGCGGTCAAATTTACGATCGCAATGGTATTCCTCTGGCACAAAATACACCCAGTTTTCGATTGGTTTTATTAACAACTCGAAAAGACAAGGTACAAGAAGTTCTTGATATTATGTCAAAATTTATTTATTTTCCGGCTCCAGAAAAACAAGAAATCCTTAAAGCTATTCAGAAAAAACGAGGCCTTGATTCTGTTATTATCAAGGATGGATTAACGTGGTCGCAAGTTTCTGTCCTGGAACTTCATTCAGCAGAACTACCAGGTGTGTCAATAGAAGTTGGATCTGTACGAACATATCCAGAATCTTCGCATGGAGCGAATCTTTTAGGGTATGTTTCCTCTCCTTCTGAACAAGAGCAAGCCCTCGAGTCAATGTTGACGCTTCCAGGAATTAAAGTAGGAAAAGGTGGCTTAGAGAAATATTTTGAATCCCGCTTGCGTGGGAAAGCCGGATATAAAGCTTTTGAGGTTAATGCACGCCGCAAAGTTGTGCGTGAACTTCACCAAACCCCTCCCCTTGCGGGCGAACCTATTCACACCACTCTGGATGCTCGTTTGCAAGCCTATGTTCAGAACTGTCTGGATCTTCATAAAAGTGCTTCTGCCGTTGTCTTAGATATTCAGACAGGAGATGTGCTAGCGTTGGCCTCTTCTCCTTCTTTTGATCCCAATCTTTTTCCCACAGGTATTAGCCATAAAAACTGGGACGCTTTACGAGACAACCCTTATATGCCTCTTACGAATAAGGCTATCTCTGGTCTTTATCCTCCTGGATCAACCATAAAACCATTTTTAGCGCTGGCGGCTCTAAAAGCAGGCATTATTGATGAAAATACAACAATCTATTGTCCAGGATATGTGACGATAGGAAACCATAAATTTCATTGTATGCATGCTCATGGTCATATCAATCTTGAACAGGCTTTGACTCATTCTTGTGATGTCTTTTTCTATGAAATAGGGAAAAGGCTAGGTATTGATACAATGGCGTCGCTCTTGCAAGAGTTTGGCTTAGGCAGTGGTGGTTCCGAAGATTTCCCTTATCGAAGAAAAGGTCTCGTCCCTACAAAACACTGGAAGTCCGAGCATAAGCATGCCCATTGGACGGTAAGTGATACAATCCAGGCCAGCATAGGACAGGGATATATGTTGGCAACACCTCTTGAGCTCGCTCTCGCTCTTGCTCGTCTTGTGAGTGGAAAAAAACTTCTTACGCGTTTTGAAAAAGGATCAACCCCTTCTTTTTCAGAGATGCCTTACAATAACAAACATCTGGATATCATCCGTGAAGGTCTCAATATGACAGTTAATTCTCCAGGCAGTACCGCCTTTTCTGGGCGTATTCCCTTTGAAGGAATGGAGATGGCAGGGAAAACAGGAACAAGTCAGGTTCGCCGTATTACAGCTGCACAGAGAGCCTCAGGGCAAACGAAAACACATTCGTTGGGATGGGAGTGTCGAGAACATGGATTGTTTATAGGATATGCCCCAGTACACTCTCCTCGTTTTGCAATTGCTGTTGTTGTCGAGCATTCCAGTGGTTCCAGCACTGCCGTTCAGACCGCACGCGATATCCTTATTAAAGCGCAGCTTTTAGAAAAAGAGAAAAGCCATGATAACTGAGAAAGTGAAGAAGTTTACGTCTTTATACCATAAGGTTGCGAGCCTAAATTGGGGAATTATTCTTCTTGTTCTCCTTATTTCTGCCATGGGATGGGGGCTTTTAACCTCAGCTGCTGGCGGGGATATGGGGCCGTGGGCATCCAAGCAAATGCTCCGATTCTGCGTAGGGCTTGTTATTATGTTTGCTATTGCTTTGACAAATTTGAGGTGGTGGCTTCAATTTTCTTATATATTCTATGGAATCTCTCTTCTTTTGTTGTGCGGTGTAGAGTTCCTTGGATTTATTGGAAAAGGAGGGCAACGCTGGATCAATCTTTATATCCTTCAGCTTCAACCTTCTGAATTAATGAAAATTGCTCTTGTCTTAGCTCTCGCTCGCTATTTCCACAGCAAACCTCTTCCTCCTTCTTTTTCTAAACTTCTTATTCCTTTTCTTCTGATTATCGTGCCGGTCCTTCTCGTGTTACGGCAACCTGATCTTGGAACAGCGATGATTTTCATCCTTATGGGAGGAATGTTGTTTTTTGTGGCAGGTGTTTCTCTTTGGGGGGTCTTTGGCGTCTTTGTTGGGACGTGTATAAGTCTTCCTCTATTATGGACTTTTCTTCATGAGTACCAAAAAAAGCGTATCCTTATTTTTTTTGATCCAGGTCAAGATCCACTGGGCGCAGGATACCATATTACTCAGTCAAAAATTGCTCTAGGGTCGGGTGGCCTTTGGGGAAAAGGATACATGCAGGGAACGCAAGCCTCTCTTAATTTTTTGCCAGAAAAACAAACAGATTTTATCTTTACGCTTTTATGTGAAGAATGGGGATTTATCGGGGGTGTTTTCCTTATTATTCTCTATGTTTTTCTTATTCTTTTATCTTTTCGTATTGTTCTTACGACGCTTAATACGTTTGGGCGTTTTGTTGCTATGGGAATGACAGCAATCTTTTCTCTCTATGTTATTATTAATATTGCTATGGTCATGGGGCTTTTACCTGTCGTAGGCATCCCCCTCCCCCTTGTATCCTATGGAGGGACGTCTCTTCTAACGTTGTTGATGGGGTTTGGATTCTTACTAAACGTTGGTCTTCACCGAACGCTTAAAGTTCCGTCTGCGTCTTTAGGTATTCTTTAAGGGCAAGGTTTCTTCAATTTCTTTGCATTTGTAGGCATAATCATCCCAGAAATGCGTTGATGCGGAGAGCAGGAATCCCCTTTGGGAATATAGGGGAATATTTCTATAAGATTGGTTTTCAAGTTTGCTCGGCCATATTGCCCTTGGATAATGTTGTCTCCTTGCGTAATCTTAACATCCTCAAACATTTCCACGAATTCTATCTTGGGATAATAAACACCACGATTCCCTGTCACAATCCCATCTGGACTTGACGCAAGAACATTTCCCACTGCGTCTACTTTCTCAATTTCCATTTTTTTAGAACCATCTTTAGAAGGCTCAAAATAAGCAATAATTTTATCAGCCTGAATAAGTTCTTTTTTTTCTGGAATTTCAACAAGCGCATTTCCAAACATGTCAATGCGCTTTTCTTTAGCATAATAAATGCCGCGATCGCCCGTCACAGTGCCAGTAGGACTCGAGGCCAGAACATGTCCCGTAGCTTCTGCTTTTTCAATCTCCATTTTTTGATCGTTTTCTTGAGATAAGCAAAAATGAGCAATAAGTTCATCGGCTTGAATGCTCTCATTTTTCTCTTGAATTTCAAGGCGCGCATTTCCACGCGCAATTCCTTGCTTTTTTCCATGCCAGTACTCTACTGAATCTTTTGCTGTTAATGTTTGGTTTGGAGAAACAAGCCTTAAATTCTCGCCTGTCATACGCACACGATCAAGCCCCACATCATAATGAGCATAGTCTCCATAGGCTGTTTCTCTGGGAGTTTCTATGCGGACGTTCCCTTGTGCGGTCATCGCCGTGGGGTCGCGCTTTTCCGTAAAATGAACAGTAAGAATATCTCCATAAACTATGGATGTTCCTTTTTGTGTCTTTGCAAGTCCTGTTGCTGTGCATTTTCGAGCCGTTTCATCGCAAACGACAGACTCTTCTGCATCTATGATAATAGGGGACTTATCTTGAGTATCATTTATTTGCCCTAACCCTTGCCCATGCGCAGGTTTTAAGCAAAAAGACAAACATAAAATCGTAAAAAAACTACGCACCATCAGCCTTATTAATAACAACCTGTGAGCGACCCTTGAGCGTAATAATATCTCCCCCTTCTTGATGTCTTATTTCAAAGCCGTCTGCCCCTTTCAAGGTCCCTTTAGGTCCGGATCCTTCCACGGGGTCACCTCCTTGGATCGTCTTCGAACTAAGAGTCACATTGGCTTTTTCCGTTTTCACACGGTAGCCATCTGTCGTTGTTAAGATCACATCGCCGTCTAAATTTAAAAACTTTCCTTGAGCATCATAGAGACCGTTCTTAGCCTTAACAGTAAGAATTTGACCTTCTTCTAAGGTTAAGGATCCTTCTGGATTTTTAAGGCTGGTAGGTTCTTTTTCGGTTACTTGTGTCGCAATTTCGGCGGTGACTTCATAAGGTTGTCCCTTTTCATCGGATGCCATGTAACGAGGATGAATCATTCGATTGTCGGAAGGGACTTGCTCAGCCGTTTCTTGTTGTTTTTGAAAAGACATAACATAGGGGCCTATGATAGAAACTCCCAAAATCAAAAAGATTCCTACGAACAGGAATCTCTTCATGAAAGTTACATAACGAGAGTATCGCTGAAGTGCATGTATAGCCACTTAAGCAATCCCCGCCCTAAGACAATCGTGAAGGCGCAAAAGCCCAACAAGATGATTACTTTCCTTGTCTATAACAAACAAGTTTGTAATGGATTCTTGATTCATGATTCTTACTGCTTCAGCAGCAAGGGAAGATCCAACAATGGTTTTAGGCATAGGGGTCATGATTTGTTCTACGCGTTGACTCAAAAGAGCAGGATTCATATGACGGCGCAAGTCACCATCTGTAATGATGCCTGCTAGTTTTTTGTTCGTATCCATAATCCCAATACAGCCAAAGCCCTTGGCAGTCATTTCAACCAAAGCTTCGCTCATAAGCGTTCCTTTGAGAACAAGCGGCAGTTCTTCATAAGGGCGCATTACGTCAAACACATGCAAGAGTTTTCGCCCTAAAAGCCCGCCTGGATGGAGTTTTTTAAAATCAACTTCCGAAAATTCTTTGCGTTTCAATAAGGAAATAGCCAACGCATCCCCTAGCCCCAACATTAATGTGGTTGATGTTGTTGGCGCTAGTCCCATCGGACACGCTTCAGGGACCGGAGGCAGAAGAAGGGTTGTATGCGCTATTTTTGCAAGGGTGCTGTTTGCCTTTTGCGTTATCGCAATCAAGGAAATTCCAAAGCGTTTTGCATAATTTAACATATCTGAAAGTTCAGGAGTTTCCCCCGAGAAGGAGAGGATAATAAGAGTATCTTGGGGTGTAAGCATACCCAAGTCCCCATGGCTTGCCTCACCCGGATGAACAAAAAAGGCAGGCGTTCCTGTCGAGGAAAAGGTCGACGCAATTTTATTGGCAATATGTCCGCTTTTTCCAATCCCTGAAAGGATGACACGCCCTTGCGTTTGCAATAATAACGTAATTGCCTCTTCAAAGGATTCATCCAAACTTTGCGCGAGTGTTTCAAGCGCTTGCGCTTCAAGAGTTAAAACCCGTCGTGCTTCATCCAAATCACCATGGAACGTAGGCTGGGATTCTTCAGCGGTTTTAACGGTTAGCGATACATTTCCTGTATTTCGCATAGGACCTCATCATTTAAGGACTAAGAATTAATGTATACCTTACCTGAGCTTCTTTTTACAAGTAATTTAGTACATTTTATTACGTTTAAAGGAGAATGATATTTCTAATTTTCCATATGCAAGATAATAAATATCAGAGAGACATTATTCTCGTAAAGTTGCGCCTGTCTTTTGAACAATGGTTGCAATGAACTTATCAGAAAAGGCTTGGATTTCTGCATCACTCAATGTGTTAGTTGTAGATTGCAAGCGAACTCGAATGCCTAAAGATTTTATGCCCTCTCGCTCAAAAACATCAAAAAGAGTCACATTGTTGACAAGTTCAGGATTAAGCTTAGCTGCAATCTGAATAAGAGTATCTGCCGGGACTTTAGGATCAACCACAAATGCGAAATCTCTCTCCACAGCTTGATAAGGGGACAGCACAAGAGGGACTGCTGTCCGTTTTTTTGGCAAAGGAAGTCTGTCGATAAAAACTTCAAAAGCCACCACAGGACCTTTCAGATCAAAAGCTTTGACAATGCGTGGGTGAAGTTCTCCACAATACCCAATCACCTGAGGTCCCAATTTTAAGGTCGCTGAACGCCCTGGATGGTACCAGGAGGGAGCTGTCGTCTCCCACTGCCCTTTTGAGCCTGCAAGGGCCATAACATCTGCCTTTACGTTATAAAAATCGACAGAGCTTTTCTTGTGAAGCCAGTTGCTGGGGAAAGTCCCCACTCGAAGACCTGAGGCCATCATCTCCTGTCCCTCAGGAGTAGGCGATGTATACTGCGGCCCAACCTCAAAGAGCGTAATCCCGTCTAGTCCCCTGTTTTGGTTGGAATGGGCTGCTTTCAAAAGATGGGGGAGAAGGCTGGGACGCATCGCATTCAACTCAATACTAATAGGATTCATGACCAGAAGCTCTTGCGAAACGCCTCCAAACAAGGCCACATCTTCCTCAGCCATAAAAGACCAGGTGACGGTTTCTACAAGGCCGCGCCCCGTAAGTTTATCGCGAAAGACAAAACGTCGTTCTTGCAAGGGAGACAAAGGTGCTCCTGCCGGGCGGCCCTCATAGGCAACAGAAGGAATTTTATCATATCCTTCTACCCTCAAGACTTCCTCAACCAAATCTGCTTCTCCCTCAACATCTGAACGCCAAGAAGGTGAGATAACGTTACTGCCAGAGACTTGAAAGCCGAGAGAAGTAAGAATTTTATGGGCTTTTTCTGGTTGAATGGTAAGGCCACCAAGGCTTTCAATTTTATTGACAGAAAACGGAATGGTTTTGCTAATGACAGGAGGCTTGCCAACTTCCAGCACATCACTCGCTTCCCCACCACAGAGGTCGATAATCATTGTTGTGAGAGCTTCAAGCCCTGGTAACGTCGAAAGCGGATCCACGCCTCGCTCAAAACGAAAGCGTGCATCACTTGAAACACCAAGTTTTTGACCCGTCACAGCAATATTTGCCGCTTCAAAGAATGCGCATTCGAGAAATACATTTTGTGTAGCCTCAGTACATCCTGTCGCTTGGCCTCCCTTAATGCCTCCCAAGGAGATAACCCCTGAGTCATCGCTAATGACCGTCATTCCTTCGGCCAAGGTATATTCGTCGCCCTTCAGTGCGACAAAGGGTTCGCCTGCTTTGGCAGAGCGAACGACTATATTTCCTTTGATAAGATCAGCATCAAACACATGAGAGGGACGTGCACGATCAAAATTCAGGTAGTTTGTAATATCGACAAGAGTTGAAATAGAGTTCTGACCTATGGACTCTAAACGGCGGCGCAGCCAATCTGGGCTAGGGCCATTTTTCACCCCACGAATGAGACGTCCTGTAAAATAGGGACAGGCTGGCGTTTCTAATTTTAACTGAAGAGGGCATGGGCTATTTCCAGGAACCTTGACTTCTTTAAGTGGAAGAAGGGTTCCAATGCCTGTGGCTGCTAGGTCGCGTGCAATTCCGTGTACGCCTAAGCAATCTCCCCGATTCGGTGTAATTTCAATTTCGATCATGGCGTCATCAAGGCCAAGCCATTTGACATAAGGCTCGCCAACAGGGGCGTCAGCAGCCACCTCAATAATGCCTTCAGAGTCTGTTTCTAAGAGTAACTCTTCGGCAGAACACATCATGCCAAAGCTTTCTACATCCCGCACCTTACCGACCTTCAAAACAGTTCCTGAAGAAGGAATTATGGCCCCTGGAAGTGCAAGGACGGCTTTCATCCCCTGTCGTGCGTTAGCAGCCCCACACACGACTTGCACGATGTCTTTTCCGGTATTCACTCGACAAACTTTCAAACGATCTGCATTCGGATGCTTTTCAGCTTCTATAACTTCGCAAATAATAAAAGATGCTAAGGCGTCGGCCTTGTTCTCAACCTTGTCTACTACAAGACCGAGCTGATCGAGGGTATCCCGGATGACGTCAAGAGAAGCGTCCGTTTTTAGATGTTCTTTTAACCAGGAGAGGGTAAATTTCATGGCGCTACTCCCGTGTCTCAGGGTCAAACCCGTAGTGATTTAACCACCGTAGGTCCGAGTCAAAAAAGAGGCGCAAATCTTCAATGCCATACTTCAGCATGGCAATGCGCTCAATCCCCATTCCAAAAGCAAACCCTTGGTAAATTTCTGGGTCAATATTGCAATTTCGCAGCACATTTGGGTGCACCATTCCACATCCCAAGACTTCTAGCCAACGACTGTTTTTCCACCAAATATCTACCTCTGCTGAAGGTTCAGTAAAGGGGAAGTAACCTGGACGGAAGCGTAGCTTTAAGTCAGGGTCTTCAAAGAAAAAGCGAAAGAATTCCTCAAGGCACCCCTTTAAATGACCCATATGGGTATGTTTATCCACCACAAGCCCCTCAATCTGGTGGAACATGGGCGTATGGGTCGCATCATGGTCAGAACGATAGGTTCTTCCCAGAGAAATAATACGCAATGGCGGCTTTTCTTTAATCATGGTCCGAATTTGGACAGGAGAGGTATGGGTGCGCAGGACATGGGGTGTCTTTCCATCTCCTGCTTTCAGATAAAAAGTATCCTGTTCCTGGCGTGCCGGGTGTTGTGGGGGAATATTAAGGGCTGTAAAATTATGAAAATCATCTTCAATATCCGGGCCTTCCGACAGAGAAAATCCCATTTTCCCCAAGATATCCATAGCCTCATCCATCACCTTAGAAAGTGGGTGGATTTTCCCTTGGAGCTCAGGTCGTGGAGGAAGGGAAATGTCAATGGTTTCATTTGCAAGCCGCTGATTAATCTGCAGGTCTTCAAAATGTACCTTACGCGCGTCCAGAGCTTCTTTGAGGATTTCTTTGGCCACATTCAGCGCAGCGCCTAAAGTTTTGCGCTCCTCAGGTGTTTTACTACCAAGGGTCTTAAGAAGTTCCGTTAAAACGCCCTTCTTTCCAAAAGCTGCCACGCGCAACTCTTCGACATCTTGGAGGGAAGTCGTTGCCTCAATATCGTTTAATAAGCGCTGAGTAAGTTGATCAATTTCCATGGTGCCTATATACAGCACCTTAGAAGAAAAGGCTAGAGTACAGATGATCTTTGCGTAGGATGTAGGTAATTTAAAATGCGATAAGATCTACAAGGAATTACGCTTTTATAAAAAATTTATTGAAAATTTTAAGAAAACTACTTAAGGATGTATCCTATAGTGATGTATGTTTTTTTGAGAATCAATTAATTTTTATGTTTTCCCCTAGAACTCAAATATTAAGCAATAAGTATTTAATATGTTTTATATTAAGTGCTGTTTGTTTTTTTCTGCCTTTAGTGTTCTCAGAATGTGTTGAGGCGGCAGCAATTCCTGTGCTGCTTGAAGAAACCGTACAAAAACAAACCCCAGAAATGCTCAAAAAGCCTCTAGAAATTCCAGCAACTAAACTTGTGATATCAGCCGAGGCTAAAAAAGCTGCAGCAGCAAAAAAACCAGAAGGACGTGCAAAGGTAAGAAGGGAGCCAGTGGCAGAAACAGTGAGCCTACCGCTTAAAAAGGAAGCTGCAATAGCAAAAGCGGCAACACGAAAGAAGACGGCAATACCAAGAAAAAAGTATGTTGCAAAAAAGACGCTAAAAGAGAGAAAAAAAAGTCCAGATAGAGCAAAGCTAGAGCGTGAGAAGAGAGCAACAACAATAAAGAAAGTTTCAAAAGAGAATCCGTGGTTAGTGACTAAGAAAGAAGTGGCAATTGAGAAAAAAGAAGAGAAAAAATTAGAAAGAGTAACGTCCACTAAGAAGATGGCCCCCCCTGCTCTGTTTAATTTAAGGAGAGCTTTCATACCTGTCTCTAAGCGTCCCACCCCTCGAATCGTGAAATCTATTTCTATAACATCTGTAAGGAAGCCCCTTACCCTTGAAGGCGAAGAAAAAAATGAAAAGCTAGCATTAGAAAGTCTTCGTGTATCAGAAGCTGAGAAAGTCAGTGTAGGTGGCACGGAAAAAACAATAAAAAGTAACCAGAATGACTTGTTTTTGAAAGCGAGGAAAGTGCTTCTGAGTGCTTCTAAGGCTCACAAAGAATGTGAAAGACGCGCAGGAGAAGCGACTCATAAAATAGAAAAAACAGAGCCAGAGAAGATAGTTGTAGAAAAGAGACCAGCTGAAATTGCAGCACGTGTAGAGAGCCCAATGAACAAAGTTGAGCAGGTCAGCGGAGTGAAGCTTCCTGGGAAAATTACAAAAAAAGCAACTCCTAAAAAAGTGAAGAATTCTATTGTTTCCTCGACTGGGGGAGATACAGAGGGAGTCACAATAGCAGATAAAAAAGAACTTGCACTTTCCCCTGTAAAACAAAAGAAAGAGCCGAAGCTACTCACTCCATTGCGCCCTAGTAGTATGATAAAATTTTCTATCGTATCGGCTGCGGATCATTCTTCTCAAAAAGATAGTTTTTTGTCTTTAATTTCCTACTCCGCAAAAGAAGGACTGATAACAAAGGAAGAGATGAATACGTTAGAGGAAGGTGTTCGTCTTGCTATGACTGCTGATACTTTTCAACCCTTCATAGACATGCTCAAAAAATTCTTCACTCGGGAAGAGTATAGAATTCAAAATAAGCTGGAGGCTCTGCTTAGTCATGAAGATCTTAGTCCTTATGAAATGCTTGTAGAGGAGCAAAACGCTCTTCAGAGTAAAGTTGAAACTGGAAAAAAACTTTTAGAAGCGTTGATAAAAGCAAGGCAACCGGCAAGGGCAATTAAGAAATCATCACAAAAGGCTGCTTTAAGCAAAGAAGAAATTAAAGCCTTAGAGGCGAAGGAAAAAGAACTACGCAGGAAGATGGACGTTCTAAGAGACGAAATAAGTTCCTTATATGCGGCTGTTGATGGAGACAACAAAAAGATAAAAGAAAAAGACGCAGAATTAAAGACAGTAATATCAGAACGTATAGAAATCACAAATCGTCTTGCAGCGGAACGTGCTCGCCAAAAGAAGAGTAACACTAACTCAACAAGCGCTTCTTCAAAGCTTTTGCTAGACGAGCTTACAGAAACACAAGCAAAGAAAATAAATGAATTAATAACCTCAAGGCCAGAGCTTGCTCCTTTTTTTGATCTGTTGTTAGGCCGACATAAAAAGCTTTTTCTTAAGGACAAAATAACTATTGGATATAATAAAGAAAAAGAGTTTTTCGATTACGAAAACAACCCCGGAAGGATGCCCGCGTACTCTCGGGACTTTCTTGTTATAGACCTTATCTCCGAAAAATTGAAGAAAGGCGTTCAAACGAATCTGTTGCACCTTGTTGCACAGTGTGTAGACGATGATCCTGTTTCTCAATCTCTCCGTCGCCAGCAAACTCTCAAATATAGATTTATGTACGAAAGCCTTGGAATAAGTTTTGCAGATCCTAACAAACCCGTGCAGGCTGTATCGTCTAGCGCGCCAGAGGTTGATATTTATTCTGGAAGAATCGCGTTTTTGTCCCAGCTCAATGAACACCCCATAATAACGAGTGAAGCCACAAGAGAAAGGTTAAGAAAAGCAGCAGGCTGTTTGCGCCTTAAGTGGGTTTACCCTACGCAAGCGGAATCATTACTCGAGCTTGTCAGGCTATTTAATTGGGAGTGCACTCATACTAACTCGAAGGTTCAATCAGAGATTGGAATAGAATTAGGTTCCAGTAAGGTAGAGGACCCTGACCATCCCGCAAAGCTAGCTAAGATAAAATTGCTTACGGAGAAGCAAGGAGAGAGACTGAATTTTCTGAATGCGCAAAAAGAGCTTTTAGAAAATTTTATAAAACAACTCTTGCCAACAACAGGCCCACACTCTGCGGAAATACGTTCTGAAAAAGCAGAAACATCCCTCTCTCCTCCTGCTCTCTCCACTGTTAGGAAATTAGATTCCAGTAAAGGGGCTATGCTCTCTGGGCTATTCGGAAAAAAACCACTTAATGATGAAAATCTTGACCCATCAAAAGGTGCGTCTACTCGCACTGATGCTAAGAAATTAGATCCCAGTAAAGGCGCTATGCTCTCTGATTTATTTGGAAAGAAACCACTTCCAAAGGGTTCCCTGCAACCGATCAATGACGAAAATCTTGATCCATTAAAAGGTATTAAGGCTCCGGAGAGGAAAAGAAGGAGCACAAATATTCTCAAGGAAAAGCAACTACGATTTCCGCCCCAGCCAATTTCAGCGCCCTACAGCGCTAGGCTAGAGATATAGGGACACTTTTTTGTGCCCATAGAAAATAATTCATCTCCATAGATGAAGATAAGCGCCATTGACGGGTCAAGGGAAAGAAACGAAGACCACAGGCTTCTTGCTGAGAGAAACCTAATGCTTTTAGTTTCTGGGAAAGGTCTTGGGGAGAAATAAACTTTTGCCAGGAATGTGTCCCTCGGGGAACCCAGTTGAGAAGATACTCTACGGCTACAATCCCTAAAAGATAAGATTTGAGGGTTTTGTTGAACGTGGAAATAAACATCCCTCCTCTCTCTTTTAGACGTTCCGAGCAGGCCTTTAAGAAATCATCTGGATTTTTTACATGTTCAATAATCTCAGAAGCAATGACCACATCAAAAGGCGGCATGTCTTCTGGTAACTCTTCAATGGTATAGGCAAGATACGTAATAGTAAGCCCCATGTCGGCGGCATGTCTTGTCGCTTCAGTGATATTTTCCCCTATGGGATCAATTCCGACCACCTCAGCTCCGAGGCGCGCTAAGGGCTCACACAAGATACCACCTCCACAGCCCACGTCGAGAATCCTTAAGCCTTTAAGGGGGGAGAGACCATTTTGTGGCAAAGAAAAATGTATTCCTAGCTTTTCTTTCAAAAAAGCAATACGCTGAGGAGTCATCTCATGCAAGAGCCGAAAGGGCCCTCTTTCGTCCCACCACTGCCCGCTAAGGGCTTGAAAATGATTAAGTTCTAAAAGATCACGTGTGTCCATATTGCACTCTAAGCATATTCAGTGTAGCAAGAGTAGCAGAATTTATGAAAGGAAAAATATGGTATCGGTGAAAAAACCACTAGACCAGCTCTGGGCACGAGGGAAAGAATTCCTTGGCGTTGAGTATGCTATTGTAGGTGGAGCGATGACGTGGGTTTCTGAGAGAAATCTTGTGTCATCTATTTCGAATGCAGGAGGATTTGGAGTCATTGCTTCAGGAGCTATGTCTCCTGATCTTTTGCGCAACGAAATCCAAGAAACCCAACGCCTGACACAGAAACCTTTTGGGGTCAACCTTATTACCCTGCATCCTCAGCTTATGGAGCTTATTGATGTTTGCGTGGACACCAACGTCACGCATGTGGTTTTGGCGGGTGGCCTTCCGCCTGCTCAGGCAATTGCACGCCTTAAGGATAAGGGCCTGAAAGTAATTTGTTTTTCTCCCGCTCTTGTCCTTGCAAAGAAGCTCATTAAACTTGGGGTGGATGCCTTAATTATTGAAGGAATGGAGGCCGGAGGCCACATTGGTCCCGTGTCTACCAGCGTTTTAGTTCAGGAAATCATCCCCCATATCACACAAATTCCTGTATTCGTAGCGGGTGGAATTGCTCGGGGAGAAACGATTGCCTCTTACCTCGAATTGGGAGCTTCAGGCTGCCAATTGGGGACACGCTTTGTGTGTGCGACTGAATCCATTGCTCATCCTAACTTTAAGAAGGCTTTCATTCGAGCCCAGGCAAGAGATGCGACGATTTCCCCTCAATTAGATCCTCGTTTCCCCATCATTCCGGTTCGCGCCCTTTCTAATCAAGCAACGCAAGACTTCATTGCTTATCAGCGAGAACTTATTGAAAAGGTTGATCGCCAAGAGGTGGCCCAAAAAGAAGCGCAGCTCAATATTGAACACTTTTGGGCAGGAGCTTTGAGGCGCGCAGTGATCGAGGGTGATGTTGAGCGCGGTTCTGTTATGGCGGGGCAAAGCGTGGGCATGGTGACTCAAGAACAATCCACCCAGGAAATCATCGACGAGCTTATCTCTCAAGCACGACAATTTACCTCGCCCCACCAAATACATGCTTCGTAACGGAGGTTTATGTTAGCTCAGACCTTAGCAGGAACAGCATTGAACGCAGGAGTCAGTGTAGGAATCGCCGTTATTCATCGCCCGCATGTTTGGCGAGAAACAACCCTTGCGCTTGATGTTAAAGCAGAGAGCGAACGCCTTAAGACGGCCATTCGTGAGATGATCGAAGCCATTGATCGTCTGGTTGGAGCAACCCCTCTCATTGAAAAAGCAACCCATGAGGTGTTGGCCTCTTACCGGATGATTGCAGCCGATCGCGGCTGGATACGTAAGATTCAAACATATATTCAAAAGGGCCTGTCAGCAGAAGCTGCGGTTCAAAGAGTTCGACGCCATACGCGTGAGCATTATACCCATATTGGGGATAACATCCTTAAAGAGCGTCTTGCCGATCTAGAGGACCTAGCTAGCCGTCTTTTGCGCCACCTAACGGGAGAACATGGTAATGCTGAGGAACTCCCTGAATCCGCTATTCTTATTGCCCACAACCTGGGTCCTGGAGAACTTTTGGATTATGACCGTCGCTTTTTAAAAGGAGTCGTCCTAGAAGAAGGTGTTCATTCCGCTCATGTTGCCATTGTCGCCCGTGCCCTTGATATTCCGGTTGTTGGCCGTATTCCTTTTCTGTTAACGCATGTGAATAAGGGGGATAAACTCATTGTCAACGGAGAGGACGGAACGATAACCATCGCTCCCTCCGTCCAAGCCATTCAAGAGGCCAGGGAAAAAATTGTCCATATTAAAAAAACTCAAAGCTTTGACAAAGATTTCTATCACGCACCCTGCAAAACTCTTGATTCTGTTCCTGTTTCCCTTTCTCTTAACGGAGGACTTCCCGTTGATCTTAACTTGCTGGAAACCTTTAATTTAGAGGGGGTAGGCCTTTATCGAACGGAAATCCCTTTTATGATGCGGACAACGTTTCCTAACATAAATGCCCAAATAGAGATTTACCAAGAGGTCTTTGATCAGGCTAACTCTTACCCTGTTACTTTCAGAACATTGGATATTGGTGGGGATAAGATTATTCCGTATATGTGGCGTACCTCTGATGAAAATCCAGCCTTAGGGTGGAGAGGCATCCGGGTATCTTTGGACCGTGTGAATTTTTTCTCACAACAACTTCGTGCCCTTATGCGTGCAGCTCAAGGAAAACCTTTGCGTCTTCTTTTTCCCATGGTTTCTGACATTTCTGAATATCAAAAGGCCCGTCAATATGTGGAACACGAATGGAACCATGCCAAAGAAAAGGGGGCCCTGCTCCCCACCTCTCTTTCCTGTGGCATTATGCTTGAAGTTCCTTCGATGGTAGAACAGGTAGAGGCCTTGCCTAAAGATGTGGATTTTATTTCACTTGGAACCAATGATCTTTTTCAATTCTTCTATGCTAGTGACCGCACCAACCCTCTTCTTTCAGACCGGTATGATGTTCTCTCAACACCATTTTTAAGATATCTAGAAAGAATCCACGCTCTTTGCAAAAAAAGAAAAATTCCTGTAAATGTATGCGGAGAAATGGCAGGAAATCCCTTGGAAGCTATAGCGTTACTCGCTCTTGGGTTCCGATCCCTTTCTGTTTCTGGGTCTGCTGTGGGGCATCTTAAAAAAATGATCCTGAAGCTTCCCTTGAAAGAAGCAGAAGCGTTTATGAAAAAAGCTTTAGAAACCTACTCCCCGTCCCTTCGCTCAGATCTTCAGGCCTTTGCTAAGAAGCATCACATTCTCTAAAAAATGTTCAAAAAAGGGTGGCCATTTAATCTTGTGAAATCTCCTTGGAAATCCAGAGAGACAAGGGTATACTGCTCTTCGATAATTTAAAAACACTGGGCGCAAGTCTTTTAAAGATTCAACATGACATTTCTACAGAGCCATAAATTTTTTTCTTCGTTCTTGCCCCGTTCCAAGGTAGCTCGTCGTAGCAACTCCTTGTCTTCCTTTCTCAGGAATCGCTTGCGAGGTTTTTTTGGTCTGGGATTTTTAGCCTTTTCTGGTGTTTTGTTCGCGTCTCTTGCCTCCTATACGCCGACTGACCCTTCTTGGAATCTAGCTATTGAAGGGACTCCTAAAAATTCCTTAGGAAGTTTTGGAGCTATTATAAGCGATCTTTTCCTCCAATTTTTTGGTCCTTTGAGCTATGTTTTTGCGGCTTATATGGCGCTGTTTGGTCTTTTTACCTTAGTACGTCTTAGGGGTGTCATTTTTCTATTGCGTGGATTTCTTTTCATCGCTGGCTTCTTGCTGCTTACTACAAGCCTTGCCTTTTGGGGACAAGGGGGAGCCTTAGGGTATCTTCTCTTAGAAAAACTTATTTATCTTCCCTTCCCGTTGATAGGATTCACGATCCTTTTTTTCCTTCTTGCAATCC
The DNA here is from genome assembly GCA_020049895.1 of Alphaproteobacteria bacterium. Lineage (GTDB taxonomy): Bacteria > Pseudomonadota > Alphaproteobacteria > UBA9655 > UBA9655 > UBA9655. Next base: position 20,861 of record JAGVLE010000031.1, on the reverse strand, counting down.
CTTCTCTTTTGTATGCTATCGGACTCTCTTTAGCTCAATTTGAATGGTTTTTTTCTCTCTTTGCAAGGAAACCAAAGGAATTCAAAAAAAAGAGAGGGTCTGCCCCTTTCCCTGAGGAAAAAGAAAGAAATCTTCCTCACGACAAGACTCAGCTTTTAAGAGAGTTTGAAAAGCCTCGAGAGGTAACGGTTAAGCCGGCCCTCCGTTCTAAAGAGCGTGTAGCTTCAGGCCCTCTCCTTTTACCTCCTCTCGAGCTGCTCTTTCTTTCTAAGAGTTCTAATCAGCGGCTTATGGTTGATGAGAACGCCCTTCAAGAAAATGCAGAAGCTTTAGAATCTGTCCTCCAGGATTACGGTATTCGTGGAGAAATCGTCTCTATTAAACCAGGTCCTGTGGTGACTCTTTATGAACTTGAACCTGCTCCGGGCTTGAAATCTTCTCGGGTCATTGCCCTTGCGGATGATATTGCTCGTAGTATGAGTGCAATCTCTGCGCGTGTTGCCGTCATTCCCGGAAAAAATGTTATTGGCATTGAGCTTCCCAATAAACATCGTGAAACGGTTCATTTGCGCGACTTGTTTTCCACAGCGGATTACGAGAATTCAAAAGCAAACCTTATCCTTGCCTTAGGGAAAGATATTGGAGGCGCGCCTGTCATGGCGGATCTCTCTCGTATGCCCCATTTATTGGTGGCAGGAACCACCGGGTCAGGAAAGTCTGTGGCTATCAATGCGATGATTCTTTCCTTGCTGTACCACCTTTCCCCAGAGGAATGTAAGTTCATTATGATTGATCCTAAGATGTTGGAGCTTTCTGTTTACGACGGAATCCCCCACCTTTTAGCACCTGTGGTCACAGACCCTAAGAAAGCCATCGTGGCCCTGCGTTGGGTTGTGCGGGAAATGGAAAGTCGTTATCAAGCTATGTCTAAGCTTTCTGTGCGTAATATCGAAGGATACAATGAACGCATACGGAAAGCAAAAGAGTCGGGAGAAATCATTTCACGAAAAGTACAAACAGGCTTTGACCCAGAAACAGGGCGTCCTATTTTTGAAGACCAAGCGCTGACGATGGATCCGCTTCCCTTTATTGTGGTGGTCGTTGATGAAATGGCAGATTTGATGTTGGTGGCAGGCAAAGAAATTGAATCTGCGGTTCAACGCTTGGCTCAAATGGCACGTGCTGCTGGAATTCATTTGATTATGGCCACACAGCGCCCCTCTGTGGACGTTATTACCGGAACGATTAAGGCTAACTTTCCCACACGTATTAGCTTCCAAGTGACCTCGCGCATTGATAGTCGCACGATTCTTGGAGAGCAAGGCGCCGAACAGCTGTTAGGCCAAGGAGACATGCTCTATATGGCCACAGGCGGACGGATTGTCCGTATCCATGGTCCCTATGTAGGAGACGCGGATGTTGAAAAAGTTGTGAGGTTTTTAAAATCACAAAGTGAGCCTGCTTATATAGAAGAAATTACGAGCGATGCATCCTCTCCAGAATTAGGGGGAGAGAATGGAGGCGGAGAAGAAGATGAGCTTTATCAACAGGCTCTCGCTCTTATCTATCGAGAAGGAAAGGCCTCCACAAGTTTTGTGCAACGATATCTTAAAATTGGCTATAATCGGGCGGCTCGATTGATTGAGAAAATGGAAGAAGATGGAGTTGTCAGTGCTCCTAATCATGCAGGCAAACGCACTGTTCTAGCAAGAAGGACTGAATAAATGACAAAAAAATTAGGGTTAATAGTGCTGGGAATCTGTGTTTTTCTTACAGAAGGTAGGGCTTCTTCGGATGTTCAAAAATATGAAATCTATCTTAATAATCTAAAAACCTTGGAAGGTACGTTTACCCAAGTCAATAGCAAAGGGCATAAGGCCTCAGGGACTGTTCATATCGCGCGTCCAGGAGGGCTGCGTCTTACGTATAATCCCCCCTCCTCTCTTTTGATTATAGCGGATGGAAAGTGGTTTATGACCTATGATAAAGCAGAAGATGAGACGAACTACGCTTCTTTAGAAAACACACCTGCCGCTTTCATTCTGCGTCCTCGCATTTCTTTTCAAGAAGATGTGACCATCACAAGTATTGTTCCTAAAGGAGACATTACAGAAATTTCCTTTGTGCATACGGATGACCCCGATGCGGGAACGCTTTCTTTGTCCTTCACCCAAAACCCAGTGACACTGAAAGAATGGAGCGTGAGAGACGCACAAGGAATTGAAACCCGTGTAACGCTCTCTGATATTAAATCCAATATTTCCTTATCTCCTGATCTCTTTAAAGTTAAGGATCCATCCCTTATTGAGCGGATTTTTTAGGAGAGGATTTCTTAGGTTTTTCTCGTGGGGCAACTTCCAAATCAAAGGCGGCTTTAATCAAGGCTTTTGTATAGAGATCTTGCGGGGATGTAAAAATAGAATGCGCAGAACCACGCTCCACAATTTTCCCAGCCTTCATTACTAAGACTTCATGACTGAGGGCCCGGACAACGGCAAGGTCGTGGCTGATAAACAAATAAGAAAGTTTATGAGTGGTTTGAAGCTTACGTAGAAGGTCGATAATATCTAGCTGAACAGTACGATCAAGAGCAGAGGTAGGCTCATCCAGAACGATAAGCTTTGGTTTGAGGACAATGGCTCTGGCAATAGCTATACGTTGACGTTGGCCCCCAGAAAATTCGTGGGGATAGCGATTCCGAGCCTTAGGATCAAGTCCGACTTCTTTGAGAGCTTGAACAACGTAGGCGTCGCGTTCTGATTGGGTGGCTCCAATTTTATGGATTTCAAGACCTTCTGCAATAATCTGGGAAACGCTCATGCGGGGACTTAGGGATCCATAAGGGTCCTGAAAGACGACTTGCATTTCCCGACGTAAAGGACGGAGTCTTTTGCGAGAGAAATCTTGAATATTTCCGCCATTAAACCAGATTTTTCCCTGGCTTCTTTCAAGGCGTAGAATTGCCATGGCAAGGGTCGTTTTTCCAGATCCACTCTCTCCCACAATGCCCAAGGTGTGTCCTTGTTTGAGCTGAAGGTTCACATGGTCAACGGCTTGAATGTCTCCCATCTTTCTGCGCAAGAGGCCTTCTCGAATGCCAAATTTTACATTTAAATGCTCAGTTTTGAGAAGAACAGGAGCTTCAGGATCAACCGGAACTCCTTCTCCTGTTGGAAAAGAGTTCATAAGATTGCGAGTATAGGCTGCTTTTGGTTTTGCAAAAACCTTTTGCGTCTCCCCTGCCTCGACCATATGTCCATCTTTCATTACAACAAGGCGGTCGGCCATTTTTCGAACAATACCTAAATCATGCGTAATCAATAACATTGCCATTCCAAGTTGCCGTTGAAGATCCTTTAGAAGATCCAAGAGTCTGGCTTGAATAGTGACATCCAGGGCCGTAGTGGGCTCGTCAGCAATCAAAATCTTTGGCTCGCACGCAAGTGCCATGGCAATCATAACCCGCTGTCTTTGACCACCAGAGAGTTGATGAGGATAGGCTTGTAAGCGCGCCTTTCCATCTTTGAATCCAGCCATCTCAAGGACTTCAATGCAGCGTCTCCGGGCTGCAGTACCGGTGAAGCCTTTATGGATGTACAGCACCTCCGTAATTTGCTTTTCGACTGTATGCAAGGGATTAAGCGAGGTCATAGGTTCTTGGAAAATCATGGAAATTTTATTGCCACGAATATCTAGCAGTTCACGTTCCGTTAGCTTTTGGAGATCTCGACCCTCAAAATAAACCTGACCGTGAGGGTGGAAGGCCTTGGGATAAGGCAAAAGCTTTAAAATGGAAAGGGCTGTAACCGATTTTCCAGATCCACTCTCTCCTACTAAAGCTACGGTTTCATGTGGGTTGAGAGAAAAGGAAATCGATTTTACGGCTTCAACAATATGGTGCTCTTGATGGAAATGAACAGAAAGATTTTCAACAGATAGAAGAGGAGACGTCATGATTGATTATACCGTTGTTTTGCGAGGGTCAAAGGCATCTCGCACCGCTTCTCCGACAAAGATAAGCAAGGTGAGCATGGTTGCCAAGACCATAAAAGCTGTGATTCCTAACCAGGGGGCATGGAGATTGTTCTTACCTTGGTTCAGCATTTCCCCTAAAGAGGGAGAGCCTAAAGGAAGTCCAAATCCTAGGAAATCAAGAGATGTAAGGGTTGTAATAGAGCCATTGAGGATAAAGGGCATGAAGGTAAGCGTTGCTACCATCGCATTAGGGAGAAGGTGGCGCACAAGAATACGTGGCGTAGAAAGACCTAACGCTCGGGCTGCTTTAACATAATCCAGATTTCTGGCACGCAGGAATTCAGCGCGCACGACGCCTACCAATGACATCCAGCTAAACATCAGCATCAATGATAAGAGCCACCAAAAGTTAGGTTGAACGAGGCTTGCTAAGATAATCAAAAGATAAAGCACAGGCATGCCTGACCAGATTTCAATAAATCGTTGAAATAATAAGTCCGTTAAGCCGCCAAAATAGCCCTGAACAGCTCCAGCAGTAACGCCTATAAGAGAGCTAAAGAGTGTTAAGGTTAATCCAAAGAGGACTGAAATACGGAAGCCATACATAAGGCGCGCCAGGACATCTCGTCCTTGATCATCTGTGCCTAACCAGTTCTCTCGGGAAGGGGGAGCGGGTGCTGGGACAGGGAGATTATAATTCACTGTGTTGTAGCTATAAGGAATAAGCGGAAAAAGCATCCAGCCTTTTGACGTGATGAGTTTTTGTACAAAAGGATCTCGATAGCTTGTTTCCGTCTCGAACTCTCCCCCAAAGGTTGTCTCTGGGTATTCCTTGAATATAGGAAAATAGTAGTGGTCGTCATGCTTCACAATAAGGGGCTTATCGTTAGCAATAAATTCAGAAAAAAGGGTCGTCACAAAGAGGAAGAGAAAAATCCATAGGGAATAATATCCACGTCGATTGGCCTTAAATTGGGCGTATCGGCGCCGGGTAAGGGGGGAAAGGTGCATCACCCTACCCTCTTCTCAAAATCAATACGTGGGTCAATAAAGGTATAGGTAAGGTCACCAATAATATGAAGCACCAACCCTAAGAGGGTAAAGATATAAAGGGTTCCAAAAACAACGGGATAATCTCGGTTAATGGCTGATTCAAAGCCTAGCAATCCCAATCCATCTAAGGAAAAGATCACTTCAATCAAGAGAGAGCCTGCAAAGAAAATATGAATGAGAGCCGTAGGCATGCCCGCAACGACAATCAGCATCGCATTGCGGAAGACATGACCAAAAAGCACTCGCCGTTCTGATAATCCTTTTGCGCGTGCAGTTACCACATACTGTTTATTGATTTCCTCCAGAAACGAGTTCTTCGTCAGTAAGGTGAGGCTTGCAAACCCACTAATCACAAGGGCTGTAAGAGGAAGAGTCATATGCCAGAAATAGTCGAGGATTTTGGCTCCTAATGACAGTTGATGCCAATTGTCGGAGACAAGCCCTCGCAAGGGGAAGATGGACCAAAAGCTTCCTCCTGCGAATAAAACAATCAAAAGAATTGCAAAAAGAAACCCTGGAATGGCATAGCCTACAATGACAACTGCGCTGGACCATATATCAAAGGGCGTTCCATCAAGAACAGCCTTGCGAATTCCCAAGGGAATCGAAATAAGATAGATAAGGAGAGTTGTCCATAACCCTATACTAATGGAAACAGGCATTTTCTCGATAATAAGGCCAATAACTGACCTATCCTTAAAATAACTATCTCCAAAATTAAAGGTGAAGTAATTTTTTATCATCATGATAAAGCGCTCAAGAGGCGGCTTATCAAATCCAAACATTTTCTCAAGTTTTGCAATGAACTCTGGATCAAGGCCTTGTGCTCCTTGATATTTGGACGCATAAAAATGAGACTCCCCAACCGATTCCAGCGATTGCATCGATTCATTTGTAACGCCGGTGAGACGAGCTGTCGCATCTACCGCGTTGCCTCGTACTTTTGCAATCATTTGCTCAACCGGTCCGCCCGGAGCTGCTTGGATAATGATAAAGTTGACCACCATAATTCCAAAAAGCGTAGGAATTACAAATAAAAGCCGCCTGAAAAGATAAAAGAGCATTTAAATTCTACCTCTTAGCATCTAACAACCACCATGCATTGAAGCCTACTCCATCCTTAGGCTTTTTTTCTGGCATGCCGAATTTGTTCCAATAAGCAATACGAGATGTGGGGAGGTACCACTGCTGAATGGAATAATACCCCCAAGACAGGACACGATCTAGCGCATGAACACGATCGACAAGGGCTTGGCGGTCAGGTGAGGCAATCACAAGCTCTACAAGATTATCCACAATGGGATCTTTGATGCCAGCAAAATTATATCCTCCGTCTATATCCGCAGCCTTACTGCCCCAAAATTCTCGCTGTTCATTTCCTGGTATTTCACTTTGAGGGAAAGAGAAACAAATCATATCGTAATCATAATTTCGTAGTTTTTCTATGTATTGAGAAAGGGTGACGGTGCGGATCGTCATATGTACTCCGAGAGCCTTTAAATTTCGTTGAAATGCAAGGGCGACTTTCTCAAGAGCAGGATCTGTTAACAAGAGTTCGAATGTAAGAGGTTTTCCTGTTTTTTCATTGACACGGATTCCCTTTTTTACAACCCACCCAGCTTTTTTCAGAATTGCATTTGCCTTTCCAATAAGGTCGCGATCATGGCCCGTTCCTTTTGTAATAGGGAGTTTAAAGGATTCGGTAAAGAGCTCGGGCGGAAGGCTATCTTTATAAGGGTGAAGGATTGCTAATTCTTCCCCTTTTGGAAGGCCTGAGCATGCCAAGGGAGAGTTATTGAAATAGCTTAAGCTTCGTTTGTAAAAATCAAAGAAAAGAGTCCTATTGAGCCATTCAAAATCAAAAGATTTTGCAAGAGCGTCCCGGACACTGCGATCTGCAAAGATAGGGTTCCGTGTATTAAAAATAAACGCTTGTGTTCCTGTTGGAAGTTCATGGGGCGTTTCCTTTAAGATAATTTTTCCGTCGGTAACTGCAGGAATTTTATAGCCCGTCGCCCAGTTTTTTGCGAGTTGCTCACTACGGAAATCACAGTCTCCAGCTTTAAAAGCCTCAAAAAGAACGCCTGGATCTCGATAATAAGCGTACCTAACATCGAAATTATTGAGACCTTTTTGAGACGGAATGTTTTCTCCCCACCAGGCTGGAATGCGTGTATAGACAACACTTTGGCCAGCTTTAAACTCTTTTACCTGATAAGGACCACATCCTACAGGGGGCAACAGGTCTGCTTTTTCAAAATCATGTGTCTGATAATATGCTTTTGAGAAGACGGGAAATTGACCGAGAATAGAAGCAAGTTCTCTATTTTTATCGGTAGAGAAGGTAAATTTTACCTCTGAGGGGGTAATTATCTCTGCTTTTGCGACATCACGATAGTACTGCGCAAAAAGAGGAGGCCCTTTTTTCACGAGTATGTTAAAAGAAAAGACAACATCATCAGCTGTAACAGGCGTGCCATCAGAAAACTTTGCGTTTTTATTTAAAACAAAACTAACGCTTTTGTGATCTGCAGCTATCCTAATTTTTTCAGCCAAATACCCATAAAAAGATGCAGGCTCGTCAGCCGAGTTGGTTAACAGAGAACAATGAAGTGTTTCTGAACCATTGGCGGGGGTTCCTTTAAGAGAAAAGCCATTAAAGGTATCAAATGTCCCAGAAGTCCCCAGGTTCACCATCCCCCCCTTGGGTGCATCAGGATTAACATAGTCAAAGTGAGTAAAGTTTTCCGGGTATTTTAGATCTCCCAACAGAGAGATCCCATGAACGGATGGTGTTTGAGCGGATAAAGGAGGGCTTAAAAGAAAAGAAAAGCATGCAATAAAGATATTGATTCTATTCATTTTTTATCACATCCTTTGGTATATGTTTTGCACCTTACCATTAACTTAAATTCAATGGCAATCTATCAGATCGAGAAATATGAACCTTGTCCTTTTCCAACCTGAAATCCCTCAAAATGTGGGAACTCTGATTCGCTTTAGCGCCTGCATGGGCATTCCCCTGAGCATCATCGAGCCTTGTGGGTTTCTCTTTACAGACAAACACCTTAAACGCGCCGCACTTGATTATGAAGAATTAGCGAGTGTTGAGCGTTTCCTATCGTGGGAGCTTTTTCGCGCATCACGCGCAGGGAAACGTTTGATTGCTGTGACTTCTCATACGCCTCACGTCTATACAGACTTCTCTTTTGAGCCTTCTGACTGTCTTATTATGGGACAGGAAAGCAAAGGATTACCTCCCGAAATTCTTGGGGCTTGCATCCATCAGGTGTCTATTCCTATGATGCCAGGGCGGCGTTCTTACAATCTAGCGTTATCGGCAGCTATGGTGTCAGCAGAGGCCCTGCGACAAACAAGCGGATTCCCAAGAGGATAAATATGTATACGGATGAACAAAAAAAAAGGGCTTCTGTCTGGTTTTCTTCTCTTCAGGATACGCTCATCCAGCTGTTAGAAAGTTTTGAAGAGAGTGCTCTCTTTGCCCGAAAAACATGGACTCGTGAGGGAGGGGGCGGAGGAACAATGGCCCTTCTCAAAGGCGATGTCTTTGAGAAAGCAGGCGTGAATGTGTCTACAGTTTTTGGTGAGTTTTCTAAGGAATTTCAATGCTCTATTCCCGGGGCTCAGGAAAATCCTACCTTTTGGGCAAGCGGCATTTCCGTTGTGGTTCATCCCCGCTCTCCTCACATTCCCATCATCCACATGAACACGCGCATGATTGTCACTCAAAAAGGATGGTTTGGCGGAGGCATTGACCTTACGCCTTGTTTGCCAAACAAAGTCGATACAAAAGAGTTCCATCAGGCCCTCAAAACAACGTGTGATGAATTTAACACAACCTATTATCCCACCTTTAAGGCAGAAGCCGATACCTATTTCTATCTGCCTCATCGGAATGAGCCTCGAGGCGTTGGCGGTATTTTTTATGATAACGTCAATAGCGAAGATTGGGAGACAGATTTTGCCTTTACCCAAGCCGTAGGCACAACCTTTGGAAAAATTTACGCAGAACTTGTAAAGCGCCACCTCCACACCCCTTGGGGAGACGCTGAGCGAGAAATACAATTACGCAAACGTGGCCGGTATGTAGAATTTAATCTTATCTATGACAGGGGAACTCACTTTGGCCTCAAAACCAATGGAAATATTGAAGCTATCTTTATGTCTTTACCGCCCTTAGTGGCCTGGGAATAAATAATCCGTTAAACTTGATTCGCTGGTTAAGCCATTCTTAAGAGAAATATTTTATACTTCCTCTAGAGGAGAAAATATGAACCTTCAGTTTATCGGTGCAACAGAGACGGTCACAGGATCGAAATATCTTCTGTCTGGACAGACCACACAACTCTTGGTTGATTGTGGACTTTTTCAGGGATTGAAACAGTTACGGCTAAGAAACCGGGATGCTCTTCCTTTCAATTCTGCTTCTATTTATGCTGTGGTATTGACCCATGCCCATATAGACCACACAGGCTATATTCCTCTTCTTGTAAAACAGGGGTTTCGAGGAAAAATCTATTGCAGCCATGGAACTGCAGAATTATGTCGTATTCTTTTGCCAGATAGCGGTTTTTTACAGGAAGAAGATGCCCATTTTGCCAACAAACACGGATTTTCAAAACACACCCCTGCCCTTCCCCTGTATACAAAAAAAGAAGCTGAAGCTTCCTTGAGATATCTCCATCCTATTGACTTTGATCAAGAGGTTAGCCTTCCTGAAGGAATCGCTTTTACTCTTTTGCCTGCAGGGCATATTCTTGGTGCCTCTTTAGTAAAGTTTACCCAAGGTAAAACAACGCTTGTTTTTACAGGAGATTTAGGGCGCCCCCATGATCTTATTATGAATCCTCCTACATTCATCAGGGAGACAGATTATCTTGTCATGGAGTCCACCTATGGTGATAAAATTCACGAGACCATAGATCCAAAAAATGAATTAGAAGAAGTGATTAATAAAACTTCCCATCGAGGAGGCGTGGTTGTCATTCCTGCCTTTGCTGTTGGTCGAGCTCAGGCGATTGTTTATCTTATTTCCCGCTTAAAAGATGAAAAGAAAATTCCCGACATTCCCGTCTATCTTGATAGTCCTATGGCGCAAAGTGTTACCCATCTTTATTGTAACTTTACTAGCGAGCTTCGTCTTCCCAAAGAAGACTGTGCTCTCATAGACCGAGGCGTACATTTCATTAATACTCCAGAGGAATCAAAGGAATTAGATTTTAGTAGAACGCCTAAAATCATCATTTCCGCAAGTGGAATGGCCACAGGGGGACGCGTTGTTCATCATTTAAAATCCTTTCTTGTAGATGAAAAAAATACGATCTTTTTTGTAGGATTTCAGGCTGCAGGAACACGAGGAGAAGCCCTCATTCACGGCGCACAACAAGTTAAAATTCATGGAGAGTATATTCCTGTGCGAGCAGAGATTGTTCTTTCAGATACTCTTTCTGCTCATGCGGACTCCAAAGAAATTTTAGAGTGGCTCTCTCATTTTATAAAAGCCCCTAAACACGTATTTCTCACCCATGGAGAGTTAAAACAGGCGGAGGCTTTGCGCCTAAAAATCCAAGAAAAGTTTGGGTGGAATTGCACAGTCCCTCATTATCTTGAAAAAACTATGTTGGATGAGTAGTTTAACAAAAATCAATGTGTTTTTGAGTAATGATTGATGGTTTTTCTGCTTTGGTATTGACAATTCATTGAAGAACACTATATTAACAATAGTATTATTAATATGTTTTATAGAGTGTAGAGTAAAATGGTTTTCAAACTTCTTTTTACAAGTCTTATGAGTACGTTTTTTGTGACTCAAACGTGTTTTGCGATGGAAACCGCTGATTCAGAAGCTAATACATCAAGATATGCAGGGTTACCTAAACACAACTTCATAACATTAAATGATATTGCTGTTGATCTTTCAAGGGCACCTGCTGTCTTAGATGCAGTAGTGCAGAATGAGGAATTAAAAGCTCTTTTCGGCCCCATAATAAATATAGGTGAAGAACTCAAAACAGCGTTGAATACAAGCTTAGCTGATGAACACAAGGCTCATTTATCTTTCTTGAGAACTCACTTATTTAAATTTAAGTCAAAACTTAATGATGAAGCTAGGTCACTCCCCCTCCCCATAAAAGATGGATTTCTTAGCTATATTGATTATGAAAAAGTAGATATTAGCAGTGGGGAAAAAACGAAAATTAAAGTTGAGACTCTTGACGCAATAAAAGAAGTCACTCTTCATTTCCTGAGTTTTTTTCCTCCCGAAAAACAGGAACAGTATATGAGAGAATTTAATATATTGTTGAATGAAGGGGAGCAAAAATTCAGCGAGATCAGGGAGGAAGAAAGCTCCACTCGAGAAAACCTAAAGAAAGACCTAGAAAGCTCCACTCGAGAAAACCTAAAGAAAGACCTAGAAAGCTCTTATTTTCAGCGTTCTCCTTTGTGGTACTCCCTTATTACAAACTGTCTTGGTATCCACATTCATACATCTATGGAAGGAAGTGTCGGAGGATCACGAGATACCTTTAAAGACTTAAGGGATAATCTGAATCAGAGACAGTTGTTATGGGGTTTATTGAGAGAGCAGGGCCTTATTGATACTCAGATTCAAGATCCTTGTGCCTATAACTATAATGCTGGCGCTCATTTAGCCATGGCCCTAGAAAAAAAACCAGATGCGCCCGTTATTATAGGGTGTGGAAACCATGGTGGAAGAAAGAGCTTTGAGATAGCAAAATTGGGGCGCTTTGCATGTATTAATTGTGGAGCTTGTTCAAACTCTCATTCGGACCACATTACTATTAATGTTGATCCCTCTCAAATGCCAACGCTTTTAGCTGATGCCCTGGATTTAGATCTTTGGAGACAACAAGGTTCTGATTCTGTTTCTTCACTTCTCGATGAATCATATTATTACGTTTTCTTCCGACCTGAGACTCTTTCTGAAGAATTGTTTACAGAGCTTTTCCGTGTCTTAAAACCAGGTGGTCTTTTTACGACGCCTAACGGTTTGTTCTCCATTGAAAGTGAAACTCTAGATCTTTCAAAATCTATGCTTCAAAATGTAGGCTTTACGATTTTAAACTCTGAAAGAGATCTGGTGTTACGCAAGTAAGAGGGGAAAACGAATCACAGCGGGAATAAGCCCGCTGTCGTTAGTTGATCTAAGGCCAAATATACGTTGTACTGCCCAAGAGTCTGGGGACACCTTGTTGAAGAGAATATGGTTTTATATACGCATCTTTCCTAATGCATTTTTGTCACAACCAGAGTAAGATAGCGCTCTTTACTGCTTATTTGAGATACGCTTATGTACACAAAATCCGGTGAACGTCATTTTCCTCAGTTTTCTCCTCTCAGTCTTTTAGAAGAGTTCTTCTTTCAGCTGGATTGGAGCTATTCGTATATTAACGATACAGAGCTAACGGCAGAAATTCCAGGAAGATGGTGTGTTTATAGCCTTTTCGCAAGCTGGAAAGAAGAGACGGAAAGTTTGATGATTTCTGCTTCCATTGATATGAAAATTCCTAATAATAAACGTCAGTTTATCGATACGCTTCTCTCCAGCATCAACCCGCGTCTATGGTTCGGACACTTTGAAGTGGCACCCGAGGTAGAGTGCCTTTCTTTCCGTTATAATCTCATTTTGAGAGGTAGCCCTTCGGCGACTCTCGAGCAAGTTGAAGAAATTGTTATGGCTGCTGTCACCGAATGTGATCGCCTTTATCCTGCTCTTCAATTTGTCCTATGGGGAGGAAAAACTCCAGAAGAAGCACTTATGGCCGCTATGATGGAGACTCATGGAGAAGCCTAACGCGCTTAAGGAATCCCTCTTTTCCGCTTGTTGTGCAACTCTTGAAAAAACAGGATGGAAAGGGTTCTCTTTCGCGAAGGCCTCAGAAGAGAGCGGCCTTCCTCTTTCCCTATTCTATGATCATTTTTCTTCTCTTTCAGACATCATGATATACCTCTTCAAAAAGCTCGATAGAGAGGTGTTAGAGAGCATAAATATTTCTGAGGTGGATAATCCTAAAGATATCCTTTTCGACGTTCTGATGATACGCTTTGAGGCAGCACAGCCCTATAAACTTGTCCTTAAGAGTTTTTGGAAAGACTGGATTTTTACTGCTGACCAAGCGCCTCCCCTTCTCCTCCAAGGCTTTTCCTCGATGGCGTGGATGTTAGAGGCTGCGCATATTGATACCCAAGGAATCAAGGGATTTCTGCGGATCCAGGGTCTTACCACTCTCTATCTATTAACGCTGAGAACTTGGCTGTCTGATGAGACCCCTGAGCTAGGAAAAACAATGGCTTTTCTGGATAAAGGACTTTCTCGCCTTGAGAAAATGGCAGGTTTTTTGAATACTTTTGAGATTTAGCTTTTTCTTAGATTGTAATAAGCGTTAAGACCTTTTCAATATTTAGTACACGCGCTTTTTCGGAGAAACGACATCCACTTCAGGGGTGAGGGTATGAAGATGGACAGGACGATAGGCAAAAGAAACATTATCCCCCTTCAGGGAAGCAACGGTGTGTTTAAGCCACTGGGTATCGTCTCGCTCAGGGAAATCCTCTCGGGCATGGGCTCCGCGGCTCTCTGTGCGATTCAGAGCGGACGCAATTGTTACCAGAGACTGTTGAATCAGATTCTCCAGCTCCAGCGCCTCCACCAAATCACTATTCCAGATTAAAGACTGATCAAAAATGTGGATATCTTTATAGGATGCCGCAATTTCCTTTGTTTTCTGCAAGCCTTCCTCAAGGTGCGTTTGCGTCCGGAAAACAGAACAATGAGTTTGCATTGTTTGCTGCAGTTGAAAACGAATTTCAGCAGTTTTTAAAGATCCCTTGGCGTGCCGTAGGGCATCAAACTTTGCAATAATTTCATCCCCGGCTCCGGCAGGCAGTGTGGGGAGGCTCTTTTCTTTCGCAAGCAATTCTTTAGCGCGTAACGCCGCTGCCCGCCCAAAGACGATTAAATCCAAAAGAGAGTTCGCCCCCAACCGGTTGGCGCCATGAACAGAGACACACGCTGTCTCCCCAATCGCCATCAACCCAGGAACGACTTGCTCAGGATTCTCTTGAGTGGGGTTAAGAACTTCTCCATGATAGTTTGTTGGAATTCCGCCCATATTGTAGTGAACCGTGGGAATGACAGGAATTGGCGCCTTTGTTCCATCAACTCCTGCGAATACACGTGCCAAATCAAGGATCCCCGGTAGCCTTTCATGAAGAATAGACGGATCAAGGTGCTCAATGTGAAGCTCTACATGATCCTTCAGAGGCCCTACACCTCGACCTGCATTAATTTCCATGGTAATGGCTCGGCTCACCACATCGCGAGACGCAAGATCCTTCACCGTTGGAGCATAACGCTCCATAAACCTTTCTCCCTCACTGTTGGTGAGGTATCCGCCCTCCCCACGTGCACCTTCTGAAATTAAGGATCCAACGCCATAAAGGCCGGTAGGGTGAAATTGAACAAATTCCATATCTTGGAGCGGGAGGCCGGCCCTCAAAATCATAGCATTCCCATCCCCTGTGCACGTATGAGCAGAGGTGCACGAGAAATACGCCCGTCCATAGCCTCCCGTAGCCATAACAACAATGTGTGCTGCAAAGCGATGGAGAGTTCCATCTTCCAAATTCCATGCCATCACACCGCGGCACAGACCATCCTTGTCGAGAATCAAATCAAGGGCAACACATTCATTGAAAAATTCGGCCTTATGCTTGAGGGACTGCTGATAGAGAGTGTGCAAAATAGCATGGCCCGTTTTGTCCGCTGCTGCACACGTCCGCTTGGCCATTGTTTTTCCAAAGTCCAGCGTATGTCCCCCGAACGGCCGTTGATAAATCGTCCCCTCATCTGTTCGGGAAAAGGGTACTCCCATATGCTCAAGCTCAATGACCGCGGGAACGGCATGGCGGCACATATATTCAATCGCATCCTGATCGCCAAGCCAATCCGACCCCTTAATGGTATCGTACATGTGGAATTTCCAGTTATCCCCGTCCCCCATATTTCCGAGGGCTGCACTAATGCCTCCTTGGGCTGCAACTGTATGACTACGCGTAGGAAAGACTTTTGTAATGCATGCTGTGCGCAACTCAACAGCTGCCATGCCAAGAGTCGCACGCAATCCAGCTCCCCCGGCCCCTATCACCACAACATCATAGGCATGATCGATGATTTTATAAGCCTGGGGCATGGCCTACAACAACTTTTAGAATACAAAGAACGGCTAGGACAGCAACCGCAGTACTGATGTATTTTGTGCCTCTCACAAAGATGGAGCGCAAAGATTCCTGGGGGATATAATCTTCAAATACAGCCTGCATGCCCAAGGCTCCATGATAAAAAAGAACAGAAACAAATAAGATGGCACAAATGGCGAAGAGCGGAGAAGAAAGCCGCAGGAGAGTTTCCTCATGAGGAGCGCTAATAAGCGGAATACAAAAGAGTATAAACCACACACCTAAGGGAAGCAAAGCAATAGCCGTTATCCGTTGGAATACCCAATGTTTTACGCTCGCTTTAGCAGATCTTACGCGACAAAGAACGTCAAAAAATTTCACTCTACGCTCCCCAACCCCAGGATCCACGTCAAGAGGGTTAAGCTGAGTGCAGATATAATAACAATCCACCCGGTTAAGCGGACAGCGGGCATTTCATATCCATACCCTGCATCCCAGGCTAAATGGCGGATTCCATTACACAAGTGGTAGAAAAATGAAAAAGAAAGACCTGCAAGGCAAATAAGCCCCACGGGGTGCAGAAGCGCTTGCTGACAGAACTCGTACGCTTGGGATCCTAACGCTGGAGCTATAAACCACCCTGCCACACCAAACGCTCCTCCAAAGAGAACAATGCCTGTAGAACGATGGAGGATGGAGAGAAGGGATGTAATTTGAACTTTATAAACCTGCAGGTGTGGAGATAGAGGACGATTTCGGTGTAGAGAGCTCATGGGTTACCTTTACTTATCGTGTACTCTCTAAAAGTGGCGGGAGTGACGGGACTTGAACCCGCGGCCTCCGGCGTGACAGGCCGGCGCTCTAACCAACTGAGCTACACCCCCCAAAGGGTGTTTTTGAAATACATGAGCTGGGAAGGTAAGTCAAGGATCTAATCCTTCTTTCGATGCAACAGCCATCCCGCAATAATAACACTGATCCCCACGCTTGTAATGATAAGGGTCGCAAGAGCGTTAATTTGAGGGGTAAGGCTAAAGCGTATGCTTGAAAAAATGACCATTGGGAGAGTGGAGGAGCTGGGACCTGCCACAAAGCTTGCCAACACAAGATCATCTAAAGATAACGCAAAAGCAAGAAGCCATCCAGATAACAAGGCTGGAAAAATAATAGGTAAGGTAATCGATATAAAGACTCGCAGAGGTCGAGCTCCAAGGTCTAAAGCAGCTTCCTCTAGAGAAAGGTCCATCTCCGCAAGGCGACTTCTCACCAAAATTGTGACATACGCCATACACAGTGTGGTGTGCGCAATGATAATGGTCAACATTCCGCGGCCTTTTGGCCACCCCACCAGTTGCTCGAGCCCTACAAACAACAAAAGCAGGGAAAGTCCTGTGATGACCTCTGGCATTACAAGGGGGGCTGTTACCAGCACGCCAAAAATACTTTTTCCTCGAAAACGCTTTCCCCTGACCAAAGTGATGGCAGCAAGCGTTCCCAGAACGGTGGCAAGGGTAGCTGCACACACCGCAATCTGCAGGCTCACAAGGGCTGAGCGCATTAGGATCGTATTTTCAAAAAGAGAGGTATACCACTGAGTTGAAAATCCTTGCCAGACAGTAATTTGCCGAGAGGAATTAAAAGAGAATATGACAAGCGTGAGAATGGGAAGATAGAGGAATGCGTATCCTATCCCCATAGTGACTTTCAAAAAAAGAGACGGTCTAGTTCTCATTCCAAAACCTCGCTTGTCGCTCTTGGAAATGCTGAAATATACTCAGAGGGATAATCAGGAAACAAAGCATCAAAATAGCAAGGGCTGAGGCTACCGGCCAATCATGGTTGGTAAAGAACTCGTTCCACAAGATCTTTCCAATCATCAGGGTTTGTGAACCTCCCAAAAGCTCGGGAATGACAAACTCTCCCATGGCAGGAATAAGGACGAGCATCGATCCTGCTGCAATTCCTGGAAAAGACAAGGGGAGGATAATTTTTAAAAACACTTGGAATGGTCGGGCGCCAAGGTCGTAAGCGGCCTCTGTCAAGGTGTAGTCAATTTTCTCAAGAGAGGTATAAAGGGGCAAAACCATAAAGGGCAAATAGCAATAAATAATGCCCAAAAGAGTTGCAAAAGTTGTGTTCAAGAGAATCAGAGGAGCAGAGACAATTCCGCACTTGAGAAGCAGATTGTTTAACACTCCATGGGGGCTGAGGATGCCAATCCATGCATAGACTCGCAATAAAAATGAGGTCCAAAAGGGAAGGACAATCAGCATTAACAAGATTGTTCTCCATCGCGGTGTTGTTTTTGAGAGACCATATGCTAGGGGATAGCCTAGAAGAAGACAGCCAGCCGTTCCCAGCAACGCAATCAGGAAGGATTCCAGATATGACAAAAGATATAATGAATCTGTTCCGACAAAGGTATAATTTGTAAAATTAAGTTTGATCAGCAGCACGCCCTGCTCCACCGACTCTATCAAAGGACCATAAGGGGGAAGACCTAATCGCAAGTCAGAAAAGCTAATCTTTAAGACAATAAAAAACGGGATCAGGAAAAAAAGAATTGCCCAGAGATACGGCGGGGCAGCTACCCAGATAGGTGAAACTTTGAGACGGTCCCAAAGCATTCTCATGATGTCAACACAATGCTATTTTCAGCTCGCCAAGATAAATAGACCTGATCTTCCCAGGTCACAGGCCTCTCAGCAAGTCTTACCAAATTCGGTTGAGTCGCAAGAACAATTTTCCCACTTTGCAACTCCACGTGATAAATAGACACATCCCCTAAATAACCAATGTCTTTCACAATCCCTTTTGTCATGTTCCGCTTGCTTGACGGGGCTGAGGTTGTCATCATCACTTTCTCAGGTCGGATCGCTACCTTTACATACGAGCCCACAGGCGCTTCCACTGCATGGGTGACATAGAGCTCTCCCCCTATTTCCGGCGAATCCACCAAAACATATTCTTTCTCATTTTCAACAACATTTCCCTCAAACTTATTCATAGAGCCGATAAAGTCAGCCACATATTCCGAATGAGGGTATTCATAAATCTCGTTTGGCGTTCCAATTTGACGCAGGCGTCCATGGTCCATCACACCGAGACGGGTAGACATGGTCATGGCTTCCTCTTGGTCATGGGTGACCATAATAAAGGTAACGCCAACTTCTTCTTGAATGTTTACAAGTTCAAACTGGGTTTCCTCACGCAAGCGTTTATCAAGAGCCGCCAAGGGTTCGTCCAACAATAAAAGCTTGGGGCGCTTGACGAGACTGCGCGCTAAAGCTACCCGCTGCCGCTGGCCACCGGAAAGCTGATGAGGATAACGGGTTGCAAATTTTTCCATTTGGACAAGGTGCAACACTTCCTGAACTCTGTTTTTTATCTCAGCTTTTGGGATGCGTTCTTGCTTCAAGCCAAAGGCAATATTTTGCTCTACCGTCATATGTGGAAAAAGAGCATAGGATTGAAACATCATGTTGACCGGCCGGTCATAAGCTGGCCGATGAGTCACATCAATTCCATCAATATAGATTTTTCCCTCATCTGGGGCTTCAAAGCCTGCCAGGATTCGAAGAAGAGTTGTTTTCCCACACCCTGAGGGACCGAGAAGTGAAAAGAACTCTCCTTGAAAGATGGATAAGTTTACGTCATCAACGGTCAGCATTCCCCTAAATGATTTTGAAATGCCCTCTAGCTGAATATATGGCTTTGCTGCCAAATCTTGCCAGGGCTCCATCTTTTGAGAATTTTTTGCGCGTCTTGCCATTTAGCTCTCCCTCTATCGCCCGATTTTCACTCGTGTCCACTCTCGTAAACGTAATCGTTCATACTGTGGGGAATGGGCTTTGTCTACATATAGCTTTTCAAGAATTTCTTGGGGGGGGAAAATGAGAGGGTTTTCTGCAATTGCTTTGGGCAGCAAGGGAAGGGATGTGGGAACACTGTTAGCCGTTTCAATCGCTTCCGTTACTTTGGCAATATTTTCGGGGCGAAGCATGAAATTAATGAACGCATGAGCTTCTTTCACATGAGGCGCGTCCTGCGGGATGGCCAATGCATCCACCCATAGGGCTGCTCCCTCCTCAGGAATAACATATTGAATATCGACCCCATTTTCTTTCCCCATCTTTTGGGCTTGCAAAAGCTCGCCTGAAAACCCTTCAACCAGACAATAGTCTTGAGAGAGAAGATCCCCCGCACTGGACATGGGTTGAAACTTTCGTACAAAGGGGCGGATAGCCAATAGTTGTTGGCCTCCTTCCTTAAGGTCTTTCGCATTATTGGAGGCAGGATCTTTGCTGAGATACTGTAAGACTGCAGGCATTGCGTCATTGGGTGAGTCAAGCAAAAGGACCCCACAATCCGCAAAATTGGCCAGGACAGCAGGATCAAAGAGCATCGCCCAACTCTGAGTCGGTGCATCAGGAAACCGTTTTTGAATCATCTGACGATTAAAGGCAAATCCACTGGTCCCCCAAAGGAAAGGGACGGCAAATTGATTCCCAGGATCGGCATCCTCCATACGCGCAAGAAGAATAGGATCCAGAAGCCCCCAATTAAATAAAAGCGTGCGAGACAAGGGTTGGTACAAATGGGCCTCTCGTTGACGTACCAGATAAGGCCAGACGGTGACCATCACCACATCATATCCAGAGCTTCCTGCCAAGAGCTTCGTTTCCATCACTTCGGGAGAGTCATAGACATCATAATTGATGGCAATGCCTGTTTCCTGTTCGAATTTTTCTAGGAGAACTTGAGGAATCGAATAGGCCCAGCTATAGACATTCACAGTTTTTTGGGCTGTTCCCTTTGTTGGGAAAAGTCCTATCAGGCAACACATAAGGAGGTAAAATAAGCGCATGCGAGCAGAGATCCTGTTTTCAGAAGCTTTGAAGCTATCATATTGAGAAAACAAGAAAAACTCAAGCTCGCAACTTCCCTCACCGTTTTTTCAACCCTATGCAATCTGATATTTACAAAAGCTATCCACAAAGAATTATTGCAGAACTTAAGAAAAAGAAAAGATACCGTAGCTATTTAGCTACCCTTTATGCATTTTCTTTTATAGCTCTTCTTGTATATCGTGGTACAGAACCCGTTTCTTCTTCAAGAGAATCAATTGTAGCGTCGTATGGTTCGAAAGCTTGAGCTGGCGTCTGACTAAATTTCTTCTCAAACTTTTTTTGCGCATTTTCTTGATCATCTGCAAGATATTGATCTCCATAAGCAGGGTTTAACTTAGATGCTTCAGCATCATAATTGCTTGAACATTCTCCCGTCACAACAAGCTTTCCATCAGAAAAGGTCGTATATGTATACCAATAGCACCGTTTGTATGTACCATGTGCATTCTTCGTACCAACATCAACTTTTCCACGACAACTTTCTTGTGTCGTATATGTACCGCATGCTTGCGCAAAGAGGTCAGAGGTGGATATTACAGAACAATAAATCATTAAAAGAGAAATTATTTTAAAATTTATTTTTTCATGTATCATTTTTAGAGGCACTTAACTAAAGGACGATGATGTGATATACTGGACTCCTAACCAATAAAGGAGACCGGAAGAATGTCAGATCTTAGTTGCAAGAAGTGCCAATCAACT
>JAGVLE010000034.1 GCA_020049895.1 Alphaproteobacteria bacterium | reverse complement strand
CCTAGTGTTTCGTTGGTGGGCACTGATGGATTCGAACCATCGACCCTCTGATTAAAAGTCAGATGCTCTACCGACTGAGCTAAGTGCCCGAAACTGTGGCTGACAATATAAGGATCTGGGCCAATGGTCAATATTATTCATGCTTTCTTTTCGCTCTATCTTTCTGCTTTAATTTAAAAAATGTATAAGAAAGCGTAATTGTTCCAACATCTTCTAGCGAGGGGTCGTTAACAATGTCTGGATCAATAAAAAATTGGACGGGAAAGGTTGTTTCCTGATGGCCCTCTAGGTGCTGCTCTAAAAAACAGAAGCACTCCACTTTATTAAAATAAATACCGGCCTTATGAGGGGTGACGTTGTACGTTGCCATCCCCATGGTTGGAAGAGGGGAGAGATTTTTCCCTTCATAGAAAGCCAATCCAACTTCTCCGGCTTTGAGCGTTATTTCTTTCTGAGCAGGTCTGAATTCCCAGGGAAGAGCAGGATCAATATCTGCATTGAACCGGATGACAAACGAACGATTCTCAATGCGGGAAGGGCGTAATGATGAGATTTTTGGCGTTCCCCCATGCCCTGTCTTTTCACAAAAAATGCGATACAACGCCGAGGAGGCAAATGTTAACGCTAACATTCCTAAACTAAGGACTGTAAGAATAATAAGAGTTGACCGAGACGAGCGTTTCACTGCATAGCAACAAAAGCTGCAGCGTATCCTAGAAATGCAACTCCGCAGAGAATCAAAGCAAGGATAATATTTTTAAGGTATTTAGCCATTTGCCATAGAGAGTCTAAAGGGCCCTTTTCTCCATCCTTTCGAGAGCGGGTGTGGAGGGGGATATGCATCTCTAGGCTTCTTTCTACCTATCGATTTGATTGACGCCTTAAAAATGCTGGAATTTCTATGGATTCCTCATCCGCTTCTTGTTCATCAAGAGAACGAATCGTTGGTTGAGGTTGCGTTTTTCTTAAGGACGCTGGAATGCCTCGCGGATCCTGAGTTTTTCGTCCCATAAGACGGCTAAAAAAGCCCATAGGGCGTGCGTCTTCATGTGTGTAAGAAGGGTAGTCATCTCTTTCTGAGGACAAAGTTTCCTCGGAGAAAAGAGAAACCATTTCTGCTCGCGCGGGCGCAGTTGGTTGAAGGTCTCTCTCTGGTTCCATGTCTTGAAGGCTGGCTGCAACCGCTTGTTGCTCTTGCTCTTCTTCTTTTTGGAGAGCCGCTGTTTGGAGCTCTTCTTCCATCTGAGAAACACGTCCTTTATTCGTAACGCGAGTGACTTGGGCATCGATACCTGTCGCTACACACGACACACGGATGCGGCCTTGGAGGGCCTCATCAAAGGTTGAGCCAAAAATAATGTGGGCTTCAGAGTCAACTTCTTCGCGGATACGATTGGCTGCTTCATCCACTTCGTACAAGGTCATATCAAGGCCACCCGTGATGTTAATCAAAACAGCTTTTGCTCCTTGCATAGAAACATCATCCAACAAGGGGCTCGAAATGGCAGCTTCAGCAGCTTCGATTGCACGTCCTTCTCCTTGGGCTTCTCCTGTCCCCATCATAGCTTTGCCCATCATGTTCCCCATGATAGCGCGCACATCTGCGAAGTCCAAATTAATCAGGCCAGGTTTCATCATTAAGTCAGTAATGCTACGGACTCCCGAATACAAAACGTCATCAGCCATTTTAAAGGCATCTGCAAACGTTGTTTTCTCATTGGCAACTCGGAAAAGATTTTGGTTAGGAATAATGATAAGCGTGTCTACATATTGTTGTAGTTCTTCAATTCCTTTTTCAGCGGTGCGCATCCTATTGGTTCCCTCAAAATGGAAGGGTTTTGTTACGACACCAATAGTTAAAATTCCTTTTTCACGAGACGCACGAGCAATGATTGGAGCGGCTCCTGTTCCTGTTCCTCCTCCCATTCCTGCAGTAATAAAGAGCATATTGCTGTTTTGAATATGAGAGACGACTTCTTCAATGCTTTCTTCCGCTGAGGCTCGACCAATTTCAGGATGGGAGCCCGCACCAAGTCCTTGTGTTGCTTCAAAGCCTAGTTGAATTTTAGTATCCGCTAAAGAAAGTGCTATCGCTTGGGCATCTGTATTAGACGCAATGAAATTCACTCCCTGCAGGTCGCCACGAATCATATTGTTGACGGCATTACCGCCTGCTCCTCCCACACCAATTACACTAATACGAGGCTTTAAATCTAGCATATTGCTTTGTTCAGGCGCAGATGTTGTCATGGGCGATTTCTCCGTAAATCAAACTGATTATTCATATTCATGACATATCAATGTTAAAAAACCAAGCCTAAAATTATTCTTTTTAATGCAGTATTCCTTTTATTTTAAATAATGAAGGTATTGTTTCATACAAGCGATGCAGGGGAAAGTAAGTTCAGCGGAAGTTAACTTCATTTCTTCCTTCAATGGAGTGGTTTTGTGAACTTACAGAAAATTAATATTGTTTTTTTATTATAATTTTCAACGACGAGAGAACAATATTATGAAAGTAAAATTTATTCAGACAGCATTAATCATTGCTTGCTTGATGAACGGCCAAATTCTCAAAGCTAAAACCGTAACGCATAGTCTTGCTGCTGAAAGCGAGACGTGCTCGTCGTCGCAATGCAGCTGCCCCCACCAGTCTACTTTCAAGAGCAAGTGCGACAGCAGCTGTCAGAACGCATGCAAGAAGGCAGGAGTTTGCACAAACTTTAACGCTAACGTCTCTTGCCCCTGTGCGCTCGTGGAAGGGTGTCTAACGTGCACGAGTTGTACTTGTATAGCCTGATCTATATAAAGCGATCATATTGATTGGAAGAGTTGATCGATAGAACAATTGGTTTTTCGTCTATAGGATTTAGCCTGAGCCCATTTG
>JAGVLE010000008.1 GCA_020049895.1 Alphaproteobacteria bacterium | reverse complement strand
GATTGGCACTTCTTGCAACTAAGATCTGACATTCTTCCGGTCTCCTTTATTGGTTAGGAGTCCAGTATATCACATCATCGTCCTTTAGTTAAGTGTCTCCAATATTTTTGCAAACAAAGTATAGATTCATTATCAATATCTTTTATGACCCGCATACTGTTCTTAAAAAAATTATTTAGAAATTCTTCAGTCATTTGATTGCCTATCACGTTCAAGTGTAAAATACATTTTGGTTACTGATAGGCGCAAGAGTGAAGTAAGCGGATGGAAAAGTTATGAGGAAGCTAAAAAATTTGTCGTTTACCCGTTCCCCCTTATTTGGGAAAGACCCGACTTTTTCAATTTTGCTCCCCATATGCTCCCCTAAAAATTTTCTAGTTTATTAAGAACTTCTAATATCAAGGAAATCACTGGTGCCGGATGTCGGAATCGAACCAACGACCTACTGATTACAAATCAGTTGCTCTACCAGCTGAGCTAATCCGGCCTTCGTGAAGTCCAGAATCTATCTTATTTTAAAAATTAAGTCAAAACTCTTCTTATTTAAAATGTATGGGTAGCTCTTTATCCAAATTTTAGGCAAACGGACGAGTGACGGAAGACTTGACTAGACGAGCGTATTTCTCTCTAGACAACTTTTTTAATTTATGAGAAGAAAGGGTATGAAATCGTCTTCTTCGACTCCTTCTATTCCGTACAGCATTTGGGCTCTTGGCAGCGTTTCATTTTTTATGAAAATTTCTGCTGTTATTATCTATACAATCAGCCCTTTGTTTATTACTCAAGTCTTAGGAGCCAGTCATCTTGTCGTTGGTCTTCTCGAGGGATTACTCGAAGGAGTGACGCTTTTTTCACGCATTTTCTCAGGTGTGCTCAGCGATATGATTCATAAGCGGAAATCAATCATTGCGATTGGATATGTTTTTGCGCTTATTTCTCGTCCCCTTTTAGCTCTCTCAACTTCCGTCCTCGGGTTCTTTGTGGCCAAAACCTTTGATCGTATTGCCAATGGCTTGGATGCAACTCCGAGAGATGCTTTGGTAGGGGATTTGGCGCCTCCTTCTATAAAAGGAGCGTGTTACGGACTCAGGGAATCTTTGTCCCGCGCAGGTGCTTTTTCAGGGGCATTATTAGTCATGTGGCTTTTGTGGATTGCCCATAAAAATTACTCTCTTATTTTCTGGTTGGGTTCTATTCCAGCCGCCATTGCCTTTGTTGTTCTTCTCCTTTTTGTTAAGGATACTCCGCCACCCGCGCCCCAAGCAAAGACGAACAAAAAATTGACGCTTCAAGATATTCTTTCTCTTCCTTCGTCCCTTTGGCTCGTGCTTATCTTAAGCGCTGTCTATAATGTTTCAAATTTTTCTGGCGTCTTTCTTATCTTAAAAGCCGAGCAAACAGGCGCAGATCTTCATCTTATTCCTCTCGTCATGGTCGTTCAAAACATAGCCACGACGTTTACAGCTTATCCTGCTGGTTATCTTTCAGATAAAATTGGCAAACGTTCAATGCTATGCTTTGGTATCTTTTTAGTTGTGTGTGCAAACCTTGTACTAGCCAATGCAACGTCTTTCTTTGTCGTCTTAGCTGGCGTTTTCTTATGGGGAGCTGAATTAGGCATCTCTCAAAGCATGCTCTCTGTTTTACTTGCAGATGTGTGTCCTGCTTCTCTAAGAGGAACGGGCTTTGGCCTGTTTCATCTGTTGAATGGAATTAGTTTAATTATGGCCCATACATTGGCGGGATGGTTGTGGAGCTCATATTGCCCTGCGTATACATTTTATGCCAGCGCCCTTATTGCGGGCCTGACGGTTTTTATTCTCCCTTTTATCCATAAACACCCTTCCTAAGGGCTATGAGCGCCTCTTATCCTGATGCGAGCTCTTCCCAAAGACTTGCGGCTCATCCACGCCATTCTGCATGGGTAGCCGCCTCTGCGGGATCTGGAAAAACAAAAGTGTTAACCGATCGCGTCCTCAATCTCCTTTTAGAAGGATCTGATCCAGAACGTCTTTTATGTCTAACCTTCACAAAAGCTGCTGCTGCCGAAATGGCCAACCGAATTCGGTTGCGTTTGGGGAATTGGGCGATTTTATCACATGAAGACTTGGCACTTTCTTTAAAAGATCTTCATGGAGACACTGTCTCTTTGGAGCAAATGGAGCGCGCCAGAAAGCTTTTTGGATTGACCCTTGATACCCCTGGGGGACTTAAGATTCAGACAATCCACAGTTTCTGCCAATCTCTTTTAAAACGCTTTCCTTTAGAAGCACACGTCTCTCCTTTTTTTAATGTCATGAGCGAGGCCGAACAACAAAATCTTATCCAAAAAACTTTTTATACCGTGATGGACTCTCCTCTCTTTCACGACCTTGCCTTACGTTTTAGCGAGACAACTTTTGACGAATTGAATGCCTTTATTTTACAAAAAAGAGGAGAATTTTCTGACAAAATTCCTCCCCCTCCCTCTCCTCTCCCCAAAAAACCAGACATTCCCATTTCTGAATTGTCCCCCTTTCTTTCCCTCTTTCAAGAAGGGCCCCCTAGCGATCAAGAACGTGGAGAAGCGCTGCGCGTCTTTATAAATTTGTCTGTTGAGGAGAAAGAGAAACGATATGGGGAATATCTTTCTCTCTTTCTCACTCAGCAAGGCGAACAGCGTGCTCGTCTTTTGACCCAAAAATTGGCCACAACGTACCCTGCTTTTAAAGAATGTTTAGAGAAAGAAGCTGCGCGCCTCAAGACATGGGTCGATCAACAAAAAGCACATGAAGTTGCAAAAACATCTCACTTCCTTTCCCTCTATAGCCAAGCCTTTCTGAAAACATATGAAACTTTAAAAACTGAAGAATCCTTGCTGGATTATGAAGATTTGATTCTTAAGTCCGTGGCGCTCCTTAAAAATCCGGGGTGTCATTGGGTTTTATACAAGCTCGATGGCGGCCTGGACCATATTCTCCTTGATGAGGCCCAAGATACAAGCCCCTCTCAATGGAAAGTTATTCGCGCTATTGCCGAAGAGTTTTATGCAAATGCCGCAGAAGATCCCCGCAATCGTACGCTTTTCATTGTAGGTGATAGCAAGCAATCTATTTACAGCTTTCAAGGAGTCAATCCCCAGGTCTTTTCTGACATGCAAAAAGATTTTCATGACTTTGCGAAAAATTCTGAAAAAAAGTGGGAAAATATTGAGCTTAATATATCCTTTCGTTCTACCCCTGAGATTCTTCGTTTGGTGAATTCTGTTTTCCCCGCATTTCCTCAGCACCTTCCTTTTCGAAAACAATCTCCTGGACATGTGGAGCTCTGGCCCCTTATCCCAAAACAAGACGAAGCTTCTCTAGAACCTTGGATGCTTCCTCTTGCGTCTCTCTCTAAGGATTCTCCTCAAAAACGTCTTGCAAACCAGATTGCGTTGACAATTCAAGGATGGTTGAGAGGACCAGGACCTCTCACACGCCCCGTTACCCCCGGAGATATTCTGATTCTTGTACGCCGTCGTACAGCTTTTGTAGAGACTCTGATTCGAGCCCTCAAAGACCATGCCATCCCTGTCGCCGGGGTAGATAGATTATGGCTTCTGAGTGGACTTGGGGTCCAAGACCTCTTGAAAATTGGAGAGTTTCTTGTTTTTCCTGAAGATGATCTAACGCTTGCAACTATCCTAAAATGCCCTCTTTTTAATCTCTCAGAAGAGGATCTATTTACCCTCTCTTACAACCGAAAATCCTTATCTCTTTGGGAAAGACTCTTAATGGAAGATAAGTTTTTTTCGACAACAGCCCTTTTGAAAGAGTTGTTAGAGAAGGCTGATTGTCTGACTCCCTTTGGCCTTTACAATTATATTCTTGGTCCTCTAGAAGGACGAAAAAAATGGCAGTCTCACCTGGGCGTGGATGTGCTCGATTCATTGGATGAATTTCTTAATCTTTGTCTGCGTTTTCAAGAGGATCATACCCCTTCTTTACAAACCTTCCTCCACTGGGTGTCCCAAGAAGTTATTGAGCTTAAGCGAGATTTAGATCAGAGCAATCAAGTCCGCGTTATGACCATCCATGGGGCAAAAGGCCTCCAGGCTCCGATTGTCTTTTTGCCGGATACAACTCAACCTCCTGTGGACTTACCCCCTTTTGGATTTCATGAAGATACCTTGCTATGGCTTCCGCCCACAGGAAAAGACACTCCGCTAACAACAGCCTTAAAGGATGAGCTTCGCTCAGCTCAACAACACGAGTACTGGCGTCTTCTCTATGTCGCTCTTACCCGCGCAGAGGATGCTCTTTATATCTGTGGCTGGGAAGGTTCTTCTCAGGAAACATGGTATACACGTGCGAAGGCAGCCATCGAGACCATTGGCATCCAAGAGGGAGATATATGGCGTCTCTCATCCTGCGCTCCTTCCATGAATCCTGCCCCAGAATACTCCCACCCTTCGTCTTTTTTGTTGCCTCAATGGCTGCAGACACTTCCCTTCCCTGAATCTCCACCAAAGACCTTGCGTCCCTCTGAAAATGATGAGGACGACTACCATCCTTCTCGCTTTGGAGCGTTTGGTCGGGAACGCGGAGTTCTGATCCACAAGCTATTGGAAATCCTTCCCTTGACAGAGCCTGTCAATCGTCTCAAAGCCGCTCTTCATTATCTAAAAAACGAAGGTATTTCTCTAGAGATAGCCCAAGAAATGGCGCTGTCTGCCCAGAAGGTAATAGATACTTATCCAGATCTTTTTGGCCCCCTTTCTCAAGGTGAAGTTCCTGTGATGGGATATCTTGGAGGGGCTTTATTATCCGGGCAGATTGACCGGATTGTGATAGAAGGCAATACTGTTTTGATTATAGATTTTAAAACGCATGGAGTTGTTCCCGCCTCATTTTCAGAGGTTCCAAAAACATATTTTAGGCAGATGGAACTCTACCGCACGGCCTTGTCCCAAATTTATCCAGACAAGTCCATTACCTGTGCACTTTTATGGACGGATATTCCTCGCCTTGATGTTCTGCCTCTTTCTCTGCTGCAAACTCCACTGTCAGAGCTTACCCCTCCTGAAGAAACATTGGTTGGCTGATATAGCCTTTTTAATTTAGTGCCTCTAACACCTTTAAACGCCTGAAGTTATGGCAACAGAGGAGCGCAATGGCTATCAGAAAAAAGGCCAGAAGAATGAGAGAATTATTCAAAAAGCTTCCTACCAAACTTCCAACAGCAAAAAAGAAAGTCACAAAAAGACCTCGAACGGCAGAAGCTGCACCGCGCATATCTTCAAATTTTTGAAGAGCTCTGGAGGTAGATGGCCCCCATACGACTGCTATTCCAAGGATGTAAAAGCCAATGAAAAATGTAATCAGCAGAGGAGAATGTGGGATAAATAAAGCTGTGCACAACAGCCCTATGCTACCTCCCAACGCAAACATCACGCCTAAGAAAATTGTTTGCATAACATCCACATAACGCAAAAGGATAGGCGTGAAAAAAGTTCCCAGCATGTAAAACAAGGGCCCTACGGAAAGGTAGAGTCCAAAAATATGAGGAGAAAGATGCAGGATAGTTTCGAAGTAAAACGGCACCAACGTTAAATAAGCCCACAACCCGCAATTCAACAGAGAAAAGAACGATAGATAGAGCATGAAAACCCTATCCTTAAAGATGAATTTATAGTTTCTCAACAGCGTCATAGGTGAGGGCGAGTTTCCTTTCACAACGATCGCAAGGGGAGGACGTGAAAGGATAATGAGAACCGCCAACAGGCCTGCAAGACTTGCAATAAGGACAAAATTAGCGCGCCATCCAAACAAAACGTGAATATATCCCCCAAGTGTAGGGGCTATCATAGGGGAAACGCCAATAATGCTGCCTATCCAAGACATCATCTTTGCGCTTTCATCTTTTGGATAAAGTTCCTGAATGATCGCCCAGCCAATGACAAACGAAGCTGTTGACCCAATGCCTTGTAAAAACCGAAAGGCCAAAAAAGAAACCATTGAGGGGGCATAAACACACCCCATAGTCGCAAAAAAGAAAATCAGCATCCCTGCAAGAAGCATTGACTTCCTTCCATAATAATCAGAAAGAGAGCCCATAAGGGGAGCCCCTACAAGCGCTCCCAGCAGGGCGAGTGTAATAGAAAGCTGTATGTGTTCTGGCGTTGTGGAAAAGTATATCGTAATATCTGGGAGGCTCGGCAAGAAAATATCCGTCGACGCAATCGTTGTCATCGCAGCCAATGTGACTATGAGACTCTGGAAGAAACGGGAATTCATGGGATTTCCTTTTGAAGCAGAAATGAGCGGCAACTCTATGGAATCCTTGTTTGCTTGTCAATTGCGCGAAGAAAGCAGAATTGCATTTGCCCTCTTTCCCCCCATTTGCGCTTGCTTCCTTTTGCAACGAGAACTCATTGCAAAAGAAGTTAACGATTTTTTTGTATATCACAGAGATAATATAAAAGCAGAAAGAAAAGGAGACACCCTATGCTAAGAGATTGTATTCAGACACACGTGATAATCTCTGTAGCTATGATCTTGATCTCATCTCAGGCGATTTCCACGAGTCCTTCCACCACGAACAGAACAGCACAAAAATCCGACCAATCTCAATGTGCAAACGGCTTCTATACTACCAAAACCGAGTGCTGGGAGGCATGCGAGCCGTATTGTGAGCATAAGTCTATGTACGGCTGGTGTCGTAAGCGGGGATATGGTAGCGCCCCTTGCTATTTTTCGTGTCAGTGCATTGGTTCAAATAATCAGATTGTTGAAAACATACAGGGAAAAACAGCTCCGGTTGTTGAAAACATACAGGAAAAACAAGCAAAAGTAGAAGATATATAGAACGGAGAAATTGCATCTAAAGGAGCTCTCGTGTGTTCTAAAGAAAACTCTTCGATGCCTTCTACTCTCATATCTAGTCTAGAAAAGTGAGTAGCTTCTTCTCCCCATTTGTGGTATTAAAAAACATCAATCTCTTAGGAACCTAAAAAAAGAAAAAATATGCACGGTTTTGCTTTTCAAAAATTTTATAAAGCTTCTTTTACATTCCTTGGATTTTTTGCCTGCCTCACAAGCTGTCCCTTGAGCGCAGATATTACCGTCAAAAATGCGTGGATTCGTCCTTCTACAGGCCCTAATGCAGCCCTTTTCATTACGCTTGTGAATACATCTTCTTCTCCTGAAAAACTTACAGACGTCCGCCTTGAAGGATGTCACCATGCAGAACTGCATACCCACGAAGAGACGAATGGGATTTCTCGAATGATTCAGGTAAAGGCTATAGATATCCCTGCTTTGGGAGAAAAAGAATTAAAACCGGGTGAGCATCACGTTATGCTCATGAAATTGCATAAACCTTTAACTGAAGGCGATAGTATTCCTGTTCTTCTTACCTTTGAGACAGGAAAAACTGTCGAGCTTATAGCCCCTGTAAAAATGGAAAAGGCTGACTGTTGTGGCGTCAGTATTTTGCAAAAGGAATAGTCAACGTATGCTCCTTAATAAATAGGAAACCGCGCACACATTTCTTTAATTTTTGAAAAAATTGAATCCATTTCAGAATTTTTTCCATCAAGCACATCTGCGATCCAATGGCCAATTTGTTGAAATTCTTTAACGCCAAAACCACGTGTCGTCCCTGCGGGTGACCCTAGACGAATTCCAGAGGTTTGGGTTGGGGGCAGAGGATCAAATGGAATGCCATTTTTATTACAAGTAAGCCCAACAGCTTCAAGCCTTTTTTCAGCTTCAGCCCCAGATATCTTATAAGGACGAAGGTCAACTAATAATAAATGGGTGTCTGTCCCTTTTGTTATAATGTCTAATCCCCTCTCTTGTAACGTTTCACATAGAGCCTTGGCATTTTCAACAACGGCTTCAGCATACGTTTTAAAGTTAGGTTGAAGAGCTTCTTGAAAGGCAACAGCTTTGGCAGCAATGATGTGCATAAGAGGCCCCCCTTGAAGGCCAGGGAAAATAGCACTGTTAAGTTTCTTCCCAAGATCCGCATCGTTGCTCAAAATCATTCCCCCTCTGGGGCCTCTAAGAGTTTTATGCGTGGTGGTTGTCACCACATGGGCGTAAGGAAGGGGAGATGGAAAAATGCCTGCTGCGACCAGCCCTGAAAAATGAGCCATATCCACCATTAAAAAAGCCCCGACCTCATCAGCAATGGCGCGGAAACGTGCAAAATCAATTTTCCGTGGATAAGCAGATCCCCCCGCGATAATAAGCTTGGGGCGATGGGCCAAGGCTTGGTCTTGCAGCTCTTCATAATCAATCAAGTTGGTCTCTGGATTAACGCCATAAGAAGACACTTTAAACCATTTTCCAGAAAGATTGACGGGAGACCCGTGAGTAAGGTGTCCTCCAGCAGCAAGAGACATCCCAAGGATTGCATCACCTGGATTTAAAAAAGCCAAAAAGACGGCTTGATTGGCTTGTGACCCAGCATGAGGTTGGACATTTGCGTAAGAACAGTTAAAGAGTGTACAGGCTCTTTCAATGGCCAAGCGCTCAAGCTGATCTACCCATTCACATCCCCCGTAATAGCGTTTTCCCGGATATCCCTCGGCATACTTGTTGGTAAGAATAGACCCTTGGGCTTCCAAAACAGCCTTTGAGACAAAGTTTTCTGAAGCAATAAGCTCTATCTGTTGTTGTTGACGGGCAAGCTCATCTTGAATAGATCTCAAAATAAGAGGATCCTTCTCAGAAAGAGATGATGTGAAAAATTTCTCGTTTTTAACCATTTTTAAATTCTATCCGTTCATTAATATATGAAGGTAAGCTTATCAGATCACATTTAAAGAATCTAGAGAGGGAGAAAATGACAAAAGAAGAGCAAATCCGCAAAAAAGTAAAAAGGCTACAACGCTTTTATATGAACGTGATCAACTATTTCGTCTTCAATACGATTTTCACTCTTACCTGGTATGTTTTTGATCATGAGAATGTTTTTTGGCCAAAATATGTGATGTTTATATGGGGGCTCGTTCTCTTCTTCAAAGCCTATAAAATAGGCATCCTCCCCTTTGTTTCTGAGTATACAACTTTTTTGACCGCAGAATGGGAAGAGAAAAAAATTCGAGAATTAATGGGAGAGGGAAGCAAGAAGCCTATTCCCAGTAAGGTGCCATTAAAGCGGCACACTGCAAAAAAACCTCTCAATACTGAGAAGAAGAATAAATCTTCCCCTCAATAAAGAGGGTTCTTTGAGATCAACACATATTTCAAGTGCTATATAATATCTTTTACAACATTTCCAACAGCACTAAAACCGTTTCCTACAGTATCAGAAAGATAATGAGTATGAGCAGGAGATTGAGAATACCTGTAATAGTAATAATCTGCCTTACCTGAGGAATTTCCCAATACAGCACTAAAAGCAACAAGCATTAATGTTCCAAGAAATATTTTCATCTTTCATATCCTTTATTAGTTGTTTGTTATACTATATATTATTATAGTAAAAACTATATAATTTTTTATTAACGGACAAAAAGAGTTTTCTATTTAGAAAATGTTAGTAGTTTATGTTGTATTATAAATAAAAACGCTATTCTTCCTTCTTAGGGTTTTGAATAGTTGTCTAATATAGAAAGAATAAAAAGAAAGGAAGATTAAAAATGAAAAATAAAGTACTCAAAATATTTCTAATCAGTTCTTGAATTTGGCAAGGAATCAGTTTGGATGACGAGGCACTGGCTGGTAAAAAAAAGAGCAATGCTGCTGTGCAAGCCGGTTTAACCGTTGAACCCGACAGTGGGGATCCTTGCGGTGGAGGGGCATGTTAGACTAAACTAGGCCTTATTTTTTCGCTTTTGGTCCGTGTTTCAGTGTGCTCAACATTCTATCTGCAACGATGAAAGTGTTATCTTCCAACTTGCATAGAAACGCATACTCATGGGTCAATATTTCCCATACGAATTGCAAATCTCTCTTGAATTCGCTATATAAATAACATCCTGAGAGAGATATTATTGATGACCCTTAAAGATTTACCTAAACTTCTCCCTTTATATGCAGCCCAGGGAACTGTTCTCCTCCCACGGACCCAGCTTCCTTTGTTGATTGAAAAAGAAGAGGACAAAGCAACAATAGACTATGCTCTCCAAGAAGGACGACGATTTTTAGGAATTTTACAAGAAAACCCTTTAGGTGGGCATTTTCAAAAGGGGTGCCTCGGCCGCATTACGAATTTCCAAGAGGGGACGCGTTTTTTTATCATGCTCGAGGGAGTTTGCCGCTTTAGCGTAGAACGCATTATGGAAGACGTTCTTTTTAAAGCCCAGGTAAACTATCTTGGGTATGAACAAGACTTGGAGAGTTCTGCTTCCGACCCTCTGGTCAATCGCCCACGCTTATTGAGATTATTAAAAGACTACCTCCTTGATCAAGACATTACCGCCAATTGGGAGGAAATCGACCATGCCAGCGATGATATTATTTTAAACTCTTTAATAATGGCGTGCCCTTTTGGTCCCCCTGAAAAACAAGCTCTTTTGGAAACGCTTTCTCTTTCTGAGCGCTGCGATATTATGATTGCATTAATGGAAATGGGTCATTTCCCTTTTCAAGGCCCCCGTCCTATGCTTCACTAGGCTTATGAAAACAGAACCGCCTATAAATCTGAAACTTTTTGAAATGCTCGTCTGTCCTTTGACCAAGGGACCTCTTCGGCATGATCCTAAAAAGAACGAACTTATCAGCCCTCAAGCAAATCTAGCTTACCCCATCCGCGATGGCGTTCCGATTATGCTCATAGAGGAAGCGCGCTCTTTGAAAGAAAAAGAAGCAGAGTAAGAAACTTCTTTATGAAAGATAATTCTTTGAATATCTACACAATCCCCCAAGGATTCTCATTCCTAGAAAATCTGGCAGCAGGGCTTTTAAAACAGACCCAAGGAAATCCCTTTCGTCTTAGTCAAATGGAAGTTTTTCTTCCCTCTCGCCGAGCCTGTCTTGAACTTAAGCGGACCCTCCTACGGCAAGTTGAAGGGCGATGCCTGCTTCTCCCAAAACTGTTGCCTTTAGGGGATATTGATGAAGAAGAGGAACTTTTGCGCTCCCCTGCCGAAGAGCTTGAGCTCCCACCACTCATGTCACCTTTAAGGCGCCTGGGGCTTTTGGCAAAGCTTGTTGATGATTATACGCAAAAATCTGGCCTTCCTTCTTCCCCTTCCCTTTCTTTTAAACTCGCCAAAAGCCTTATAAAACTTATGGATCAAGCGGCTATTGAAAATATCCCCTGGGAAGGATTACGAGAATTAGTCCCGTCTGAATTTGCGGGCCATTGGCAACTTACCTTGGATTTTCTTGAGATTGTCATTACACATTGGCCCCGTATTCTCGAAGAAAAAGGAGTCAGTGAACCTTACCCTCGCCATCATCGGCTGGTAGATCTTCTCATTGCTAGATTTGAAAAATCCCCTTCTTCCCATTCCATTATTGCTGCAGGCTCCACAGGAACAATGCCTGCCACCGCACGATTACTGCAAGCTATTGCACGCCTTCCCAATGGAATGGTGATTTTGCCAGGCCTCGATACTTCCCTCAGCGCAGAGGAGGCAAAAGACCTCTCCCCCTGCCATCCTCAGTACGCGTTGGCGCGTTTTTTAGAAAAAGTCGAGAAGGTTCCTCAAGATGTTCCGCTTTGGCCTCCCCTTGAGGGACGTGTGGCCCATCCGCGAGCAACACTTTTATCCCACGCCCTCAAACCATTGTTCGTTCTTCCAGACTTACTCCCTCAAGAAGCGCTTGACGGCGTTTATTCCATTCCCTGTCCTACCCCTCAAGAAGAAGCCCTTGCGATTTCTATCTTAATTCGCCAACACCTGGAAACGCCTAATCAACGCATTGCTCTCATCACAGCAGATGTACGTCTTGCTGAGCGCGTTAAGGCTGAGTTAGCGCGCTGGAAGATCG
Source organism: Alphaproteobacteria bacterium (assembly GCA_020049895.1). Lineage (GTDB taxonomy): Bacteria > Pseudomonadota > Alphaproteobacteria > UBA9655 > UBA9655 > UBA9655. Next base: position 14,011 of record JAGVLE010000008.1, on the reverse strand, counting down.
AAATTGATAGCTCATTTGGACAGCCCCTGGACCAAACACTTCCTGGAGTATTTCTCAAACTCTGTGCAGAATATTCCGCAGCTCCAGAGGAGCCGGTATGTCTCTTGGCCCTTCTTAAACATCCCTTGTGTTGTATAGGCCGCGCAACAACCTCTCTCCGTAAAGAAATTCATGATCTTGAAAAACATATTTTGCGGGGAGATAAAGCCCCTCTCAAAGACTCTGGACTTTTAAAAGACAAAGAGCTTTTTATCCCGCCAGAAACATCCTTTACAGGCTACCGCAAAATGGCTGAACGTCTTGCCACTGATGATCAAGGAACATGTCATCTTTGGAAAGGCTTAGAAGGAGAAGCCGTTAGGACGTTTTTAAAGAGCCTTGAGGAGGTTTCTGAAGACTTTCCCCTTCTGTCTCCTTCCACCTATCCTGAGGTCTTAAAAGAGCTCTTACGAGGCCAAAATTTCCGCTCTCCTGTTCAAAAACATCCACGTCTATCCATCCTGGGATCTATTGAAGCGCGCCTTTTTCATGCAGACGTCATGATCCTTGGAGGATTGAATGAAGGAACCTGGCCCCCAGATATTGAAATGGATCCCTGGTTAAACCGTCCGATGCGCAAGGACCTTGGCTTTCCCTCCCCTGAACGGCGTATTGGACTTGCGGCCCATGATTTTAGCCAGGCCTTTGCAAGCCCAAAGGTCTATCTCACCCGTGCCTTAAAAGTTGATGGAACGCCAACCCTTGCTTGCCGCTGGCTCGAGCGTTTAGACGCGTATCTGAAGGGGTGCGGATTATCACTTCCTCAAGAAACACGTGTTCTTAAATGGGCGCAACACCTTGATTCTCCGGAAGCCCAAACTCCGCGGCCCACCCCCTTGCCCATCCCTCCTGTCGATACCCGTCCACGTCGTTTGTCTGTCACCCAAATTGAAACATGGATGCGCAATCCGTACGGTTTATATGCTCGCTCTATCTTATCTTTGCGACCCTTGGATCCTCTTGTGCCTGAAAATACTATGGCTGAGATGGGGACGCTCATGCATGCTATTCTTGATCAATTTTTTAAGTCCATCCCTGATCCTTTCGATCCTTACGCCTTGGAGGGATTGCGTTTCATCGGGAAAACGCTCTCTGAGCCTTACGAAGCAGATCCTTCGGTACACCTTTTCTGGCGCCCTCGATTCACGCAATTTGCTAACTGGTTTATTGAAACAGAACGACAAACGCGGCTTCCCGGCACAAAAACTTTTACAGAAATTCGTGGGAAACTAACCCTTACAACTCCTCTGGGGCCTTTCGAGTGCACGGCTAAGGCAGATCGAATAGACCTTCTTCCTGATGGGCGATTACGTATTATTGACTATAAAACAGGGTCCCCGCCTTCCGACCAAGACGTTTTTCTAGGATTTTCTCCGCAACTTCCCTTAGAAGGCGCCATTGCTCTTCACCAAGGGTTTGAGGGAATTTATTCAACAACGCTTGAAAGTCTTCAATATTGGTGGGTCCGAGGGGATGCCCGTGGAAGCCTCATTCGCTCCATTCCTGGTGATCCTCGTGAACTTGCCATAAAAGCCCTCGAAGGATTACAGAGAATGATACTGTTATTCGAGGATAACGCCATCCCTTACTCTGCACGCCCTGTGCCCTCCAAGGCCCTTAAATACGATGATTACTTGCATTTAGCGCGACTGACATCTGTGGGATAGAAGGGGGCTGAGACATGCCCACCCCATCATTAGATCTCAATCACCAGTCCATCATACGCAGGTTCAACACCTTCAGGAAGCTCGCGTAAAAGCGCATCATAGTCCAACATCGGGGACATATGGGTAAGATAGGCCTTGCGCGGCTTCACTCTTTCAATCCACTCCAGGGTTTTTGCTAAATGGGCATGGGTGGGCTTTGGTTCTTTTTCCAAACAATCCACAATCCATGTATCTATCCCATCAAGAACGGCAAAGGCTTTTTCATCAAGTTCAACCACATCGGTGGAATAGGCAACCTTATCGAAGCGATATCCCAAAGAAGTTGTATACCCATGCCCTTGCACAAAGGGATGTACGAAAATATCTCCCACTTGAAACGGACCATTGATAAGATGAGGAGAGACAAATCCTCGATAAATATCAGGCTTCATTTCATCAGAGGAAAACGCGTATCCAAAACGAGACTTTAAGCAATCAAGGGTTTCTTGATCCCCATAAATATCAATAAGGGCATTGTTGACACGTGCTAGCGGTCTTAAGTCATCGATTCCATGGGTGTGATCCGCATGATCATGCGTATAAAGAACGGCATCAATATCTGTAATTTGTGCAGACAAGCACTGTTCCCTCAGGTCAGGAGACGTATCCACCACGAGCGTTGTGCCATTCCGCTGAACAGCAATGGAGGCTCTCTTGCGACGGTTTTTTTGGTTATGGGGATCACACGCTCCCCACTTTCCCATCATCAACGGAACACCTCCTGATGAGCCACAGCCCAGAATCGTCACGCGCATGGAAATTTTACCTTTGAAAAGAGAGTTAAAAAATTCTGAGTTGTGTGAGCAGCCATGACCTCTAAACTAACGTCCTTTAGGTCTGCAAGGTTTTTCACCGTTTCAATCATAAAGGCGGGCTCATTGGATTTCCCTCGATAGGGCTCGGGCGCAAGATAGGGGGAATCTGTTTCTACAAGGAGCCTTTCCAAGGGAACTTCCTTAAGAATATCTCGCAACTCTTGCGCTTTTTTAAAGGTGGCAATACCTGAAACTGAGATATAAAATCCCAAATCCAGAGCTTGATCTCTGAGCTTTGCGCTTCCTGAAAAACAATGCATCACTCCCCGCGCCTTCCCCTGCCCTACTGTTTTTAAAAGATCGATGGTATCAGCCTCTGCATCTCGGGTGTGAACAACCAGAGGGAGATCACAGGCAAGCCCGGCCTCAATATGGGCTTGGAAGGCCTGATGCTGAGCCTCTTTAGGACTATGTTCATAATAATAATCAAGCCCTGTTTCCCCAAATCCCACAACCTTTGGATGAGTAGCCTCTTTAATCAAGAACGCAGTTAATTCTGCTTGCGGCAACGTATCGGCTGCTTCGTGAGGATGCACACCCACCGTTGCAAAAATAGATTCATGAGCTTGGGCAATTGTTTTGAGAAGCTCCACTTTTGAAAGATGGGTACAAATAGTCAAAAAGCCTTTTATTCCCTGACTTTCTGCTCGCGCAAGTGTGCCATTTATATCACTGACCATTGGCTCATAATCCAAATGACAGTGGCTATCCACCAAAACCATCTTTCTTTTCCTTAGCTTTTTTTATATCTTACTAGCATACACGAAAAATCTCTATTTCTGGAAAATAAAATAATGCTTAAACTCCTTCCCTGCTTCTTTTTAGTGCTGTCTGCTGCCTGTGCCCAGACGCCCCCTGCTGGGGAAATGCCCCCTCAGGCTGTAATTTTGACAAAAATTCAAGAGGGCAGCCTGCAAAATAAAATGATGGGTGTTGGCACTTTCACTCCCTATAATGATGTCACGTTAAAGGCTGAAATTCCTGGGTGCGTAGAAAAAAGTTATGTCAAAGAGGGACAAAGTGTCAAAGAAGGTCAAAAGCTTTTTTCTTTAAGGGCACACGAAAGTTTGGCCAAAATAAAGAAAGCTGAAGCTGCCGTTAAACTTTCTCACAATAGCCTTGAGCGCCGAAAAAAGTTAAAAGAAAAAGAATTTATTAGTATGCAAGACGTCGAAAAAGCAGAAGCTGAACTTCAAACAGCTGAAGCTGACCTCATCCTTGCAAAAGAGGACTTCAACAAAACCCAAATTTGTGCTCCTTTTAGTGGGGTCCTTTCGATGAAAAAAGTATCAAAAGGGGCTTACGTATCTCCCAATCAAGATCTTATCCGCATCCAGGATGTAGATCCTATTCACCTTGTTTTTCAACTCCCTCAAAAAGATATTGCGCTTATGGCGGTTGGTGACCCTGTGGTGGCAAAGACGGATGCTTATCCTGATAAAACTTTTCCAGGGACGATCGAGGCCATTGATCCTTCCGTTAATGAGACAAACCGTAGCGTAAGCGTGTATGCCACGTTCTCCAATCCTCATTACCTGCTGATTCCAGGATTGTATGCACATCTTTATCCAGCAGCTAGCCCTTCTCTGAAAAAGACTCCTGTTATTCCCGAACAAGCCCTTGTTGTGCAAGAAAGCGGTCCTCATGTTTATAAAAAAGTGAAAGACAAGGCCATCCTGACAAAGATTACCTTAGGATTACGAACGGCTGATCAGGCAGAGGTCGTTTCTGGCCTCCAAGTGGGCGATGAGATCGTCTTAGAAGGACAAGAAAAACTCTTTAATGGCTCTCCCATCGTAGGATCATATAATGTTCATCACTGACTTTGCGATTAAGAGACCTGTCTTTTCTGTAGCCCTCAGCCTTATGATTATCGTTGTAGGATTTTTGTCCTACATGAATCTTTCCTTGCAACAATATCCAACGATTGAAGAGCCTGTCTTGACAATCACGACAATTTATCGAGGGGCAGCCCCTTCCGTTATTGAATCTAAAATTACAACTATCCTTGAAGAAGAATTATCGAATGTTGCTGGTCTTGATTATATGCAATCTGCAAGCAAAACTGGAGAGAGCACCATTACAATGCATTTCCGGGAAAATATTTCTGTTCTTGAGGCACTCAGTGATATACGTGACAAAATTGGGCAAGCACAAAGCCGCCTTCCAAAAGATTGTTTTTCTCCTGTTATTTCTAAAACAGAAGTGAATGACTACCCATTCATGTACCTTATGCTGACAAGCCCCACGCTTTCTGAATTAGATCTTTTTGATTACGCTGATCGCAACCTTAAGCCTCTTTTTGAATCACTTCCTGGCGTAGGCAATGCACGCATTTTTGGAAATAATATTACGATGCAAATTTTGCTCGATCGGGAAAAACTTAAAGCTTACAACCTCGCCATTACAGACGTTCTTCAAGCCATAACCGCCGGCAGTCAAGAACTTCCCTCTGGAAGCATTGTAAAAGGACACAGATACGTAAATGTGATTCTTGAGACAGCCCTTACGACGCCTGAAGCTATGGCGAATCTTATTATTGCAAATAAAAGTGGACATCTCGTCTGCCTTAAAGATGTAGGGACAATAAAGCTTGGAAAAGACGAAAACGAATTTGAGATCCTGCCGCGATTTAATAAAGGAACTGTTTCTTTTCTTGCTATTAAAAAAGCTTTTGGTGGCAACATTCTTTCCATTTCGAAAGCCGCACATCAATTATTGGGGACCCTACAACAGACCCTCCCCAAGGACATGCATCTTGGCGTAGGCTACGACATTTCAATGTTTATTGATGCCTCAATCAAGGCCGTTGCCAACACACTTGTGGAAGCTATTATTTTAGTTTTGCTCATTATTTTATTCTTCCTCCACTCTTTTCGAGCCGCCCTTATCCCCCTGATTACCATCCCTGTATCTCTTATAGGATCCCTCGCCTTTCTACTCCTTTTTGGGTGTTCTCTTAATACAATCACCCTGCTTGCTATGGTGCTGTCTATTGGGCTTGTAGTGGATGACGCTATTATTGTTCTCGAAAACATTCACCAATACATTGAACGTGGTTTCACTCCCCTGGAAGCCGCTTTTAAAGGAGCTAGAGAGGTTGGTTTTGCTGTTATTGCTATGACCATTACCCTAGCCAGTGTTTATACCCCTATTGCCTTTGTACAGGGCCTTACCGGCGCTTTGTTTTCTGAGTTTGCTGTTGCCTTGGCCGGAGCTGTTCTTGTTTCAGGAGTTGTCGCCCTTACGCTTTCCCCTATGATGTGTTCTAAACTTTTGCGGCCTCATTCTAAAGAAAACAGCAATCGCTTTTCTCTTCTCATTGAAGAAGGCCTTCAGAGAATTAATGAACTTTATCAACGCTCTCTTATCAAAGTCATTGCTCGCCCTAAGGCTCTTTTGGGGGGGCTTGTTATTATTTTAATCGGGAGTGTCTTTCTTTTTAAGAAGCTTCCCTCTGAACTTGCCCCCTTAGAAGATCAAGGACTCGTCTTTGCAGCTATTCAGGGCCCCCCAGGAGCTACTCTTGACTCTATGTTAGGGTATGCAACCCAGCTAGAAGACATCTTAACCTCTGTTCCCGAATATGAAGGGGTGTGGACAGTTATTCAGCGCTCTTCTGTTTTCGCTGGTATTACCCTAAAGCCCTGGAGCAAACGCAAGCGTGGGTTGATGCAAATTATTGGAGACCTAAGCGTAAAAGCTATGGCCGTTCCAGGACTTCAAATAAATATATTTCCTCCTCTTGGACTGATGACAGGAGGAGAATCAGGCCTTCAGATCGGCGTTAAAACGATCGCGTCCTATAGTGAACTGAGTGCAGTAATGGAGAAAGCCCTTCAAAAAATTCGGGCCTCCAACTGCTTTGATTATGCAAATCAGGACCTTGTCTTAGGAACTCCGCAGCTAATGGTCGAGGTAGATCGCCATAAAGCTGCTCTTTTAGGGACAACCCTCGAAGATATCTCGAAAACGCTAGAAACTATGCTGAGTGGGAACCGTACTTTTAAGTTTGAAAAGCAAGGAAAACACTATGATATCGTCATCAGCGCAAAAAAAGATCAAGCCAAGGATTTGCAAGATATCGGGAGTTTTTATGTAAAGTCTACAGTCTCCCCAGAGCTTATTCCCCTCAGTAATCTTACAACTGTCCGTGAAATTGCCGTTCCTAAGGAGCTGACTCACCTCAATAAAATGCGATGTTCGATTTTAACAAATAGCTTAAAGCCCACCTGCCACACGGCCGATGGACTGGCCGTTATTTTGAAGGCTCTTGAAGACTTACCCTCATCCTGTCAGTGGGAGCCTTTGGGAAATCTTCGTAAATACATTCAATCTCAAGGAAGCATGTATCTTATTTTCTTTGCCGCCCTCTTCTTTATATACCTTGTCCTTGCGATTCAATTTGAAAGCTTAATAGACCCGCTTCTTATCATGATTACCGTTCCTCTTTCCATGGGAGGGGCTCTGTTGGCCCTTTACTTAAGCGGAGGAACGTTAAACATTTTCAGTCAAGTTGGATTAATTACTCTCGTCGGCCTCATCACTAAACATGGCATTTTACTTGTTGAATTTGCGAACAAACAACAAGACGCAGGGCTTTCTGCAAGAGAGGCGGTCCTGAAAGCTGCAAGTTTGCGGTTGCGTCCTATTCTCATGACCACAGGCGCCATGGTGCTAGGGGCTATTCCTCTGGCCCTTGCAAGCGGTGCAGGAGCGGAAAGCCGCCAACAAATTGGCTGGGTTCTTGTCGGAGGACTTTTAGGAGGAACCTTCTTTACCCTCTTTGTCGTTCCTTTTGTGTATTCAGCTGTGAAGGGAAGAATGCCCTCACTGCGATAGCCTTAGTTTCTTTAGGCGAAAATGGGCCTTCGCTTTATACGTGATAACTCTCTCAGCGCACACGTTGCGTTGATCTAGAATTGTAATTTGAAATTGTAGGAACGCGACCAAGAGTGTCCGGGAACTATAACTTTGAAGCTATACCTCCCGTTTGCTTAACGTTAGAAGGGGGATTGTGAAAGTAAAAGGCTTTTAAAAGAAAAGGAAGCTTTCTAATTCAGTCAGTTTATTTGTCATTGTAGGTTCCCATCCCCAACTTGGCGCAAGGAGGTCCCCTGTTCGGAACTCATAAAAAATCGTGGGCTGTGTTCGCATCATATTAAACACAGGGACAAGATTTGGAGTGCTGTCATACCAATTTGGATTTCTGTTGATAAGCTCTTTAAGGCTTTCCTGTGCAGACTGTCGAGTCATTGCACGGTTCACTGCCGTTTTTACAAGATCGGGAGAACGAGGAGTAATCATGTAGACAAGAGAGCTCATGTCAGTCGCTGTTATTTCATTCGAAAAGAAATACTGCATAAGTGGGATATCTTGAAGGCCAGGGAATCCTTGCTTTCTATAAGTTTCTTGACGTTGATAAATTCCACTGAGCATGAGGGTTTCTCCCAAGCGCATTTTTGCAACTGTATTGACTCGGGATTTTGATACCTGAACAGTATTGCTAAGGCTGGTATCAGAGCTTGGAGCTGTAAGGAAGCTTCCTTCGAGAGTTATGCTTAGAGTAACAAGATCTTCTTCTAAAGATTCTGGCGTCACAATTAATGTCACGCCGATAGGATACTTAACAAGAGTTCCTCCATACTGACCGGTAAGACCTTGAACCAACTCAGTTCCTGAGAAGAAGACAGACTGTTTGCGCAAAAAGGTCATCAATGATGGCCGGCTAACAAGCTCTGTACGTGCTTGCACAGCATTCGCGATATTAAGATTATATGTCAAACCTGCCCATGATAGGCCCATGCTGAAGACGCGCCCCGAGATCGAGCCCGCACTCAGCAGATTAGGCGCCAGTGTTCCGGGCGTAAAAACAGGTGCAGCGACGGATACATCGGAAGAGGGAACCGCTTGGTTGGATTTAAAACCAGTCGTTTGACCAACAGCTCCAGCCGTGTTAGCTCCGCCATTCTGAAGGTTAGGCACACCACTACCTTTCATGAGCCCGTTAAATGAAGTAAATCCGCCTGGAGTTAACGTTACAGCAAGATTATCAAAAATGTTCTGCCCTCTTGACGTTGCAGTTTCTTCTATAATCTCAAGAAGATAACAATCCATAATGATTTGAGTTCCTTCATTAGAAGGCGTGTCATCAGGAGAGTCTCCATCTACTGGCATGCTTAACGTATCTTCAGCATAGTTTTTTGATTCGATATCATCGACATCTAACTGAGTCGCCTGGGCAAGCCTTATTTTTGCGTTACTATGGAAAGTTTCCCAATCATTTAATCGACCTTCAATATATTCAACAGCTGGATCCTGCCCTGCTTTTTTCTTAAAGCTTTTCAAATCCTCTTTGGCTGCGTGTAATTCTCCAATAGCGGCGTGAATCATCGCGGATGAACGAAGAATCAGAGGGTCATTTGGCTTAAACTGCCGAGCACGTTTAATGGCATAATAAGCTGTCTTTATATCATAATTATAGTAAGACGCAGCGGCGAGTTCATGAAAGAGATCCGCATCTTTTGGCTTAATTAAGAGTGCATTTGCAAATAATTCCTGAGCTTCAGGATATTTTTTTTCTCGATAGCGCAATTTTGCCAATTGGGTAATCGCAAATACGTTTCTTCCATCAACATTAATCGCATTCTGATACCCTACGGCAGCAAGGTCTGTGCCGGAAGCATCTCCTCTTTCCGCTAATTTTTCATAAGTAAGCGCATTTAAAATATGCAATGTCGCATTTTGGGGTTGGTTTTGAAGCGTCATATTAATCAGATGGGACGCTTCTGTATATCTTTCTTCCTTAAGCATTTGAAAGATAGGGGAAAAAGTAGGAGGAAGTTGGCGGTTTGGATTAAGGAAAGAAAGAGGAGTCGGCGCATTAAATGCTACAGGAGGCTCTGGAGTTTCGCAAGCCGTCAGCGTCACAGCACACGTTAAAATGGCTCCAATATACCGTTTTTGCAACATTAGGGTTGACCGCTCTTTAATGAGAAATTGAAGTGGATTTTAGATTCTTTTTACTAAAAGTCAAACCTTATTACGAAGGCAATTCACAAATTCATAATGGAGGTGGCCTATACATACGGATTCTTACCTCCTCTTACAAATAATCGAATAGGAACTCCTTTAAGTCCAAAGGCTTCTCGGAGTCCATTAATCACATACTTACTATAGGAGTCTGGCAATTCTTCCGCTTGGCTTGTGAAGAGAACAAAGGTAGGTGGGCGTGTTTTTATCTGCGTTAAATATTTTGCTTTAATACGCCGTCCTTTGACAAGAGGGGGAGGATGATGAGCCACAAGCCCTTCCAGCCAGTTATTCAGCTTTGCCGTGGAAATACGCTTATTCCAGATGTCGTAGATCTCCAACACCTCATCCATAAGTGTTTCTTTATTCTTTCCTGTCAATGCAGACAAAGGGACAAGTGGGATTCCGCGTACTTGGGGTAAAACCGTCGTGAGGCGGGCCTTTATATGCTTCAAAAGCTCATCCTTATTTTTCACCAAATCCCATTTATTCAACGCTAAGACAAGGCATCGCCCTTCTTCAATGACCCGAGCGGCAATCAACAAATCTTGTTTTTCAAGAGGCTGGTCGGCATCCACTACTAAAACAACCACATGGGCATATTGGGTTGCCAACAGACTTTCGGAAACCGACATTTTTTCAAGAGGGCCCGTTACTCTTGCCCGTTTTCTCATGCCAGCTGTGTCAATCAACCGCAATGGTTGGTCTTTATAAGACCATTCAACAGCTATGGCATCCCGTGTCACACCTGCCTCAGGACCGGTTAGGACGCGTTCATACTCCACCAATTGATTCAAAAGAGTCGATTTCCCCACGTTAGGACGCCCTACAATGGCAAGCTGAAGGGGCGGCGTTTCTTCTTCAACAAGCTCTTCTGGGTTAATAAGAGGGCCCTTATACAGAGGAAGAAGGCGTTCATAGAGGTCATTCAGCCCGAGCCCATGGGCTGCAGATAATGAAAGCGGCTCTTCAAAGCCAAGCTTCCACGCTTCTGCCAGTCCCAGAGAGCCTTCCTTTCCTTCACATTTATTCACAACCAGCACCACAGGAAGGCTTGTTTTTCGCAGAAAGGCTACAAAGGATTGATCAAGCGGTGTGACTCCTTCTCGTCCATCGATCATAAAGACAGCCACATCAGCTTGGCAAAGAGCTTCTACAACTTGAGCTTTCATCCCTTCTTCCAAGGGGGTGTGTGCTTTATCTTCAACACCTGCTGTGTCTATTAGCTTGAGAGGAATGTCACCAAGTTGGCCAAAAGCTTCCTTTCGGTCTCGCGTAACCCCCGGCATATCATGGACAATAGCCAAGCGTTTTCCACATAAGCGATTAAAAAGAGTGGACTTTCCTACGTTGGGTCTCCCCACAATAGCCACTTTCAATCCGTATTTTCGGCAAAAGGCGTCAGTTAGCGTCATAATGGTCACACTTTCATGAATATACTCACCTCATGGATTGACTCACGCATGAAGTCAAGAATAAAATCCCTCACTCACGAATAGGATAAATTAAAAATGCCCATTACAGACACCCAAAAAGAAGAACTTTCAGACCTCGAAACTCAAGTTGGCCCTACCCGGCGGGATAGTTCTCCCGGGCTTGAAGAGGTGTTATATAAAGCTTTTCCTGTGTTGGATCATGGATTTGTGCGCGTCATTGATTATATGGGAAATGACAATGCTATCGTCCAAGCCGCCCGGGTTTCTTATGGGAAAGGAACAAAAAAAGTTTCGGAAGATCGTGGGCTTATTCATTATCTCCTCCGCCATAGTCATACGACCCCTTTCGAGATGTGTGAAATTAAGTTTCACATAAAGCTTCCTTTCTTTGTCGCGCGTCAATGGATCCGCCACCGCACGGCTAATGTGAACGAGTATTCCGCACGTTACTCCATTTTGGATAAAGAATATTACATTCCCTCTCCTGAGCATTTAGCTGCCCAATCAGCCATTAACAAACAAGGCCGAGGAGATAGCTTATCTCCGGCAGCCTCTCAAGAAATTATAGAGCAACTGCGTAAAGAATCGGAACACCTCTATGCTCAATATGAAAAGCTTTTAAACGAAGATAATCAAGGGAATAGCCTGGATTCAGAAAAGGAAGGTATTGCCCGTGAGCTTGCGAGGACAACTCTTTCCTTGAATTTTTATACTCAAATGTATTGGAAGATAGATCTCCATAATTTGATGCATTTTTTAGCTTTACGAGCGGACCCTCATGCTCAATATGAAATTCGTGTCTATGCGGATATCATGCTTGATCTTCTTAAGCGTTGGGTACCCTTGACCTATGAGGCTTTTATTCAATATCGCAAAGAGGGGGCACGCTTTTCTCAAAATGGACTTAAGACTCTCAAAACATTGCTCAAAGGGACGCCTGTGACTCAAGAAGAAAGCGGCATGACAAAAAGAGAATGGCAAGAGTTTTCGGAAATGCTTGATCTGACTCGCTAGAGTTTTTATAAGAAAAATCACTTATGGGGAATAAAATATATGTCACTCACTACTCTCACCTTATCTCCTTGGGATGCAGCTATTGTCCTTAAACAGGATGGAACCTTTGAAACGTCCCTTCCCCATATCCAAGGTGATTATATCCCAGAAAATGTGGTTTTAGGCGCTGCGCTTGCCTATGCTCTGCGCAACGATGATCTTTGTGCTCTTATTCGCCAAAACTTTGATAGAGAATGTGCCGCCCACAAAGACAACAGCGCTTAAATAATCCATAGATTGTTGCCTTTTCCCATGCTATAAGTCGTTTTCTTGTTTACCTATTAAGCGCAACTTATCATGTATTGTATTGATTTCTTGTTCTCTTATCTAAATGTTATAGAGGCTTTTTATTGGAGCTATATCGGCTTTACGATCGTTACTCTTGTTGGTGTTTATTTCACCATTCGCTCTAACTTCTACCAACTTAAAGTCCTCTCTCACCCTATTCGTACTATTAAAGCCGTTCAAAAATCTGCAAAAGGAGGAGATGGCATCAATCCATTCCTTGTCTATTTTGCCTCTGTTGGGGGAATGGTGGGCCTGGGAAATATTGTTGCCATTGTGACCGCTATTACATGGGGAGGTCCAGGCGCTCTTTTCTGGCTCTGGATTGCCGCTTTTCTTGGGACTCTTATCAAATACGCAGAGATTTATTTAGGCATAAAATTCCGAGTTAATGATGAGAGAAAGGGGCATATTGGCGGACCTATGATCTACCTCCAGAAAGCCTTTAAAAATAAGTTTTTCTCTCGCGTTGTACCTGTTTTTTATTGCGCCTGCTTGGCCATTTATGGCGTAGAAATCGCTCAATTTACCATCGTAACAGATGTTCTTACCGATCTTGTTCCCGTTCATCGCTTTGTCATCTTGGGAGGCATGCTTGCTGTGACTCTCTATGGGGGATTTGGCGGAATTCGGAGGCTTGCGAACATTTCCACAGCCCTTATGCCTCCCTTTATTATTGGATATATTTCTCTTTGTCTTTATGTCATCGGATTACACATTGCCGTCCTTCCTGACGTTTTAATTCAAGTCTTTGTATCAGCCTTCACAGGGCATGCCGCTGTGGGAGGGTTTGCTGGAAGTTCTATGATCATAGCGCTTCAGTTAGGAACAGCTCGTGCTGTTTATTCAGGAGATTTGGGAATTGGGTATGACTCTATTATTCAAAGCCGATCTAAAGCAAAAGACCCTACCGCTCAGGCCTGCCTCTCCATTTTTGGGGTCGCAACAGATGCCTTTATTTGCACATTAAGTGCGCTTGTTATTCTGGTAACGGGTGTGTGGAAGCTGCCTAAAATAGAAGCTTGTCATGCTGTCGCCCATGCATTTTCCGAATTTTTCCCTCATGTTCATATTTTTATGGGGGTCCTTATCTTTATTGCAGGGTATTCCACAGTGATAGCTTACCTTGCGGTGGGAGAGAAAGCAGCTAACTGGTTATTCCCCAAATGGGGCCGCTCTCTTTACTTCCTTTTTGCAGTCAGCCTTTTCCTAGCTTTTTCCTTTCTGGATCAAAGCCAAGCTATGACGATTATGGGAATAGCGGGAGGACTTTTGGTGCTCACAAACCTTTCGGGAATTTGGCTTTTACGCAAGCATATTGTTTTTAAATGAATGGTGGGCGTAGCTGGATTTGAACCAGCGACCCCTACGATGTCAACGTAGTGCTCTCCCCCTGAGCTATACACCCCATTCAATGCCAGTATCAATACTGGGTTGTCGTATAATTGTCTACCTTTTTTCCTTTTTAAAAATTACCCCCCTTCATCTATACATTTCTTGATGAACTGCAAAAAGAGCAGAACAATTAACCAATCTTTCATTTTTTTACTATAGCCTGATCTATATAAAGCGATCATATTGATTGGAAGAGTTGATCGATAGAACAATTGGTTTTTCGTCTATAGGATTTAGCCTGAGCCCATTT
>JAGVLE010000027.1 GCA_020049895.1 Alphaproteobacteria bacterium | reverse complement strand
ACCTGTTGGAGGCGTACCTGTTGGGGCCGTACCTGTTGGAGGCGTACCTGTTGGGGCCGTACCTGTTGGAGGCGTACCTGTTGGGGCCGTACCTGTTGGGGCCGTACCTGTTGGAGGCGTACCTGTTGGAGGCGTACCTGTTGGAGCCGTACCTGTTGGGGCCGTGCCACCAGACTTAGACTTTCCAGCCTTAGCCTTACCGGCCTTACCATCACCACCATGATGAGGACCTTCCTTACCGGCCTTACCATCACCACCATGATGAGGACCTTCCTTACCGGCCTTACCATCACCACCATGATGAGGACCTTTCTTAATATGAGCATCTGCAGGTGTACCTACAAGGGAAACGCCTGCGATAAGAAGTGAGAGTGCTGTTATGGTTTTTAATGTTGTCTTCATAATTAATTCCTTTCGTTGTTTTTGTTTTCCTATTTTTATAGAAAATCTGCATTCTCAATAATAATATTAAAAAGTAAAAAATATATTAAGATTGAATGTAATAGGGCTGTTTTTTGTAGAAAGCTCTGCAAAAGGTATTTGTGTGCTCCCCCACCCCTGTCTTCCTTGCCTAGATAAGCTCCGCGCGCTCTTTGAGCAAGCGGTAGCATTCTTGGCGAGGACCTCTATGCTGCGCGGTTCTCTAAACCTTCCCAATAGGGAGGAGAGGGTTGGCAACGGGAGAATTCATGATAGAATAACTTCTTTTTAACGCCTGATAAAGATCCTCACCAAGAAACGTTAAGAGCTTGCCTTCGGCTTCGCTACGTTTCTAGGTAAGGACGACAGCGAGGGAATATACCTTTTGCAGAGGCTTCTTTGTAATGAAATGAGCGTAGAGAAGAATAGTTTAGTTTTTGAAATCAAATATTAAAATATATTTTAAAACAAATGGATCTAAATTTCATTTCTTTAGACTTTTTTTGAAAGAAGTAAATTTTTAGAGCTGACGCTCCCTAACTTTTAAGAAGTTAAGGTGTGCCAGCCCTAAAAGATCACTCACCCGCCTTGAGCTAGTTAAATATCAGCAGTAGCAGCAGCAGGAGCAGCAGCAGGAGCAGCAGCAGGAGCAGTATGAGTAACAGCAGGAGCAGTATGAGTAGCATCTGCAGATGTACCTACACAAGAGATTCCTGCAATGAGAAGTGAAAGTGCTGTGATAGCTTTTAATGTTATTTTCATGATTATTTCCTTTCTTTGTTTTTCATTTTAGGTTTTCTAGTCATTAGAAAACCTTCATTCTTAACAATAACATTGAAAAGTAAAAAATATGTTAATTTTGAATGGAAGTGAATTGTTTTTTGTTAATGTATGGAATATAGGGGAAAATAATTTCAATTTTGAAATCAAATTTCAGAAAATATTTTAAAATAAATGGATCTAAAGTTCATTTCTTTAGACTTTTTTTGAAAGAGGTAAATTTTTAGAGCTGACGCTCCCTAACTTTTAAGAAGTTAAGGTGTGTCAGCCCTAAAAGATCACTCACCCGCCTTTAGCTAGTTAAACAGCCTTCGCAACATCACCATTAACGCCACCACCAGAGACAAAAACAGAAGCGGTAGAAGCAGCATCAGTAGCATTTGCACCGGTAGCAGGACGACGAATACGAGTAGCATTTGCAGATGTACCTACAAAAGAGATTCCTGCGATAAGAAGTGAAAGTGCTGTGATAGCTTTTAATGTTATTTTCATGATTATTTCCTTTATTTGTTTTTCATTTTGGTTTTTCTACGTCATTAGAAAACCTTCATTCTTCAACAATAACATTAAAAAATAAAAAACATGTTAATTTTGAATGGAAGTGAATTGTTTTTTGTTAATGTATGGAATATAGGGGAAAATAATTTCAATTTTGAAATAAAACTTCAGAAAAGATTTTAAAATAAATGGAGCTAAAGTGCCTTATTCATAAAAACCTTAGGTTATAATTCTGATCCCTAGACAATTCTTAAAAACTTTTCTATAACTACCCTAGATAAGGAGATATTTCATGAAAAAAGGCATTCACCCTGACTATCACGAAATCACGGTTGTGATGACAGATGGCACTAAGTTTAAGACAAAATCAACCTGGGGAAAAGCAGGGGAATCTTTACAGTTAGACATTGATCCCACTTCGCATCCAGCCTGGACAGGCGTGCACCGCCTTCTGGATACTGGTGGTCAGCTTGCAAAATTTGAAGGACGTTTTAAAGGCCTTAAATTTTAAGAACTAACAAGTAGCTACTGTTCGATAAGCCAACAATGATAATTGACTTTTTTTCTGATCCTCTTTAACCACACTAAAGGGCCCAGGTGGCGGAATTGGTAGACGCGCTAGATTCAGGTTCTAGTAATCGAAAGGTTGTGGAAGTTCGAGTCTTCTCCTGGGCACCAGTAAGAAAGAACATAAAAAAATGAAAATTTACTACCATCGTGGCGATCTCCCTGCAGGACTTGATTTTGGCCATTCTGTTGCTGTCGATACGGAAGCTATGGGGCTGTATATTCCCCGAGACAGGCTTACGCTTGTTCAACTCTCCGCAGGCGATGGAAACTGTCACCTCGTTCATTTTCCTTTGGGTTCACCTTATGAAGCTCCCCATTTGCGAGCGTTATTAGAAAATAAAAATATTGAAAAGATTTTTCATTTTGCGCGTTTTGATTACGCGATTTTAAAACACTACCTCAAAGTAGAAACCCTGCCGCTCTTTTGCACGAAAATAGCGTCTCGTTTGTCTCGTACCTTTACGGATAAGCATGGGTTAAAAGACTTATGCAAGCAAATTTTGACTGTAGATATCTCTAAGCAAGAGCAGACTTCTGATTGGGGAGCTGAGACTTTAAGTGAAAAACAAATGGAATATGCGGCAACGGATGTTCTCTATCTGCATCGTTTGAAAGCGGCCCTTCAAGAAATGTTAAAGCGAGAAGGCCGGGAATCTATCGCAAAAGCTTGTTTTGAGTTCATTCCTGCCCGGTGTGAGTTGGATATCCAAGGCTGGAACGAGGTCGATATTTTTCAGCATTAAAGCGCTTAAAATTATACAGAAAGTCGCCCCAGGCGCACGCCTGCTTCGCTCAAATCTTTTTGAAAGACGGGGCTAAGAAGGTATGTATATTCCAATACACGTGCGGCCCCAATAGGATCTTCGCTTTCCTTCAGAAGCTGTTTTCCTGGGTGGCACATGAGAAGGGTCTGAGGGCCTGCCTGTTTCAGCCATTTAATCATATACTGACGGTATTGCCCATTGCTTGTTAAGCTGTAGAGCCCTCCAAAAGATGAGTTGTGCTTAATATGGTTTTTCTTAAGAGCGCGAGAAAAGCCAAAAGCGGCACATGTCACTATAAAGGCTTTAAGCTTAGCATCCATTCCTGACAAGAGGGGGGATAGCGAGCGTACATAAGGTTTTTTGCGAGGAAAGCGCTGATGGATGACGTTTAGAAGTGCCTTGCGAATTCCGGGAAAGCTGTGAATGTGTTGATGACCATCAATAAAATCTGGAAGACAGCCCATGACCTCAACGAAACGATCAAGCTGAAGGTTAAGCTGCTTTTCCACAAAAAATGTGTCAATTTGTCCCGTAAAAGAACGCAAAAGCCATTTGATGGGGGAGGCTTCTCCTTGAGTAAGGGTAAAGTGAAGCCCAATGTCTAACTGATTTTTTATATCTTTTAAAGCAAGACCATGAGGGTACCAGTCTTTGCCTATGGTCATACAGCTGGTGGCTGAAATTCTTTTTTCCTGAGCTAGCATAAGGATAGCTTGGCTAATGTGGGGAGCTTCTCCAAAGTCGTCTGCGCATAGAATGATTTTTTTTGTCATCAATATTTCTTTCTTAAGAAAATGCCCAAAATTTCGACAAAACAAAAGTTGAGGTTGAGATGAGGAAGAGAACGATAATTAAAGAAAGTTCATAGGGGAGGGGAGTCATATATAAGGCAAGAGCATAGAAAGATTCACTCAGAAAAAAGCCAAGACAAGCTGTTGCAAAGAAACGTACGCTCGTCGTTTTGTGAGAAAGATGCGTTGCCTTAAATGTCCACCTGTAATGCCCTAGATAACTTATTTGAAAGGCCAGCAAAAAGCCTAAAATATTTGCTATCAGGGGAGGAAGATCCCATCGTTGTACAAGAAGGACCACAGTTGACCAATGGATTCCCATTGCTGTACACCCTATAACGGCAAAACGAATAAGTTGAGTTCTTAACATTAGGATTCTTTTTTAGAATCGTACGTTTCAGCAATAATATATTGAGGGCGCTTTTTTACCTCTGTAAAGATGTGCCCTATGTACTCTCCTAAAATGCCAATGGCAATAAGTTGGATGCCGCCTAAGAAAAGGATGGCTACTGTTAAAGTTGACCATCCTGGAAGGTCTCTCCCATAGATTAAGGTTTTAAAGATAATCCAGGAACCATAAGATAAAGCACTACAGGACGTGATAATACCTAAAATCATAGATAGTCGAATAGGAAATGTAGAAAATGAAGTAAGCCCTATGATTGCAAGGCTGGAGAGCTTTCTAAAGGTATAGCTAGAGCACCCTGCAGGGCGTTGGGTGACTTTAAAAGGAATTCCGATGCTTTTGAATCCTACCCACGCATATAGCCCTTTCATAAAACGGGAACGTTCCGGGAGGGCATTTAAGGCATCAATCGCTTTTCGATCAAGAAGACGAAAATCACCAGCGTTAGGCTCAATTGGAATATTTGATCCTAACGTTAAAAGCTTGTAGAAAATGGCGGTAAGAGATCGCCTGATATAACCATCTCCGTCTCGGTCTTGCCGGATTCCATAAACGACATCATACCCTTGCGTCCAATGCTTTATAAACGTCTCAATGATATCCAAAGGGTGCTGACAATCAGAATCAATGAGAATGGCAGCATCCCCTGAGGCATATTTCAGGCCAGCCGTTAAGGCTTGCTCTTTTCCAAAATTTCGAGAAAAGAAAAGGCATTTTAGAGGAATAGTTTTTCCCAGTTCTCTTAAAATTGCCCCTGTATTGTCTGGGCTTCCATCGTCTATAACGACAAGTTCATATTTAATTTTTAACGTCGTGAGGATAGTTGTAAGAGAGGTTAAAAAAAGGGCAATATTCTTTTCTTCAGCGTAAGCCGGGATAATAAAAGAAAAGAGGGGATTCTTTGGTCGGGGAATAGACATCATGTTGCTCTTTAAAGTTATTTTATTTTTTTAAATAAAGTTGTTGACCCATACTCTTGTACTTTCTCTAAGAGTTCTCGAATATCCGGAGGTAGTTCGTCAATTTTTCTCTTTCGCATCGCAACAAAAACACTTTCTCGCTTTAACAGTTGTCTAAGCTCGCTTTCTTCACGGATGAGAGGAACTTGACGGCCAGAATAAAACTCCGCTGAATAGCAATTATGGCAATAATATACAAGAAAACTATCTTTATAGGTACTCATAAAATGTTGAACAAGGCGTCTTTGATTGTTAAGTGTTTCCGGGACTCTCAGAGAGTATGTGACAACACCCAACATAATAAGGGGCGCTAATAAGACGGATCCATAGAACACATATTTAAACTTGTTTTTGTTGGATATAGTATGGGCTACAGCCTCTGATATAAGTAAAGAAAAGGCAGGGATGCTTGGTAAGACGTATGTCCATATTATGTTTCCAGAAAATGTAAAAAACAGGATGGGAGAAAAGGTCCATAACAGAAGGTAAAATCTCCATTTGTCTTCAAAAAATATAGATTTCCAGTGCCCCCTTTTTTGAAAGCAAAACCCTATAAACCAGAGAATCCACGGAAAAGTGGCCCCAGCCCAATAAAGCCAGATCAATCCCAAAGGGCTTGAATGAGCGTGACCATATAAATCCCCCTCCCAGCCTTTTACCAAAAAGCGGTTAATGTGCTCACCGACAATAAAATAGTAGAGAAACCCAGGGGTTTTAAGCTCGGCTAAGACGTACCAAGGTCCTGCAATCGCAAGCATAAGGCATGTCCCTAGAATCCAGGGAAATTTTTTCCATGTTTCCTTAATACTGCGAGTGCTGACAACCCAAACAAAAAGAGGAAAGCCTGTGAGAGCAAAGCAAAGAGGACCTTTTGAGAGTAATCCTATGGCCTGGCCAACGAAAAAAAGATAGCCCCAAAAGCGTGGATTATGACCCCTAACGGTATTCCAAAAAGCGACCATGGATAAAGTCATCCCAAAAATAAGGGGCATGTCTGTCATAATAGTCGCACTTGCAATATAAAAGAGGGGGCCTGTAAGGAGGATAAGAGAGCTTAAGAAAGGAAGAGTTTGGGGAGACCTTTGTTTTGCAAAAGAATAAACAAGGCCTACAATCCCCAGGGAAATTAAGAAAAGCGGCAATCTTGCCGCAAATTCATTAATTCCGAAAAACAGCATCCCTATTGAGGAAAGCCAGGTAGAGAGGGGAGGCTTCGCCCAAAAGGGCATACCATAGTCGTGATAGAGTGTAATCCAGTCGTTTACCTCGACAAGTTTGCGGGCTATTTCTGCGTATCTAGCTTCTGAAGGATCAATCACGGGCAGGAAAAATGCTGCTAAAAGGCGTATGAAGATCGCTGTGAAGAATAATGCCCAAAAGAACGATGGAGCGGAATCAGCTTTTTTGATGAATGCATTCATGACGGGAACGTTGCCATTTTTAGAGCTAAAAATCAACTCTCGAAGAAATAAAAGAGAAGGGCAACATTACGCGCCAAACACGTAGCAGAT
The DNA here is from genome assembly GCA_020049895.1 of Alphaproteobacteria bacterium. GTDB lineage: Bacteria > Pseudomonadota > Alphaproteobacteria > UBA9655 > UBA9655 > UBA9655. The sequence goes on along the minus strand of JAGVLE010000027.1, from coordinate 15,268 downwards.
ATCCTTGCACAACTCGTCGTAAAGCTGCCAAGCTTCCATAGAGGAGAGCAATACGACGCATGACCCCCCACAATTACAACACGTGTACGTCCAATCCCCCCCGCACGTGGTGTCGTTGTTATTCGAACATGAGCATCCTATCTAACATCATTAGTCGCCCCCTGAGGCCCAGATATCCCAGTCCCATTAGGCCCAAAAACCGCAGCAGACGTCTCGGAGGGCCCAAGGCACAGAGCAAGTCCGAAAGACGCGCTGATTAGAAATGTTTGTAGAAACTTGTTTTGCATAGTCATTTTCCTTTTTTTTTAAGTTATTAATGTTATTTGTGGCGGCGGTTGTTTAAGTTTTTTTTCTTGTCGATGATGGGACCCTTTGGTCTCCTAGCTGCTTTGATTTTTTATATGCCGCTTGGACATCCTTGCCGCATTTATGATAAAAAGCCTTCTTGGTCCCGTCGACTGTAAACGTACGGCACGTCTTTAGGATTAATGCTAAGCGACTAGAGATTATAACACTTAGAGTGTGGAAAAGTTCTCTTTCTATTCTTGTCTTTTACATAAAGTGTGATTATGACAATAATCACACTTATTGGTCTGGTAATGCTCATTAACGAACTCTTTACCCTTCCGTGGTAGGATCTCTCAAAAGATACCAAAGAGGTTTTTATGATGCAGATTATCCAATACACTTTCATGAAGACACAAAGCCGGGAAAAGCTGCGCGTGTGTGCGCTCTTATTGGTTTTTACCGTGGTCGGAATTTCTTTTCTTCCAAACGCCTTACAGGCAGCGCCATTATGCCAAACTGCTGAAAAACAAGCTCAGGCTGCGTGTGAACATGAATGTTTGATTTTGGATAATCCTCAAGAAAAAAAAGGCTGTAGCATCGGGTGTAGCCTTGCTATGAAAGAATGGCTGTCTTTCTGTAATGCCTCACATTCATAACATTTTTTACGCCTTTTCTAACATTTTGACTTCCCTGTCTTTTTTTGGCACACTCTTGCTTAGAAAGTGAGAGAGAACGTGTCCTTATCGATTACCCTTATTGAAGGCGATGGTGTTGGCCCTGAAATTATTCAGGCCACGTGCCGTGTTTTAAAGGCTACAGGCCTTAAAATTGATTGGGAAGTCTGTGAGGCTGGTCAGCTCTCTTTTAAAAAAGGGATCTCCTCAGGTGTTCCCGCTGAGACAATAGCCTCTCTAAAGCGCACAAAGGTGGCCCTGAAGGGGCCTTTAGAGACGCCTGTGGGATATGGTGAAAAAAGCGCTAATGTCACTCTACGGGCCTTATTTGATACCTATGCTAACGTTCGTCCGGTTCGTTGTATTCCCGGAATTGAAACGCCCTTTTCTTCCCGCCCTATTGATTTTGTCATCGTCCGTGAAAATCTTGAGGATCTCTATACAGGGATCGAGTACATGCAAACGCCCTCTGTGGCGGAAGCGCTTAAACTCATTACCCGTAAAGGGTCGGAGAAAATTATTCGCTTTGCCTTTGAGTTAGCCCGTGCCGAGGGTCGGAAAACGGTACATTGCGCTACAAAGGCCAACATTTTAAAGCTCACAGAAGGCCTTTTTAAAAGAGTCTTTGAAGATATTTCTACAGATTATCCAGATATTAAGGCTCACCATATTATCATTGATAACTGTGCCCATCAAATGGTGGTGCGCCCTGAGATGTTTGATGTAATCGTCACAACGAACCTGCATGGAGATATTATCAGCGATCTTGGATCAGGGCTTGTGGGGGGGCTTGGCCTTGCCTCTGCAGCAAATATTGGACGTGAAGTTTCTATTTTTGAGGCAGTGCATGGGTCTGCGCCGGATATTGCAGGCAAAAACATTGTCAATCCCATGGCTCTTTTGTTTTCTGCCATTCTGATGTTGAGGCATTTAAATGAGTTTGATGTGGCTCATTTCCTTGAGCAAGCCCTCTTGTACACAGTTGCTGTAGATCATGCGTTTCCTAAAGACTTAGACAAAAATTCCTCTTTAACAACGCAAGAGTTTGCCGACCGGGTGATAGGAAATCTTGGGAAAAAAACAGAATTTTGGCCAGAACGCACGTATCGCCCCCTCCTCTTGCCAGCACTTAACAAACCAGTGCTTCCCTCCTCTCGGAAAGACCTGGGGATTGATGTGTATATTGAAAGTGAGCTTATGCCTCAGGAATTAGGGGAAAGCTTGACAAGGATAGCCCTCCCCTCACCTTTTGAGCTTACGATGATTTCTAATCGGGGTGTCCGGGTGTTTCCTGTCCTTCCTGACCTTACTCCAGAGACAACTGATCACTATCGAGCGCGTTTTTTTCTAAAAGAAAGCAGCAACGAATTGATAGATAAAGATATTTTGGAATTTATTTGTCATGTCGGGACACACCATCGATGGATGCATATTGAAAAATTGAGCGAATTTAACAATACTCCTGGCTTTACAAAAGCGCAGGCAGAAGACTAAATAGAAGAAGGTAGGATAATATATGACACCGAAACCATCTCTCGTCTTTGGTAGCGATCATGCCGGCTTCGAGCTTAAAGAATTGCTGAAAGCTAAGGTTGAGGAATGGGGATATTCTGTCAAGGATTGTGGCGCCTCTTCAACAGATGCAGTGGATTACTCAGATTATATAGTTCCCGTTGTCAAAGAAGTTTTAAAAGGGGCTGTCGGTATCCTTGTGTGTGGCAGTGGTATTGGGATGAGCATCGGTGCTAATCGCTTTAAAGGAATCCATGCGGCTTTGTGTTGTGACGCTTTTATGGCGAAAATGTCACGTACTCATAATGATGCCAATATTCTTGTGTTAGGAGAGCGGCTCATTAAAACAGATGAAGCGGTCGCTTGTTTAGAGACATTTCTGAATACGCCTTTTGAGAATGGACGTCATACCTGCCGCCTCGAAAAATTAGACCACCTTACGTTGAGTTAAGTATATGCGCTTTTTTTTATGGCTTTTTCCTTTCCTAATGTGCCAAGCGGTTCTTGCAAACACGCTTACGGTTACTGATATAAAAGTAAGTATGGATGCCGATACGCCTGCAACAGCGAGAGAAAAAGCTATTGCTGAAGCTCATAAAATTGCTTTCGGAAAAATTGCCGAGGAAAGTTGTGTGGGAGCGCCGGCTCCGATGCCTCCTGATGATATTTTGTCAGACATGGTTGCCAGCTTTTCTATTGATAAAGAAAAAGCGGTCTTAGGGAACTATACGGCTTTCTTTACCTTCCATTTTGAAGAACCACAAGTTAAAGCCTGGCTTGAAAAGAAAAATATCACAACACCACATTTATTGGGAAATCCCTTTAATGTGACTGCAACGTATACAACCTTTGAAGACTGGCAACATATTAGGAAAACGATGGAACAAAACGGAACGACTATACGCCTACTCTCTCTTTCTGCAAGCTCAGCGCAATTTCATGTGGTCCCAGCAGAAGATACTCATTTTCTTAGACAACGCTTAGAAAAAGAAGGATTTCATAGTGTTGTAGAAGGAGAAAATTGGGAGATATCCCCTCTTTTAACCCCTACATCGTCTCAGCCATGATCAAGACCCTTAATATTCCCAACCTTATTACACTGGCTCGTTTGTTGAGTGTCCCGCTGATTGCAACTCTTATTTTGCTCCACCATTTAACTCCTGCGTTTTATTTATTTGCTCTTGCTGGTCTTTCAGATGCTTTAGATGGCTTTTTAGCCCGAGTGTTTAAAGCGCGAACTACCTTTGGGGCCTATCTGGATCCTCTTGCGGACAAAGCTCTTTTAATAGGGGTTTACGTGGCTTTGGCAAGGATAGGACTTATTGAGCTTTGGGTAGCGATTCTTGTGGTGTTTAGAGATGTTGTTATTGTGGGAGGGATTCTTCTTCTTTTTCTTTTTAATACATCCATTGAAATGAAGCCGCATATTTTGAGCAAAATTAATACGGTGGTTCAGCTTTCCTTTGCTCTTTTTGTGTTAGCCCAAGGGGCTGTATTTCTTGGCTTTCCTGCCCTTGATACCTTCTTTGGTTATCTTGTTGCCTTGACAACAGTGCTGTCTGGTGTAACGTACATAAAAATTGGATTAACCTATTTTAATTCTATAACTTACGAGTCCCATGAATAAAATAAACAATCTTTGGATGTGGGGAGGAATAGGGCTCGTTCTTATGGGAAGTCTTTATCTCTTTCAAGGAATTCTTCTTCCTTTCTTTACAGGTCTTTTGGTGGCTTATGCCATGAGCCCTGCGGTGAGGTCTCTTGAAAAATGGGGAATTTCTCGAACTTTTGCTGCGCTTTTCATCATTATACTCTTTTTTCTTTCTATTGTTTTGCTATTAGTCATTGCCCTCCCCTTTCTTCAAACAGAATTATTTTATCTGGCGTCTCGAATTCCCCAATATGGGGCACGTCTTATGCTTTTTCTCCAGCCTTTTCTTGAGAAAATAAGTCAATATATTCAATCAGATGATAGTGAGAGACTTAAAGCGCTGGCCAGTACCCATCTTGGAGATTTTGTTACGTGGGGAATAAGGCTTGTTGCAGGAATTTTGACGAAAAGCCTTGCCCTTGCAAATATTCTATCTCTGATAGTCATTACCCCGGTGGTTGCTTTTTACTGCCTCAGAGATTGGGAAAAACTTATTACAACCCTTGACCGCTGGCTTCCCCGTCCCTATGAGCCAACTCTCAGATATTTGTTTTCCGAAATGAATGCCACGATTAGTGGCTTTGCAAAAGGCCAGTCCCTTGTGTGTCTTACCGTTGGTTTCTATTATTGTTTAACGCTCACTTTAGCAGATCTCGATTTTAGCCTCATTGTGGGAGTAATTATTGGAATCACTGCTTTTATTCCTTATGTGGGAGCGCTTTTGGGCTTCATGTTGAGCTTGGGAATTGCCCTTTCTCAGTTCCCTGATTGGGGATCCATTGGCGTTATCGTTGCCATCTTTCTTGTTGGACAAACGCTTGAGGGGTATTTCTTTATCCCCTATTTTGTAGGGGATCGTATTAAATTGCATCCTGTTTGGATTATTTTTGCTCTTTTTGGTGGTGGTGTTCTCTATGGTTTCCTTGGAATTCTCTTTGCACTTCCCGTGGCTGCTGCTATTGGCGTACTGATGCGCCATGGTATCCAAATTTACCTAAAAAGCCCGTATTACTTAGGAAACAAGGTTCTTTCTTCTCGAAAAAAGGTATCGTGACTCAACTCATTCTTCCTCTTAACTTAGCTCCAGCTTTTGAAGCTAAGGATTTTTGTGTTTCAAAAGCCAATGAAGATGCTTTTTTGTGGCTTATGCGTTGGCCAAACTGGCCTACTCGCTGCTTAGCTCTGTATGGGGAAGAGGGCTGTGGGAAAACTCACTTGTCTCATATTTGGCAAAAACGAACGAAAGCAACTTGTTTTTCAAGCGCTTACTTTAATGCGCTTCCCTTATCGACACTCTTGAAAATGTCTCCTTTTTTTATTCTTGATGAGGCAGACCATATCGAAAAAGACGCGAAACTTTTTCATCTTTATAATCATGTGATATCCGTAAGGGGCGGCCTTCTTTTACTCTCCAATAATCCCCCTGCCCATTGGTTAACTTACCTTAACGACCTACGGTCTCGTCTCAATGCAATTCCAGCCGTCAGAATTCATCTTCCGGATGAAAATCTTTTAAGCCAAGTCCTTTTAAAACTTTTTTCAGATCTTCAGGTGAATATTGACGTCAACGTCATTTATTTTCTTATCAACCATATGGAAAGATCTTTTGAGAGTGCGCGTAAATGGGTGAAGCTTTTAAATGCGCGGGCCCTGAGTGGACGCAGAAATATTACTGTTCCTCTTGTGCGGGAGATCCTGGAAGAACAAAATCTGGGTGAAATACCCGCATAACTTTTCCTTTTTTCCATCCCACATTTTTCCATGTTTCAATATTAAACTGAAACTCGACAAGGGTTGCAGGTTCTATACCTTGAGTTAGAAATTCAGGGAAAGAGTCAGAAAGTTTTAGGATTGCAAAGGCAATTCCAGGGTTATGGCCAATATAAAGAATGCGGGAAATCCCATTAGGAATGCTTTGGAGAACCTCCAGAATTTCATTGTCAGAAATATTATAAAAGCCTTCAGAAACTTCAATGTTATGAGTTCCAAGGACAGACCGTAAGGGCTCTAGCGTTTCTTGCGCTCGCAAGGCAACTGAACACAGCACCAGATCAACCGTTAATTTATTAGTTTGAAAGTAAGCAGCAACTTCTTTGGCTTCTCCCCTGCCCTGCGCGTCCAAAGGCCTGTCCACATCCGAAAGGGGTGTGTGGTGAGGGGACGTCGCATGACGAAGAAAAAAGACTGTTTTCATAAAAGAAGTATAGCAGAAAAGATGGCTTTTCGCTAAAAATTTTCTTCTTAAATCCTCTCAGATAGCCAAATTGCAAGGCGAGAGGCCCCTTTAATTGCAGAGGAAAGCCGGGGATAAGCAGGTCCTTGCTCAAGAGCAATGTCTCGATGAGCTTGTTCATCTTCCTGGCAAGCCGAAATGAGAGCGCTAAGACGAGGGTCTTGCTCCCCGAGTTCTTTCAACTGGCCTTCATAATGCTGATCAATGACTTCTTCAACAGCGGCTGTGCAGGCCATAGCGGCCTTTTCCCCTAAAAGCCCTGTTGCAACGCCCAAAGCATATCCTGCCACATGCCAAAGCGGCTGCAATGCCGTAGGACGAACATGATGGTCAACGACCCATGTTTCAAAATGCTTAAGATGAACCATCTCTTGCTCTTTCATATGCTCTAAAAGAGGTGCACAAGAATGATTTTTTAAAACGGCAAGTTGCCCTTCATAAATACGTTGAGCTCCGTACTCCCCGGCCAGATTCACTCGTAACATTCTGGCTATGCGTTTTTCAGGAGTGCGCGTGCCAGGAAGAGGCTTCATCGGTGTTTACAAGCCCATTTCAAACAAAACAAGGTCAAAACCAAAGAAAGAATGGCGTTATAAGCCGCAAGAGAGAGACCAAAAAGACTCCAGGTAACCTGATCACACCTCACAAAAGGCGTTTTCAACATTTGTTCTTTGAGGGCTTCTATGGATTCAAAAGCGCTAAAGTCTTGAGAGGCACAAAAAGCAGGCAACTCTACCAAATGATGTTGCACGGCAACATGATATCCGGCAATGGCTGCGCCCACTAAAAAACAGAGCCCCAAAAGAATGCTGAAATAGTATTTCCAGCGCAAGGGAAGAAAAAGGCCAACAAGAGCAATAATAGCCGTTAGTTTAAAGACTTTTTGTTCATAAAGACATAACTGACAGGGTTGGAACCCATAAAAATGTTCTAGGATATACCCTGCTCCGCCAACGGCTATGGAAATAAGGAGAATACTCCAAAGAAAAGTTCGAGAGGACATATTTGCTAGGAATTTACACATAAAAACCTCCTTTTTTATTTTTTATCCTAAAGCATAAAGGATCCCAAATCCACCTAAAAGAGCTAAGCTAGACGCAATGGTGACAAGGATTAGATTTTTTTCAATATATTCTTTAATCGAGGGACCAAAATACCAAAACAAGAGGGCAAGAGAAAAGAATCGAAACCCTCTTGCAATAATAGAAGCAGAGGTAAAAGTAAAAAAATCAAGCCCCACTACACCAGAGGCAATGGTAACAACCTTATAAGGAATTGGCGTCAATCCCTTGAGGGCTACAACCCAAAAACCCCACTTTTGAAAGCTTTCTTGGAAAGAATCAAACGCGCCCTGAAGACCGTAGGCATTGATAATGAACTCTCCGACAAACTCATACAATCCGTATCCAATAGCATATCCGAGCCATCCTCCTGCAACCGACGTGAGTGTGCATACCCAGGCCAAGGTCCAAGACTGGGTGCGGCGACTCAAAAGCATGGCAATAAAAAGTGGATCTGGGGGAATTGGAAAAAACGAGCTCTCTGCAAAAGAAACAGCTCCTAGAATCCAAATAGCATAGGGATGATTTGCAAAACTTAAAACCCACTCATAAATTCGTCGTAACATATGAAGTTATCCCTATCTGTAAAAAGTAGCCTTTGATGGGTAGCATGAACAAGCCAGAAGTGCAACTTTTGAGAAGCTTTGCACAAGACTAAGAGCTCTTTTTTTGAAGGAAAAAAGTATTTTTTAGAATAAATACTTAAGGGTGAATGCAAATTTATTATATTGGGGGCTGACTGAGGCACTGTCCCCGTCTGCATCAACAGTTTTTTTGCCATTGTAAATGACGCCTGTATATTCGAGTCCTGCAAGGACATTCTCCACAACCAAAGCATCAACCCCCATTCCCCAGAGAAATCCATTATATCGTCCAGAAAAAGGAGGGAGGTCCCCGCTAGATTTTTTTTTCAATGAAGCATTATCCCACCCCAATAAAATTTTAGGGGCCAGGAGATTACAAATAACGTAAGAAACAGGGACACGGACTTGAATATCATTTTCTTGAGTGATTGAGTTTTTAAACGTTCCATTATCGGCGTTCGTCGTACGCTCGGTTCCTGTTGCATGTGCCCAGTTAAAAACACCTTCAAGGCCGAGGGCAATATTACCGAAACGATGTTGATACCCCACGTTAATTCCTCCATCAACTCCGCGATAGCCTTGGGATTGTGTTGTGTTAGAGAAGTCTAAAAGGTTGTTATTTACCGAAGCATACCCCACTCCATATCCTATGTTACCTCCGACGAAAAACCCTTCAAATGTTTTTGGGCAAGGGCAGAAAGAACAAGGTGCAGTTGAATCTTGGAAGGAAGTTGACGTTTCTACAGGAGCAGGTAAGCAAGTTTTTTGCGTTTGAGCTATTGCTAAGGTTGTGTGCATCGTCACCAATAAAAATGCAAAAAAACAATGGTACTTCATAACAACGCAAATCCTCTTTTTTTGATAGATTAAAAAATTGCAGCTCTTTTTCATGTCTAATAAAAACTTAAGAACTTTGCAACTGATTTTTCTGGGGGAAAAAGGACTATCTTCCATACTAAACAAAAGGATTGTGTTCTGTTTCCCATAGCGCTACAACTAAAAAAAATTAAAATTTCTGAGAGGCTATAATCCCATGGATTTCTTTATAACCTTAGGCTGGTACAGTATTCCCTTTCTTGTTGTTTTGTCAGTTCTTGTGTTTGTTCACGAACTTGGCCACTATCTTGTCGCCCGATACAATGGGGTAGGCGTTGATGTTTTTTCTATTGGCTTTGGTCCAGAAATTTTTGGATGGAACGATAGAGCGGGAACCCGCTGGAAAATAAGCTGCTTTCCTTTAGGAGGGTATGTTAAAATGGTGGGAGATGCTGATGCAGCAAGCACTCCTGACGTTGTTAAGCTCCAAAAAATGAAAAAAGACATGAGAGAGCGCTCGCTCTTTTACAAAACAGTCTGGCAACGCATTGCCGTAACAGCGGCAGGCCCTTTAGCAAATTATCTTTTTGCCGTCCTTGTTCTTTCTGTTCTTTTTGCAACCGTAGGTCAAAGATACACTGTTCCCATTATCCAGACTTTTCAAGAAGATAGTGTTGCCCATACAGCAGGATTTCAAGCTGGAGATTACATTAAGGAAGTTAATGGAGCTCCCCTCCAGCGTTTTGAAGACCTTCAAACAATCGTTCAAGGGTCACCTGATCAGCCTTTAAACATTCTTTTCGAGAGAAACGGAGAGCTATTAACGCTTTCCGTAACTCCAAAAGTCTCGACAATAACAGATCATTTTGGGCGCCCTCATAAAATGGGACTCTTGGGAGTTCGAGGAACTGAAATAGCGTATACTCTTTATCCATGGTGGTCATCCTGGTGGTATGCAACAACAGAGATTCTCTCTTTAAGCTGGCAAACAGTAAAAGCTTTGGGAGATGTTATTATTGGAGCAAAATCAGCAGAAGGCTTAGGCGGTCCGCTTCGTATCGCTCAAATGTCCGGAGAGATTGCTCAATCTGGGATTATATCTCTTGTTTGGTTTATGGCTCTTTTGTCTGTCAATTTAGGTCTTATTAATTTGTTTCCTGTCCCTATGTTGGATGGTGGACACCTTTTGTTTTATTTCTGTGAAGTTGTACGTGGAAAGCCTCTTTCTGAAAAAGCTCAAGAATGGGGATTTAGAATTGGACTCTGGTTAATTATGGGCTTAATGGTCTTTGCCACAGGAAATGATCTTCTCCATATTTTCTTCAAGTAAGATGAGGATTTGGTGGTAAAATACTTATTTCTTTGTGTAACAATTGTACTTATAGGCTTTAATGTTCTTCCCGTTCACGCCAAGGAGGTCGTTCAGACCTTTCAGATAGTCGGAAACCATCGCGTAGAAACCCCAACTGTTCTCAGCTATATAATGGTAAAGCCAGGCACAGAAGTCGGCGAAGAACATATTGAAGAAATTCTAAAAAATCTCTTTGCTACAGGTCTCTTTGCAGATGTCGTTATTGAGCAAAAGGGAAATCGCCTCGTCATTCAGGTCGTCGAAAACAAAATCATTAATCGTATTTCCTTTGAGGGAAATACTCGCCTTAAAGATGAGATTATTCAGGGAGAAATAGCTATTAAGCCTCGCCAGGTTTATACGCCTGCCCGCGCCCAAGAGGCAGCCCAAAAAATTCGTGATATGTATCGGTTAAGTGGAAGATACGGCGCCAAAGTAGAGCCCAAAATTATAGAGCGAGAACAAAATCGTGTAGATCTTATTTTCGAGATCACAGAAGGAAAGCCAACGCGCATAAACAAGATTATTTTTGTTGGAAACACTCATTTTAGCAGTGATCGACTTGAAACAATCGTGATGACCAAGGAATCTCATTGGTACCGCTTCTTTAGTACAGATGACACCTATGATCCTGACCGCCTCGCTTATGATAAAGAGCTTTTACGCCGTTACTATCGTGAACAGGGATATGGTGATTTTAAGGTGGAATCTGTCGTAGCGGAATTGGATCCTGATGAACAAGAATTCTACATTACATATACTTTACATGAAGGAGAGCGGTATAAGTTTGGGGACATCAAGATTACCGTTAACCTTCCTAAATTATCTCACGAAGGGCTAGCAGAAACCTTGTTGTGCCAGAAAAATGAATGGTTCAATAGTAAGGCGGTTGAAAAATCGATTGATACGCTTACGCATGCCATTGGAGAAAAAGGGTTTGCTTTTGTGGAAATAGAGCCTCAATTCACCCGTCATCCGGAAACGCTCGCAATTGATGTTAATTTTATTGTTAAAGACGGCCGTCATGTCTACATCAACCGTATTGATATCGTGGGAAATGATAGAACGGATGACGAAGTTATTCGACGAGAGTTTCGTTTCGTTGAAGGAGACGCCTATAATAGCGAAAAACTTAAACGTTCGGAACAGCGTGTTAAAAACCTAGATTTCTTTAAAAAAGTTGAGATAAAACAAGAAGAAACTCCTGCCCCCGACAAAGTTGATCTTAAAGTTGAGGTTGAAGATAAGCCTACTGGATCTCTCCAATTTGCTGGTGGATATTCCACAGTAGATGGACCTTTGGGGAGTGTGACCATGAATGAACGAAATTTGATGGGAAAAGGATATGACCTTTATCTAAGTGCTATGCTTGCTAAGCGTGCAAACGATTATCACCTTGGGTTCACAAATCCTTATTTCCTAGGAAAACCGCTAAGAGGAGGAGTAGACACATTCTATGCCTCTAGAAAGTATTACACAAAACAAACAGGTTATTCCGGATATTCACAAGAGAAAACAGGTGTTACCCTTTCGTTGGGATATGATCTTATAGAAAGAATAGCTCAGTCCTGGAGTTATACTGTCCGAGGGGATGATTTAGGTGACATGAATAGGCTCACGACATCTCCTTTCTTGTATGAGCAAAAGGGAAAATGGTTGTTGTCCTATGTTGGGCACAATCTATTTTATGATAAACGGAATAGTAGCGTAGACCCAACTGCTGGGCATTTTGCCACCCTTTCAGATGAACTTTGTGGCTTGGGAGGAAGTGTTGGCTACTTTAAAAATTCTTTCCGCATTGGAGGCTATGTTCCTGTTGATGAAGACCACAAATGGGTTTTAGCAATTAAAGGATCTGCTGGAGTTATGACCGGTCTTATAAATCCTACGCGAGCTGTTGATCGATTCGAGTTAGGTGCGGACAGTTTGCGTGGGTTTGCTGACGGTGGTGTGGGCCCTCGCGATATGCGAACAGGAGATGCTTTGGGAGGTCTTTTCTATTATAAGTCAACGGCTGAGCTCTCTTTTCCTTTAGGATTGCCTAAAGAGCTTGGAATTAAAGGAAATGCCTTTGCGGATCTAGGTGCGGTCTGGAATTTTGGATCAACGTCCCCCTTTGTTAAAGGAAATAACGCTTCCCCTCGGGTAGGCGTGGGAGGGGGCGTAACTTGGCGCTCACCTTTTGGCCCTATTGGGGCATATTATGCACCTTTCCTTATCTACGAAAAAAATATTGACCGCGTAGTGCGCTTTAATGTTACATTCGGATCTAACTTTTAACCCATTTAAGGAGATAACTTTTATGAAAAGATTTTTGTTTGCGGCAGTTCTTACCTCTACAGCTCTCAGTTTTCCAATAAAAGCTGATTCCCTTCCCGCCCCCATCATTTGCGTGGTAGAACAAGCAACTTTAGATAAATCCGCTGCTTTAAAATCCATTGTAAATCAACTAGAAAAGAAACGGACTGAGATCCAAAAAGAGTTGGCTGCTGACGAGCATAGGCTAAAAGAAGAAGACAGAAAACTTTTGGAGTCACAAAAAAAACTTTCTGAAAAAGAATTCACAGCAAAGCGACAAGACTTTGAGCGGCGCGTTCATGAGGTTCAAGCCAAACTTGAAGTCAGAAGAATGCAAATGGAATTTGCTTTTGAAGAAGCAAAGAAAAAGGTCTATGAAGCCTTTTTGAAAGTAGCAAATGAGGTCAAAACTGAAGCAGGAGCTAACCTTATGCTGTATAAAGAAACAGTTGTAACTGCTGATGATGCTTTTGATACTTCAGGCAAAATTCTTGAAAAATTAGACAAAACCTTGCCCTCTGTTCCTGTGAGCTTTAAGTCTGAAGCTGAAATTAAAAAGTTGATGCAACAACAACCTCCTCAAGGAAAATAATAATGGCGCCTTTCCTGGCAATAAACCAAGCCACATCAAAGATACTGAGTATATGTCTTGTACTCAGTATCCTTTCTTTTCTCCCCTCTTCCGTTAGAGCAGAAAACGACTCTGAGCTTCTGATAACGCTTATGGAAAAAATAGAAACGCTAGAGACAGAGATGCGGGATTTGCGAGGGCACTTGGAGGAATCACGCCATGAAGTGGATCTTCTTAAAAAGCAATTTGATGTCTTCAATACAGATCTTGACGTTCGTTTGCCTAGCTCAAGTGGACAAAAAGAAGAAGATGTTTTTACCCTGCCAGATGAGGGAAAAGCGACTGAGGACCACATCAAAGAAGTATCTTTTTCAAGATCAGAAGATGGATATGAAAAAGCAAAAAATCTCTTAGAAAAAGGAAATTACGACGCAGCAGAAAAAGCTTTTTCTGCCTTTCTTAAAGACCAGCCCACCCATGAGCATGCGGGGGCTGCCCTCTATTGGCTTGGCGTCACTTATTTTGTTGAAGGCAACTTTGAAAAGGCCGCTGCTCACTTTGCAAAGGTTTATAAAAACTATCCAAAGTCTCCCAAAAGTCCAGATAGTTTGTTGAAACTTGCAAAATCGCTAGGATCGCTTGGAAGGAAAGGCGATGCCTGCACAACGTTGGAACAGCTTGCAAAGGACTTTCCAAAGGCTTTCCCAAAAGAAGTACGGGTTGAATCCAAGAAATATAACTGTAAATAAGCCAGGGCATGTCTTTTATTAGCCGTCGACTTTCTCATATAAAACCCTCCCCTACCCTGGCTATTACAGCTCAAGCGGCTCTCTTGAAAGCACAAGGGAAAGATATCATCAGTTTAGGAGCGGGAGAGCCAGATTTTGACACTCCCTCATTCATCAAGGATGCCGCTGTTAAGGCCATAGCGGCGGGAAAGACAAAATATACGGCGATCGAAGGAATCCTTCCTCTTCGCAAAGCGATTGCTAAAAAATTTAAAGAAGATAATGGGATACAGTACACCCCAGAGCAAATTATTGTGGGGGCGGGTGCAAAGCAAATTATTTTCAATGCGTTCTTGGCGTCTCTCGATCCAGGGGATGAGGTGATTATCCCTGCGCCCTATTGGGTTTCTTATCCTGACATGGTTGAGATTGCGGAGGGAACGCCTATTCTTATCCCCTGCCCTCAATCGGAGCACTTTAAGCTGTCCCCCAAGGCTCTTGAACAGGCCATGACGCTTAAGACAAAGTGGCTTATCCTCAATTCTCCGAGCAATCCTACAGGCGTTGTCTATTCTGCAAGAGAACTTGAAGACCTAGCCTGCGTTTTGCGTAAACACCCTCAAGTTAATGTCTTGAGTGATGATATTTATGAATATATTGTTTATGACGACACGTCTTTTGCCACGCTTGCGCAGGTGGTTCCTGACTTAAAGGATAGAATCTTAACAGTGAATGGCGTTTCCAAGAGTTATTCAATGACGGGCTGGCGTATTGGATATGGAGCCGGTGGTTCCCTTGACCTTATAAAAGCCATGAAGACACTGCAGTCTCAATCGACAACAAACGCATGCTCTATTTCCCAGGACGCAGCTCTCGCAGCTCTTGAGGGAGATCAAAGTTTTAGAGAAGAATGGATAAAGATTTTTAAAGAGAGACGCGACCAAGCCTTAGACATCTTCAATAATACTCCAGGCCTTTCTTGCCTCACCCCTCAAGGTGCCTTTTATCTTTATGTAGAGTGTTCCAAAGTCATGGGCAAAATAACGCCCTCTGGGATGGTTTTGAGCAATGATACAGACCTTGCTGCATATCTTTTAGAAGTAGCAGGCGTTGCTGTTGTGCCAGGTGCTGCCTTTGGCCTTTCCCCCTACTTTAGAATTTCATATGCAACAGAGACAGACCTTCTGATCAAGGCTTGCCGGCGCATTGCGGAGTCTCTTCAAGAGCTTATTGCTTCCTAGTCCGGATAGTCTAGATCTTTCCTCATATTTTTTACAAACTATTAACCTTATCAATGTATTTTTAGAAAAATCTTATTTTAAGAAAGGAAAATGATCATGAAAAAATTTATTCAGAGCTTATTATTTGCTGGGTTCCTATGCCAAGGATCCAGTGTCGTTGCAACTATAGCCTGATCTATATAAAGCGATCATATTGATTGGAAGAGTTGATCGATAGAACAATTGGTTTTTCGTCTATAGGATTTAGCCTGAGCCCATTT
>JAGVLE010000026.1 GCA_020049895.1 Alphaproteobacteria bacterium | reverse complement strand
GCACTTCTTGCAACTAAGATCTGACATTCTTCCGGTCTCCTTTATTGGTTAGGAGTCCAGTATATCACATCATCGTCCTTTAGTTAAGTGTCTCAAAAAAGAATAGGCTCTGTAAACACAATAATTGGCCAACACCAATAACTTTCTCATCCGAAACTCAGATTAAATAATGTAGTCACGAGACTTTAGAGCGCACCCAGGAAGTATTCATCAATAAAGGAGCATAAAGATCGTCTTCCATAGGAATAGAGAAAGTTGCTTCTTCTTCGAGAGTCGGAGGTCTGGATAAAAAAGTCATTTTGGGGGCATTTGTTATAAGAGCAAGCGGCGTTTGCTCATTCCCTTCTCCCATCACCAAGACGGCGGCAGCGGCAAGCCCATCAAGAAGATTGGCTTGTGTAACCCGCAAAGGATTTTCGTAAATATCCGGCTTCTCAATATAAGAATAAAGGGGCTCAAACCCACACCACCCAAGGGCGATTCCCGTCACGCCTCGACGTAGAGGCGTTGTATGGCTGTCAGTAATGAGAATCCCTAGAGATTTCAAGTTGTGTTTTGCTCGCACATACGACCACAAAGATGCCGCTGTCTTCTGAAGATCTTGAGGATAGAGAATGAAGTTCCCCTCACTATTAGAGTCATCAATTCCTGCCGAAGGAATAAGAATATTATTCTTAATCGTTAAAAAAATCCCATAGGGAAGGAAGGTCGTCTCTGCAACTGCATCTGCTTCTTGCCTTATAAGATCTTCCTTTGAGCAAGTCTCTTTAGAGACAACCCTTCCTTGGGATAGGCTGATAATTTTTGATGTCACTGCAATCAGACTCCCCTCTTGAAGAAGGGGAAGATAACAGTCAAGAACGTCAAAAAGGGACTCATTGAGGTGAATACGGTGCGTCTTGATGGCTTCAATATACATAAAATCAGAGTATTAGGAGGATCCAGCTCTTGTCAATGAAGAGGAATGACAGCAGCCTCCCACCCAACGAAAAAGCTTTGAGGGTTAATCTATTCTTTACTTTTTTAGCGTATTGTTGGGAACGTTAGAGTTTTCACTTTAACACTTAACAACTGTCCTAATAACATAAAAAGAGGAAATAACTATGACATTCACAATTAAAACTATCACAACTCTCATGCTTCTTATCGCTGCTGTAACTTTTGCTGCTCCTGTTGCAGAGGCTCATAATACCGGCAAGCCACATCATCACCACAAGAAGCACTCAGGTCATGGCCACCATAACCACTCTGCTCATACCCAACATAAACATTAAACAGTAGCTACTCGTTACTAATCGTTTGTGCGTCTAGATCTGATAGGACTGGACCTTCCAGTTCAGAAAGAGATGAGACAAAAAAGAGAGAGGGGACGTCACCATGGCGTCTCCCTTTTTCACACCCTAAAAATGCCTTTAAGATAAAAAATATACTTCCCTACAGATACGCTTGGGAACTTGGATGTCCTCACACTTCCTTAAAAAGACAGTTTCTTGAACAAATTCCTCTCGACCCTAGAACTTCTTCCCATTTTGAAGTACACTTCCTAAAGAAATAAAAAAGATAGGGGACCGTTGGTGAGTCGAGAACATTTTGAGCAAATGCTGGATTATTACCAGCAAGAAATGATGTACTTGCGCCAAGCTGGGGCAAAGTTTGTTTCCAAATATCCAAAAATTGCCCAAAATCTTAATATGTCCGCGACCGGGTCCTCAGATCCTCACGTCCAACGATTGCTCGAATCCTTTGCTTTCTTGACGGGAGGGCTTCAAAAAGAACTCGACAACAGCTATGTCCAGTTTACAAACACTCTTTTAGGGGTTCTTTATCCCCAGTTCACAACCCCTTTTCCTGCCGCAGCTATTGCGTCTTTTCGGCTTTCTCCCCGCCTTGGAAAATCAACGGCCGGATATACAGTGCCTCAAGGAACGCCCCTTGTGACAGAAACTAAAAACAATAAAATTTGCCGTTTTCAAACCGTATACCCTATAGAACTGTGGCCGTTTGAAGTATCCAAAGCCAGCTTAATGTCTGTTGATGACACACCTCTTCCCACCACTCTTCTCCAAACACGCTGGGCACTTAAAATTCGTGTAGAGCGCTATGATGGCATCCTTGAAGAACTATCCCCTTCTCGTCTACGATTTCACTTAGCTGGAGACGACCTTACGACCCAGTGTTTGTATGAAGCTATCCTGGGCTATTCTTCAGAAGACCCAACACCTATATTCATTCAAGCTGATACAGCTGAACACCCCACAGCTCTTCCGTTAGGGTCTCTTATTCCTGTCGGATTTAAGCCTGAAGAAGCCTTGCTCCCCTCTCCTCCCAATTCTTTTGATGGGTACCGGTTGCTGCATGAGTTTTTCGTATTTCCCAATAAATTTAAATTCTTAGATTTAGAAAATTTTTCAACAAAGGGAGCTAAGAAATATGTCGATATTTATATTCCCCTTGCAGATCTTACCCAAACAGACAAACTGTCTGTTAATAAGCAAAATTTCCTTTTAGGGTGCACACCTATCCTCAATCTGTTTCCTAAAATTAGCGAACCTATTGAGTTAAATCATCAATCTGTCTCTTATCGCCTTATCGGCGATCAACGCAATGAAGACACAACAGAAATCCATACAATTCAAAAGGTTGTTGCGGCTACAACAGGGGGAGAGCCTCCGCAAGTTTACTCTCCCTATTTTTCTTATACTTATGAGACAGAAACAACAAATAACGGGCTTTTCTGGCATGCCACACGTGCTCATTCAGATCTTCCCCATGTTGCTGGCACAGACGTCTTTTTATCTTTTGTTGATTATAATTTTACTCCTCAAGCCCCAAGCAAGCAAACCGTGTACGCCTATACCCTGTGTACGAATAGAGATTTAGCATCCTATATCCCGCCAGGAGCAGCCCTTCAGGTTGATGGAGAAATTCCACCGACAACCATCACATGTTTGGAGCAGCCAACACCTGAACTCCTTCCTTCTCTTAATGCAGGATCCCAGTGGAAGCTTATTTCTCAGCTTTCCTTAAATCACTTGAGTTTGAGCGGAAATCAAAAAGGAAGCTCCGCCCTCAAAGAACTATTACAACTTTATGCAGGGTTAAATACGACCCGCTCCAGTCCTGAAGTCAGTGCACTCTCTCAGATAAGCTATGACCCTGTTGTGCGCCGCAAGGGATTAGAGGCTTGGAGAGGCTTTATCCAAGGGCTTAGTATCACCCTTACAACGAATGAGGTTCCTTTTTCAGGGCAAGGTGGCTTCATGTTGGCTTCAATTCTCAATGAATTTTTTAGCCTTTACGTTTCCCTTAGCTCCTTTACAGAACTTACGTTTTCAAGCACCCAGAGTGATAAAATATGGAAAAGATGGCCAGCAAAAATCGGAAGTCAGCCCCTTCTATAAAAGATGTTCTGCTGAAAGAGCCTTATCGGTTTGAATTCCATCAAGCCATTAAGCTTTTAGAACAGCTTCATCCTAAGGCTGTCCCTTTTGGAGAAACGGTTACACCTTCTGAGGAAGTTGTAGAGGTTAAGTCACGCATTTACTTTGAGTCCCTCTCCAGTGACATTTATTCTCTTGAAAACGCAAAACTTATATCTCCCACTCACAGCCAACCTGTTCTCCATGTAAACTTTATGGGAATTGCAGGAATTCAAGGCCCCCTCCCCTATCCCTATACAGAAATGATTATTCAGCGGATGCGTAATGGGGATCATAGTCTTAAAGATTTTCTGGATATTTTTAACCATCGATTGATGTCGATTCTTCACCGCATCCGGAAACAATATCTTATCAGCCTTAATTCTCAAGGATCAGAAAAAACCGCCATTGGACATGGATTAAAAGCATTTTTGGGACTTGGACTTCGCCCTCTTCAAGACCGTCTCCACACCCCTGATCAAAGCCTTTTAAATTATGCAAGCTTTTATTGGACTCACCCACGTTCTGCCTTAGGATTGGTTCAGATTTTAAAAAGCTATTTTAATATTCCCGTCTCTCTCCAAAAATGTGTAGGACGCTGGCGTTACCTCTCAAAAGACCAAACCACTCATTTGGGACTTCAAGGAAGCTGGCAAAAATTAGGAGAGGGAGCCGCGCTCGGAACACGCGCATGGGACCAAGCCACCCACTTCTCTCTTCATTTAGGGCCACTTACTGTTGATCAGCTTGATACGTTTCTTCCTTTTGGAAAAGGGTTTGATAGGCTGAAAGATATTGTAAATCTCTACATCTCTCCCAATATAGACTTTAATGTACGCTATCGTGTTCAAAACCCTCCTCCGACGTATTTATCTCAAAAGAGTTATTTAGGATGGCGTTGTTGGTTAGGACAATCTCTTCTTTCCGGAGATGATGTAAGGATTTCTTAACGTGTTATTTTCATTTGTTTCAGACTTTTCTCCTGCTGGTGATCAACCCCAGGCTATTGCTGCCCTTATAGACAGTCTTTCGAGAGGAGAGCGCAACCAGGTTCTTCTCGGCGTTACAGGGTCAGGGAAAACCTTTAGCATGGCCAAGGTTATTGCCTCACAAGGAAAACCTGCCCTTATTATGGCACCCAATAAAACTCTTGCCGCCCAGCTTTATGGAGAAATGAAGTCCTTTTTCCCGCACAATGCTGTGGAGTATTTTGTCTCTTATTACGATTATTACCAGCCGGAAGCCTATGTTGCGCGTACAGATACATACATTGAAAAAGAAGCCACCATTAATGAGCAGATTGATCGTTTGCGTCATTCTGCCACGCGCTCCCTTTTAGAACGCCGAGACGTTATTATTGTTGCAAGCGTTTCCTGCATCTATGGCATTGGGTCTGTTGAGACCTATAGCCAGATGGTTGTTGCCTTGGAAAAAGGACAACGTATCAAGCGAGATGAGCTTTTACGCCAATTTATTAGCCTGCGCTACAAACGCAACGACATCGATTTTTATAGAGGAATGTTTCGGGTACGCGGTGATACGGTTGAAATCTTTCCTTCTCATTATGAAGACCGCGCTTGGAGGCTTTCTTTCTTTGGGGATGAAATTGAAGAAATTTCTGAAGTTGATCCGTTAACGGGGGCCATTGTTTCCCGCCTTCCCTCCATTAAAGTGTACGCAAACTCCCACTATGTAACCCCAGGCCCTACCCTCCAGCAAGCGACTCAGGGAATAAAAAAAGAACTTAAGGAACGCCTTGAAGACTTCCGCCAGGAAGGAAAATTATTAGAAGCTCAGCGACTTGAGCAACGCACTAAGTTTGACCTTGAAATGATTGCTGCTACAGGGATGTGTGCAGGAATTGAAAACTATTCGCGGTTTCTAACGGGAAGAGCCCCTGGCGAACCGCCCCCTACCCTTTTTGAATACCTCCCTAAAGATGCTCTTTTATTTGTGGACGAAAGCCATGTATCCGTCCCCCAAATCGGCGGCATGTATAAAGGGGACGCTGTCCGCAAGACAACCCTTTCAGAGTTTGGATTCCGTTTGCCTTCTTGCAAGGATAACCGTCCCCTCAAATTTGAGGAATGGGAAACCATGCGCCCTCAGACCATCTTCGTATCAGCCACTCCTGGCCCTTGGGAGCTCACACAAACCCACGGCGTCTTTGTAGAGCAAGTCATCCGCCCCACGGGCCTTATGGATCCTGTATGCCTTGTGCGCCCCGCAGCAACCCAGGTTGAGGATCTTATCCAAGAATGTCAGAGTGTGGCGAAAAAAGGATCTCGTGTTCTTGTCACCACCCTCACCAAGCGCATGGCCGAAGCGTTAACGGACTATTTAAGTGAGGCTAGCCTTAAGGTAAAGTATATCCACTCTGACATTGATACCATGGAACGCATTGAAATTATTAGAGATTTACGTCTTGGGATCTTTGATGTGCTTATTGGGATTAACCTCTTGCGAGAAGGTCTAGACATTCCCGAATGCGGCCTTGTGGCTATTCTGGATGCAGATAAGGAAGGGTATTTACGCTCTAAAACGTCCCTTATACAAACCATAGGGCGCGCTGCCCGAAATGTAGACGGACGGGCCATTCTTTATGCGGATCGCATCACTGATTCCATGAAGATCGCTCTTGAGGAAACAGAGAGGCGCCGTGAGAGGCAGCAAGCCTATAACGCAACTCATGGCATTACCCCTGAAACGATCAAAAAATCTATCCATCGTATTTTGGAAAGCGTTTATGAAAAAGACCACACCACTGTCCCTATCGAAGAAGATCCTTACATCAAACTTTCTTCTGCAAAACGTAAGGCTTATAAGAACAAATTAGAAAAAGATATGTTTTCTGCCGCCAGTAATTTGGAGTTTGAAGAAGCTGCCCGTTTGCGAGATGAGCTAAAAGCGATTGAAGAAAAAGACTTAACCCTCCTCGGAACGACAGATCTTCGAACAAACAGTTGCAATGTTGTGTAATTGTTTTTATGGTACAGACATAATTTTTGGGGCGTAGCCAAGCGGTAAGGCAGCGGTTTTTGGTACCGCCATGCGTAGGTTCGAATCCTACCGCCCCAGCCACTCTTTAAATCTAATCATGGATGGGTTTATTAAGAGTTGGATAAGGACTCTCAAGGTCTTTCAAGTGACACAACAGTGTTTTCTCTATCTCTACTTTAATGCTAGCACCACCTGAAAAGACAAGATGAATGAATTCATTGTCGTCTGAAAAGGTAATGGTTAAGAGATTAAGGAGCTCATTTTGATTCTCCAAATTCAATCCTTGTTTTGAAACATTCCGAACATTATGAAAAGAAAGACCTGCAACCACACGATTATAACAGGGCCCTTCTTCTCGGTTTTCTTCTTCATGTTCCCAGCAAAAGCGATTGGCTATTAAATGGAAATATCTGTTCTCTTTGTCGTATTCTATACCTGAGAGGGGAATAAGCGCATCCTGAAGACACGCTGAAATAAGAGTTAGGTCTTCTTGATCCTCAGCAATCATACGTAAGGGTATATAAGCCTGCATATTGTTACCTCATCATATATCTTATAATATATTATTGGATGCGTTCGATCTCAGCGCCACAATTTCGTAGTTTTTCTTCAAGATGTTCATATCCACGATCCAAATGATAAACACGATGGATAACCGTTTCTCCCTCAGCCACAAGCCCTGCCATTACCAAGGATACAGAAGCCCTTAAATCTGTTGCCATGACAGGGGCTCCTTTGAGCGCCTTGACACCACGCACCAACGCAGACGACCCATGAATAGTGATGTTTGCTCCCATGCGGCACAACTCAGGAACATGCATAAAGCGATTTTCCCAAATCGTTTCTGTAATCATGGACGCCCCTTCAGAAAGGGTCATCAAGGCCATCCATTGAGCTTGTAAATCAGTTGCAAATCCAGGAAAAGGCTCAGTCATCATGTCCACACCCTGAAGAGGTGCTGAGGGAGATCTCACAATAAGGTCTTCACCTTCTTCCTCGAGTTCAACACCAGCCTGTTGAAGAAGGGAAGCCACCGTGGGGATAAGATCCAAACATGCCCCTTTGAGGCGAAGATTTCCTTTTGTAATGGCAGCAGCCATGGCATAGGTTCCCGCCTCAATGCGATCGGAAATAACGCGATGGGTTGTTCCCTGAAGGCTTTCAACACCCTCGATAATCAATGTATCGGTTCCAATGCCAGAGATTTTAGCTCCCATACCAGTCAGGCACGCAGCCAAGTCAGCTATTTCAGGCTCCCGAGCAACATTAATGAGGCGAGTCGTCCCTTTTGCAAGGGTAGCCGCCATCATAAGGTTTTCTGTTCCTGTCACAGACACAATGGGAAATGTAAATGTTCCGCCTTGAAGCCCATTCGGGGCTTTTGCGTGAATGTATCCCCCTTCAAGGGTAATTTCAGCACCTAAAGCCTCAAGTCCCTTAAGATGGAGATCAATCGGTCGCGTTCCGATAGCACACCCGCCAGGAAGAGAGACATGAGCCTCACCTGCGCGCGCCACTAAAGGCCCTAAGACAAGCACAGAGGCACGCATCTTGCGAACAACATCATAAGGGGCCGTAGTGTCAGAAAGGTTCTTCACACACAGTGTCATACTCGAAGAATCGATTCTCCTGTCAAAGGTAATCTCTGCTCCCATATGCGTCAGCAACTCAATCATACTTAGAATGTCTGATAAATCAGGGACACTTGTGAGGTGAAGAGGCTGATCGGTCAGTAAGCTTGCTGCCATAAGGGGAAGAGCGGCATTTTTAGCGCCACTTACACGGATGTCTCCAACAAGCGGATTGCCCCCCATGATTCTAATTTTATCCATGGTTTTCTCGAATAATTTTTGGGAGAGTCACTCCTTGTTGGCCCATATACTTACCTTTGCGATCTTTATACGATACTTCTGGAGGGCCTTCTCCCCTTAAGAAAAGAAATTGACACGCCCCTTCATTCGCATAAATTTTAGCCGGCAGGGGAGTTGTGTTAGAAAACTCAAGGGTCACATGCCCTTCCCACTCGGGCTCTAATGGGGTCACATTCACAATAATGCCACAACGAGCATATGTTGATTTCCCAAGGCAAATGACCAAAACATCCCGAGGAATGCGAAAATATTCCACTGTACGTGCGAGAACAAAGCTATTGGGAGGAATGACGCATACATTTGTTTGACGATCGACAAATCCTGCGGGAGAGAAATCCTTTGGATCAACAATAGCACTATCGACATTTGTAAAAATCTTGAATTCATCTGCTACCCGAGCATCATATCCATAAGAAGAGAGCCCATAGGAAATCACTCCTTTTTTTTCTTGATGTTCCACAAAGGGAGTGATCATGCCTTCTCGCGCATGTGTACGAATCCAAGTATCAGGTAAAAGAGACATCGGCACGCTTTATTTAGAGAGAGATTATTATTTCTTTCTAGAACAAGACATATAAACTCACAAGGGGAAGTTTGTTTTTTCTTTCCTATCAACGAATATAGCCTGATCTATATAAAGCGATCATATTGATTGGAAGAGTTGATCGATAGAACAATTGGTTTTTCGTCTATAGGATTTAGCCTGAGCCCATTTG
>JAGVLE010000016.1 GCA_020049895.1 Alphaproteobacteria bacterium | reverse complement strand
GCAGGCTTCTCTTCTTCTCTTCCACCACCTTCAATCCCCTGAAAACCTCAATGCTCTCTTAGCCTCCCTTAAATCGTTCTTTGGTTAAGTGTCTCAAATTTTCAAACTGTTTTATTTCCTCTTCCAGCTTCTTATTCTCTATCTGAAGGATATTAATCCCTCTCTTTTCAATCAGATTGGCAGACTCTATTCCATCCTCTACGCTCATCTCGCCCTTCCCTACCATCGTGAGGGTATCCTTCATGGCCTTATCAAAATCTTCTAAATTCTTTATGTTAACCAAAGTCTTGGTCTCAATAAAACTGCGAGATCTCGCAACAGGGATACAATCAAGGATAAGCTTAGCAGCAGCCATATCTATGGCTACATCTTCTCCGAGAGCCCTTCTATAAATAAGCCTTACGAGCTCAGAGAAATCCTCCTCGCTAATAGCCTTTCCTATCAATCTTGTTTTATCAAGGCCTCTTGGTCTTCCTTTCCCATATGTATTTCCCTGGGTGAATTTCCCGGTTGGTGGATTTGTCACTACTTCCATATCGGCTCCGTTAAAATACCGTTAAAAACGGTAAATAATGCTTTTAATTTGTTGAGTAAGAAAGATCCTTGCTGACGTTTACGTGAATACGCTCACAAAAGAACTAGAGAGGTTCTCTATGGATAAAGAATAAAGCTAATAGCTTCTAAAATCAAGCAAATGTCTCAAAAAATGTGCGTTTCATTAGCATCACCACTTGGCTTGCACTTACTCAGATATCGTTTCCAGGAAGATCCTCCACTGACAAATCGCCCCAGTAGGATGAGCCTTGTTTCATTACATTGTCAGAGCCGCTCTTTATTCGGGTTCTTAGCGTCATCTGGTGGTACAGATGGTTCTCAAGTTCTGAGCTGGGAACACCTCATTTGTGCGACCTCGTATCCGCGATACGCAATACGTGTTTAAGAAAACACTGACTTTTAAATTTCTCAATCCATCTTCATTTTAGCGCATATTCCCTTCCAGAAGCCAGAAGAGTCATCATAAAAAAAGCTCGGCATACAGTGATCTCTACTCCACGAATATGCCTACTTCCTAAACGTTTTATTGGGACGACACCTACACAAGCCGACCTATTTCTAGGGATTTGACAGGGCTTGAGACTATCTAGTAGTTGTCTACGCATCCATCCTCGTCATTCCACGAACAAAGATCCCCGTAGTCCTGATTATATAGCACGTCGACCTGAGTACTAGCTACTTCCCCTGCTATTGAACATATCTCTGGGGGGTAGCTATTGAGCTCACAACATCCCCCGTCGCATGCTTTTAAAAAGTCTGTAAAATTCATAGAAACAATCAAATAAGAACTAATTAATAACGACTTGAGAAGTTTTTTTTGCATAGTCATTTTCCTTTTTTAAGATTAAATTTCTTTCATAATACGATATTATGTCATCAAAGTTAATATTTGGTAAAAACAAAGAATTTATTGCATCAAAATAAAAAGAGATGTTAGAATTACTGTATTAATTCCGCAGATTTTTCTGAAAAACTAGAAAAAAACAGAAAAAATCTTTCTCTCTTTCCAAAAAACACTTCTCCCATCAAAACTTCTAATCTCACGTCATTGTTTTCACAGAAAGTTCACCTCTATTGCCGTTCTTTAGTTGATTTTTTTCTTTTTGTTTGAGGAAGTTTTTTCGTATGCTTTTTCAGCTTCTAGAACACACTTGACAGGATATCTCTTTTTCCCTCGGATAATTTTCCCCTTCGCTTTGCAATATTGTTCAACGAATGCTTTTTCACTTGTTTTGTCATTACCAGATTTCTCAGATTTGTGTTTTCTGATAGGAAAATTGGTTCTGCCCTGTGCATCGAAGCAGAAACCTTGCCAGAAGCATGTACTGATCAGAGCGATTTTAACTATGGATTTACTATTCATGGTTATTTTCCTTTCTATTTCTATTGATTGTATCAAAGCTTACCTGATTTCAGGAGCTCAAGAACTACCTTTTCTTAATAGACTCTAGCAGTAATTTATTAATATTTTCTTACTCACGGATGGCGTTTAAAGGTGCAACGGCAACTAGATAAGATCGGCGAAAATTGTGAACCTCCACGAGCTTACACCTGTGATATTTTTTTAATCAACACTCCGTTTTTAAGGATACGTCTTGATGCCTATATTCACCTACCTTTGAGATTTTTTTATCCATGGTTTATCTAACGCTTATGATTTTGCGCACTCGCTATAATGTTTCTTCCTCCATAACCTAATCCCCTGCTTCAGAAATCTTTTCTAGGAATTCAGCTATTTCCTCACTATTCAAAGAAGTTTGGGCGTCTTCCATAAAGTAGGCAAGGGTATCATTCATTGCCAACCTGTCTGCCTCTGCACGGCTCCTAACCATATCGGCTCCGTTAAAATACCGTTAAAAACGGTGAATGAGTATATTTTGATTTCTTTAAGCAAGATCCCTTCTTGTCGTTTGAATATGCATCTTCACAAGAAAAAAGGAGAATCCTCTTCGAGTAAGAATAAAGGTAATAGCCTCTAAAATCAAGTGAATGCCTCAAAAAGTGTGCTTTTCATTAACATCACCACTTGCTTGCACTTACCCAGATGTCGTTTCCAGGAAGGATCTCCCCTCGTTGAGATTAAGGCAGGAGTCAATCACTCTCAATCCGCTGAAAACACTCTCTCCAAAGACCTTATTTGGAATAAACACCGCGTTACCGAAGAAGATCACGTCACTCACAGCAATCCTACGTTTAAAGGTGAGACTTTTATCCATAGCCCCGAGGTAACGGTTGAGCGTGTAAGAGGGACAAATCCCTTTGCTCATTTACACTCTGACACTCCCATTCTGTTTTGGGATGTAAGAGATAGGAATCACTCCGTCAGAAAAACCAAAACATCTCTGACCCCTGAGGCCGTGGCTCTTGTTTCTCTTGCTGTTACAATCGCAACGTCGGGAGCTGGCAGTTTCATCTCTGCTTCCTTAGCTCCCCTTATGGCAATAGGAGCTGAAACCGCAGGGGCAGCCATAGGTGCAGGCTTTTCAGCTTTTGCATCACAAGCGGCAGTAGCTGTTTTAGGAAATAAAGGAAATCTATTTGCTGCAATGGATGCTTTAGGAAATCCACAAACCTTTAAATCTGTCGGGCTTGCTGCAATAACTGTGGGAGCAACCTTTGGGATTGGCTCAGGGCTAGGTGTCCCTTCTGATGGTCTTATTTCTATAGGGGTACAAGCATCTGTATCAGCCACGCAGAGGCTTATCAGTGGAGAGCAAAATGTTGGGCAAGCCTTTCTTCAAGGAACAATCAATGCTGTCGTAAGCGCAGGAGCCGCCAAACTTGCAAATAACATAGGAGAACTCTATCACCCTGCTCCCTCCCAATCAGGAGAAATACTCACGCTTCGTGATCCGGAGATCAGCTGGACAACACATAAGTTTTTGCATGCTGGGTTAGGATTTGGTCTGGGAGCCGCAAGCAACTACTGTCCTGCCCCCCTATAAATGGTCCAGGTTATGTCTCGTGAAGTGCTAAAGTATTAAGCACGCAATAAGTGAGGCTAAGATGGATCACTATAGAAAGAG
>JAGVLE010000003.1 GCA_020049895.1 Alphaproteobacteria bacterium | reverse complement strand
TCGTAAGTCTTGAGAATATGATCTCATGATGCTTCCTCTCCATTAGAAAGGACCATCATATCACAAAAATGTAATGACTTAAATCAAAAATGCTCTAGAACATCATTGAACTTTTTTCTTCAGTCTATTGCTGATCCCAGACCTCATAGGTCCTTCCTTGCCTTTGTTGAATGAGACAAAACAAGTTTTCTTCATAAAAAATCGGGAGAAAAATTTTCAGCAAAGACGTCAGGAAGCAAGGCTTACCTCCTGACGCCCGCTCTAGGTTAACCAAGAACTCCCAAACCTCCCTATGGAAATTCTCAGTCTTAAAAAGCTACACTTTTCTTTTCCAAAAGAAAAGAAGTTTTTTCACTAACGATTCATTAAAAGAAGTAATCTATGCAAATTAAGTGCATCTAATTTGGTATTTTCGAGTTCTAAGGCTCAACTGTCAGAAAGCAGGAGAGATTATCTCTTAAAGAATCTATTATAGGCAGCAGAAAGTAAAAGCTCCCGCCGACAACCAGTTGAGTGTGATTAATTCCCTCAAAGCCATTTCCCAGGCAAGAGAGCTAGCGCTCTAAAACTCTTTTCAGATACGTTATCTTAATGCCTGTTAAATATCCAAATTCCGTACGCTGAGAGCGTTCTTTTGGATAAATTCGCGGCGAGGTTCGACCACATCACCCATCAAGGTAGAAAAAATTTCAGAGGCTTCATCCAAATGCTCAACCCGTACTTGTAATAAAGTACGAACTTCAGGATCGAGGGTTGTTTCCCACAGTTGCTCTGCGTTCATCTCTCCAAGACCTTTATAGCGCTGAATACTCAACCCCTTACGTCCACGGTCAAGAATAAGCTGAAGAAGCGCAAGTGGCCCTGTGATGAGATGCTTTTCATCCTTTATAGTCAGGATGGGAACAGCGGAAAAGACTTCCTGCAAGGATGCCCGCAGACGATCTAATTGACGCACCTCGGCTGTATTCAAAAGAGCCGCACGAATTTTGTAAAGCTCCTCTACGCCTTGTAAAGTACGAGAAACAGAGAGGGTATTTTCTTCATCAACACGCCCTTCCCACGTTTTCTGACCTTCGTGAGCGACGAGATTCAATCGCGCTACCATCCTTTGAGCTCGACTTGCATCCTCTTCCTCAGATGCACTCAATACACCGGAAACAGTAGCTTGTTCAAGAATGGCAGAAGACCCCACTAACTTGGAAGGCGTTGTGACCATTTCTTGCACTTGCAAGCAGGTCTCGATCACTCGACGCAAATCAGGTCCGGCTAGCCGAGCTCCCGTTGACAATGTCAATGTTGCTCCTTCCAGACCTCCATCAATCAAGTATTGAGTGAGAGATTTTTCATCTTTCAGGTACAGCACCGAATTCCCACGCTTGGCTTTAAAGAGAGGGGGACGAGCAATATACAGATAGCCTTTTTCAATGACTTCCGGCATTTGGCGATAAAAGAATGTGAGCAAGAGGGTACGAATATGGCTTCCATCCACATCAGCGTCCGTCATAAGGATAATTTTATGGTACCGAGCTTTTTCAACATTAAAGTCATCTCGTCCAATCCCCATTCCAAGAGCTGTAATCAGCGTTCCAATTTGTTCAGAATGAATCATTTTATCAAAGCGAGCACGCTCTACATTAAGAACCTTTCCACGCAAGGGAAGGATGGCCTGACATTTCCGATCACGGCCTTGCTTAGCCGATCCTCCTGCACCATCTCCCTCTACAATAAAGATTTCACTTTTTGCAGGGTCACGCTCTTGGCAATCCGCTAACTTTCCAGGAAGAGAGGCAATATCCAAAGCACCTTTCCGGCGCGTTAGTTCACGCGCCTTGCGTGCAGCCTCACGGGCGAGAGCCGCTTCCATAATGCGTTCAATAATCTTCTTAGCTTCTTGAGGATGTTCTTCAAGCCACTGTTGGAATTTATCGCTCACAAGGCCTTCTACTGCGGAACGCACTTCAGAGGAAACAAGCTTATCTTTGGTTTGAGATGAAAACTTAGGGTCTGGAACTTTCACAGAAAGCACGCAAGTCAACCCCTCACGCATATCTTCTCCGGTCAAATTAAGCTTTTCTTTCTTTCCCATTTCTGTGGAATAAGCATTAATGGCACGCGTCAAAGCACCTCGGAAACCTGCCAAGTGGGTTCCCCCATCCCGTTGAGGAATGTTGTTTGTAAAGCATAGCATCGTCTCATGGTAACTATCTGTCCACTCCATAGCTACATCTACGATAATGCCGTCTTTCTCGCCCTGAATAACAATAGGGGGCGTATGGAGGGGCGTCTTGCTCCGATCCAAATAAGCAACGAAGGCTTTTACCCCACCTTCGTAATGCATAATAACTTCCTTAGGCTCTACGTGGCGATCATCCCGCAAATGCAGTGTAACGCCTGAGTTTAAGAAAGCGAGTTCTCTTAAGCGATGTTCAAGCGTCCCAAAATCAAACACAATTTGAGAAAAAGTCTCTTTAGAGGGAAGAAAAGTAATTTCTGTTCCCTTGCGCCCCTCTGCGTCTCCCACTTCTTTGAGGGGGGCATCGGCATCCCCATGGGTAAATTTCATAAAATGTTTTTTACCCCTAGAAAAAATCGTCAGCAACAGGCTTTCAGAGAGAGCGTTCACCACCGATACTCCTACCCCGTGAAGACCACCCGAAACCTTGTAAGAATCCTGATCAAACTTACCCCCCGCATGCAGCTGGGTCATGATCACTTCGGCTGCTGAAATCCCTTCTTCATGGTGAATATCCACAGGGATACCACGCCCATTGTCACGCACAGTAACAGAACCATCTGCGTTTAAGACCACATCCACCTGGGTACAATGTCCCGCAAGCGACTCATCAATAGCATTATCCACCACCTCATACACCATATGGTGGAGGCCTGAGCCATCATCCGTATCTCCAATGTACATGCCAGGACGTTTGCGAACCGCATCAAGGCCACGCAAAACCTTAATCGAATGGGCACCGTATTCTGAATTTTCTGTCATTATATCTCTCGTATTTTTTGGTATCTTACTTAACTACACATTTCATACAATACCTCTAGCACACGAATGCTTATTTTAACATCGAAATGTCCTATTTTCTTGATTAATCGTTTCCTATCTACCGTATGAGATTGATCCCATACACTATTAATCTGTCCGTCCCAATTCCACAAACTGCCCCTGTCCTTCTAATTCCTCAAATAAGGATTGATCTGTCCCTGTAAGCCAAGTTTGCATATTTAACCTCAAGATGGCCTCAAATAAAGCCTTTCTGCGGTCTTTATCAAGGTGGGCTACCACTTCATCCAAAAGAAGCAAGGGGATGGCTCCTGTGCGTACTGACAAGAGATGAGCAGAGGCCATAACAATAGAAAGCAGTAAAGCCTTTTGCTCTCCCGTAGAACAAAGGGCAGCCTGTTGATTTTTTTGAGGAAAAATGACCATTAAATCGCTTTGATGAGGTCCAAGAGAAGTCCGCCCAGTCATGCGATCGTGTCCCCGGCTATCTGCTATGCGTTGACGCAATTCTTCCTCCGCATCCAAGCTTTTTTGTACCTGAAGAAGGGTCTCTACCTCCCCTTGTAAAGAAAGGTGAGGCCGGGGAAAGGAAGGATCTTGAGTCTTTAACACACCCTGGAGCTGAAGAATAACTTCTTGCCGAGCAAGAGTAATGGGAACACCCTCGTTAATGAGAATTTCCTCAAGCCCCTCCATCCATCGTGAATCATAAGAGCCTTGGCGCAGCAATAAATTACGCTCTTTTAAAGCGTGTTCGTACCGACTAAGACGCTGAGCATGCGCAGGGTCTAGTCCATAAACAAGACGGTCCAAAAAGCGACGACGCCCCTGAGATCCTTCCAAGAACAAGCGGTCCATTTGAGGAGTTAACCATACCATGGACACCCATTCTGCCAAAGTTCCCTGGCTTTTTGCTTTCTCTCCATTGATCTTTACAAGGCGTCTATCAGGATTTTCAGAATCTTGTCCCGTTCCAATTTGGAGATATCCTTCTCCATCATTGAGTTGATAGGAAACAGCCCAGGGGCTTTCATGACCTTGTTGCCTTATGTCTCTCAGCTTTGCGCGACGCAACCCTCTCCCCGGAATCAGAAAAGAAAGAGCTTCCAGAAGGTTCGTTTTTCCCACTCCATTCGGCCCCGTCAGCACAATAGGCTTAAGTTCCGCAGAAAGCATAAAGGTCTCGTAAGAACGGAAAGAAGAGAGCTCCAAGCTCACGACCCCACGATTCATAAGAAAAGCAGCAGGGATATCCTCTTGAGGAGATATTAAACGTATCATCTTGAAACAATTTTGTGAAAATATGTTCGTCTTACTGAGGTATAAGAAAGCATTTTTCTCTACTCTATAGCTCTATTACGTTTTTCGCCAAATAATCCTTTATCAAGATCATACGACAAGACCGGGAAGTCTCCCACATTTTTGAATCCAAGCGTCAAGAGGTATAAGGTTTGCGGCCTCAGGTCTCGAGAAACGAAGTATTGCCTTTGAACGGTAAGACCAAAGGTAAAGCAGTCATCTCTATAAACTAAACCAAGCGACCTTAGAAGAGAGCCGCCTCCTTCACTTTTACTTTGAAGATTTTGCATAAGTGAAGCACGCAAATTTAAATTTTTTGTAAATTGAGAACTAAAGGTTATATTTAACTGATTAAATTTCGCGCTTTCAAGAACCGCTGTGTTTCTATTAAGAAAAACATAAGTTCCTGAAAGAGTCGCTAGAGGGGGACCTATAAGGCCTTGTACTTCCGAAACACGGGGCGAGAAATTTTCTTGAGCGAACCGCGATCTATAAACAAATTTTAACCAGTTCCAGGGGGTTGCTTCAATTCTCCCGAGATAATCTGAAGCTCCCTGCCGTAATCCTTGCAATGTGTCCAAATCTCTATATTGACCAGACAATGCATAGTTTTGACCAAGGAAAAACTCAATATCTCCTAAAAGCTTTCCTGTTGTTATAAGTTCTGTTCCGTAGGTAATCCGGCTGCCTGTATCAATAAGGTCATATCCTGGATATCGATCGGGACTGAATATATTCACATCATTAAAAATAAAATCTAAGCTATCTATGTCAGGAATACGATCAGACGCCGTCCCCATAGGTTGTTTAGGGGCCCCAATGACTTGAACAATAGGTTGAAGAACAACATCTTGGTTTTTACAGGGATTTGCAATAAACGGCCAATCCCATCTTACACCTGCCTGAGGGAAAAAGCGTGCGCCACTTGTCTCTTGCGATCTAAGGGAATTCTCCACACCATACAAATCACCCCTCACAGAACCAAATACTTTAAAAACCTGCCCTGTAGGAATCACCCACGGTCTTGTCCAGTTAATCTGTCCAATACCACGTTGCATTTTTGCGTCTTGAGGACGAAAAATATTTAAAAAATTTCCGTCAAAATCAAAGCGGCCTCCTAGAGAATCCACATCAGAAAAGGCTTTATATTCTACAAAAGGAAGAGGCGCTGGAATGCGATCTTGTTGATCTACTGCTGTCAAGCCTTGATAATATTCTAGATTAGCGGCGGCATAATCTCTTTGATTGAGAAAACCTTCTACGATTCCCTTGGAAGTTAACGCTGGTAAAGATTGCCATTTTGCAAAGACATATTTGCGAAAATAGGTTTTATCACTAACGTAACCCCCTTCTGCTCTTGCCCGCCACGTGTTTGTTAAGTCAACGGCCCCTTTTCCAAAAATATGCCCTCTAATATCAGGAAGCGTATAGAGGTTTGCTTGTTCAGCAGCCAAGTCGTTGTCTGACTTTCTATAGTTTGTAATACTTCCCTCTGTCTTAAACATCCCAGAAGTAAAGGCTTGTCGATATTCTCCCGAAAGAAAAGCGTTTTTTTGCCCCGTCAAATAAGCAGGAGAAAGCGTCATATCCTTATCATCCGAAAGGACAATATAATAAGGAATTTCTGCAATAAATCCTATGTCAGAATCTGTGGTATATCGAGGTTGAGGAATGAGAAATCCACTTTTACGTACAAGAGGCTGGCTAGCATAAGGAATATATAACAAAGGTACATCTAAAATACGAAGCTGCGTATCCGTAAACTGGATGCTTTTTCCTACATTATCCTTTACTGCTTTTTTTGCATTGAGTTGCCAAGTCGGCGTCTTGTCCCCACAAAGCTCGCAAGGTGTATAAACGACTTGTTCAAACTCTTCTCGATCCTCATATTTTCGCCCTTCAAGAGCAGCAATCTTAGAGTCATCCTCTAGAAGAGCGCGCAGCTCAAGAACTATTCCTTCTTTTAAGTCCCCCGTTAGTTCTAAATATTCTCCAAAATAAATGTCCCCTTCCGGACCACGCAAGCGAACATGTCCTGAAGCTGTCACAAGATCTGTTTTTTCATTATATGTGACGTAATCTGCATCAAGAATAGATCCTTCATGCTTAAATTCAACATTTCCTCTTAAAATTAAGATGCCTAAGTCTCGATCATAGGTCTGACTATCTGCATAATAAAGAACCGGTTTATTTTCATCAAATTCCAAGCCTCCCATACTATACGCAGGTTGTATTTGACTGTGGGCAAAGAGAAACAACAAGGCTATTCTTATTATAATATTTAAAACCATTTTACCCATCTTCTTGATTGAAAACCACAATACTTCCTACCATAAGAGTAAGAAGTGCGGGGAGCCACGCAGCAATAATAGGAGGAAATCTTCCTGAAATCCCAAAGGAAAACATAATATCTTTAAAGAAGTAAAGAAGAAATCCACACGTGAGTCCCGTTAAAATCATCAAGAGAGTTTTTCCCTGACGTAAAGGGCGACAAGCAAAGGCAGCCGCCAACAAAACCATAGCCCCCGGCCAAAATGATTGCGCTAATAAAAAATGCCAATACATCTGATACCGTAAACTTTTTAGCCCTGACATTTCTAAAAGAGAAATGTATGCAGGCAAATTCCAAAAAGAGGACGTATTGGCCTTTAGTTTCATTTTTTCAATTTTCGATCGATTGAGAGACGTTTCCATTGTTTCTTGAGAAAACGCCTGCGGACCCTTCCCTGCCACAGTTTTCCACCCAGTCTTAAAGTGCAGTTTGTTTCCCTGAATTTGTGCTTTCTTGGCATCAATCCGCTCAAGGAATTTATCTTGAGGGGAGAGAACAACAACATTAATGTCCGAAAACTCTAAGGGATTCAAACAAATCTGACTCGCTCTATAAATAATTTGATACCCATTTATATAGTCACTTAACCATATGCCTGTAGATTCAATAGCAATATCTCCCTTAACACTCGATAAATATTTTTTTTCAAACTGTCCATATCGTGACAGCATTGTGCTCGACAGTGAATTCAATACCGTTAGATCCAACCAACCAATAGAGAGAGCTGTGAGGCTTATAGGAAAAATCACCCTCCACAGAGAAACCCCCATGGATCTAAAAATAATAAGCTCGCAAGAGCGACTCATTCTCCAAAACATGAAAAGAGCAGCTATAAATACTAAAAAAGGAAGCGCTTGCTCTAAAAAAACAGGGGTACGTAAGCAGACCATTTCTATTTTTGTTAAAAATGCCATATCTTTTAAAGAAGTTTGTCTTTGAAGTTCTGCAAAATCAAAAATAAAAATGATGATGTACAAACCAAGAGCCATTGCACCAAAACATTTTAAGAAGAGTTTACTCGTATAGAGAGAAAGAAGAGAAAATGGAGTCATGGCTTCCTCCACTCATTGAAGAGTTGGGGTAAAGAGGCTCCCCCTGAAAAAAGAAGGTATAAACAAACAAATAAAGGAACAAAAACAACTCCATAACAAATCCACATGATGAAACTCCCATAAGCCCAACCATGGAACAAAATCATTTCAATGACTTCAATAAGTAGTGCAATACCACAGGCTAGGGTTATTCTTCCTGCTCGCCCTTTTCGATTGAAATACCCTAACAACAACACACTTGCCCCCAAACAACCAAACACCAAAGCATACAGAGGAAAAATCAATCTTTGATGAGCCGCAACTGCAAAATCCCTTTGCATCACGGGATCAAGCGGTTCTGTTGGATTTAGCAATTCTCCTGTCCCACGCTCATACGCTTTGAGTAAGCGTATTTCCTGCTTATTTTCAAAAGCTGTATTTTTTGGGTCTATAACATAGCGATCGAAATATAAAATAGAAGGTTTGCTTGTTTTTAAGTCCTGTTCTTGCCGACTTCCATTAATGAGCAAAAGATATCCCCCACTTCCTTTGTTCACAAGAATACCTTTCTCAGCCATAAAAAAAACAGATTTATCTGCCTGGCTTGCATCAAACAAAAGAACCCCAAAAAATTGTCCCTTATTATCTTTACGATGAGCATATACCGTATACGTCTTAAAAGTGCTAAATTGCCCATCTGATATAAGACTCGTTAGTGATTCTTGCTTGAGTAACAAGACCATATCTCGATGTTTGCGAAAAGAAAAAGGCAAAAAATAAAGCGTCAGGAAGTACAATAAAACAGTAAACACGCCGGCAAGCAATAGCACTGGCCGTACTAATTGCTTCTGACTGACTCCGGCTGCTTGCATAACGACAAGTTCATGATCCGTAATAAGTTTGTTATAAATAAATAAAATTCCTAGAAGAATAGCTATAGGAATAGTAATAACAAAAATATTTGGAAAAAGATAAACTAACATCTTTAAAAATAAAAGGACCGGAATCCCTTTATTGGAAATCAACTCAACATACCGGAGTGACTGAACAAGCCACATAATTGAACTTAGAACTAAAATAATGGCTATAACTGTAAAAAAAAGCTGACCAAAAATGTAGGAAGTTAGTTTTTTCATTCTACGAACCGATAAGAGATACTGGCTGAGAATCATCTAGTTTTAAAAAAAATTCAAGAGCAGAAAGATTCTATTTCCCAAAAGAATAAGAGGGCCTATATTATTGCCCATTGAGTATGTGATAAGGACATTACCCGCCCATGCGTTATATGATGATTATATTAAGTTTATTTGCCACCACCCTAGCTGGGCATGCAGATCCGACAACAAAAAGTCGAATTGCTGCTGTTGTTAACAAAAATATTATTACGCACACCGATCTCAACCACCGGCTCCACCTCGCTGCCTTAAGTTCTGGACTTAAGCCTAACCCTGAAAACTTGAATAAAATAAAAGACCAATTGCTGAGGGTCATAATTGATGAACAGCTGCAACTTGGCATAGGGGAGCTCTATCAACTTACTATCGATGAGGCTCGAGTAAAAGAATCCATCAACCGTATTGAGCAAGCGAATGAAATGCCAAAAGATTACCTTTACAAGGTTATGAAAGAGAATGGCATTCCTCTAAAAACCCTTAATGATCAAATTAAGGCAAGCATTGTCTGGATTGAATACATCCGGGCAAAATATTCCCCCACTCTGCAAATTTCTGACATAGAAATTGCCCGCGAACGCCAACTGCGGAAAGACACAGAATCAAAAACACAATACCATCTTGCAGAAATTGTCCTACCTTTTGAAACTCCAGAACAGGAAGAACAAGTCAAAGCTGACCTTGAACGCCTTATTGAAGAACTTCAAAGGGGAGCCCATTTTGCAGCCCTAGCTCAACAATTTTCCCAAGCCGCTACCGCAGCACAAGGAGGCGACATGGGCTGGCTTACAGAAGACCAACTCCTTCCCGAAGTTAGGGAATTCGTTGATCATATGGATCCAGGTATGCTTTCTAGACCTATTCGAATCTCTCAAGGGTATATTATAATAGGGTATATTGAAAAAAAGTTACCTGGAACAGAAAAAGCAGCCGAGCTCTCTGAGGAGGAAGCACAAAATCTTATTGCAGAGAAAAAACTAGGCTTGCTTGCGAATCGAGAGCTTCGCGATCTTCGCCGTCATGCTTTTATTGACCTTCGAATGTAGATGCTTCCTTTAAAAGAAGTCATCCGAGCGCTTCGTGCAAAAAAAAGTCTAGGGCAAAATTTTCTGATTGATCCCAATATTCTACAGCGTATTGTAACCGCTGCCTCCCCCCTTGAGGGAAGAACCATTCTTGAAATAGGACCCGGCCCCGGAGGGCTTTCACGAGAAATTATCAAACATCCTTGTGCCGCTATTATCTTAGTGGAACAAGATTCTCGCTGTCTCCCGTATTTAGAAGAATTAAAAGAACACACTCAAGCAAATTTTTCGCTTTTAAACGCAGACGCAACGACTCTTCCTCTCCATACCTTTGGGACAGCACCTCGAAAGGTCATTGCCAATTTACCCTATAACGTTTCTGTTCCCCTCCTTCTTGCCTGGCTTCAGCACATAGATGCTTTTGAAAGCCTCACACTCATGTTCCAAAAGGAAGTTGCCGACCGCCTAATGGCGTCTCCTAACACGTCTGTCTATGGCCGTCTGTCTGTCATGTGTCAAGCTTATGCGAAAGTGGAAAAACTCTTTGAGTTGCCCCCTGGGGCCTTTTTCCCACCCCCTAAAGTGACATCAACGCTCGTTCAGCTTACTCCTCGAAAATTATCTAAAGAAATTCCGTGGAAAGCACTTGAAACCGTGACAAAAGCTGCTTTTTCCCAACGCCGAAAAATGCTGCGCTCCACTCTTAAAGGAACTGTCTCTCTCAGCTGTCTTGAAACTCTAGATCTTTCTCCCACAAATCGTGCTGAAGACTTGTCTGTCCAAAATTTTATAGATTTATCTTCTTACTGGTCTCCTCTTACTTAAAAGAGTCGCTGCTGAGACGGTAAAAAACCACGAATTTTTTCTATCAATCACTTACAGTTATGTGCATCCACACTAGCAAGGGCTGACATATTAAAAATGCCTCGGATGGTTGCCGATGGCGTAAGGATATGTATGGGCTTCGCCGCCCCCAATAAATAAGGGCCGATAGGCTGTCCATCGGCTATGGCTTTAACCATATTAAATGCAATATTCGCCGAATCCAACGTGGGCATGATCAAAAGATTAGCTTGTCCTTTAAGAAGAGACTCAGGAAAAAGACGTTTTCGAATTATCTCGTCTAAAGCCGCATCTGCATGCATTTCCCCATCAACTTCCAATGACGGCTCTAGTTCCCGTATTTTGATTAAAACCTCACGCATTTTTAACGCTGAGTTACTTTGTGCTGATCCAAAGTTAGAATGGGACAAAAGCGCAAGTTTAGGAATAATGCCAAACTCTCGCACTTGAGCCGCAGCCATAACCGCCAGGTGGGCAAGCTGAGAAGAAGTCGGGTCTAAATTGACATAAGGATCACAGAAGAAAAAAGCCCCCTTATCAACGACCATAATCCCCAAAGCGGCCGGGACTTCTACCCCCGGCTTCAGCCCTACGACATCCAAGACGACATCAAGATGATTATCATAGCGGCCTGTAGGACCACATAAAGCGGCATCGGCGTCTCCAAAGTGCACCATTAAGCTTGCAATCACAGAGAAATTCGTGCGCAAGGCTGTCTTAGCAGCAGCAGGCGAAACTCCCTTTCGACCCATCAGATGCTGGTACTCCATCCAATACTGCTGATATCGAGCGTCCTTTTCAGGGTCCACAACTTCAAAATCCTTATCCATCACCATAGGAAGATTGAGGCGCTTTAAGCGAGTTTCAATCACTTTTCTGCGACCAATAAGGATAGGGCGGGCAATTTCTTCTTCAAGCACACGCTGGACGGCTTGCAAAACTTTTTCATCCTCCCCTTCTGCATACACAAGGCGTTTTGGATTCTGTTTTGCACGGGTAAAAATAGGCTTCATCACTAAACTAGAGCGGTAGACAAACTCTGAAAGTCTTTGCTTGTAAGCCTCTATATCCTCAAGAGGCCGCGTGGCTACCCCTGTTTCCATGGCGGCCTTCGCAACTGCCACAGACAGATCCACCACAAGGCGAGGATCAAAAGGTTTTGGAATGATATAGTGAGGGCCAAAACTCAAATTTTCCTTGGCATAAATGGTCGAAACGATATCTGAAGCATCTTTGAGAACAAGCTCTGCCAATGCTTTCACACACGCAAGCTTCATCTCCTTATTGATTTTGGTGGCTCCCACATCTAAGGCTCCCCGGAAAATAAAGGGGAAACAGAGAACATTGTTCACTTGATTAGGATAATCGGAGCGCCCTGTAGCTATAATGGCCTCCGGACATACTCTGGCCACCTCTTCCGGCAAAATCTCGGGCGTTGGATTGGCAAGGGCAAAAATAATAGGCTTTTCCTCCATTTTCAACACCATCTCTGGCGTTAAAATATTGGCTGTAGAGAGACCTAAAAAAACGTCAGCCCCCTGTAGGGCTTCCTCAAGTGTCAGAACTTTTTGAGATGTCGCATAGACCTCTTTTTGAGGATCCATCCCCTCTTTTCGTCCTTTAAAAACAACCCCTTTGGTGTCTGTTACAATGATGTTGCTCTTGTTGAGCCCTAGCTCCATAAGAATATCAAGGCATGCAAGGGCTGCAGCTCCAGCCCCTGAGGTCACCAACTTTATGTCCTCAATTTTTTTACCTACCAACGTCAGGGCATTCAGAAGGGCCGCCCCCACAATGATGGCCGTTCCATGCTGATCATCATGAAACACAGGAATATTCAAACGCTTTTGTAAGGCTTTCTCAATATAAAAGCATTCTGGTGCCTTGATATCTTCAAGGTTAATAGCTCCAAAGGTAGGGGCAAGGCTCGCAATAATATCAACGAGTTTATCAGGGTCAGCTTCATTGATTTCGATGTCAAAAACATCAATCCCTGCAAATTTCTTAAAAAGGACTGCTTTTCCTTCCATCACAGGCTTTGCCGCTAGAGGCCCTATGTTCCCAAGCCCCAATACAGCGGTTCCATTAGTGATAACCCCCACAAGGTTCGCACGCGCCGTCAGAGAGGCAACTTCCTCTGGATTATCATAAATTGCAAGGCTTGCTGCCGCTACTCCAGGGGAATAGGCAAGAGCTAAATCTTCCTGAGTGGAAAGGGGCTTGGTCGCCACAACTTTCAACTTCCCTGGAGGACTGGAACGGTGGTACTCAAGAGCGCGCTGATATAGACTCTTGGTCATCAGAAAACCTCTTTAAAATGCTTGTTTCCAGGAAGTATATAGATTTTCGGCTTTTTGTCACTGGCAAAGGTGGGAGACTGTAATCAGCAAAACTAAGCTACAAAGGGAATCCCCTAAGCTCTTACTGGTGCGGTCGAGAAGACTCGAACTT
Source organism: Alphaproteobacteria bacterium (assembly GCA_020049895.1). Lineage (GTDB taxonomy): Bacteria > Pseudomonadota > Alphaproteobacteria > UBA9655 > UBA9655 > UBA9655. The sequence continues at coordinate 58,258 of JAGVLE010000003.1, read as the reverse complement.
CCACGGGGTCTCCCCCACAGCGACCTCAACGCTGCGCGTCTACCAATTCCGCCACGACCGCACTTTAGTTTTATCTACCATCCTTGGAAAAGCGATGATATAAACTTGGCATATCAAATCTATCCGCTTGACGCAAGCGCTTACATAAAAAATAAATCATGCCTTTTTGTGAATGGAAAACTCAAGATAATCTTATCGCCTATGAAGATGCCCAGAAGTGGATGGAAAATCGTGTTCTTGCCATTCAAAGCAAGAGTGCGCCTGAGTGTGTCTGGCTTTTAGAACACCCCCCTCTCTATACACTCGGGACAAGTGGGAAAGACAAAGATATTCTCCCTTCGGCTCTCCTGCCAACGTTTCAAACGGGTCGTGGGGGACAGGTTACCTACCATGGTCCTGGCCAGAGAATTGCTTATGTTATGATCGATTTAAAAATGCGCGCTCCTGATATCAAATGGTATGTGGCGACTCTTGAAACCTGGATTATCCAGACCCTTCACCATTTTGGAATTCAAGGAGAACGCCGCCCAGGCCGAGTCGGCATTTGGGTTCAAAAAGAGGGACAGGACCATAAAATTGCTGCCCTTGGGGTGCGGCTTCAGAAATGGGTGACCTCTCATGGGATCGCTATAAACGTCAATTCAGATCTATCCGCTTATAAAGATATTATTCCCTGTGGTTTGTCCCAATACGGGGTGACCTCATTTGCAGACCTTGGACTATCTGTTTCCTTACAAGAAGTAGATGAGGTTTTAAAATCAACTTTTCCTTTTTCTTGATGTAGAAACATTTTTAGGCAATCTCTCGTGCTAAATTGTTTGCCCCTCTATTCTCGCATTTTCTGATTTGTGTACAATTATCTTGTCTTATCCTCATTAAAGATGTACAATATTGTTGTACATGTTTAGGAGAATAACTATGAGACATGAAATTTCCTATTCTCAGATGAGAAAGGGGCTAAAAAGTTATTTGGAGCAGGTCTGTATAGAACGCGAGCCAATTCTCGTGACAAGACGCAAAGGAGAAAATGTGATGCTTCTTTCTGAAGACGATTACCGCTCCCTGGAGGAAACTGCTTACCTATCAAGGTCCCCAAAAAATCTCAAAAGGCTTTTAGAAGCTCTTAGCCGAAAAGAAGGAAAAAACATCAATGAAGTTCGCAAAGAACTTGGAATTTGACCAAAATGCCATTGAAGACCTTGCTCATTGGGTAAAAAAAGACCGCAGAAAAGCTGAGAAAATTCTGGACTTAATTCAAGAGGTTGCTAAAGATCCCTTTCGGGGAGTAGGAAAACCAGAACCTCTAAAATACGACCTTTCAGGATGCTGGTCTCGCCGCATAGATCAGGAACATCGTCTTGTTTACTCCGTGGATAATGAAAAAATCAGAATCCTTTCCTGCCGTTTTCATTACTGAGCATTGTTTAGCTTGCGTATTCCGCTGAAAGTTGTCGACGGTTACGTTGTTAACAAAGCGCTTCACCGATAATAGGGAAAATTAAGACGTATAACAAATCTATACTCCGCTTTCTAAAGAAGGTATAAAAAAGTATGCCCCTTTCAACTGAATCCCTCTTAAAAGCAAGCCTTTTCGTTCTTACCCTTATGATTATCCTGATGGTAATGGTGGGAGGGCTCACGCGCCTGACGGGCTCAGGGCTCTCCATTGTGGAGTGGAAGCCCGTGACAGGCTTCCTCCCGCCTTTTTCCTTCTCTGAATGGATGGATGAGTTTGCCAAATACAAAACAAGCCCTGAATTTCAAAAAATCAATCCCTTCATGACCCTGTCTGACTTTCAGTCCATCTTTTGGTTGGAATACATTCACCGTTTAGGGGGACGTCTTCTCAGCCTTGTTCTCCTCATTCCTACACTCATCGCCCTGCTGAAAAAGCCTTACCGGACTCTTCTACCCTTCCTTGCTCTTCTTTGGGCTTTGGGAGCAGCCCAAGGGGTGATGGGCTGGATGATGGTCAAAAGTGGCCTTGTTAATGACCCCTTTGTAAGCCCTTACCGCTTGGCTGCCCATCTTTTGTTAGGGTTCGCCATTTTTGGAGTGTCTTTATGGACCCTCCTTACCGTGTATAAACCTTCTCGTCTCCCCTTTTCTTCCCATCGGTTGATTGCTGCCCTGTGCCTTGTCCTCCTCACGGCTTTTCTGGGAGCGCTTGTAGCGGGATTCAAAGCGGGGCTGCTCTATCCCACCTTTCCCCTTATGGGAGGGCAGCTTATTCCTCCCGAACTCTCTTCCAGCCTTCTCGACCCCGCTAGCCTCCAGTTTTTCCATCGCCTGTCGGCCTGTATCACTTTTCTCTATTGTCTGTGGGTTTCCTTCCCTTTTCGTTATCCTTTTGGTTTCATAGGAGGGGCTGCTTTTATCCAATTTTCACTCGGTATTGCAACCTTGGTAGGGGGCGTTCCTGTTAGCCTAGCCTTGCTCCATCAAGGATTTGCTTTTGTTTTATTTGGAAGTATACTATACACCTTATTTCTTACTCAAAAAAATTAGACTGATTTTCATGACGACTGATATTGTTACTTTTGGATGCCGCTTAAACGCCTATGAATCTGAGATCATTCGCGAAAAAGCTTTAAAAGCAGGGCTAACGAATGCCGCTGTCTTTAACACATGCGCCGTTACAGCTGAAGCAGAGCGCCAAGCCCGTCAAGCCATCCGTAAATATCGCAAGGAACATCCTGATCGAAAAATTATCGTCACAGGCTGTGCGGCTCAAATTAATCCTGAGGCGTTCGCAAAGATGCCAGAAGTGGATCAAGTTCTGGGAAACACAGAAAAACTTGAGGATAAATATTTTTCTCCCACGACCGAGCATGCACGCATTAGTGTGAATGATATTATGGCCGTGCGCGAGACAGCCGAACACTTAATTGCAGGCTTTGATGGCCGTGCGCGCGCTTTTATTCAAGTCCAAAATGGCTGCAACCACCGTTGTACCTTTTGCACTATTCCCTATGGCCGGGGCAACAGCCGTAGCGTGCCTTTAGGCGTGATTGTAGATCAAGTGCGCCTTTTGGTAGAAAAAGGATTCCAAGAAATCGTCTTAACCGGCGTTGATATGACTTCTTATGGAGAAGATTTGCCAGGAACACCCACCCTTGGGCAAATGGTCAAGCGCCTGCTGGCCCAAGCCCCGGAACTCCCTCGTTTGCGCTTATCTTCTGTGGATTCCGTTGAGATTGACCCGGATCTCCTGCTGCTCGTAGCCAACGAAGAGCGCCTGATGCCGCATTTTCATCTGAGCCTTCAAGCCGGCGACGATATGATCCTCAAGCGAATGAAGCGTCGCCATTTACGTCAAGATGCCATTGATATTTGCAAAACCCTCCGATCTCTGCGCCCCTCTATGCTCTTTGGTGCCGATATTATCGCGGGATTCCCGACAGAAACCGACGAGATGTTTGAAAATAGCCTCCGTCTGGTGGCAGAATGTGATTTAAGTTTTCTCCATGTTTTCCCTTATTCTCCCCGGGATGGGACTCCAGCTGCTCGTATGCCACAAGTCAATCGAGAAATCATAAAAGAACGTGCAGCACGCTTGCGGGAAAAAGGCGACAAAAATCTCCAGGAAACCTTAAAGCGTTTCGTAAACACAGACGTAAACATCCTCCTAGAAACAGCCACGCAGGGGCACAGCGAGAATTTCTTAAAGGTGAATCTCTCTCAGCCTTTTGAGCCCGGTCAGATTATCAAAGCACGCATAACGGGCATAAATGGGGAAGCTTTAGAGGCTATTTCCGTATGAGTTGGATTAAACGCCTCACGGAAGGACTTAAAAAGACCTCTTCTCGCCTCACGGAGGGCGTCACCGCCCTTGTTACCCACCGTAGATTAGATGACGACATGCTGGAGGAGCTAGAGGAACTTTTAATCACCAGCGACCTTGGCGTTACCACCGCGCAGCTCCTTGTTCAAAAGCTAAAAAAAAATCGCTATAATCAAGAGATTACACCCGAAGAAGTCCGCACCCTTTTTGCCCAAGAAATTGAAGCTCTTTTATCACCTTATGTTAAACCTCTCATCCCTCAAGGTGACCATACGCCCTTTGTTGTTCTCGTTTTAGGAGTCAACGGAACGGGGAAAACGACAACCATAGGAAAGCTAGCTAAACAATGGAAAGATGAAGGCTATAAACTCTCTCTAGTAGCTGGAGATACTTTTCGGGCCGCAGCCATAGAGCAACTTGAGGTCTGGGCCAATCGAGCCGGTGTTCCTCTTGAGAAAACCACATCGAAAGATGCCGCAGGCTTGATTTATGACGCCCTTCAACGCGCTAAAGAGCGAGGGGATGACATTGTTCTTATTGATACCGCCGGCCGCCTTCATAATAAGGATGAGCTCATGGAAGAGCTCAAGAAGATCCGCCGTGTTATCCAAAAGATTGATCCCACAGCACCCCACGCTACCCTCTTGGTGTTAGATGCCACAACAGGCCAGAATGCCTTGACACAAGTCAAAGTTTTCCAAGAAGCTGTGGATGTCTCAGGTCTGATTATCACCAAACTTGATGGCACAGCCAAAGGCGGGGGATTGCTTGCTATTGCTGAGAAATTCAAACTACCCATTCACGCTATTGGTGTAGGAGAAGCCATCGATGACCTCCATGATTTTTCAGCTCACGATTTCGCCCAAGGATTGTTGAATATTCGTTAAAGCTAACCGAGCTCTCTGCAAAAGGTGCTTACTTCTCTGCCTTGTTTTCTCAAATTTCCATTAATCACTAATACTTTCTTTTTTAAAACTTGAAAATAAAGATTATTTAGTTTACAATAAAATTATGTTTATTTTTCTTATGAGGAGATCATCATGAAGGGGTATAATTTATTGCTTTTGCTCGTAAGCCTTTCCCTTATTTCTATTCAAAAAGGTAAAGCAGGTCGATTGTTCAATCAGGACAACGACACTTCTACGTCTACGCCACAATATAGTCCATCTACGTCTTCAGGTTCACAACCCAATTTCCCTGTCTCCCAAGGCCCAACCATAGCAGATTGTTACGCCAAAGCAAAAACCCCTTCTGATGTGTTAAAATGTCAAAAAACACTTTTATCCTGCATAAAAGGGGGAACTCCTTCCTTGCAATGCATGGCTCGAGCAAACAATGGTCAGTCTAACACAACACCTTTATCAACGGGGACTCCTCCTTTGCAACAATATGTGGTAGACCCCTCCTCTTCGAATAATAACAACAACGGGATCGGAAATAATACCAACAACCCGATCGAGCGGACTATTGTGGGGCCCATTGGACCTAAGGGAGCTGGTAGCAATCAAACCCTTGGTCAAATGGCTGGAAATAGAGCTAGTGGAGGGATTCTGGGATCTGGAAGAGGGAGACTCCAAGGAATGGGTGAATCTGAAAAAAGCGGTGGATTGGGAGCAGAAAGATAAACCACCCTCCCCTTACGTCTGTGATATTTCCTATTACGAACTTTCGCTTAAGTTATAAAAAACCCTCTGCAAAATGTGTTTGTCTGAAATGGACAAGAAAGGTTTGCTCTCTTTTCGTCATCCTAAAAGCTAAGCTTTCTCGGCGAGTGAAACGAGCCCTAGAAGGCCTTACTATCTGGCCCCCAGAGGCCACGAAACATCCGTTTGTCTCTCCCACCCCTGTCTTCCTTGCCTAAATAAGCTCCGCGCTCTCTTTTGAGCAAGCGGTAGCGTTCTTGGCGAAGACCTCTATGCTGCGCGGTTCTCTAAATCTTTCCAATGGAGGGGTGTTTTCTGAGAATTAATTTGTCACTCTATAATCTTGGGAATACACCGTAACGCCTCATAAAGATCCTCACCAAGAAACGTTAAGAGCTCGCCTTTGGCTTCGCTACGTTTCTAGGTAAGGACGACAGCGGGGCTATACAACCTGAGTTTTGGGCAAGGAAGTAACTGGTGGTTGCCAATTATTTTCTTATCCATTTCAGACAAACATATTTTGCAGAGGGTGCTATAAAAATGAGAGCACCTTCCTTAATGGTTTTTAAGGATAGATGCTCTCATCTCATTGCGTCTTCTTAAGCCGATATGCTTAATTCTTTGCCTACTTTGGACAATTTTTCCCTAGGCAAGATACACACGTAGCTAGTGTGAGAGGATTTGCCAAAGCTGTAGTGCTAGCAGGACATTGAGTTGCACACTTTGAGCATTTTTGTCCACACTTTATCAATATACTGGGACAATCCCAGTAACAACTTTTTGCTGTTGGATTTCTCGTACATGCCGAAATACAGGATGAACAAGTTGCCTTCTCTTTTGCATTTGCTTCTGCGCTTACAAGAAAGCTTGCGCCAACGAGAAGTGTTAATATTGCGAGAGTATTTTTCATAATTTTTTCCTTTGTTTGCGTTTGTTTTTTATTCATATTCATTATTCCTTGTTTAAAAAATACATTAAGAAGGTTAAAAATATATTAACCCCCTGCACTTTTTCAGGTTTTTTGAAGAGAACTAGCATTCATCGCTTAAGAATACATGTCCCGCTTGTTAAGACTATTGCCACACGTACATGCAAAAGGTATTATCCTCAAAGGTAAAAAGATAAAAAAAGAAAGGAAATACAAATGCCCTCTTTCTCCAAGAAACTTATGGCTATTCTCTTTAGCGCAGGAATTTTAGTTGGATGCAATTCCGAAAAAAACCAGGAATCTGTAGAAACCCAACCAGATGAATTGACACCTGCAGAAACGCAAGGCCTTACACTTCCTCAAAAAGAAGAACTTAAAGTTAACGAAGACAATGTGATGAACCCTTTCCCAGGGTAAAGGTTGCTTACAAAGATACTCTCGAGCGATCTTTTCACCTTAGGTCTTATGTCTGGAACATCCGCAGATGGTGTGGATGGGGCTTTGTTGTGGACAGATGGAGTTACAGTTAAGGCTTTTGGCCCAACAAAGTACATCCCCTACCCTGCCTCTCTTAAGCGCTCTCTTATACAAGCCTATGGAAAGCGCCCCGACCCTGAGGGAGAAAGCCTCGCTCAAGAGATCCTTCATTATCATCTAAACTGTATAAATGTGCTTTTAAAAGAAACCTCTCAGAAGGTTGATCTTATTGGATTTCATGGGCAAACTATTTTTCACACCCCCCCTGAAACGTATCAAATTGGAGATGGAAAGGCGCTCGCTGCTGAAATAGGTATTCCTGTTGTCGACCAATTTCGTCTTAATGACCTAGCCCACGGAGGCCAGGGAGCCCCTTTTGTTCCTGTATTTCATCAAGCCCTCGCACAAGATCTCCCCAAACCTCTTGTTATTCTTAACATTGGCGGGGTGGCCAATGTTACCTGGATTGGTGAAAAAGAAAACGACCTACTGGGCTTTGATGTGGGACCAGGAAATGGATTAATTGATGATCTTATACAGGCTCACACAGGGTTTCCTTGGGACGAAGGCGGAGCAATCGCTCAAAAAGGAATCATCCATGAGAAATTTCTTGAAAAGTGGTTACAGCATCCTTTCTTTGATCAGCCCCCTCCAAAATCTTTGGATCGCCAAACTTTTCATACGTGCCTTGCAGATATAAAAGATATCTCCTTTGAAGATGGAGTCGCAACATTAACAGCCTTTACAGCAGCTGCCGTTCAAAAAGCCTTGGAACACTTTCCTGAGCCGCCGTCTCTATGGCTCGTCGCGGGCGGAGGCGCACATAACGATACGCTCCTCTCTTTACTGAGGAAATACATCAAAACCGAGGTAAAGAAAGCTTCAGAAATCGGATGGAATGGGGATGCTCTTGAGGCTCAAGCCTTTGCTTTCTTAGCCGTACGCTCTTTTAAAGGCCTTCCCCTCTCTTTCCCTGGAACGACAGGGGTACGCTCTGCTTGTACGGGCGGAAGGCTTTCTTTTCCCTATCAAAAAACAAATACCGAGAATTAAGCGTCAAACCTTACTATTTTCCTGACTCTTGGCTCTTTTCTTTCGATTCCTGAGAAGGCTCTTCGAGAGTCAGGATGACAATCTCATCAGGATGAGTATACCCCAATTGCAACCGTACGCGTTGATCTAAAAGATCCCGATCGAGGCTTTCTGGTCGTAAACAACTAATTTTTGCCTCTAACGCTTTACGTGTTTTGGTTACTTCCGTTAATTGCTGTTGGTGTGTGCTAAGACGATCTTGCAAGCGAAGCCACGCAAGAATCCCTCTATCTCCTTGGATTGAATGATAAATAAAATACCCTATAACAACAAATGCTAAAAAGGGAGCACAGGCTTTTTGGCTTAATCTCAGAAAATTACGTTTATCAATACTCATCTATCTACCACCATAAAAATCACTTCTTTTGCCATGTGTCGTCTATTTTTTCATAGACCTTCTTAACAGCAGCCCAGGCAACCTTTCGAGCTACGTCTTCCCGTGAATCATTTGTATTCCGCTTCTCCGCATCCTTATATTCCTCCCACGCGTTATTAAACGCAGCCCGATAAATATCCTGAGCATGGGCGGGAAGAACATTTTTCACGGGGTCCGGAAGATCAGAGTTTGTTTTGTACGGCAAGTCAAACCCTCCACATCTACTTTATAACTTAATAATTACACAGTTTTCAGGAAGATGCAATTTTTGTTAATGAATAGGATTCCTAAAATCCATGAGATAAATTTGACTTCCCCACTCCTCCCCTATACAATCTTAGGTTCATCTTTCGTATAATTTATAAACCTCGTGGAGATAAAACTATGGCTGTTTTAGTTGGCAAAGAAGCCCCTTCTTTCAAAGCAAAGTGCGTCGTCAAAACTGATATTAAAGAAGTGGATTTAAAAGATTATCGAGGAAAATATGTTATTTTATTCTTTTATCCTCTTGATTTTACATTTGTTTGCCCAACAGAACTTCATGCCTTTCAAGCGCGACTGCAAGAGTTTTCAGAAAGAGATTGCGTTCTCTTAGGGTGCAGCGTCGATAGTCACTTTTCCCATCTTGCATGGTTGAACACGCCTAAGGAAAAAGGCGGAATTCAAGGCATTACGTATGGGTTGATTTCTGACCTTGGAGGGCATATTGCCAAAGACTATGATGTCTTAAATCCTGAAGGTATTGCTTATAGAGGCCTTTTCCTTATTGATCGCGACGGAATTGTACGTCACCAGGTTGTCAATGATCTTCCTTTAGGCAGAAATGTAGATGAAGCGTTGCGTATGCTTGAAGCCCTGCAGCATACAGAGAAATATGGAGAAGTCTGTCCGGCAAACTGGAAGCAAGGACTGCAGGCCATTGAAACAACGGTTGAGAGCGTCTCTGACTACTTATCAAAGTCTCATGCAAAATAATTCTGCTCTCAAAAAAACACCCGCGCGTCATCCGACTCGACTTCCAAAAGCAATTTTATTCGATTGGGATAACACCCTCGTGGATACGTGGAGTGTGTGCTTTGACTCCTTTAACATTGCCCTTCAAGCTATAGGCCGTTCTCCAATAACTCCCCAAGAGTTTTGGAACCAACCTCACCTCTCGGCAAGAGACAGTCATCATCACTTTGGGGACCAGGTCGAGAAATGGGAAAGCACCTTTTATGAAGCTATCAACAAACGCCATTTAGAGGAACTTGTTGCCTTTGAAGGAGCCGAATCCCTGTTGAAAAACCTAAAAGAACGCGACCTTTATGTTGGTATCGTCAGCAATAAAACAGGAACCCTCTTGCGAAAAGAAGTCGCTCACCTTGGATGGCAAGACCACTTCCATGCCGTTATAGGATCACGAGATGCAGAGCAAGATAAGCCCTCTCATCTTCCTGTCTTAGCCGCCCTTAAGCCCAGTATGCTCTGCCCAACGAGCCATGATGTATGGTTTATTGGAGACTCTATCGTAGATGTTCAGTGTGCCCGCGCTTCTGGTTGCATCCCTTTGGTTGTTGGCGATGGAAATGCTTCTCTTGAAGAAGATGTTATTCATGTAAAAGATTGCCAGGGAATTATAACCCTGATCGAAAGTTTATAGAGCTCTCGTATATAATTATTTTTACTCTTTAAAGCATCTACCGAAAGAAAGATGAAGGACATTGAAAAAGGAGTAAACTTTTATGAATCCCGGGATAACGTCATCCTGAAAGCTTGGGCAATCTCAGCGATTAATGTTAACCAAAAGCGTTAGATGAGTTGAATGATCTGGGATCCCTGCTATCATTTTTTCACGATATGCCTCCCTTCCTTAAATTATGATCTTTTTAGGAAGGTGCTAACGAATTATTAAGATCACTCCTATAGACTAACCTTCTAGAGTAAACCACAATAAAAATAAGAAAGGGGTGAACTATGGTGTTATCAGATAAACAAAACAGTTTACAGGACATTTTCTTAAACCAAGTCCGTAAAACAAAAGCGCCTGTAACATTATTTCTTGTAAATGGAGTCAAGCTTCAAGGCATTGTAACTTGGTTTGATAATTTCTCTGTTCTTTTACGTAGAGAAAATCACTCACAACTTGTTTATAAACATGCTATTTCAACAGTCATGCCTGTTAACCCCATTCAATTGTTTGAAGAAGATGAGTCAGAGGATACCCAGAATTAGATGAGTACTGTAAAAATTGCCCCCTCCCTCTTGGCAGCTAATTTTGCCTGCTTGGGAGAAGAAATTAAGGCTATTGAACCCTTTGCAGATATGATTCATCTGGATGTTATGGACGGGCATTTTGTACCCAACCTAACGTTTGGACCTCTCTTCATAAAGGCTCTTCGCTCTTATACAAGCTTGCCCTTTGATGTGCATCTTATGGTGACCTGCCCTGATAATTACCTTACAGAATTTGCCCAAGCAGGCGCTAATATTATAACGGTTCATTTGGAGACGTGCGAAAATCTTCCTGAAACCCTACAAAAAATAAGAGAATTAGGCTGTAAAGCCGGGCTTGCCCTTAAACCTGATACTCCAGCAGAAACGTTATCTCCGTTTCTACATTTAGTGGATCTTATTCTGGTGATGACCGTTGAACCAGGGTTTGGCGGGCAATCTTTTCTTACAGATCAGATTAAAAAAATCCAAGACGTCCGAGCTCTTGTCGCCCACTCAGATTATTCCATTGTTATTGAGGTTGATGGAGGCATTAGCCCCATCAACGCGCCAGCTGTTATTGAAGCAGGCGCTGATATTATCGTTGTAGGGACGGCTGCTTTTAAAGGTGATCCCAGCCATTATGCCGAAAATATTGAAGCCTTGCGTCATTGAAGCACTGCCGAAGGAATTTCTCTAAATTTCATCCTCTCTTGGGATCAACAACATGATAGAAAAGCAACTTTTTCCTTATAGGGGGGGCTGCGTTTCTATTTTAGGAACAGCTAAGAGCCCTCGGATCCTACGAAGAAACACAGCTGCAGGGCCATCTACATCCAGCAGAGTTGCTGCTGGTCCATGCACACTCTGGAATCAAATTCTGTTTTTCACAAAGCGGTACACAGTACACCATACACTCTTTACTCGTTGCATATGTTCCGGATACACAACTAGAAGAAGGCGTTGCAGAGTCCGCGTCATCGTCAGACTTTAATTTTCTTGCATCTGCCGACGAAAAGACAAGACATGTAAACATAGAAATTATAAAAAATATCTGAAAAAATTTAAGTTATATTATTTGTTCCTTATTTTAGAGAATTTTTATTTTTATAATACACAACCGTCATTAATAATGATTTAATCACAAAAGTTGGTGACGGGAGAAGCACTCAAGGGGCTTTTTAAATGTTGGCGCTAGTCTTTATATCCTGTGTTTTCTCGCTCTAGTTTTCTTAAAAGAGCGTTCCAGTCTCGGGTTCCAAACGCAGGCTCAAAAGCCCGCACATCTTGAGCCGCTTTTTCACATACTTCTGGGGGTGGAAGAATGACCTTTTGGCCACAACTCAACGCCGCACACTGAACCTGGCAAGCTTTTTCTAGAAAGTGCATATATAGAAACGCTTCCTGGATGGTTTCCCCGCACGTTAACGTTCCATGATTGCGTAGTATCATGGCTTTTTTATTCCCTAAATCTTTCACAAGGTTTTCTCCCTGGCGATTGTTTTCAAGGGTTAGGGAATCGTAGGCATGATAGGCATGTCGATTATAAAAATGAAAAGCAAACTGGCTCAGGGGCAGTAAGCCACATTCTAAGCTAGAAACAGCGACCCCTGCTGTTGTGTGGAGGTGAAAGATCGAATTGATATCAGGGCGTTTTTTATAAATATTCCCATGGATAACATACCCCGTTGTATTGTACTGGATCTCTTCTCCTTCCAAAATGTCTCCTTCAAGAGAGACTTTTAAAAGAGAAGAAGCCGTTACCTCTTCAAACAGTAGGCCAAACGGATAAATAAAGTATGCCTCAGCTCCTGGTAGGCGCGCAGAGAGATGGGTGTAAGTGAGGTCATCCATCTTCAAGTCTGCTAAAATCCGGTAGGCGGCGGCAAGATTAATGCGAAGATTTCGCTCTTGTGCAAAAGTGCTTGTCATAATTAATGTACTCCTCTGCTGGTAGACCACAAGCAGGGATTCCTCCCTCTGAAAAGTCTATCAAATAAAATTTTTAATTCAACTGTTTTGGAAAAAATTTTTATTTTTAGTGAAGTCGTTTAGCTCCAAAAAGCGGGTTTTGGACGTTTATCAACATGAATGAAATTAGACTTGGGGTAATACCCTACTCCCCCTGCCTGCAAAGACATGGCTGCATTACGCAAGTCTTTCAACGGAATGGTATCAAGTCGCAAATCAATCGCCTTTCCTTTGCAATGAAGACTTTTCTTTGCAACACCAGAGCCCAACCGATGAAGCTTTTCATTCGTTTCTTTTGAACGGTACCCACAAATAATTTGGTATTCTTCCTTAGTCCCCAAAGTGGCTTGAAGCCGGTGAAGAATATCAAAAAGCCCTGGATCTATAGGATGCTGGTAATTGTTTCGACGATCTCTGAGCACATACATAAGCCTTTGCAAGGCTTTCTCATCATAATAGCCTTCCCGCCAATATGTTCCCTCAAACGTCTCGAGCGTATGAATATTAAATAAAGATAGCTTGCGAGAAGAAAAGCGAGGCTTGGCCGCAGATAAAGCGAGAGGGGACGTTGCCACAGCAACGAAGGATGAGGCGAGAGCTAAAAAATGTCGTCGAGAAAGAGTAAAATTAGCCACGAATATCCTTTGTAAAAGCACCTCTTTTCTTGATACACCGATAAGATGCTCAGAGACAAGATAAACTTAACTTAGGACTTTAAGCTCTTCCTCCTAACAAAAAAGAACCTGAAAAAGGTAGGAAGAGATCTTTAGGTAAGAAGCTAACGAAGAAGCTGCATCTTCTGAAAGACTTGTTTCATCCCATCTGCAATATGATCCTTCTGATCAAAGTAACTCCTCCACGCTTCATCAAGGTGTTGTGATTCCTCCATTAGACGATCTCTCTTAGCACGATGCTTATTTCTCCATTCCTGAGTTTTTCCCCATTCCTCATTAAGGCGCTGAATGTTTGTATTATCATTCTTTTTACCAGTTCCCCCTACTCTAAGGAATTCCTCTACCTCATCAAAAAGCTTATTTCTTTCATCTGAGACCTGTTCCCTTTCATTCTGATAGTCACTCCATTCTTTAGTGTGCTTGTCTGAAGCCTCGAGAAGCCTTTTCCTCTCAGCGTGAGATTTCTCCCTTTCTCCAAGAATTTTTGTCCACTCATCATGAGCGTCCTTCCATCCTCCATCTCTTTTCTTTTCAGTACTTTCACCGGGTTTTTTTTCCTTATAAGGAGTAATAGCAAACACACTCCCAGAGACGAGTAAGCTTGCGCTCATAGCTATGAGTACCGCTGTAGTTTTTATTCTTACTTTCATAAGAGACTCCTATTTGTTTTTTATTTTTCTGATAAAAAAATATCTTAAAAAAATAAAAAATACATTAACAAAAAAGGGCATGAAAAGAGAGAAGGATAAATTTCCCTTTATGTATCTAAGGAACCCTCTCCTACCTCTGTTCACGACATTTTCTTGGACATCATTGTAAATTAAAGCCTGTCAGGTATTGAGCAAGAGCTGAATTTCTCATAGACTTTATTGTAAAAAAAAGATACAATATAGCTTTAGCTTTGGAGAAATAAATGAAATCTCGTTTTTTAGGAATTATTAGTTTTTTTATTCTTTTGATAATATGTATAGCTGGATTTTATTTAAACGCTACTTCCGAAGAAAAAACAGAGACTCCTCCTACACCTCAAAAAGAAACCTCTAAGGAATCTCGCGTAGATGAACAGATGTTTGAAGCTATTTTTGCACGCATTAAAGAGGACTATGTCGAGCCCGTAACAGATGAAAAGCTCCTTGAGGGAGCATTAACAGGAATGCTTTCAGCTTTAGATCCCCACTCCACCTATCTTGTTCCAGAAGAATATGAAGAACTTAAGATGAACACGAAGGGCGCCCACTTTGGCGGACTGGGATTAGAAGTTGTCATGGAAAATGGTCTTGTAAAGATTATTGCACCTATCGATGATACACCCGCTCATAAGGAAGGGCTACAATCAGGAGACCTTATTGTAGGCATCAACAAGAAACCCATCATAGGAATGTCTCTTCTGGATGCTGTTGACCTTATGCGTGGGAAGCCAGGAACAAAGGTTCGTCTCCATATCAAACGCGAAGGCCGAGACGTCTTCGAAAAAGTCTTAACCCGCGCTACTATTCAACCCAAGGTTGTTAAGTGGCGTGCAGAAGGAAACGTAGGATATATTCGTATTGCCACCTTTACAGACGAGAACAGTACAAAGCTTGTCAAGGAAGCGGCGCTTGGCTTAAAGAAACAGCTCGGGGATAAACTGGAAGGTGTGGTCATTGACGTACGGAATAACCCTGGTGGACTTTTTGATACAGCAATTGGCGTTTCGAATCTTTTTCTTAAAAAAGGCGAGGAAATTGTTTCCATAAAGGGGCGCAATCCTAAAATGGACACGCATATCCCGGCCGACAACCAAGATATTTTAAAAGGTCTCCCTATTGTGGTCTTAATCAATGGAGGAACAGCCTCGTCTTCTGAAATCCTCGCGGGTGCCCTTAGAGATAACCATCGCGCAATCGTTGTGGGAACCAAGTCATTTGGAAAAGGATCAGTTCAGGCAGTTCTTCCGTTAACAAATGGAGGCGCCCTTAAGCTTACAATAGCAAGGTACTATACCCCTGCGGGTGTCTCTATCCAGGCAAAAGGCATTGAACCAGATATTTCTGTGGAACAAGCCATCGCAAAGCTTGAAAACATTGATGAGAAAGATCGTATTCATGAAGGGGATATTAAAGGTGCTCTCGATACAAAAGAGCCTACCAAAAATAAGGATCTTAAAAAAGAAGAGCTAGAAAACGCTAATGAAGCCTTAGGTTTTTCTCAGATGGATAAGAAAAAAGAAATTGAGGACTACCAACTCATGCGTGCACTTGATATTGTAAGAACAATGTTTCTTACGGAAAAATTTGCTCTAAAGGAAAAAGTGTGTCGATAACTCTTGATTTTGAAAAGTCCATCCGCGAACTTGAAAGTAAACTCGCAGAACTCCGTCACATGGCGCTTCTGGACGAAATGGATATTTCCAGTGAAGTGAAGCGTTTACAAGAAAAGACGGAAACGCTTTTAGAGAAGACCTATAAAAATCTGACTCCTTGGCAAAAGGTTCAAGTGGCGCGCCATCCTGAACGCCCGCATACAACCAATTATATCGATGCCCTTATCACTGATTTTACACCTTTGGCGGGAGATCGGACCTATGGTGAAGATATGGCAATTGTGGGTGGACTTGGAAAATTTCGTGGCCGCCCGGTTGTTATTATCGGACATGAAAAAGGGCGAGATACGGACTTACGTATTAAGCATAATTTTGGAATGCCGCGCCCTGAAGGATACCGAAAGGCTGCTCGCCTCATGCAACTTGCAGACCGCTTTCATCTCCCCATCATTACGTTTGTAGATACTGCTGGAGCCCATCCAGGGATTGATGCGGAAGAACGTGGGCAATCAGAAGCCTTGGCTCGCTGTCTCGAGGTAAGCGCAGCTATTAAGGTCCCCATTGTAAGTATTATTATTGGGGAAGGAGGCTCAGGAGGAGCCATAGCCCTTGCCTTTGCTAATACGCTTATGATGCTAGAACATTCTGTCTATTCGGTGATTTCTCCAGAAGGCTGTGCCTCTATTTTATGGAGAACACGCGACAAGAAAGAAGAAGCAGCGGTAGCTCTTAAGCTCACAGCTCAAGATCTCAAGAAATTTGGGATTATTGATAAGATTATCCCAGAACCTATTGGCGGAGCGCAACGTAACCCGACAACGGTTATTCAGGAAGTCGGGGATGCTCTTGAAAAGGCTCTCAAGCCTCTGCTGTTCCTTGATGGTCCAACAGCCCGCGAGCGTCGTCGTGCTAAATTCTTGGCCATGGGCCGCGCAGGACTTGCTGCTTAACGGGCCTTAAGAAACGAGCGCTCTCTTCCAGAGGATAAGATCCTTCTAATGACTCGCCTTTTCTAGCCATTCTTCTTCTGTCAGGATTTGGACCCCATATTCTTGAGCTTTTTTGGCTTTAGAACCAGGGGACTCTCCCACAACAACATAATTTGTTTTGGGAGAAACTGAACTCACAACCTTAGCACCCAAAGCTTCAGCACGCACCTTGGCTTCCTGGCGCGTCATGTGTTGGAGTGTTCCTGTAAAAACAATAGATTTATTGGCAAATGGCCCTTTTCCTACATCCACCGGGGTTTCATCTAATACAATAACTTGCTCCAAAAGAGCTTTTAAAACCTCAAGGTTGTGTGGCTCATCAAAAAAAGCAATCAAATCCGTTGAAACAGAAGGCCCTATTCCGTCAATCGAGAGAAGGTCAGCGTAGGCGTCACTTTCCGAATCTTTTGCAGCAATCATAGCCTCTTTCCACGCCTGATAACTCATATAGTGGCGAGCGATCAGTTTTGCTGTGGCTTGTCCAACTTGCAGGATTCCCAGCGCATAAACAAAGCGATGCAAGGGAATCCGTCGCCGGGCTTCAATGGCTCTAAAAAGGTTGTTGGCCGAAAGCTCTCCCCACCCTTCTCGGGACTGCAAAGGAGAAGGACTCTCTCTCTCTTTTTTCTCTAACGTAAAGATATCAGCTGGTGTTTTGATAAGGCCCTCTTTATAAAACGCATCTACATGCTTTGAGCCAAACCCTTCAATATCAAAAGCATCTCGAGAAACAAAATGGCGCAAGCGTAAAGCTGCCTGTGCACTACAAACAAGTCCTCCCATGCATTTCCTGGCGACTTCCCCTGGTAATCTGACAGCATGCGACCCACACACAGGACAGGTATGAGGAAAGGAAAAAGGAACGGAATTCGGTGGGCGTTTCTCCAAGATAACTTGAACAACCTGGGGAATAACATCTCCTGCTCGCTGAATAACAACCGTGTCTCCCACACGAATATCTTTCCGCGCAATTTCATCTTCATTGTGTAGTGTTGCTCGTGAAACGACCACTCCTCCCACTGTTACAGGGGCAAGATCAGCCACTGGTGTTAGCGTCCCTGTGCGCCCAACCTGAATGAAAATATCATTCACAAGAGTTTGAGCCTTTTGAGCTGGAAACTTATGGGCCAAAGCCCACCGAGGCGCACGTGTCGACACGCCTAAACGATTTTGCCAATCAAGCCGATTTACTTTATAGACAATCCCATCAATATCATAAGGGAGACTTGCCCGCTTTTCTTCCAAGTCATGGTAATAGGCAAGGGCTTCCTCCGCTGTCTCACAAACCTTTGCTAAAGGATTCGTCATAAATCCCCAGCGCTTAAGCTTTTCAAGGAATTCCCAGTGAGTTTCAACATGGAACGGGGCATAGCTATCACAAGCATAAGCAAAAAACTTAAGAGGGCGCTGAGCCGTAATACGAGGGTCAAGCTGACGAAGAGAACCCGCAGCAGCATTTCGAGGATTGGCAAAGAGAGGAAGTTTCTGGGCTTCTCGCTCTGCATTCATCTCTATAAAATCCTTATGGCGCATGTAAACCTCTCCACGGATTTCAGCAAGCGCAGGAAAATCGTGGAATTCAATATGACGAGGAACATCTTGAATAGTTTTCAGATTTTGGGTGATGTCTTCTCCCTCTGTCCCATCTCCTCGGGTAGCCCCTAAAGAGAATCCACCGTCTTGATACTGAAGCGTTGATGCCAATCCATCAATTTTAGGCTCAGCAACAAGCTCGATAGGCATTTCATGTGAAATTCCTAAGAAGCGACGAACCCGGTCTATAAAATCATAAACGTCTTGGTCCTCAAAACCATTATCCAGAGAAAGCATACCCTGGCGATGGACCACCTTTCCAAACGGCCCCAAAAGGGGCGCGCCCACCCTTAAGCTTGGACTGTCTTCTCGGATAAGGTGAGGGAATTTTTCTTCAATTTCCTTATTACGCAGGCGTAACAGGTCATAGTCGGCATCACTAATTTCTGGTTCCTGAAAGTAATAGAGGCGATCATGGTAGGCAATCAGCTCCGCTAAGCGTGCAAGTTCTTGTTTTGCCTCTTTTTCTGTGAGGTAAGAAACGGATGTATTCATGCCTCTACCCAACAAAATGAAATAAAATGTTATGGCCCATACTCATAAATACTCTATATCCAGCCTCGAGAACAAGATACTTTAAGGAATTGCTTTTCACCAAGGAGAAACTTTCTAAATGACTGTAAAAATTGATTTTATTGATTTAAACGCCCAACAAGTCCTGATTCGCTCAAAAATTGATGCTGCAATTAAAAAAGTCCTGGATCACGGACAATATATCATGGGCCCTGAAGTCATGGAGTTTGAGGATCGTCTTGCCAGCTTTTGTGGAGTCAAACATGCGATTTCTTGTGCGAATGGAACAGACGCCCTCGGGCTTGTCCTGTTTGCCAAAAACATAGGACCCGGGGATGCCATTTTTGTTCCATCCTTTACTTTTGCCGCCACCGCAGAAGTGGTTGCTTGGGTTGGAGCGACCCCCATCTTTATCGATAGCCTTCCGAACACATTTAATATAGACCCCGAAAGTCTACGCCAAGGCATCAAAACAGCAAAAGAACTGGGCCTTCATCCAAAAGGTATTATTCCTGTAGATTTATTTGGGCAACCTGCAGATTACGACGCTATTCAGCCCATCGCAGATGAACATAATCTTTGGATTATGGCAGATGCC
Source organism: Alphaproteobacteria bacterium (assembly GCA_020049895.1). Classification (GTDB taxonomy): domain Bacteria; phylum Pseudomonadota; class Alphaproteobacteria; order UBA9655; family UBA9655; genus UBA9655. The sequence goes on along the minus strand of JAGVLE010000003.1, from coordinate 39,125 downwards.
GCCCAGTCCTTTGGAGGCCATTACAAAGGAAAACCCATAGGGAGCTTGGGAGAGGTTGCGACTACCAGCTTTTTCCCAGCAAAGCCCTTAGGGGGATATGGAGATGGAGGCGCTATTTTTACGAACAATGATGAGCTCGCTGACACCTTGAAATGCCTCAGAATTCATGGGCAGGGCGCTGATAAATACGATAACATCCGTATAGGTATTAATGGACGCCTTGATACCCTCCAAGCCGCTATTCTTCTTGAAAAATTAAATCTCTTCCCTGAAGAAATTAAGAAACGCCAAGTCATAGCACACCGCTATAGCGAAGCTTTAAAGGAAGTTTCAACCCCACCCTTTGTCTTAGAAAACACCCTCTCTACCTGGGCCCAATATACACTCATCTTGCCAAACACACTAAACCGTTCTGCCTTGATAGAACATCTTAAGAACAAAGGGATTCCAACGGTTGTTTATTATGTCAAACCCCTCCATCTCCAAACTGCCTACAAGAAATACCCTGTAGCAGGCCAGAAAGGATTGCCTGTGTGTGAATTTCTTGCAAACCATGTGCTAAGCTTGCCCATGCATCCCTACTTGAGCGAAGACTCTCAAAACTATATAATAAAAGAGCTTATTGCAGAGATCAAGAAACAAGCGTAACTTTTTTTAAAGGAAATAGTATGGCTGGCCATTCACAGTTTAAAAATATTATGCACCGCAAAGGCGCACAGGATGCCAAGCGGGCAAAGGTTTTTACAAAAATTATTCGCGAGCTCACCACTTCTGCCCGGATCAACCCCGATCCTGCAAGTCCTCGCCTACGTCAAGCCATGATTGCTGCGCGCGGAGCTAATATGCCCAAAGATACAATGGAGCGCGCCATTAAACGAGGCGCAGGAGGAGAAGATCTTACAGACTATGCTGAAGTCCGCTACGAAGGTTATGGACCTGGCGGCGTAGCTGTCATTGTTGAGGCCCTCACAGACAATCGAAATCGTACAGCAGGTGAAGTCCGAGCTGCCTTTACAAAATATGGCGGAAATTTAGGCGAAACCAACAGTGTTAGCTTTATGTTTGATCGGATAGGAGCCCTTCGTTACCCCAAAGACTCTCTTGATTATGACACTCTTTTTGATGCCGCTCTTGAGGCCGGAGCCCTAAATATTGAAGAGTCTGACAAGAGCTATGATGTGGAGTGTTCTGTGGAAGATTTTGCAACGGTGCGAGATCATCTGCTTGTAAAATTCGGCGATCCGCAAAGTGCAGAGCTTATCTGGAAGCCACAAACGACTACTTCTTTGGATGAAGAAAAAGCTGTCACCTTACTAAAACTGATCGATGTCCTAGAAGACAATGACGACGTTCAAACTGTTTTTGCAAATTTCGAAGTCTCTGACGAGGTTCTAGAAAAACTTGCGAGCGGAAAGTAATGGCTCACCCTATCCGTATTTTAGGTATAGATCCTGGGTTACGCATCACCGGGTGGGGTGTCATCGATGTTCTAGGATCTTCCTATATCCACGTTGGTCATGGTATCCTTACGTCTTGTGAAAAAGATCCCCTTTCAACCCGCCTGAATAGCCTGTACATTCAACTTACTGACATTATCCGCCATTTGGCCCCTCATGAGGCCGCCGTTGAGGAAATTTTTGTGAATAAAAACCCTATCTCTGCCTTAAAATTAGGAGCTGCTCGAGGGATTGCCCTTTTGGCGCCTGCGCATGCCGGCCTCATTGTAGCGGAATATGCTCCTAATAAAATTAAGAAAAGCGTGGTAGGAGCAGGTCATGCAGATAAAGATCAGATTGCTCTCATGGTCAATCACTTTCTTCCCAAGAGTGGCGGGGTCACAAAAGACGCTGCTGATGCTCTTGCCGTGGCACTCTGCCATGCACACTACCGAACACTTCCTACAACCTTAAGGGCTGCCCTATGATTGCAAAATTAACTGGCATTCTTGATACATTTAACGATACCTCCCTTATCATAGATGTAAACGGCGTAGGCTATCTTGTTTATTGCTCCAGTCGTTCTTTAGGGTCCTTGGGCCACAAGGGCGAGCCGGTCACACTCTTTATTGAAACCCTTATGCGCTCAGAGAGCCTTCAGTTATATGGTTTTAAAACTCAAGAAGAGCAAGCTTGTTTTAATCTCCTGACAACGGTCCAAGGTGTCGGGGCCCGCATGGGTCTCTCTCTTCTTTCTGCCTTTTGTCCCACTGATATTTATCAAGCTATTGCCGCTCAAGATAAAGCGGTCTTGACCAGAGCAGACGGGGTAGGGCCAAAACTCGCCAGCCGCATTGCAACAGAACTTAAGGATAAGGTCCCCACCCTCCTGGGGGGAGGAGTATCCTCATCTACACCCTATCCTTCAAGCCTGGCGCCACTTGTTGAAGAGGCAGTCTCAGCTCTTGTTAATTTAGGGTATCGCCGTTTAGAAGCTGTGACAGCCATCAGTAAACTTAACCAACAAGAAACTGTGACCTCTCTGCATGACCTCATTCGTCAAGGACTAAGCCTTTTGGCAAGGACGGGCACATGACGAACGCTCCTCGCCTTATCACGCCTGAAGATTCCTTTACATCCGACATCAATATCCGCCCGCAACGGCTGGAAGAATTCGTCGGGCAAGCTCAAGCCAGACGAAATCTTAAAATCTTTATTGAAGCTGCTAAAAACCGCAAAGAAGCCATGGATCATGTTTTGTTTTATGGCCCCCCTGGCCTTGGAAAGACCACTCTTTCTCAAATTATGGCTCGAGAGTTAGGGGTAGGATTTCGGCCTACCTCAGGCCCTGTGATTGCGCGGGCTGGCGATTTGGCTGCAATCCTTACAAATCTTCAGCCTTATGATGTTCTTTTCATTGATGAAATTCATCGCCTTAATCCTGCCGTTGAAGAAATTCTTTATCCGGCTATGGAGGATTTTAAGTTGGATATTGTTGTGGGGGAAGGCCCTGGTGCCCGCTCTATTCAGATTGATCTTCCGCCCTTTACCTTGATTGGGGCTACGACCCGCTCAGGCCTTTTATCCTCGCCTTTAAGAGATCGCTTTGGCATCCCTGTACGCCTGATATTCTATACCCCTGAAGAGCTACAGAATGTCTTGTTGCGAGGAGCGTGCGTTCTTCAAGTCGCTCTTTCTCAAGAAGGCGCTATAGAAATTGCAAAAAGATCTCGAGGAACCCCACGCATTGCCCTTCGTCTTCTTAGACGCGTGCGAGACTTTGTAAGTGTTGAGGGGGATCTAGAAATTACCGCAGCCGGAGCTGATCGGGCTTTACGGTATTTAGAAGTGGATGCCTATGGGCTTGATGCTATGGATCACCGTTATCTAAAACACATTATTGATCATTTCAATGGAGGTCCTGTGGGCCTTGAAACGCTTTCTGCAGCTCTTTCTGAAGAAAAAGATACGCTTGAAGACGTCATTGAACCCTATTTGCTTCAACAAGGGTATATCCAACGTACTCCGCGAGGTCGCATGCTCACCCCTTGCGCTTATGAAGTGCTTGGACTGAAAGCCCCTGAATCCCTCTCTCTTTTTGGAACGAGTGATGCCTAATTCTTTTACCTTCCCTACGCGTGTTTATTTTGAGGATACCGATGCTGGAGGGATTGTCTATTATGCAAATTATTTAAAATTTGCCGAACGTGCGCGAACAGAAGCCTTAAGAAGCCTGGGATTTTCTCAGTTTACTCTTATGAAAGAGAAGGACTTAAGATTCGTTGTGCGTTCATGCCATTTAAACTGCCTTGCCCCCGCTTACCTAGATGATATATTAGATATAAAGACTTACTTTAAAGAACCGAAATATGCGAAGCTTGTTGTGTCTCAAGTCATTTTGCGAGAAGATCAGCTAATTGCATCTCTTGAGGTTGTTTTGGCTTGCATTAATCCTGAGGGCAAGCCTGTAAGAATAATAGAGGATTTACGTCGTTTACTGACCAATTTGGAGACATAAGAATGCCTGTTCAATCCCCCTTAGCTAACCTTGAAAATATTGCTGTTGCTCCTCAAGGAGTAATTCATGATTTATCCTTATGGAATCTCTTTTTATCAGCCGATATTATTGTGCAGGCAGTTATATTAGGACTGATGGTGGCTTCCTTCTGGTCATGGACAATCATTTTCACTAAATCAATCCGCCTTAAGTTCTTAAATTCTTCTGCGCGGAAATTTGAAGATTCCTTCTGGTCAGGTGGATCCCTCGATACGTTGTATGAGCGAATTGGGAATCAACCTTCTGATCCTATGTGTGCTGTGTTTGTTGCAGCTATGCGGGAATGGAGACGAGGAGGAGAAACTTCTAAAACTCTCGCTTCTCTCCAGAACCGTATAGAAAGAGCGATGCAAGTCACCTTAAACCGTGAAGTCGATAAAGTAGAGTCCCACCTAGGGTTTTTAGGATCTTTAGCTTCTATTGCTCCCTTTGTTGGTCTTTTTGGGACTGTTTGGGGAATCATGCATAGCTTCCAGTCTATTGCTTCTTCTCAAAACACCAGCCTTGCTGTGGTAGCACCTGGTATTGCTGAAGCCCTTTTTGCTACAGCAATAGGGCTTGTGGCAGCTATTCCTGCAGGTGTTGCTTATAATAAGTTTGCCCTTGAAATCAATCGCTATATAAACCGCCTTGACTCTTTCTCTAGCGAATTTATGGCAATCATTATGCGCCAAGCCTAACGAGGTAACAGATGGCTTTTTCTTCAAACTCCCCACGCCAAAACGGCAAACGGCGAGCGACACATCTCCCGCCAAACATTAACGTCACCCCTCTTGTAGATGTTATGTTAGTGCTTTTGGTTATCTTTATGGTGACGGCACCCCTATTAACAGTGGGTGTTTCCGTGGACTTACCTAAAACCAATGCCTCTCCTCTCAACGAAAAAGATGAACCCCTTACGATTACTATTGATAGTCAAGGCCTTGTCTACCTGCAAGAAACGCCTATTGAGTTGGAGGTCCTTATCCCACGGCTCATCGCCATTACTGGATCTAACCTTGACGCACGCTTGTATGTGCGGGGAGATAGGGCCATCTCTTATGGAAGAATTATGGAGGTCATGGGTGCGATTAATGCTGCTGGTTTTAAAAAGGTCGCTCTTTTAACTCAGCTTCCGTCCACTCCTCCCCCTCAACCACCAAAGTAAGGAATCTCATGCGGACTGGTGCTCTTCTTTCGGCTCTTTTGCATGGACTTATTCTCCTCCTCCTTTGGACAGGGATCCACAATTTTTTTCGCCGTAATTTAGAGCCGCCTCCCATCATTCCTATTGAAGTCATTAACATTGCTGACGTAACGCAAGCGCCTGCCCTTAAAGTTAAACCAAAGGATGACGCACCGGAAACAGAAAAAAAAGAGGAAAAACCTATTCCTCCTCAACCAACGCCGGAGCCAGAACCTGAAGAAACACCAGAACCAGAGGAAAAAGTTGAACCCGAAAAAACGCCAGAACCGGAGCCAAAAGCTGAGCCTGAAGTAACGCTCGACGAGTTGTTGGCCGCTATCCCTGAAGAAAAGTCGAAGAAGGAAGAAGAAAAAAAGAAAGAAGAGAAAAAGAAAAAGAAGGAAGAAAAGGAAAAAAAGAAGAAAGAGAAAGAAAAAAAGAAAAAAAAGAAGAAAGACTTCATGGCGCTTCTCAACAATATTGAGAAAACCAATAGCTCGTCAGAGGGGAAAACCCAGCAAGAACAGGATGAGGAATCAACCGCAGACCAGGCTGCAAACGTCATTAGCGATGTCCTGGCCATTACAGAGTTGGACCTTATTCGCCGTCAATTAGCTGCCTGTTGGAATGTTCCCGCTGGCGCCCGGGACGCCAAAAACCTCTATGTGGATGTTAAGGTTGAAATGAATTCTGATGCTACCGTACGCTCAGCTGTTATTGTCGGAACGGGTGGAAACACTGCCTTTACAAAGGTTGCGGCTGACAGCGCTTTACGCGCCATCAAAAATCCTAAGTGCAATCCCCTCAAGGTCCCCCTGGATCGCTATGACCAATGGAAAGTTATCGTTATCCGATTCGATCCCCAACATATTTTATAAGAGATTTTATGACTCAACCAACCCTTTCTTCCCGGCGTGGAGTTCTTTTTCTTATCACAGCAATGCTGATTTTTTCATTGCTGAATGCCCTTATTAAGGGACAAACGAGCTATTATCCTCCGCTCCAACTTGTGTTTTTTCGCTGCTTCTTTGCAGCCATTCCTGCAACTGTTTGCCTTATTTATCAAAGGAAATGGGAGTCTCCACCTGCCTCCATTTGGAAGACCTATGCCTTACGAGCTATCCTTATAGCTACAGCATTTACCTTACTCTTCAAAGGAATTGGCGAGCTTCCTCTTTCTGATTCAATGGCCCTTTATTTTTCCTCAACTTTTTTCTTGGTGATCTTATCGTATCCCATCTTAAGAGAGAAAGTTTCTGCGATCCAATGGATAGCGACTCTCATCGGGCTTGTAGGTATCCTGTTGGTTGCAAATCCAAGTGGGGATGTCGTGCATATGGGAACACTTTTGATCATTGGAGGGGCTTGCTTAGAAGCTACGCATAATCTTTTGGGGCGTTTGATTGCCCCTTCTCAAAATGCGTATATGATAACTTTTATAGGCTCCCTCCTCCCTGGCCTTCTTCTCTTTATCTTCCTCCCCTTTGTATGGGTTACCCCTGATCTCAATGGATGGATAGCCCTCTTAACATTAGGAATTGGGGGAGGAATTGGGCAACTCTGTGTTACCTTCGCTTATACCCATGCTCCCGCAGGAATCCTTGCTCCTATGATCTATTCTGCCATGATCTGGAGCGTTCTGCTGGACATCGTCCTTTATGAGAACTGGCCCACCCATTCCCTGCTGGGCGGGTGCGCCATCATCATTTTTTCAGGCTTACTTATTCTCGTTTCAGAATCTCGGAAGAATAAAAAGAAGAATCCCTCTTAGCTCCGTTGTGATTGTTTTTAATGATAAAAATCGAGAGGGTATCAAAGCACCTTTGACAGACCCTACATGCTCAATTGCAATCCTTGCTTTCCATGAAAATTTTCGGCATTATTCTTTATAATCAATAGTTGGTAGGCAAAGCTTCGGCCCTAGTAGGTAAAAGAATGAGTCGCTTCTTTATTTGGGTGGGTACACTTCTTTTTATCCTAGCTCTCGCAGGAAGCCTGGGCGTACTCACAATTTTGTATTATTTTGGGCAAGGCCTTCCAGACTATGCCCAGCTTACAAAATACAATCCGCCAGTTGTCAGCCGCTTATATGCAAGTGACGGACGTCTTTTTGCAGAATATGCAACGCAAAAACGATTTTTCATCCCCATTGAAGCTATTCCTGAGCGCGTTATTAAAACTTTTTTAGCTGCTGAAGATAAAAATTTTTATAGCCATCCTGGTCTCGATTTTCCTGGCATTATTCGCGCCTCCATCGTTAATTTAAGCCATATGGGGACCAATAAAAGACTAAAAGGAGCCTCAACCATTACACAGCAAGTTGCTAAAAACCTCTTGCTCGCCAATATTTCTCACCAGGCCTCATTTGAAAGAAAGGTAAAGGAGGCCATTCTCGCCTTTCGTATAGAAAATACGTTAAGCAAAAATCGTATTTTAGAAATTTATCTTAATGAGATTTATTTAGGGAACAGCTCTTATGGAGTCGCAGCTGCGGCCCTTGATTACTTTAACAAATCACTCAGTGAACTCTCTATTGCAGAAACAGCCTATCTCGCAGCCCTGCCTAAAGCTCCCAGTAAATATAACCCCAAAACTAATTACGAGGCTGCCAAAACACGGCGCGATTGGGTAATTTACCGGATGTACGAAGAAAACATTATTACGGCAAAAGAAGCTGAGGCTGCCAAACAAGACCCCATTACCCTAAAAAAACCAGATGAAACACGGGTAGTAAGAGCCGACAACTTTGCTGAAGAGGTACGACGTCATATTGTGGCCAAATATGGGGATTCTGTCATGTATGAGGGAGGGCTTACGATTCGAACAACGCTTGATCCTCAGCTTCAAAAAGTTGCTGATTGGGCATTGCGAAAAGGTCTTATAACTTATGATCAGCGACATGGGTGGCGTGGGCCTATTCACCACTTTGATTTAAAAGAAACAAATAAAGAAATTTGGCACCCTTTACTAACTTCTGTTCCTCCCCCTCCAGGGGCTAGCCGGTGGCAGCTTGCCATTGTTCTTGATGTAGCCCCTCGGGAAGTAAAAATAGGACTTAAGTCAGGAGAAGAAGGGATTATTCCTTTTGAAGCACTTAAATGGGCGCGCCAAGCTTTGTCCTCTCCTAAAACGCCCCCTAAAGGAGACGCGCCCCACCAAGCCTATGTTGGCCCTCCCATTACTCATCCTCAAGAGGTTGTTCAAAAAGGCGATATTGTTCTTGTGGAAGCCCTCCCCAAAAAATCAAACAAATATAGTTTGCAACAAATTCCTGCGGTTAGTGGAGGATTTATTGCCATGGACCCTCATACGGGGCGAGTCCTTGCCATGTCGGGAGGATTTAGCTTTGAAACAAGCCAATTTAACAGGGTGTCTCAAGCTCTTCGGCAACCTGGCTCGGCTATCAAACCCTTTGTGTATTTGGCGGCCATGGAAAGAGGGTTTTCCCCAACTATGATCGTCTCAGACTCCCCTATCTCTATCGCGATGGGGTATGGTCTTGGAATTTATAAACCTAAAAATGTGACATCTCAGTACTATGGGGCTGTTCCCCTGCGTATTGGGCTTCAAAAATCTCTTAATATGATGACAATTCGTTTAGTCCATCAGTACCTCGGGATGAAGAATGTTGCACGTATGATTGAGAAATTCGGCATTATTGATAAAGTACCGATGCAGCTTGCCATGGCTCTTGGAGCAGGGGAAACAACACTTCTACGCCTTGCAACCGCTTACGCCATGTTAGCCAATGGAGGAAAAAAGCTTACCCCCACGCTTATTGACCGTATTCAGGATCGCCATGGGAACACAATTTTTATGAGCGATACGCGAGCTTGCAAGGGCTGTAATAACATTTCTTGGAGTGGGATGTCTCTTCCTGTTATTGAGGATACACGCGAGCAAATGGCGGACCCTCGGAGTATTTACCAAATTACATCTATGCTTGAAGGGGCTGTACGAGCTGGATCAGCTCGGCGGGCGCAGGTTTTAGGAAAAATCCTTGCAGCAAAAACAGGAACCACCAATGATGAACGAGATGCGTGGACCTTCGCCTACACCCCAGACCTCGTTGTTGGAACTTATGTGGGGTATGATAATCCTTTTCCTTTGGGGCATATGGAAGGAGGCGCACGGGTGGCTCTTCCCATTATTGTCGATTTCCTGGGCAAAGCCCTTGATGGGGTGCCTAGCAAACCCTTTAAAATGCCTCCTGAAATGAAGCTTGTACGGGTAAGAGAAATGTCCGGACAGCCCGCAAAATCTGCTGACCATGGCGTTATTTACGAAGCTCTTAAGGCAGATCAACCGGTAGGTGGAGGCGCCCCGTCTTCGAGTTCTTCTCAGAATGAACTCCCCTCATCGTCCCTTCCTTTTTCTTCTCTTGTCCCGGAGAGGAGCCTCGATTCGAGTGGCATACTTTTTAAGCCCGCTGCCACTCCAACCACCCCCTCCTTAACAGGAACAGGGGGCGTCTATTAATGGTATTAAATGGGCGTATGAGAGTTAATTTTAAACACAAAGAAAGATGATCATGAAAAGAAAATTTCTTCAGATGTTATTAACAAGCGCTTTCCTGTGGCAAGGACTATCCTGCGATACCGAGGCCATGAACACCCGTGTAGAAAACGATACCCCGAAGTACTCCCTCGGCGTATCATCCAAGAAGGGCCCGGGAGAACCATATGTCTATGCCCGTGTGACAGTCTTGGTGGAGCCCGCTACCCCCAGCAGGCCGACTTCGGTGAAGCTTCCCCAATTTGAGCAGAATCCAACGCTCTTGTCAGTTCTCTCCCGATGTCCAACAGACAAATTCACGATCTACGTATACTCTGTAGATGATAAGAAATGTATAAACTTCCCTTTCGGGAAATGCGAGGTTATTGGTGACAAATCCCAGCTTTCTGAGCACGAAACTGTCTTGGGTTTCTTCCTGAAAGGGGTCAGATCTCTGGTGAAGAACGACCCGACGCCAGAAGATGCCGGGGCCTAACCCATCTTCCCTCAGGTCTGGCTAAATTAGGATGTTCTGTTGTCCAAGCTTCCCCTCACACACCCTGAGACCATACAGGACTCTTATTGCTTATGTGCCATCGGTGAGGGTGGCAAAAACCCATCGACCTGGGTCTCCCATAGGGTTTTATAGAAAAATTAACTAGTTTTTAAGTTTTTTATAATAAAATTTATATAAAACAAATATGGAGAAGTAAAATGACTAAAGTTAACATAATAATAGCTGTTTTTTTCGTGTGCTCCACTCTTATCGTGCTCAACTCTCAACTTCTGGCAGACTCAACGGTTAAGGATGCAGTGAATAATGTAAGTGAGCATGGAGGCGTCGGTAACGGGGGAGTTGAGGGTGCGTACGATAGTGATTTTGACTAGAAAAGCCATTTTCTTGTAAAATGCTTTTTAGATATAGAGAATATTAGGACTTACTTAACTTATAGTGTTTCTCTTCTAAACCATCGTTCACCCTTTTCTTTTTCTATGATAGGGATAATTAGTAAATCCATTTTAATTGTTGGGTACAAGATCAAGTTTGGGGGTTCCTGGCAAAAATCCATCGACCTGAGTATCCCATAGGGTTTTATAGATTCCTTCCTTAGCAAGAAGGCTTTTATGCGTCCCATCCTCTACAATTTTTCCTTTATCAAAGACAAGGATACGATCCATGGTGAGAAGCGTAGACAGTTTGTGAGCAATCACAAGCGTTGTTTTTCCTTGCATAAGATGAGAAAAGCTTTCTTGAATTTTGGCTTCCACTCGAGCATCCAGAGCGCTTGTCGCTTCATCCAAAATTAAGAGAGAAGAATTTTTTAGAATCGCTCGCGCAATAGCAATACGTTGCCGCTGTCCCCCAGAAATACTCACCCCCCGCTCTCCTGCAAGCGTTTCATATCCTTGGGACAACGCCATGATAAAGTCATGGGCATAGGCCTGTTTAGCAGCTTCTATTACTTCTGCATCAGATGCATCCACCCGTCCATACCGAATGTTCTCCATCAACGTGCGGTGAAAGAGACTTGGCTCCTGGGGAATTACCGAAATTTCTCCTCGTAGGCTTGTTTGAGTAACTTTTGAAATATCCTGGCCATCAATCAAAATGTGCCCTGACTGAATATCAAAAAGCCGTAAAATGAGATTCACGAAAGTACTTTTTCCACTCCCTGAATACCCCACGAGACCTACCTTTTGCCCTGGTTCAATGACAACAGATTTGTTCGTAAAGAGGGAGGTAGTCCCTTTGTGATGGAAGTGGACGTCCTTAAACTCTATTTTACCCTCAGATACTTGTAAGGGTTTTGCTGCTGGAAGATCCGTCACCGTCAGCGGTTCCTGAAGAAGAGAAAGAGCTTGACGACAAACACCTATTTCTCGAAAGAAGTTAGGCAGCTCAATACTTGTCCACCAGAGCATAATAACGATATTCCAGCTTGTATTGAAGATACGGACAATATCCCCTACCGAAATAAGATGATTTACCCAAGACCAATAAGCATACGTGTTTATGGCAAGCCCTGGGCCTGCAAATGCACAGATAGATATCAAAAAGCGAACTTTTTCAGTGTAAAGAAGCTGATACTGATTTTGAGATCGTTCTTTCTTTTGTAAAGCTCCTACATACTTCAATTCATAGGATTTATTTGCGAACAGCTTGACGGCAAGATAGTGACTTAAGCTATCCACAAGACGACCATTAAGCCGACTGCGGGTTTCTGAATGAATATAGGAATAATGGGAACATTGAAGTCCAAAGAAAACAGAGATCCCTATATGGATCAACGCCCACCCTGCCAAAAGGGCCCCAAAAAAGGGGCTAAGTTGTGAAAAAGTAAAAATGGCAAGGAGAACACCGCCTATAGCAGGAATAAAGAGCGTTAATGTAAGATTAAGAACACGACTCATATTATCAACCATGTCCGAAATTTTTGTGGTAATATTTCCTGTGAAGTGTGCAGAAAAATAATTCACTGATTGGTTTTGAAGATAGGAAAAAAGATACATGCGGATTTGTTTCTCTAACCTAGGAAAGGTAAATGCCATTAACAGGCCCCCAGCCCTAAAAGAGACTTCGATACAAACCCAAAAAAGAATAGCTGCCAGGATCGGGCCGCAAAGAACCGCCCACGCCTGTGAGCGGTCACCCGCATAAGAAGCAAAGCCATCTATAATTTTACCGAACAGCAAGGGAAATACTGCTTGATCAACGGAATAGGCAAGCCAAAAGAGCGTAATAAAGGTAAATTTTACCCACTGTTTTTTCACGAAAAACAAAATAAAGTCGAAAAGAGTTTTTGTGGGAGCAATGTCCACGGACGTATGCATTTTTTGACCGAAAATAATCATGGAAAAAAGTATTAAATTTGATTTATAGCAGAGTTTTTCTTTATTTTCAAGTCAGCGGAAGGAAAAGACGGTCTACACATTAAAACGAAAGTGAAAGATGTCGCCATCTTTTACAACATAGTCGCGGCCTTCGAGGCGTACCTTTCCTGCAGCCTTTGCTCCTTGCTCCCCTTGAAAGGCTACATAATCTTCGTACCCGATTGTTTCTGCACAAATAAAGCCACGCTCAAAGTCGCTGTGAATGACACCTGCTGCTTGGGGAGCCTTGGCATTCTCATGAATCGTCCAAGCCCGAGCTTCTTTGGGGCCAATAGTAAAGAAGGTCAATAAGTTAAGCAAAGCATAGCCCTCCCGAATAACCCGCGCCAATCCCGTTTCTTCAAGGCCAAGACTCTCCAAGAATTCCTTCTTTTCCTCATCATTATCGAGCGACGCTACTTCTGCTTCAATAGCTGCAGAAACCAAGGCAATACGGCCTTTTTCTGTTTTTACTTTTTCCGAAAAAGCATTACCCGTCGCAGCATCGGATTCAGCAACATTACATACATAAAGAATAGGTTTTGTTGTGAGCAACTGAAGCTGGCGCAGAGTTTCTCTATCCTCTGGAGCACACTGAAGAGAAGACGCAGGCTTCCCCTCTCTTAAGAGCTGCAGCGCTCGCTCCATCAAAGGAAATTGGGCCAAGGCTTCTGGATCCTTGAGACGCAGCTTTTTCTCTAAGGCAGGAATGCGTTTTTCAAGGCTTTCCATATCTGCCAGCATCAATTCTGTTTCAATGATATCAATATCCCGAATAGGATCAATGCCACCTTCCACGTGGGTAATATCTGTATCTTCAAAGCAGCGCACGACATGAACGATAGCATCTACCTCGCGGATATGGCCTAAAAACTGGTTTCCAAGGCCTTCTCCTTTGCTAGCTCCCCGTACAAGCCCTGCAATATCCACAAATTCCAGTTGGGTTGGAATAATTTTTCCAGACTTCGCAAGAGCTGCCAGAGCATAAAGACGAGGATCAGGGATCCCTACCCGTCCTATATTGGGTTCAATCGTACAAAAAGGGTAATTGGCAGCTTCGGCAGAAGCCGTTGCTGTAAGCGCGTTAAAAAGGGTCGATTTCCCAACATTAGGAAGCCCTACAATGCCACATTTAAATCCCATGAGATACCTCTGCCATAACCATGTTTGCATACTCCTGCGGTGCGCCAGTGACTAGCAAATGGACTTCATCCGCAAGGATTGGCAGCAGGGGATCAAGCCACCCATGATCTGCCTTTGAAAAATTTGAGAGAACATAAGAAGTTACCTGATCTTTGTAAAGAGGGCGCCCGATGCCAATGCGTACTCGCCAATAATCAGGGCCCAAATGAGCATCGAGGTCTTTGAGACCATTGTGTCCTCCGTGGCCTCCCCCTTGCTTCACACGTATTGTCTTGGGCTCGAGGTCCAAATCATCATGAAAAACAATAATATGGTCAGGTCGGATTTTAAAGAAGCGTGCGGCATCTGCCACAGGTTTTCCAGAGAGATTCATATAAGTGAGCGGTTTGAAAAGATAGACGCTTTCTTGATCAATTTTGCCTTCTGACAGAAGACCTGAAAATTTAGACTTTTCAGAAGAAAATCCATAGCTTTCTCGGATTTCATCCATGCACATGAATCCCACATTATGGCGGTGCTTTTTATAGTCAGGCCCAGGGTTTCCGAGGCCTACAAGCAAATACATGATACGATGGAACTGAGAGAGGACACAGCTATTCTTTAGCCTCTTCTTCAGATTCAGCGGTTTCAGAACCTTCTGTTTCTGCTCCTTCTTCACCTTCTACTGCAGCACCCTCTTCTTCCGTTTGCTTCGCAACCGTTGGAGGCATAATGCTGGCAATGGTATCGTCTCTTTCAGGATGAGCCGGCACGGCCGTTCCTGGAAGATTGAGGTCCGCCAAGTGAATACTCTGATGAATCTCAAGGCCTGTCATATCAACCTCAAGGGCAGCTGGAATATGGTCAATATCAGCGATAACATCCAAGTTATGCACAAGAATATTCAACACACCTCCGTGCTTAATACCTGGAGACTTATCTTCATTAATAAACTGAATAGGAATCGAAACAGTAATTTTCTTCCCCTTGGAAACCCGCATAAAATCAACATGAAGGGGGCGATCGGTAACAGGATGGAACTGCACATCACGTGGCAGCATTTTTTCTTTTTTATTGTTTACGGAAATTTCGAAGATAGTTGAGAGAAATCCTGTCTTATGCAGTTCTTTGTGTAACTGAAGAGGACTGAGCGAAAAATGAACAGGTGCTTCTGTTCCTCCGTACAATACAGCAGGAACCCGACCTTCACGACGCAAAGCGCGGGAGGCCCCTTTTCCTATTTTAGCTCGTACTTCAATATCAAGCTGGGTTGTTACTACTGCCATGATGCTCACTCCTTTAAGAATAATATGGCTCTGTTGTATACAAATTCGACGCTGGATGCAAGGGTGATCAGGGTTTACCCCAAAATATAGCAAAAAAGTCCTTTTGGGACTCAATGATCAGGTGGGAGGTATAACCGCGTAGAGCATTTCTTCCATCTGAGGATCTGATAAATCATATAATTTCTGTAAAATCATCACTCGAAACATAACCAGTTCATCATACGCTGATCGACCTTCGTTCGACCTCTCAACAATCTATCTTGAGCCTATACCTCAGTCGCTCCCCTCTCACCAACGTCTCTACCTTATCAAGCGAACTCGCGCGCACTGTGTTACCAGCATTTCTGCAAAGGACATTCATTCTCTCCTCTTAAAGGGGGCTCACCTTATTCTATCACTTCTTTAACCTCTTTTGCAGAGGCTTCTCTTAACTAAATTTTTATCTTTATTATTTACCATAGGTCAAATTAATTTTGTATGTTTTAGGTTTTTCAATATTGAACATTATTAAAAGTATACAAAAATAAAAAAGAGGAATGAAAATGAAAAAAATACTAATCCAAGCATTATTCAGCACTGCTTTTATTTGTCAAGTCATCGGATTAAATGACTGTTCTGCTGAAAAGAATGAAGATACTTGCAGAAAAAATTTAATCAAAAAAGTCAAAAAAGACTGTATCGTTACACATTTGTTTGGGAAAACTGGATGGTCCCCTAAATGCGTAAATAGGGTAGCCAAGGAACTCCTCAACACATGTAAGGATAAGCTACCGTCCCATGAGGATATTCTAAAACCCTATAAAAAACTCTAATAAAAGTAATTTTTTATCAAAAAGGAGATTTATCATGCGAATAAAATTCATTAGAACATTATTAATTAGCACGTTTCTCTGGCAAGGATTTGGAGGGTCTATTGCTGAAGCTCAATCCTCCTCTTCCAGTTGTCAGTCTGCTTTGAACCATGACAATTGTCAGTGTCAACTGATGGACTCTAAACTGATAATGATGTGTGCTACTGATTCTAATACCCTTAGCTGGGAACAATGCGGATTGTGTCCCAGCGGTGATACGATCAATTATTGGTACTAGGATTTTTGCGAAGATGTCCTGGGAAGAGGAATAGCTTGAGCCCTTAAGTATTCCTAGAGAAACACTGCCGGGCCCGAGAAGATTCGAACTCTTGAACCTTCTGATCCGTAGCCTGACTCTCTTCTTCTGTATGTTTTTTTATTAACCAGCTGTATTTAAATACTATTTTGTGTTTTTAACAGGTGAAAATCTTTTTTTTGTCATCAAATTATAGTTAATTTTTTGTAAAAAATGAGGATGTATACATAATAAAAGACATCGTATCGGCTTCTTGGACTCAAAATGCCGATGCAGATACGTCCTATTAGGTAAGGAAAGCTTCTATTTTTAAGCTACGATAAGCACCAAAATGCTTTCTTTTTAAAAACTGTTTAGAATGACGCTAGAAAATGTTACTCGCACATTATTTTACCTCTATCAAGGCAATCTTCTTGTTCTTGAGACCTAGGGCAACCTTGCCTTCTTTAAGGGCAAGGGCAGATTTTCCAAACATTGTAAGAAAATTTTAATAAAGATACGTGTAAGATTGAGGATAAATTAACAATAAAAAGACAAAACACATGAATACGAAAACACATTGGACTCTCATCAAAACTACTTCATTGCTCATTCTCACCCTGCAGATGACGTTACTCTCAAAAAGCTGGGCGAGAGAGTATAAAGTTACTGAATCATCGATAGATTCCAACCGAGATGCTGCACATGATAGAATTATTGACTCTCGAGCGAATTATCTCTGGGTAAATGAACTACGGATGCCTTCAAGCGAAGAATACCAATTAGATTCCCTAATAAACGGCGAGTCGCAGAACACCTACAACACAACTTTAAATACAAAATTGGGAAACACAGATGTTGCAGCCGCTAGAGCAGAAAAAGCCAACGCTAAAAACACCATTGAAAGTTCTCTTACTCCCTCGGAATCAACTGCCGTATCGACAGATGTTTCTGCGGCTCAATCAAGTGTAGCAAGTGCTAAAGATGATATGAACATTCCCGAGGCCCAAGCAGATGTAAAAGATGCTCAAAAAGATATGCAAACGGCTGAAGAATATGCACTTGATGAGAATCCAACTGCCGCTGAAACAAGTGTAGGAGAGGCTCAGACAAGTATGTCTGATGCTAAAGGGGAAGTAACATCAGGCAATAAGCGCGCTGCTCAGGCAAGTATGCAAACTGCCGCAGAAGAGCTGTCCAGCGCTGCAGGTACTATTGACACCTCTCTTAGTTCCTAGAAGTGCAGGCAGATGCTGCGGCTGCTGGCACCGATCTCCAGGGTACCAAAACGAATATAAACGCCGTATCAGCGGCTCGCACACCGAATTAACTTAGACTACGTGTAACTCCGTCTAGTTGAGCTGAGTTGTCAAGATTTCATCTTTTATTTTACCTCTATCAAGGCAATCTTCTTGTTCTTAAGACCTAGGGCAACCTTGCCTTCTTTAAGGGCAAGGGCAGATTTTCCAAAAATCTCGTACCGCCATCCCTCAAGAGCCGGGGTGGTGGGCGCAGATGAACGAGCAATGTCTTCCAAATCACTTGTTGTCGCAAGGAGTTTTGGAGCCACATGATGTTTGTCTGAACAAATCTTCAGTAAAAGACGAAGCATTTCTACAAGGGACGAAAACCCTGCGGGAGAATCTTGTCCCTTTTTCACATCAGGACAGTCCTCTAAAGGTAATTTCTGGGCTTTCTCAATCAACTCGAGAATAGTGCGTTCATCTTCAGCATTGAAAAAAAAGCGCGATCTTCCTCTCATGCGCCCTAGATCTTCCTGAGATTTAGGGGCAGACGCAGCAAGCTCAAGCATAAGCTCATCTCGCATCACCCGAACGCGCGGAATGTTACGCTCTTGCGCCGTAATTTCCCGCCAAGCGGCAAGTTCACGTAGAATTGCAAGCATTCGAGGTTTTGGCGACCGTACTCTCAATTTTTTCCAAATAGCATATGGATCTATGTCATACGTCGCTGGATCCTTTAAAATGGCTAGCTCTTCTTCCACCCAATGAAACCGGTCTTCTTTCGTCACTTTTTCTTTTAATTTTTCATAAACTGTTCGCAGATGAGTAACATCCCCTAAAGCATATTCTAATTGCTTGTCTGTAAGGGGTCTCTGTCCCCAATGAGTGTATCGGGATGATTTATCAATAGAAATCTGTGTATATTTTTGGACCAAGACATCATAGCCTACTGATTCTCCAAACCCACAGACCATCGCTGCGATTTGTGTATCAAAGAGAGGAGTTGGAATCTTTCCTGTCAAATGATAAAAAATTTCAACATCTTGGCGACCGGAATGCAAAACCTTAATAATTTCCTGATTTTGTAAAAGATCAAAAAAAGATGAAAGATCAATGTCTTGAGCTAAAGGATCAATCGCGACAGCTTCCCTTTCAAGTCCAACCTGAATCAGGCAAAGTTCCGACCAATAGGTCTTTTCTCGAATAAACTCTGTATCAACCGTGATATAAGAAGATGTTTGTGCACGTTTGCAAAAAGCATCTAAATCCGTCGTTTTTGTAATTAAATTCATGGTTTTGACTATCTCATGGCAGATGTGATCTTGACAAGATAATGTTCGACTCATTACTGATAATATATGAAAAATCCTTATCGCACCCATACCTGTAATGATCTCCGCGCCCAAGATGCAGGACAAACTGTTTATCTTTCTGGCTGGATTCACCGTAAGCGTGACCATGGTCAGCTCTTATTCATTGATTTGCGGGATCATTTTGGGATTACCCAGTGCATCGTCAACTCTACGTCTGCCTTCTTTAAAGAGGTAGAGGACCTGCGACTTGAGAGTGTGATTACGCTCACCGGGAAAGTGCTGAAACGCACGCCTGAAACAGTGAATTCTCTTATGGCAACGGGAGAAATTGAGCTAAGCGTTGAAGACCTCGAGATTCAATCGAAAGCTGATGTGCTGCCTCTTACCGTCAATAGTGACACGGAATTTCCCGAAGAAACGCGCTTGAAATACCGTTTTCTTGATCTTAGGCGTCAAAAAATGCATGCTAATATTGTCTTGCGCAGCCAAGTCATTGCAGCTTTGCGGAATAAAATGATTGCTCGAGGGTTTTTGGAGTTCCAAACGCCTATTCTTACAGCTAGCTCCCCTGAAGGAGCGCGGGATTATTTGGTTCCAAGCCGCGTGCATCCAGGCAAGTTTTATGCTCTCCCCCAGGCTCCGCAGCAGTTCAAGCAACTCCTTATGATTGCTGGGTTTGATAAATATTTTCAGATAGCGCCCTGCTTTCGAGACGAAGATGCCCGGGCCGATCGCTCTCCCGGCGAATTCTATCAGCTCGATTTTGAGATGTCCTTTGTGACTCAAGACGATGTCTTTGCCACAATTGAACCCGTTCTCTATGAAATTTTTGTTGAATTTGGAGGAGAAAAGGCAGTGACTCCTTGCCCTTTTCCACGCATTCCTTATGCAGAGTCTGTGCTTAAATACGGTTCAGATAAGCCAGATTTAAGAAATCCTCTCCTTATCGTTGATGTCAGCGATGTCTTTGAAAGTTCAGAATTTGCTATCTTTGCCAATGCGGTTAGAGATGGAGGGGTTGTCAGAGCCATTCCAGCGCCCACAGCTGCGGCCTGTCCTCGTCGTTTTTTTGATCAAATGAACGACTGGGCACGGGAGCAAGGAGCACCAGGAATCGGATATATTACCTTTACGAACGAGGGCGCAAAAGGCCCTATTGCTAAGTTTTTGACGGAGTCCCAACTTCAGCAACTGCAGAAAACGGCAGGCGTATCTGAGGGAGATGCTCTTTTCTTCGTTTGCGATAAAGCCAACGGTGCAGAAAAACTTGCTGGCCTGGCCCGTACACGTATCGCTGAAGAGCTTGATCTCATTGAAAAAAATGCCTTTCGCTTTTGCTTTATTGTGGACTTCCCCATGTATGAGTGGGATGAAGATCAACAGAAAATTCTCTTTTCGCACAATCCTTTTTGCATGCCCCATGGCGGACTTCAATCCCTTGAAGAACAGGACCCTTTGTCTATTGTGGCCCAGCAATATGATATCGTCTGTAACGGTATCGAGTTGTGCAGTGGCGGGATTCGGAATCACAGTCCAGAGATCATGATGAAAGCCTTTAAGATTGCTGGATATACCCAGGAAGAAGTTGAGAGAGAATTTGGTGGAATGCTCCGAGCCTTCCACTATGGCGCGCCTCCTCATGGTGGGGCTGCTCCTGGGATTGAACGGATCGTCATGTTACTGGCGAATGAGCCCAACATTCGAGAAGTTGTGGCATTCCCCATGAACCAGCGAGCTGAAGACCTTTTGTTAGGCGCTCCGGCTCAGGTCCGTGACTCTCAACTCAAAGACCTTCACATCCGTCTTGAGCTTCCTCCCACAAAGCCAGAGCCAAAACTTCCCAAGAATTAAGAAAAACTTTCTGAGAAAGACACTCTTTATAAAAATTTACGAATTATTTAACTTTTTATTGTAAAATTTAAATAAAGAAAAATTGTAAAAAGAGATGATCTTGAAAGGAAATAAAAATGAATAAAAACAACGCTATGAATACGATAGGACGTATAACAGTATGTATCGTCCTCGTCGCTAGTACCCTTACGCTCCTTAACTCTCGCCCCTTAAATGCGGAAACGTGCAAACCCTGTGCTGACCTTGATAATCCAACACAGCATATTGATTGCGAAAAAAAGCATTGCCCAAAGCCAAGTAGTTAAAGAAAGTCCATCAGATAAAAATTAAAACGAAGGGCTGATAGCTAATTTTTTAAAAGTCAGGTGTCGGCCCCTTAGTTTAAGCTTTCTTACAGTTACCCTCTTCCTACTCCCTCAAATGACCAATTAGAAAATTTGACCTCTTTTTAATTTTCTTGCAGAAATAAATATAGGGTCAGAAAAATCCATCTTTTCCACGTTTTCAGAAAAACTCTCTATACCCCATAGGAACTCTCTTATGCGTATACTTCCTTACATGCCTTTGTCAGAAGGTTATGAACCAGGCTTCGTTAGCTTAAATCAGGACGAGGGGGTGTTAGAGATTTCTCATCCTGCTGCCTGCCAGCTTCAAGAAGACTCAAAAATTGTAGCTGACACTCTTATTCTAAGATGCACGATACGCCCCCTCCCTTGTCACCATAGAGAGACGAAGGTTCACCTTATTTCAGAAAACATCCCTCTTGAGAGTACTTTTTTGTATGATGTGAACACTGTGGTTCCTGGATTTGAGCGACATATTGAAAACTCTCAATGGCAAGCTATTGTTGTTGACTATGCAGGCTTAGGAGAAGGGAGTTGCCAAAACAAACCCTTTACTTTTTATGGAAAAACTCTTCCCCTTGGCCACCTTGAGGTAAAAAAACCACTTTATCTCAAACCTTTCTGCACTGAAGTCTCTCCCTTCCAGCTGCGCGTTACAACGATGGGACAGGGGCAAGTTCTCACCTCTCCACCAGGGCTCTTGAATACACGAATTTTAAGAGGATATGGAGGATACTATCATCCTGGCGTTCCCTTGGCAGAGATAGAGCAAATTTATTACAGCCTCACACCTGATTATGACAGAACAAAGGTACGCTTATATCCAACTTCTTTTCTAAAATCCAAAGGCATTTCTCCTCCTTTGGGAGGCTGGGATTTTTCGCAAAATGTCTGCTTCAGCCCTACCCCTCGGGAAGAAGAATCCTTAAGTTTTGCAGGAGCTATTGCAGCTGGATATGCCCATCTTTCAGTTCACACAGAGTATGGGATTCTTCTCTATAACTCTTTTTTATGTGAGCCCCTTCCCGGGCACCCAAAATTTATCAACATTCACTTTAAAACGGTTTCTTAAAGGAGGTTTTATGCTGACATATCGTATTGAAAAAGGGTCCCCATTGATGGCCGAAGAAATGGATGGAAATTTCCGAGATCTCGATGAACGCCTCAAAATCCTTGAAAATCATCTGGAGGCTGGAGAAGGGATTGGAAAGATTTTCTCCCAAGGGGATCAACTCATTATCATGGGGTCTCAAGGAACGGAACTGGGAACGTTTTCCTTACCAAAAATGACTCTTTCTCCCCGTGGAACATGGAATCCTGAAGTTTCTTATCTCTCTCTCGATCTCGTTACTCATGCCCATACTCTTTATTACTGCCTTAAGGATCACACCAGCAAAAATTGGGAAGAAGATAATTCTCTTTGGCAACAGATTGTAGATTTTTCACCCCCTATAACACCGCGGATTATTTACGAAAGAGCCACGCTCCCTCCACAAGAAGTGATGGGAAAGATTGCAGTTTTAATGGAAGAAACAGGATCCTCTCTTATTTTTTGTGATGGAACAGGATGGCAGCGTTTACAGAAAGGAGACCCTCTATGACAGATCACGACTTTGATATCGTTGCACGCACTCTTTATGGAGAAGCACGAGGAGAGTATGCCAAAATAGGCATCTCTGCGTTCATTGCTGTTGCAAACGTTATTGCAAACCGACTCACAAGCTCTAAAAAATATGGATTTACTTACGCTGATGTATGCTTAAAGCCCCGCCAGTTTTCTTGCTGGAACGCAAGCGATCCCAACCGAATCCTCATCCAAGAAGAAACCCTAGAGGCAGAGCCCTTGTTTAGGTTGACAAAAACAGTTGCACAGAAAGTTATGTTTGGATTGTGGCCGGACTTAACCAAAGGATCAGAGCATTATCATGCTCTATCCTGTAAACCTTATTGGGCCAAAGAAACCAAGCTGCGCCTTCAACTAGGCAACCATCTTTTTTATAAACTTGATTGATGTTGAGGAGGAATAATGGCTTTTCCTTTTTTCTCTCTTGCAGCCGCTCTTTCAGATTTCGTCCCTCTTATCGGCCACTGGATTCGAGGAGATCAGGGAGAACAGGTAGCTAAGAAAGTAGCTCATATTGCACAAACCGTCACTGGTGAAAAAGAGACCGCAAGGATTCTCAACCATCTCAAAGGGGATCCACAAGCTTTGCTCCAGTTTCAACAAACTGTTTTAAAACTCGATCAAGAACTGACGATGGCAGATTATAAGGATCGAGAAAGCGCTCGCACGCGTGACATGGCTCTTGCAAATGCGGGGCGCAGTAACTTACGGGCTGACATTATGGTGGTGTCTGCCGCCCTTGGGCTTGTTGCTTGCCTTCTCACCATTACTCTTTACCGTACAACCCTCCCAGGGGAAGTTGTCGGTATTATCTCCACCATTGCAGGGATTTTTGGATCTTGTTTAAAAGATGCCTATGCCTTTGAATTTGGATCCTCTCGGGGAAGCAAATTCAAAGACAGTAAGCTTTCTGCTTTATTCCTGGAATCCGTCCATAAAAGTTAGTTTATTTATTTTTTATAAAATAAACTTCGACAAATCAGAGTTTTTTGCAAGATCTCCAACAGTCTTTTTCACATAATCAACGGTGATGGTAGCGGATTGGCCGCGTTTCTCAGAAGCCTCAAAACTAATGGTTTCAAGAAGCTTTTCGATGACGGTATGAAGGCGTCTAGCTCCAATGTTTTCCACATTTTGATTGACCTCCGCTGCCAATACCGCAAGCTCATGAATGGCATCCGCCTCAAATACCAATGTAAAATCTTCTGTCTTCAAAAGAGCTTGATACTGGGTGATAAGGTTGGCTTTAGGTTCTGTAAGAATACGAACAAAATCTTCAATTGTCAGGGCCTTCAACTCTACGCGATTCGGCAAGCGACCTTGAAGCTCTGGCAAAAGATCAGCAGGTTTAGCCATATGAAAGGCTCCTGAAGCAATAAAAAGAATATGGTCTGTTTTCACAGCGCCATATTTTGTAGCCACAACCGTTCCTTCCAAAAGAGGAAGAAGATCTCGTTGAACACCTTCACGGCTGACATCCGTCCCACTGCGCTCAGAGCGGGCACAAATCTTGTCAATCTCATCAATAAAGATAATGCCGTTTTCTTCCACACTCCGAAGGGATTCGTTAACAATTTTTTCTTGGTCAAGAAGCTTATCGCTTTCTTCAGTAATAAAGGCTTCGAGTGCTTCTGGAACCAACATTTTCTTTTCAATTGTACGGGAAGATCCCATTTTTCCTAAAATATCACCAAGATTGATCATGCCCATTTGGGCCCCAGGCATTCCTGGAACATCTAGAGTCGGAAAGGAAGGAGAACTCGTATCTTGCAACTCCACCTCTATTTCCTTGTCATCCAAGCGATTCTTATGGAGATTTTCTCTGAACTTTTGGCGTGTTTCTTCTGTTGCTGTTCTGCCTACGAGACTATCCAACACCCGCTCTTCTGCTAATAGTTCTGCTTTTGCGCGTACTTCCCGACGTAAGCGTGTACGCGTCATTCCCAAGGAGATTTCTACCAAGTCACGGACCATTTGCTCAACGTCACGACCGACATACCCTACTTCCGTAAATTTTGTTGCTTCCACTTTAATAAACGGAGCATCAGCCAACCGAGCCAACCTGCGAGCAATTTCAGTTTTTCCAACCCCTGTTGGTCCAATCATAAGAATATTTTTAGGCAAAACTTCGTCTCGTAAGTCACTCTCTAACTGCAGACGCCTCCACCGATTACGCAAGGCAATAGCGACAGCGCGTTTAGCTTCTTCCTGGCCAACAATATAGCGATCAAGTTCAGAAACAATTTCCCGAGGGGTAAAGTGAGAAAAGCTCATGATTTATCCTTCAATCCTTTCAATTGTAAGGTTTTTATTCGTATAGACGCAAATATCCGCAGCAATTTCTAAGGCTTTTTCTGCAATTTGCTGTGGGGACAGCTCTGTGTTTTCCTTCAAAGCACGCGCCGCAGAAAGAGCATAAGGCCCACCCGATCCAATGCCAATTAAGCCATCTTCTGGTTCCAGAACATCTCCTGCTCCCGTGAGGATGAAGGAATGTTCGGCGTTGGCAACAGCCATCATAGCCTCTAAGCGTCGCAAATAACGATCTTTTCGCCAATCTTTGGCAAGCTCAACGCATGCACGCAAAAGCTGATGAGGATTTTGCTCAAGTTGAACTTCAAGACGCTCAAAAAGAGCCAAGGCATCCGCTGTGGAACCTGCAAATCCAGCAATGACGTCTCCTTTTCCTAAGCGTCGTACCTTTCGAGCATTAGACTTAAGGATCAAGTTCCCCATTGAAACTTGGCCATCTCCAGCAATCACAACTTCTTTTCCTTTCCGAACACAAATAATTGTGGTCCCCTCCCAGCGCAGATTTTCTTCCATCATTGGTCCTTTTTTGAAAAATGTGTTATATTAAAGAAGATAAGCACTGTCTTGTCGTTTGTCACCCCATCCACAAGATATTTTTAAGGAAAAGAGGTTTCTAAGTGGAGTATGATAAAAACAACGTTTTTGCGCGCATTTTACGGAAAGAAATTCCTGCTAATATCGTTTATGAAAATGATGTTGCCCTTGCATTTCATGATGTTTACCCAAAGGCCCCCACCCATATCTTGGTCATTCCTAAAGGAGAGTTTATTGCTTTTGATGATTTTGCAGCCCAAGCTTCTGCGGAAGAAATCATAGGATTTAACCAGGCTGTGCATCATGTTATTCAAACTTTTTCCCTTCAAGAAAAGGGCTACCGTCTTCTCTCTAACCAAGGTCTTCATGGATGCCAGGAAGTCCCCCATTACCATGTACATATCTTAGGAGGAAAACACTTAGGACCTCCTCTATCAAGCTCCTGACCTCTACACTTTATGACGCCTGAGCAGGAACTTTCTTTTCGCCATCTGTTAGTGTCCCTAGCCATTCCTCCACCACCTGAATCTGAGACGTTTCCATCAATGAAGGTGCATGCCCGCAGGCAGGGATGACGACCACTTTAGCCTCTGGCTGATGGTACATCATTCTTGTCACAATATCAGCAGGAAGAAAGTCTGATTCCTCTCCTCGCAATACCAACAGAGGGCATTGGATAGATTGCCAATACGTTTCAAGATGCAAGGTTGGTGTGGGTTGATTGACAAAGTTCTCTCCAATTGCAGAATCGCAAGCCAAGTGCAGAGATCCATTGGGAGAAGCTAGCGTCCCATACTTAGCGATATGTTTCCATTTCTCGGAATTGAGGTCTCCTATAGGTGCCAAGACAGCCTGAAAATAGCTGATGGCATCATCAACGCTGGAAAAGACAGGATCATTGCGGGCATAGGTTCCTAAGCGATGTAGAGCCATACTGGGGATAATCATTCCAATGTCATTAAGAATAAGACTTTTAAGAGGACTATGAGGCTGGGCTGCCAGCATTATTCCAATAATTCCTCCTAAAGAGGTCCCTAGCCAATTTACTTTGTCGACACCGATTCGAGCTAAGAGCGCTACCATATCTGCCATATATTGAGCAAAATTATAGACAGAAGCTTGGCCTACATAATCACTTTTTCCTCGCCCAAGAAGATCAGGGCAAATAATTCGATATTTTTTTTGAAGGTCATAAGCGAGATAATCAAAGTCTCGAGAGTTTCGTGTGAGGCCATGAACACAGACAAGGACGTCAGGGTTGTCTTTGTCTCCCCACTCTACATAAGCAAGTTCATGGAATCCTTGAGAACTGAGCCCCCAGTAAAATTGCTGACGTGGCTCAGAGAGGGATGTCTTAGGGACACGCAAAGTTTTCCTCTTTACTTTTGTTTATTTTCTAGAGATCATACACGATAATTTTACAAATGGACAATGGAGGTTTTATGTCATCTTCCTCTTCCGGACGTCTGCCGGGAACTACCTTAACACCTCTTTCTCTTATTAAACACCTGGATAGTAAGATTTTAATTGATGGAATGCTGGTCTCTCCTCATAGCAAAAAAACGTTTCCTGTCCACAATCCCGCAACGATGGACGTTATAGGCCAAGCAGCAGAAGCATCAGCAGAAGACGTAGAACGCGCTGTTGAATCATCTCGTAAAGCTCAAAAAGAATGGCGCCATATGGATGCAGCCAAGCGCGGGTTGCTGGTTTCTCAGTGTGGAGAGCTTTTAGAAGAGCATGCAGAGGAACTAGCGCGGCTTATGACCCTTGAGACAGGGAAAGCCTTGCGCACAGAAAGCCAGGTAGAAGCTAAAGTCTTTTCCAACACCTTTCGTTTCTACGGTGGGTTGGGCCTTGAATTAAAAGGAGAAACAATTCCTTTGAGTAATTCGATGCTTACCCTAACAATTCGCGAACCTTTAGGCGTGGTAGGAGCCATTATTGCCTGGAATGTTCCTCTGCTTTTAATGTCCTTAAAAGTTGCTCCAGCGCTTGTTGCTGGGAATACGGTCGTCATTAAATCTGCAGAAGAAGCCCCCTTTGCTGTGCTAAGAGCTGCCGAAATTATCAACACTATCCTCCCTCCAGGTGTCCTGAATGTCATTTCAGGAGACGGACCTACGACAGGGGCCGCTCTTGTTCACCACCCTCATGTAGCTAAAATTACTTTTACCGGGTCAGTAGAAACAGGAAAGGAAATTTACAAACATTCCAGTAAAAAACTCGTTCCTGTAACCTTAGAGCTTGGTGGGAAAAGCCCTATGATTATTTGTGAGGATGTTGATTTACCAACGGTGGTAGACGGCGCCATTGCTAGCATGCGCTTTACTCGCCAAGGACAAAGCTGTACGGCAGCAAGTCGTATTTTTGTACATCAGAGCCTTTTTGACAAGTTTTTAGCCCTTTTTAAGGAAAAACTAAACTCCCTTAAAATGGGAGATCCCATGGATCTTGAAACAGACATTGGAGCTATTATCTCCCCAAAACAACACAAAAGAATTCTCGATTATATTGACATTGGAAAAACTACCCCAGGGGCTGTGGCCCACGAATGCTCAGCTCTTCCCAACGACCCAAAGCTTACAAAAGGGCTTTTTGTCCGCCCTGTTTTTTTCACAGGCCTTTCCAATTCTCACAAAGTTTGTCGAGAAGAGATTTTTGGCCCTGTAACAGCCATTATTCCCTGGAGCGACTTTGCGGATGTTTTAAATCAAGCAAATGACTCAGATTATGGGCTAGCTGCCACTTTATGGACAAATGATCTCCATAGGGCCTTGGAAGGCGTGCATAAGCTAGAGGCTGGACTTGTTCAAGTGAACCAGAATGTTGTCGTACAACCGGGGCTTTCCTATGGAGGATTTAAATCTTCTGGTCTTGGAAAAGAAGCGTCCTTAGAAGCCATGCTCGAGCACTTTACACAGAAAAAAACAATTATTTTTAACATGCAGTAAGAAAATGCTAAGAAGCTTCTAAAGCCACCTTGAACAGTTCACACTAAAACGTCTCTAATCGTACAGAAAACAGATTCTCGAATCGCTTAACACCCGACCCTGTGACCATACAAATAACAAGGTCATGGACTTTAATGATGGTTTCTTTCTGAGGCATAAGAATATGATTATCTCGAATAATGGCCCCCACGCGCAACCCTTCTGGCATATTGACCTCTCCCACCGTCATTCCGAGGACGTTTGAGGTATCTACGGCCTCTGCCTCAATGATCTCCCCGAAATTATCTCTAAGAGAGCTTACAGTGCGAATCCGGCCTTTTCTGACATATTGTAAGATGCTTGATACCGTAAAAGCTTTGGGGTTAATCACAGAATCAATGCCCAGGGGAGAAATAAGGCCGGAATAAGAGGAACTATTGATCAAGACCATTGATTGCTTAGCACCCATTTGCTTAGCTAAAAGGGCTGCCAAAATATTGACCTTATCATCAGATGTCACAGCAACGACCTTATCAGCGACTTTGGCATTTGCCTCTTTGAGAATTTCTACATCCAAAGCATCCCCACGCAAAACAATCGTACGAGAGAGTTGATTAGCAATATAAGCTGCCCGCTCTTTCTGACTTTCAATCATCATGACGGAAATATTGGGATGGTACGCTTCTACTTCTTCAGCTAAGCAAAAGCCTATGTTTCCTCCCCCAAGGATCAAAAGCCGCTGAGACCTTTGTTCACTAAATCCAAACGCTTCCACCGCATGCATCAGCATTTGTTGAGGGATAAGCAAGTAAACCTCATCATCTTCTTGAAGCTGATCAGCCCCAGAGGGGAGAATACCTTGCTCTTTGCGAATAATAAACAAAACTTGGAGATGCAACTCAGGAAACAGGTTTTCCAATAATCTCAAGGGAGTATTTAAGATAGGCGCCTTAGCCTTGCATCGAATGCCTACCATTTGAAGGGTATTTTGAGCAAAAGGAATAATCTCAAAAGCACCAGGAACCTCTAGCCCACGGCCAATCGTACGAGCAACCTCAAGCTCTGGAGAAATAATTAGATCAATGGGCATATGCTGAGGTGCAAAAAGAGAGGACGATTCAGGATTAAGATAGCTTCTGCTTCTCAATCGAGCAATTTTCATGGGAACATTAAAAAGAGAGTGAGCAATCTGACAGGCTACAATATTGACTTCATCCGAGAAGGTCACAGCAATAATCATGTCTGTGTCATGAAGCTCTGCTTTGGCCAAAACATCCGGATGGGAAGCAAAACCAACGATTCCTCGTACATCAAGTGTACCAACAATATGATTAACCAGTTCTTCCGAATGATCAATAATCGTTACATCGTTGTTATGGGTGGCAAGGTATCGAGCAATACTCGACCCTACTTGCCCAGCCCCACAGATGAGTATCTTCACTTTAGATTTCTCTCTCCAAGAATTCAACAAGTTCGCGTTCTGTGAATTTTGTGACGTCTTTTGGTATCTCAGCCGTAACCTTGGCTAAGAGTTGTTTGGAAAGATGCGCCCGCAGATTTCCCAGAGTCTTGGGAGAAGCAATCACAACGAGTTCGTCTAATTCTTTGTTATTATTAGATTTTTCTAAAACTTCGCATAATTCTTGAGCAAACAGCTCTTTTTGGTGCTGACGCCAATCTGTTCGAGGTTCATAGGAATGGCGTGTTGGAGAGGCACTTTCAAAGTCTCTCCCCGGTTTTGAAGACCCTAGGGCACTTTGTTTTACATTGTCTCCGATAAAATCATGACCTAAAGCATTTTCTAGAGTTCCGTGTGTTCTCACAAAAATACGTGCTCTTGCACCATCGGCCACTAAAACCCATCTTTTCCTTGGTTTAATCATGGAATCTCTCCTTATGTTATCCAATTGTATGCTTTAGTATGCCAGGAAAGAATAAAAATCTCGTTAAACGAGATGAAAAACATGAATCACAAGTGTTAAAAAGACCTCCAACATAATAAGCAGGACAATGATTGATTCTAACATTGTTGAGTGGCGATTGTTAAGCTCATCTCGCATCATTTCAAAAAGTTCTTTGACGACATCCAACTTCTGGTTCAGAACGGCCGTTCGTGGATGTAATTCTAAGTCGTTAATTGTCATTGTATAGAGGTTTTCATACTCAGGATGGTCCCAAATAAATACAGGGGCATCGAGAATATCGCTGTGCAAGTTAACAGACGTCCGCTCAATAAAGAGCTCTCCGATTCTTTTTGAAATCTCTTTACGTGCAAGAGCAATCTTGCCGCGCCTTGCCAGTTCTTGGGGAATATTCTTAGTCGTCTCAATCGTACTATCAATACGCGACTCAAAAGCACTTAATTTTATGGCTTGAGAAAGACCATAAGAAACCGCTAGCATTTGCAGGGCATGAGAACGAGTTTTGGAAAGCGTTATCTTATCTTGAAAAAATCGTGGTTTGGTTGCAAAGGAATACTCATATTCCTCTTGGACAAGCGTAATAGGTTGATCCGAAAACTTTTGCAGGAGAGCTAATAAAGGCCCTTCCTTCTCTTCCGGGATATTCCATAAAGCGACACACCCATACCGAAAAATAAACGCATCCCACTCTTTATAAGAAGCATGAAGAGCATCTGTATAAAAATTGATAACGTCTACTCCCTCAAGCGCCAGCGCAAGGCCATGCAGATCATAGATTTCCGCTGTGCTAAGGGAGAGACATCTCATAAAATTAAGTCTATTTTATTTTGTTGGTACTGGAACAGCTATCATTTTTTTCAGCTCTTCTTCAGGAACATACCCTGGAGCTACAGTCGTCTCATTCACAATGATAACGGGTGTTGCATGAATCCCAAGTTCTTCTGCAAGAGCAAGAGTTTGATTGAGTTGATCTTGTGTTTCCTTGCTCTTAAGATCGGCTTCAAATTTTTTCGGATCCATCCCCAGTGATTTCGCCTTTTTGACTAATTTCTTATGAGTCATAGGATCTTTTGAGGTCAGGATAAGCTTTTGAAGAGGGACATATTTCCCTTGGTTATTAGCTGCAATCATAGCTTTTACAGCGATAACGGAGTTGTCTCCCATAATGGGCATATCCACGAACAGAATTTTCAGATCTTTATTGGAATCCATAATAGCAGGAAGCTCTTCATGAAGCTTTCGGCAATAGCCACAATAAGGATCTGCGAAGACAACTAAAGATTGAGTTCCCTTTGGATTTCCTGCGATAGGCAGACGGGAATTTTTAAAAATCTTTTCTTTATGCTGAACCACCGCTTTTTGCATGGTTTCAATTTCTTCTTTTTGCTTCTTTTC
Source organism: Alphaproteobacteria bacterium (assembly GCA_020049895.1). Taxonomy (GTDB): domain Bacteria; phylum Pseudomonadota; class Alphaproteobacteria; order UBA9655; family UBA9655; genus UBA9655. Next base: position 7,635 of record JAGVLE010000003.1, on the reverse strand, counting down.
TCTAGCTGCTTGAAGGGCTTCCGTGATGACTTCAGGGTTTTGGGAAATATAGTCTCCTACAATTTTTTTCACTTCCTCTGTTTGAGCGGACGTAAAACCTGAAGCGGATGCAGTCTCTTCAGCAAAAGCATTTGAAGAAAGGGTTAGGCTCGTAATTGATAAAAGTGTCAGGTAGATTTTTTTCATTTTTTATTCCCTAAGTTATTAAGAATAAAACGATACCTAATTCCTATTCTTTCAGCAAGGACATATTATTATGTTCTGTCTCTTAGCTCTTTTTGCTTATGAACCTTTTTCTCTCTACCTAATCCCTCAGCTCCTCTCTGTCGGCACTCTAATAAACGTGTGTCCATCGCATGATCGCATTTCTTATCACACGCGTGATCTGCTAGCTTACATTCATTTAAGCACTCGTACCACTCTGTAGAAACTTCACGAGCACAGGGAGCTCCTTTCATCGCAAAGGATGGAGAAGAGACAATAAATTCTATGCAGAGTAGCGCTAGAAGAATTTTTGATTGAGAATTTTTGATTGAGAATTTTTGATTGAGCATAATTTTTTCTTTCCTGTTCATTTTAAATAACTTAACAAAGAATTACTTAATAAACCCTGAAGATTCCAAGATATTCTACACTTCTGTTTTTTTATTCTCGTCCCTCATAGCGCAATGTTTGAAAAAGACTCTCTCCGTGCTATAAGCCATAAGATGAATACTCAACCTCACCAAAATATGTCTTCCAGCCCTCAAATTATCTCTAGTCGTCGCTATATAGATGAAGCAAGTTCCCTGAATCCTGCCCAACGACAAGCTGTTGAGATTACGGAGGGCCCCCTCCTTGTTCTTGCAGGCGCTGGAACGGGAAAGACACGCGTGCTAACAACCCGCCTAGCTTCCCTTTTATTAAGTCATAAAGCCTGGCCCTCTCAAGTCTTGTCTGTAACATTTACAAACAAAGCAGCTTTTGAAATGAAAGAAAGGGTGGCCAAGCTGATCGAAGGATCTGCCGAAGGTCTATGGTTGGGAACATTCCACTCTATTTGTGTCCGCATTTTAAGGAAACATGCCGAACTGGTTGGTCTTCAAAGCTCTTTTACCATTCTTGATACAGACGACCAACTCCGTCTCATTAAACAACTCGTCAAGGCAGAATCCTTAGATGAGAAGAAATTCGCCCCCCGCATCGTAGCCTCTGTGATCAGCCGATGGAAAGATCGAGGTCTTACCCCTTCTAAAATTACGCCTACCTCTGATTTCGAAAAGATCATCCTTCGGCTTTATGAATTTTATCAGGATCGCCTTCGCATCCTCAATGCAGCGGACTTTGGGGATCTTATTCTTCTTTGCCTCAAGCTTTTCATGGACCATTCAGATGTCCTGGCCCAGTATACCACTCAATTTCGCTATATTTTGGTAGATGAGTATCAAGACACCAACGTCGCCCAGTATCTATGGTTGCGCTTGCTCGCTCAAGGAACAGGGAATATTTGCTGCGTTGGGGATGACGATCAATCCATTTATGGATGGCGTGGAGCCGAAGTTGGTAATATTTTAAGGTTTGAAAAGGATTTTCCTGGAGCCGTCATTGTTCGGCTTGAACAAAACTACCGCTCAAATGCCCATATCCTTGGGGCAGCATCTTCCTTGATTTCTCAAAACGCTGGACGGTTTGGAAAAACACTGTGGACCGAAAAAACGGGCGGGGAAAAAGTCCATATCCAAGGGGTGTGGGATGGAGAGGAAGAAGCTCGACTGGTTGGGGAAAAAGTAGAAGACCTCCACCGTCAGAGTCAATCTCTAAACCAAATGGCTATCCTTGTGCGTGCAGGGTTTCAAACCCGTGAATTTGAAGAGCGTTTCTTAACCCTTGGTATTCCCTACCGTGTTATTGGCGGCTTTCGGTTTTATGAACGCCTCGAAGTTCGCGATGCCCTTGCATACATGCGTATTGTGGTACAACCTCAAGACAGCCTTGCCTTTGAGCGTATCATGAACACCCCCAAACGCGGCATTGGGACAAGTACATTACAAATTCTGCATCAATATGCTCGGTGTGAACAAGTATCCCTTCCTGAAGCAGCCTTGCGCTTAATAGAAACCGATGAAATCCGTGGGAAGGCAAAAACAGCCCTCCACACGCTTTTGCATGACATTGGACGGTGGCGCAGCCAACTTACCACCACCCCTCACGGAGAGCTGGCTCGCATTATTTTAGATGAGTCAGGCTATACCGCAATGTGGCAAGTTGATAAATCTCCAGAAGCCCCAGGACGCTTAGAAAACCTTAAAGAATTTGTGAACGCTTTAGAGGAATTTGAGAGTCTCCCTACGTTTCTTGATCATGTCAGTTTAGTTATGGAAAACATCACCAATACCAGCGCTGAGATGGTGAGTATTATGACTCTTCACAGTGCAAAAGGTCTTGAATTTAATACCGTTTTCCTGACCGGCTGGGAGGAAGGTCTCTTTCCCCACCAACGCTCTCTGGGAGAATCAGGAGAGGCAGGACTCGAAGAAGAAAGACGCTTAGCTTACGTAGGCCTTACACGAGCACGCGAACGCGCTATCATTACCTTTGCTGCCAACAGGCGGGTTCACAATCAATGGCAATCCGGCATTCCCTCACGCTTTATTGATGAGCTCTCGTCTCAACATGTGGAAAGATTTACTGTAGGAAAAAGGCATTCTTTTTCTCCTCCTCCTCGCCGCCAGCTTCCAGACATACACACGCCACAGCCTTCCTCTATCTCAAAAACATTTCACGTGAAACAGCGCGTATTCCATATGAAATTCGGTTATGGCTATATCGTCACTATAGAGGGAAGTAAGCTTGAAATTGATTTTGACCATTCTGGCCTAAAAATGGTCATGGGCAGCTTTGTAGAAAGCGCAGAGTAAGGCCCCCCTAAAACCCTTCTTCCTTCACCTTTTTGAAGAGATAGGTCATAAAAACATCTATCCGCTTAAGCCCCTCTAAATGGGGGAGATAAACAAAATAAAGGGATACCTCAGGACCTACACTATGCGGCAAAACAGGGATAATATCGGGAGCATTTCCAACAACATAATGGGGAAGAGCTGCGATTCCAAACCCTGCACGTACAGCCTCAAAGATAGCCTGATAATTATTAATCACTAAATAGGGCGTGCGGGGCTTTTGGGCTCCTATTGTAAGGCTCCACTCTAAATTACTATAGAGATGAGGCATTTCCTTCCCAAACACAATAAGACGATGCTGGTCAAGGTCTTCTGGAGCTTGGGGAACACCATGAGTATCAAGATAAGTTCGGCTCGCATATAGCTGGGGGGTATAAGAAAGCAATGTATGATGGATAATCCCCCCCACAGATGGGATGGTTGTTGTCATTCCAATATCTACCTTGCGCATATTAAGCTCGGCACCTTCTTCTTTCAAAAGTAATGTCAAACGAATGTCCGGGTATTGATCGAGAAAGCCTTGAAGACGTGGAGCAAGCCATAAAGAGCCAAACGTAAGAGACGTGGCAACTTGCAAATGTCCGCGTGGCTGACTTTTAAGTTCTGCAATGATGGCTTGTGTCATCTCAAGCTTGGCAAAGACGCCGTTTACAGTTGTATATAAATCTTGTCCCGCCCCTGTTAAGACAAGCCCTCGAGGAACACGTACAAAAAGAGCCGCCCCAAGTGTCTGTTCAAGAATACTCACCTGACGGCTAATGGCCGACTGGCTAATATTCAAAACTTCACTCGCCCTTGTAAAGCTCCCCGCGTTTGCTGCCGTATGAAAAACGCGTAACTTGTCCCAATCCATTGAAAATTTTCTCCCTCTTTCATCAGAAGATGAGAGATAATCAGAGTTGTGTCAATTGGGGAGTGCTGATTTTAGAGCAGGAGGAGATTCAGAAATATTTTTTATTTTATAATAACTTAATATAAATTTAAAAATATTTTTTAGAATTGTTTACAACATACAAAAACATCTATATACTCCCCACAGTAATGCTGAATCAGTTCTTTTATGTTCATAGATCAGCGCTCATCCCTCGTGTGGAGAGATGAGATGATAGACTATCAACAGAAAGTGATTCAACAATGACTACGTTTTCGTCCTTAAATCTTCCTGCCTTTTTGACAGAAAAACTTGCAGCTCTCGAGCTCTCTCTTCCTACCCCTGTTCAGGCACAGGCTATTCCTGTGGCTATGGAGGGCAAGGACGTTCTTGCCTCTTCCCAAACAGGTTCGGGAAAAACCATTGCCTATTTGGCGCCCCTGATCAGCCATCTTATGAAGAACCCTCAGCATAAGGCTCTCGTCCTTCTTCCAACGCGTGAAATTGCGCATCAGGTCAAGGAAGTCCTAGAAAGGCTGTCTGGCCGTTCAAAAGAAATTTCTGCTGTCCTATTGATTGGGGGAGAACCCATTGTAAGGCAGTTCTCGCAGCTCAAGGGAAATCCTAATCTTGTGATTGGAACACCTGGGCGAATTTGCGATCACCTTGAGAGAAGAAGTTTGAACCTTAACCATACAAATTTTCTCGTTCTCGATGAAGTAGATCGCATGTTAGACATGGGCTTTATTCAACCGTTAAATCAGATCTGCAAAGCACTCTCTCCAGAGCGGCAAACTCTTATGTTTTCAGCCACTCTGTCTCACGTAGCGGAAAAAATTGCAGCGCAATACTTGGATAATCCAACGCGCATTACAATTACTTCAGCACCTCAAGACGCCCCTAAAATTACTCAGGATGTAGTGCGTACAGAGACCGGAGAAAAGATGCCAGCTTTGCTTAGGCAGCTCAAAGAGCATGAGGGCTCTGTCCTTATTTTCGTTAAAACCAAACGCGGCGCTAAGGACCTTGCTCTTAAGCTTACAAAATATAATCACAGCGTGGGAGCCATCCACGGGGACTTACAACAAAGTAAGCGCACACGCATAATGCGAGATTTTCGACTTGAACACTCTCGCATTATGGTAGCCACAGACATTGCCGCGCGTGGCCTGGATGTTCCTCACATTAATCTCGTTATTAACTATGATTTACCTGTCTGTCCTGAAGATTATGTTCACCGTATTGGAAGAACAGGACGAGCTGGTGCTGTCGGGAAAGCTTTGTCTTTTGTTGGGCCAGAAGATGGCTCTCGCTGGAGAGCTATTGAACGCCTGCTGAACCCTGGCGCACAATCATCGATTTCATCCAAATCAATGGGCAGAACCAGACAAGCCGGAGAGGGCAAGAAGTACCAATCCTCTCAAAAGAAGCCTTGGCATAAAGAAGGCCCTGCTTCTGAAGGCGGACGATCCAATTTTGCGCCAAAGAAGCCTTGGCATAAAGAAGGCCCCGCATCTGAAGGCGGACGATCTAATTTTGCTGCGAAGAAGCCTTGGCATAAGGAAGGTCCTGCTTCTGAAGGCGGACGATCTAATTTTGCCGCAAAGAAGCCTTGGCACAAAGAAGGCCCCGCTTCTGAAGGTGGACGCTCTAATTTTTCCGCAAAGAAGCCTTGGCACAAAGAGGGCCCTGCTTCTGAAGGTGGACGCTCTAATTTTGCTGCGAAGAAGCCTTGGCATAAAGAAGGCCCTGCTTCTGAAGGTGGACGCTCTAATTTTGCTGCGAAGAAGCCTTGGCACAAAGAAGGCCCCGCATCTGAAGGCGGACGATCCAGTTTTGGTGCGAAGAAGTCTTGGCATAAAGAAGGCCCCGCATCTGAAGGCGGACGATCCAGTTTTGGTGCGAAGAAGTCTTGGCATAAAGAAGGCCCTGCTTCTGAAGGCGGACGCTCTAATTTTGCTGCAAAAAAGCCTTGGAATAAAGAAGGCCCAAGCAGAGAAAACAACACGTCTCAGCCTAAGAATTTCTCTCAAAATAAAAAGGGAGGCTCACCTTTTTTACAAAGAACGTCCCGACAAGGGTCTCTCCAAGGGCGCTCTTAAAAAAAAGCTTTATAAACTCCCACGGGCTTACGCCCGGGGAGATTTATGAAAACTGCATCAAAACCAACCATCCAATAAAATCAATATGTTACGACAAAAACTTAACCTGTCCCGCGACCTTCTGAACCTCTTATCCTCTTAAGATATATCCTATGTAGACATAACGAATTATGCCTGCATTTTATAAAGCTTAATCTTTATTTAATAAACACCGTGCTATTCTATAAATAATTATTTTTGTATTTGTTAGCTTTGGTGTTTATTTTGGTAATAAAGAGTAGCTTTTTAATAAAAACAGTAATTTATGGTATTTGCGGAGTGTTTTTAGTAAGCACGACTGAACCTGCAGGAGAAAACCCTCAGCTTTTTTGGGCATGGGGAGAACACTCTGATAAAACAACACCTGCTCTTTTGAAAGGTCTTTCAACAAACGTAAAAGTAATTCCTCAGCACTACAGTTTATCCCTCACCCTTCAACAAACTCCATCCCCTCTTCATCTCTTTGAAAGAAAAAACTCTTCGAGAGATCAAGCACACCTATCGTCAAATTTATTCCAAAATTTGAGGACGTTTACTAACCTCTCCAACACATCTTTTATCGATACAACCCCACGCGGGGCTTGGGGACAGCAAGGTCCTTACGTCAATTCATCTGCTTATCTAGTAAGTTTACCTGCCTCTGTGGTCTATACAAACAATGACTCTATAAGCATTCCTCAAAGGAACTATCAAAATGCTTTGATGGATCCTTCTTCTTTCTCTCTCGCATCCTCTGTTGGAAATTTTCAGCAATCAGACGTCAAAAACAGGGTTGTGGCAGCTGTAGATTTTCAATCCTCTTTGGAAGAAGGTGATTTAAAAACCTCAAGTCTTCCTCAACAATCAAAAATGAAAACCGGAATCCTCTCAGACCCTGGGCAAATAAGTTTTCGATCTTCTGGGGAAAACATGTCTTATGAATTGCAAGGAACTACCTTGGGATCCTTAGCTTTTGAAGCAAAATATTTTAATCCTGTAGATTTTAAAAAAAGCCAGAAAAAATCTGCTGTTCCAATACTTCTTAAAATAAGACCACGCTTACGTTCATCCAAAGGAATACGAGATCGTAAAACCTTCGCTTATGCTGACCTTTACCCAGTTTCTACCGTTGGGTTTAGTAAATATGATTCTTCTCTTATCCCCCGTTCCTTTATGCTCAATCCTTTGTTATCGCAAGAAAAAATCCCTTCGACGGATAAAGAGAGAAGCTTAGGTCTTTTAAACTCATCATGGATTCTGATAAATCAAAAACAGACTACTGAGAAAGCTCAAGAAGCAACTGACTTTATTTTTTTCGAAGATTTCTCTTCAGACCGGGAGGCTGAAGATGAGCGTTCTATTCTTTCTTTTAGTTCTATGCCTGATGGTATGAGTCCTACGTATCATTTCCCTGAAGATGAGTTAAGTTCAGACAAAAAAGATGAAGACGAAATTTCTGAAATTTCTTTTGATTTCCTTGATCATAATCCAAATTATGATGATGGTGCTTCAAGCAAGGCTACCACTCCCACACCTATTCTTCCGAGAGCTCTTCCCTCCTCAGACCCGGAGGCTGAAGATGAACTTTCTGTTCTTTCTTTTAGTTCTATGCCTGATGGTATGAATCGTTCGTATCATTTCTCTGATGATGGGGGAAGCAAGGCCAGCACTCCCACACCTATTCTTCCGAAAGCTCTTCCCTCCTCAG